>JAPLIS010000017.1 GCA_026388985.1 Candidatus Babelota bacterium | reverse complement strand
GAAAAAGTAGACTTTCCGCTTTTTCATATTCTGTTTTATAGAGTTTTATATCTTCACCATGAAGTCTGTATCCATCTTGTATGTGACGTTTTAAATGAGCCCGTTCTATAGTATTTTCAGGATTAAAATCACGTAATAGAGCTACAAGTTTTTTTGATTTTTCAGATTTTTCAGCTTCTTGTTGTGCTTTTTTTTCTTGCTGTGCAGCGAGCAAGAGAGCCATATGGCTTGAGTCTTCTGTTTCTTTAGGTTTGCTAGCTTGTGTTAGAACTGTTTGAGAATTCTGTTCATGTTTTTTTGAGGCTACAGATGTTTTTCCGCCTAAAGACAGACACACAGCTTTATGCCCCCCCGTTTTCCAGTGAGCTGTTTGGCATTCTTTAGAGCAGTAAGATACTGTTGCGCATTGAACGCATTTTTGTGGGCCTTCTTTGTCGCACCCGGGACCAGAGCAGGTTGCTTTTTGATCAACATGGGCAGGTACTTCTGGTTCATCTGGTAAGTAAGTTTTGAGTAGCTGCGCTATTTGGGTAAAATTATTTTTTATTGCGTGTGAATAAAGCAATTGTGCATCTTTTTGATGAATAGGATTTTTGGCTAGTAAAATCCTTGTTGCATCAACATAATTATTGGCGACAGCTTTTGTGAGAGCCTTTTTTATATTAAGATTGATATAATAATTAAAAGGGGCTTGATCGCTTTTTTTTATTGTATCCAATAAAAATGCCACCATTGTTGTATTTTTGGTTTGAATAGCTATTGTTAATGCATTGTCTCCATTATTGTTGCCCATAAAGATATCAAAAGTCTTATTTGTTTTTATTCCAGCATTGAACAGTTCTTGTGCTATAAGAAGATTGTTAGCACCTACTGCAATGGTAAATGCATTATTGCCAGCGCTGTCTACAAGGCTAATGTCCGCATTGTTCATTGTTAAGTAATTAACGAGTGGAAGGTGGCCATGTTCAGCGGCCATCATAAGCATTGATGCTTTGAATCGATTTTCTTGATTGTTAATGTTTAATCCGTGTTTTAGGAATATTTCTATTGTATCTATATGCCCTTCTTGCGCTGCTATCAATAAAGCGGTAAAGCCATCTTTTTTTAAAATATGAGGATTAGCGTTATGAGTAAGCAATAATTCCACTATATCTGTGTTGTTTGTACTGGCGGCCAACATTAAAGCGGTGTCGCCAAAGGTGTTTTGATGATTAGGATCAGCCTGCGCTTCAAGAAGCATTTTGGCTATGATGGGCTTATCCATATGTACAGCCACGAATAAAGGTGTTGTTTTATCAGTATATTCAGCATTAACATCAATATTGTTTTCAGCTATTAGTCTGCTTAATTCTTTAATGTTATTTTGTTGAATATACGTTAAGGCTCTATCGTTAGACCCTTGAGAATACGTATCTTTTTGTTCATCGGGATTGAATAAATAGCGCAATAATTGATCGCTTTTGCCTGATTTTCTTGCCAAATCAAGTACGGTATCTCCATATTTATTTTTTAATTCTCTATCTGCTTTACTTTCAACAAGCACTTTGCATAGCGGTACTTGATTATGAGCAATTGCATACATCAAGGGAGTATTACCTAAGAACTCGCTTGCATTTGGATCTGCCTTATGTTGTAATAATATTTTTACATTATTTATATGTCCCGATTGCGCAGCGCAGATAAGAGGAGTAAGGCCATTTGCTGATGTATGGTTTACATCAGCTTTAGCTTTGATTAATCGTCTCACGTCGGATATTTTATCTTTTTTGACAGCAAGCATAAGAGGGGTGTAGCCATCTTTGTTTTCTATGTCGACAGGCGGTTTAGGCGGATTGCTTGCACCAAACATACCTGTGCTATAGCTAGTTATAATACTTAATGTGAATAAAATGCGTGATAATCTGTTTTTCATGGCACTCACCTGTATTTTTAGCAATTAATTATATTTTTGCTTATCACTATGAGTATATAGTTTTGTATAGTTATGTCAACTTGAAACTATTTTTGCAATTAAAATTGCTAGTGTAGGTAGTTTGAAATAAGTTCGCCTCTTGCTATAAATAAAGTTGCTTCTTGCTATAATGCTTTAAAAATAGGTATCCTGAGAGACGCTTGTAATTGCATGTGTAAAAAGTGCAGATAACAAGAGAAAAGTGAAGATGTAGAAATATATACTCAATATTCAAAAGGGAATTGTATGATATCAATAGGTTTGAATGAAAAACAACGATCAGATGTAGCATTAACACTTAATACGCTTTTGGCTAATGAATACGTATTGTATACAAAAACATTAAAGTTTCATTGGAACATTCGGGGTAAGCACTTCGGGCCACTTCATGAATTGTTTGGCAAGCAGTATGAGCAGCTTTTGTCTACTGCTGATCGCGTAGCTGAACGTGTACGTGCTCTTGGGGGTTTGTCATTAGGGACGTTGCAAGAGTTTGCGGCACAAGCAAGCGTGCAAGAGGAGCCGGGCCAAAATCCAGATGATATGGGTATGATACGCCAATTGCTGGTTGATCATGAATTAATAATACGGTTGATTCGTGAATATAGTCTACAGGCTGCAGCTGTGCATGATGAAGGCACGGTAAATATGTTAGGTGAATTAATTGAAATGCATGAAAAAATAGCATGGATGTTACGTTCTCATCTTGAATAAATGGTACAGAGTAAATAGGTGAAATTTTATATGGAGCTTTTGAATGGTTGATGCATATCTAGAAATTGAACAATCACTAAATATACACGGCAGCGTACCTTTGGTAGGGGCTAAAAATGCAGTTCTTGTAACCATGGCTTCACTGATTTTAACAAGTGGCACATCGGTATTAACTAATGTGCCATTGTCGGCAGATGTTGTGCACATGATAGCATTGCTAGAACAACTTGGTGCAGTAGTTGTATTTGACAAAATTCAGCATCAGTTGACCATTGATACTTCTGGTATCAATAGATGGAGAGTTAATTCTGCTATTATGAAGAAAATGCGCGCATCTATTTTGGTGATGGGGCCTTTATTGGCACGTTTTGGGCGGGCAGATATTGCGTCTCCGGGTGGCTGCGTTATTGGCTCACGCCCTATTAATTATCACCTGAGAAATTTTGAAAAAATGGGTGTTGAGATAGAGCAAGATGCTGATTTTTTAAAAGCACAAACGCATGAATTAAAAGCATGCACGATTATACTTGAGTATCCAAGTGTGGGTGCCACTGAAAATAGTATGATGGCCGCCACACTTGCGCGTGGCACAACGCGCATTATTAATGCTGCTTTAGAGCCAGAAGTATTTGATTTAATTACCGTTTTGCAAAAAATGGGAGCTTCTATAGCTGTTCATGCTCCAGCAACTATTGAGATACAAGGAGTAGATGTATTACTTCCTATAACACATGCGGTAATTCCGGATCGTTTAGAAGCTGGTGCTCTATTGTTAGCGGCAGCAATGACAGGCGGTCAGGTATATGTACCAGATATACAGGTGAGTACTCTTGATGTTTTTTTGCTTAAATTGCAAGAGATGGGGCACTCGATTGAGGCTGGTAATGACGGTAGGGGTATTTCTTTTAAAGCGACCAGTAGGCCTCGAGCGGTTTCATTTAAAACAGGGCCATTTCCTGGTTTTCCCACTGATTTGCAAGCACCGATGATGGCTGCTCAATGCATAGCGCAGGGAACAAGTGTTATTGAAGAAACAGTGTTTGAAAATCGATTTTTGCAGGTACGAGAGTTAGAAAAAATGGGTGCCATTATTAAGGTTGAATATAATAAGGCAACCGTAACAGGTGTTGATGGATTGTTTGGAGCTTCTGTTATTGCGTCAGATATTCGTGGGTCATGCGCTTTAGTATTGGCAGGATTAGTGGCTCAAGGTACTACAACAATAACAGGCATAGAGCATTGGTATCGAGGATATGACGCATTAGATGAAAAATTAGCACATCTGGGCGCGCGCATATCGGTAAAAACCAAGAATAAACATGCTTCTTTTATTGCCCCGTTTGCACAAAAAAATGAGCATTTAAATAGTTAAAAGCTACCAATGAGTTCGGTGAGCTCTTTGGTTATTTTTGCCTGACGAATTTTGTTATACTGTAGTCGTGTTTCATCCAATAACTTTTGTGCATTGCGAGTTGAGCCGTCCATAGAAATAAAGCGGGCGGCTTGTTCGGCCAACAGTGATTCAAACAGTAACCGTTCAATGTGGGCTTCAAGGCATTGCATTGCAAGGGTATTTATTATTTCTTCTGCCGAATATTCTTCTCTATATTCTTCTTGATAGCCGCTGCTGGTGAATGCATGTGGCCCACTAGTAAGGGGAATGAGGTTTGTTTGAAGAGGTTTTTGTATAAAAAAACTTTTTGCTACATTGCTCCACATAATAACGTGCGCGTACGGTGTTTCTTGTGTGGTTATATGTTTAATTAATGTGTGAGAAATAGCCAAGAACGTACTCGTTGTAAAATGTTCATACGTTTCGACAAGTGCATGAGGAGCGCTTTTTTTGAGCTCATCAGTTGCCTTTTTACCAACAGCAATAAGTGCAATATTTTCGTGCATGCCCATATTGGTGTGTGCATTAAAGCGAGCAAATAGTGTGTTGTTAAAGTTTCCGCACAAGCCTTTTTGTGATCCAACTACAATAATCAATGTTTTAGTGCTTGTTGGTGGTGGTTGTATTATGGGATTGGTCCATGCAGAGCTGCCATGTAATGCCTTTTGAAAAAGAGTCTCAATGGCAGTTACATATTCGGCGAGCGCATGTTGCTTGCTTTTAAGCCGAGAGTGAGCCGACATAGATATAAGTCGCATAGCATGAGTTACTTTTTTTATAGTTTCTATTGCTTTAATACGACGACGCATTTGAATAAGTTTTGACATAGCCGGACCATAATTTTAATGATTATGTCTTTTACACACATGTTTAATGTACTTTTTATTGCACATGTTTGCAATTGTTATGCTATTTATATGAAAATAATGGAATAAGGTAGTGTATTTTTGTGCGATCGGGTATTCTGAGGCTAAATTATATCATTGTTTAACAGAAAGGTTATATTCATGGCAGACAAAATTGAAGCATATTGTGTAAAGTGTCGTAAAAAAGTTGAAATGAAAGATGCACAGGCTGTTACTTTAAAAAATGGTAAACCGGCAACTAAGGGTGTATGTCCTGCATGCGGTACTGGTGTATTCCGTATTGGTGCTGGCACAACAGCTCCAAAAAAGAAGTAATAATAAAGGCAGTAAGCATGTTATGGTTAAGAGATGATTATTGTTATCGATGGCTATAATGTGCTCAAGCAGGTAATAACTACTCATGTTATTGGTGCCCAAGAGTGTAAAGTATTTATTACACTGCTTGGAAGGTATGCTTTTCATAAAAAGCATACGATAGTTCTTGTATTTGATGGCGGGCCACATGAATGGCCGCACAGTGAGCGTACCGCAGCGGTACAGGTTGTGTATTCGGGTGCCCGCCAAACAGCAGATGATTATATTAGTAGCTATCTTGAGAAACATAAGAATCAAGAGATAGTGCTGGTTTCAAGTGATAATGAATTAAATAGCATCGCATCAGACAAAGGGATTGCGTCTATTGATTCAAGCAGTTTTTATGCTTTGTTTAAAGATACGATTAATAGTGATAATAACGATACAGATACTGTCGCACAGCAGAGATCAAAAAATCGTGCAAATGGCCGTGAAAATGGTATTGTGAAATTACATAACGATTCATCGACTGAGTTTGATGAATATATGGAGCAAGCTTCAGAGCATGTAACCCTTAAGCAGGCAGATATCCGTATATCTAAGATAGAAAATGCACGTAATAAATTAGCGCGCAATGATCGTCGTCTGTTAAAAATTTTCAAAAAATTATAAGTGCTTATCATGAATCAAGAAAAAAAAATTATATACTCGTTAGATCAGGTAGATTCTGTTGCGGTTGAGTTAGCAAGCATAGCCAAAAAAGCTGCAATCATGACATTTACCGGCCCGTTAGGTGCGGGAAAAACAACGATGGTTCGTTCGCTATTGCGTGCGTGTGGGGTTAAAGGAACCATCACCAGCCCTACGTATACCTATGTTAATCTCTATAAAAACAGCCAAGGGCGCACGTTTTACCATTTTGACTTATATCGCATTGAGTCAGTTGATGACTTTGTCCAGGCAGGCTTTAATGAGTATCTATACGCACCAAATAGTGTAGCGCTTATTGAATGGCCAGATATTATAGCCCCTTTATTTTTTGATAATGTGTGTCACGTAAGTATCGATTATTGCCCAGATCTTGATAAACGAGTCATGATAATAAAAACGTAAATTGGCCCCTAAAAAAGCTGTTCGAGACGAGACCCAAATATTGTGGGTTTGATTTTTTTTAAAGTGCGTATCCACGTAAAACAATTATTGCCTTCTCGTCCGTAGGGCTTCATGAAAATGAAGATCCATTTTTTTCATGTTATTTCTAACTTAGAGAAGCATTTTTTATTGGAAAAATTGCGATTAATCCCGTTCCTGGTGAGCTTGAAAACTAAAAACGATGTCGATTTGTGGAAAAGGCTTTCTTCTATGCCATCATTGTAGATTCATGAAAAGGGCTTTCTCCAACGTCATTCTCGCGAAGGCGGGAATCCATCTTATTCGTGCAAACAATTAATACGTTGGTTTGTAAAAAGTTAGTTGTTAAAATATTAAATACTTTGCTTGCTTTATCGACTAATCAAAAGCTGTTCGCTAGAACGCGTCTGACACTCCCGGGAGACAGCCTCGAACCATCCACCTTTGAAAACGCTGTTCGTTAGAAGCTGAACAACTAAAAACGATATTTTTTAGTAAAATTTGCAACAAACAGTTGGAATCAGGATATCGTGGGTTTAATTTTTTAAAAATACATGTCCACGTAAAACTATGAGTGCCTTCTCCCACGTCATCCTCGCAATTAGCAAAATAGACTTGCCTCCTACATCGTCCTTGCCAGCGCGATATGCGTTCTCCTGCGTTGTCCTTGCCAATGAGATATGCGTTCTGCTACGTCATCCTCGCAATTAGCAAAATAGACTTGCCTCCCACGTCATTCCCGTGAAAACGGGAACCCAGGATTAATGATCTTTGTTTCTTCAAAAGCCGCTGTTCATTAGAAGCTTCAAGCCCAAAATAAGATTTTAGTAAAACGTGAAGCAAGCAGTTTGTACTTAGATAAGTGCTTATTATTTGTCATTTAGAAAAGCACTTTTTATTGTAAAAATTACTATTAATCCCGTTCGTGGTGAGGTGCGAACGCAAGTGAGCCTCGAACCATCTACCGTACAACTCGACAGAGATATAACATAACAACAAAGCCCCGACATATGCCGGGGCTTTGTTAATCGTTCGCGTTTAAGTTCTTGAATTACCAGTTAATTGCCATGCCTTCTTGCGCTACTTGTGCAGCGTTTTTAACATGAGATCGGCCTTCAGCAAGTTTGTATGTATATTTCAATACTTTGCCTTGCGCGTCAGTGATTACTGCCATGTGGCACGTTCTGCAGTTTGGAGATTGTGTTGCAAATTGAACACTACCTTCAAAGTGTGCAGGGTTAATAAAGAGACAGTTAGGTTCCAAGCTTAGGCTGGTAATAAATGAAACAGCCAATTTTTCAGCTTGATCCGGTGATGTTGCCGTAAAGATTTCATCTAATGCCACAAAACTAAAGGCGTTACCTTGATTTTTGATTCTCTCGATAAGCTCTTTTGCACGGTTAACTTCTGCTTTAAGTCCCGATACGCCACTTGCTGTGTCGTCAGTCATGTTCAAGTAACAGTCTAAGTTGCCAAACGGTGTCATAACCATTTTTTCAGCTGCAACAATACCAAATGTTTGAGCCAAGATAGTGTTTAATAAAACCGCTTTTGCAATAGTTGATTTACCGCCCGTATTTGGTCCGTTTAATACGATATTGCGTGGTTTTGCGCCACCCAACTCAATCGTATTGGTGACTGCTTGTGATTCATTAACAAATGGGTTCCACAGGCCGGTTGCTTTGATGTATGGGGTAGTGCTAGTGGTGTCAAATTCAACAAAAGAGTAACGGACTTCGTTGGGAGCAGTAGTGTTTATTTTATGAGCCAAAGCTACATAAACATCTAATTCGCCAACCGCATTCACCACGCCAGCAAACTCTTTTTTCACCGATTCGGTATTCATGAGTGTGTACGCACGTAATACGCGGCCAGTCATAGAAAAGAATGAAGCTTCACCTTTAAAGGTGTCAGTACCCAACAGTTCTATAAGTTCGTTAAATTCTGGAGAGTGTTCTTTTGTTCGGTGAACTAACGCTTTTAATTCTTTAAGTGATTCAAGGTTGCTTGCAATCTCTGAGTTTTTAGAGGCAAGATTGTAGAGTTGTTTTGCGCCATTTACATAGTTGGCAGCACCAATGAGTTGGGTTTGTACGCAGTTAAGTAGTTCTTTATTGAATTTTATAAAAGGCACTTGCATCGATAAGAAATACATATTCCAAGCGTAATGTGCCGCCTTCATGGCGGGTTTGTTAAAGAATTGGTCAATCTCTTCTAGGCCACTATCACCGTTCATCTGGGCCATTCTCTTTACATAACCACGGATAAAGCGCGTGCAAAAAAGAGATATTCCGAATATCTGTGAGGCGTGACCAACATAGCGACCTATTTCAAGACCGTCAGCGCTATTATTTAAGCGAGTAAATGGCCATGTGTTCCAGTGATGAAACAGCTTAATCTGCGCAGGATTAATATACTGAGTTGCGTAGAATGATAAGAAGTGATTTTCTGCGCTACCCATGATTTGTAGTGTTGATGTTAGGTCAGCATGTAGCTTACTATTAGCCATACATGCTTTAGTGATGTTTTGTCTGCGTGTCAGCGTATTTATATCGGTGTTTGGTTGACTGATTTTTTTAGCTAATGCGCAATTGCCGCTTTCGGTATATATTAATGGGGTTACTTTGTTTTTATCGTCAATTATGGTTGATATGCGATGCGCTAAGTGGTCGCCACATTTTTCACCAGTGTTAGCAATAAGATCCATTTTTTTTGCTGTTGTAGCTGATATGGTACTATAGTTGTCGTATGTGTTTTGTTCTGTTATTTGAAAAATGATTTCGCGTTGCTCATGCTTACTTAATTCTGGCAAAATAAATGGGCTTGGTTTAAAAATACTTTTATATACGCTAATGACTCCATCTTTGCCATATATAACTTCGGGTGGGGTGATTTTTTCTGGCCGGATGCCCAATGAGTTAATGTTGCTATTCTGAACTTCTTCCATATATTTTTTATCATACGTAAAAGTAGAGAATGGCAGAGAAAGCAGTATAAAGAGGCTGAGCTTTTGTGTGCTCGAGTATATCCTGTTCATAAAAGGCTCCTGGAAAGAAAGGGGTTTGATATCAGTATTTATATATATTTTTTTTATTTTTTATTCTTATGCGTATCTAGACGTATATCTATTTATAGTTAGCTATACTTAGCAAAGTGTATTTAGTATAAATCTTATATTGTTAATAATAGCAGATATTTTTTCAAAGAAAACAGGTGAAATGGTGAGAACTAATATTTGGCAATTAAATTCTTGCTGGCAACTCGTGCTCAGTTCTGAATGGGGTAAAGATAGAATAAAGAGGGGAAAAATGGGGAGTAAAAGTAGAAATCTGCAAAATTGGTTAGAATCTGCTTGATAATTTTTTTACTTATGGGTATAAATATAAGGATGAATCTGCAGTGGAGAGAAAGTAGTCAGCAAAAAAGCCAAGATTTAAGTTGAAATACTCGCAAAAAAACACTATTATGGTGAACGTATAGTGAAAGTGCTAATTTTTGCTGGCGAGATTCCCGAGCGGCCAAAGGGGACGGACTGTAAATCCGTTGGCTCAGCCTTCGCAGGTTCGAATCCTGCTCTCGCCACCAGTTAATGCGGGAATAGCTCAATTGGTAGAGCGACAGCCTTCCAAGCTGTAGGTTGCGGGTTCGAGCCCCGTTTCCCGCTCCAAAATTTGATATGTACGCTGGCGTAGCTCAGTTGGCAGAGCAGCTGATTTGTAATCAGCAGGTCGCGGGTTCGAATCCGGCCGCCAGCTCCATTTTTTATAAAAAAAATAATATGGTGCATATTTTCGACAAATTCTTGTCTTTTTTACAATTTGATTTAATCTAGATATGTATCATGCTAGGGATTATAGTGTTTGTGCCCACGTAGCTCAGTCGGTAGAGCACTTCCTTGGTAAGGGAGAGGTCACCGGTTCAAATCCGGTCGCGGGCTCCAAAAAAGTATGATGTTTCGAAATGCGGTGTTTTAAGTAAAAATTCTCTGAATAAGTTTTGGATATTTATGGCAAAAAATAGAATAACCACCCATTTAGTATGTTCTGAGTGCAAAGAGCGTAATTATACTCAGGTGGTGGGTAAAGGTAGAACTATTGGTACCTTGAAGTTGAAAAAGTTTTGTTCCCGATGCCGCAAGCATCATGAACATAAAGAAACGAAATAAGTTCTTTGTAGGCCAGTAGCTCCAACGGTAGAGCAGCAGACTCCAAATCTGTGTGTTGGGGGTTCGAATCCCTCCTGGCCTGCCAGGTTTCAAGGTAAAAATGGGGAGTCTAATGTTTTAAACTTTTCAATTATTAGGAGTAGTGATGCAGTTTTTACATGAAGTACGTGCAGAATTGCTGAAAGTTGTGTGGCCCAAATTTGATGAATTTCAAGGTTCAACAATTGTGGTCCTTCTTCTGGTATGTGCGTTTGCAATTTACTTTTTTGTAATTGATTTAGGGTTATCGCAACTGGCACAGTATGTTTTGAGGCTATATGGTGCTTATTAGATCAAATAGGAATATAATCAGATGAAGCGTTGGTACGTTCTTCAAGTATACGCGGGATACGAACAGGCAGTTAAAGATGATCTGGTCAAACGTATTAATGGATCGGATCTGATTGATCAATTTGGTCAGGTTTTAGTTCCTTCAGCAAAATTCAAAAAGGTTTTTCAGGCGGTTGACGAGCAAAGTCAGCAGTTGTTTCCTGGTTACGTATTAATCGAAATGGAGATGGTCCCAGAAACAGAAAATTTTGCGACATCAAGTTTACGAGTTATGCGTTTTTTGGGAGGAAAAAGTCCGATGGCATTGCGTCAAAAAGAAGTTGACAAAATGCTTTCTCAGATTAAAGGTGAAGTTTCTGTCCGTTCGGATGTGCAAGAATTTACTTTAGGGCGAGAAGTAGAAATACAAGACGGTCCATTTGCAGGTTTTGTTGGGATCATCAATAGTGTTGATCAGGAAAATGAGCGATTAACTCTTATGGTGAGTATTTTTGGTCGCATGACGCCCGTAGAATTAGGTTTTAATCAAGTTAAACGATAAAGATAAGGTGTGTTGAATGGCAAAAGAGGTTAGAGCTCAAATTAAATTACAAATTCCTGGTGGTGTGGTAACTCCTGGTCCGCCAGTTGGTTCTTCTTTGGGTCAACATGGTGTTGCGATCATGGAATTTTGCAAGCAATTTAATGCAAAAACAGCAGATCGAAAAGGTGAGACGGTTCCGGTTGTTATTACTGTATATAAAGACAAAAGCTTTACGTTTGTTGTCAAGACACCTCCAGTTACGGAACTTATCAGAAAAAAAATCAATATTTTAAAGGGATCTTCTAAGCCAAATGAATTAAAAGTTGGCAAGATATCTTGGAAAGATATTGAAGATATAGCCAAAGTAAAAATGGCTGATTTAAATGCTCACGATATAGAGCAAGCTAAAAAAATTATCGCGGGTAGTGCACGGAGTATGGGTGTTGATGTTATTGATTAAGTTGTAGGGCTATAATATGGCGAAGCATGGCAAAAAATATGCAAGTGCGCAAGAAAAAGTTCAGCACCGTGAAGTGCTGTCCGCAGATCAAGCATTTGCTAAGATTAAAGAAGTAGCCTATGCCAAGTTTGATGAATCGGTAGATATCGATATTAATTTAGGTATAGATGCATCAAAAGGCGAACAAGTTGTTCGTGGTTCTGTAGTATTGCCTTATGCTAAAGGCGAGAAACCTCGTGTTCTTGTTTTTGCTAAGGGTGATTATGCTACTCAAGCAGAAAAAGCGGGAGCTGATTTTGTGGGTTCAGAAGATTTGGTGGAAAAAATTAGTGGTGGCTGGTTAGGTTTTGACTATGCAGTAGCAACACCAGACCTTATGGGTCTTGTGGGTAAATTAGCAAAACTTTTAGGGCCACGTGGTTTACTGCCAAACAAAAAGTTGGGGACGGTAACATTTGATGTTGCAGATGTTGTTGATGATCTTAAGCGTGGTCGAGTATTTTTTAAAAATGATAAAAGCGGTATAGTGCATTTTTCTCTTGGAAAAATGTCTTTTGCGCCTAACAAACTTAAAGAAAATTTGACAGCCTTTGTTAAGGCGCTTGTTGCAGCAAAACCATCGGCAGCAAAAGGTAAGTATCTTAAAAAGATGACCGTGTCTTCTACGATGGGCGTGGGGATATTAATTAACCCTGACGAACTAGTTTCATAAAGGGATCCTAATGAATAAGCAACAAAAAGAATTGACCATCAAAGAGCTGCGCGAACATTTTGAACAAAGTTCGGCATCATTTTTGGTTGGTATAAAAGGGCTTTCTGTAACTCAAACTCAGGCTTTGCGTTCACAATTGCGTCAAGAAGGTGGGCAATTAAAAGTAGCTAAAGTACGTTTGATTAAGCGAGCGGTAAATGATGTTGCCTGTGGCGAAGGATTTATGCCGTTTTTAAAAGAGCAGGTGGGGGTTGTTTTTGTGAATCAAACATCACCAGCTGTTGCTAAAGTGCTCAGTGATTTTTCAAGAGAAAATACAGCTCTTGATTTAATCGCGGGTTATTTTGAGTCACGAATTTTTGATAAGGCTGGAGTGAAGCGCATAGCGGCATTGCCATCCAGGGAGGTGCTACTTGGAAGACTATGTGGTTCATTGAATGCACCGATAGCGAAATTTGTATGGACTTTGAATGCATATTTGCAGAAATTGTCTGGGCCTCAGGGGCAAGAGCAAGAAAAGCAGCAGGAGTAATGCTGTTTAGTGGTTTATTGGGTTAATATTTTTTAATATTTTATGTGTGGGTGGAGATTGCAATGGCATCAATATCTAGTGAAAAGTTGATTGAAGAAATTGGTAAAATGTCAGTGTTGGAACTAGCAGATCTAGTGAAAACACTTGAAGCAGCATTTGGTGTTTCAGCAGCTATGCCAGCGGCAGCAGAGCAATCTACTGGTGTTCAATCGGCAGCAGCAGAAGAAAAAACTGAATTCAAAGTTACTTTGACAGACATTGGTTCTGAAAAAATCAAAGTAATTAAAGCATTACGCAAGGTTGTTCCTACTCTTAGTTTATCTGATGCTAAAAAAGCAGCAGAAGAAGTACCAACAGTTATTGCTGAAGCAGCATCAAAAGCTGATGCAGCAGCAATGAAAAAAGAGCTTGAAGAGGCCGGAGCAAAAGTAGAGCTTGCGTAGTTTGGATAAAATTTAAGAATAAAATTTGATCATTATTTATTGTGAGCGAGAGCGAGGGGCGACTTAATGTCAGACTTCTGTATGGACAAGAGTAATCTCCGGAAATCATTTGGACGGATAAAAGACATTGTTCCAGTTCCTAACTTGATAGAAATTCAATCGTCGTCATTTAATGACTTTGTGCAACTTGATTATCTTCCCGAAGAGCGCAAGCTCATCGGATTGGAAAAGGTATTACGTGATGTATTTCCGATTGAATATGAAGACAAGATGTCTATGGAGTATGTCACCTATGAGTTGGGACATTGGGCGTGTGCGTGTAGCAAGCTGACTGGTATCGAAAATCGTTATCAGTGGGATTGTTCTTCGTGTAAAATATCTGCTTGCTCTCGCTTATCTAATGATTATCGGTGTACTAATTGTGATAAAAAAACTGCAAAATATAAAATTTGTTCTAACTGCTTAACAAGAGTTGCGCTTCAATTGCCGATGACACTTGAAGAGTGTCGTACGAGTGATCAAACATTTTCAATGCCATTGAAAATCAGAATGCAGCTGATCAGCTGGACCGTTGATGATCAAGGGACTAAGTTAGTCCGAGATATTAAAGAACAAGACATTTTCTTTTCAGATATTCCGGTAATGGGTGATTTGTATGAAGAAAATGGCAGCTTTAAGCTCGGAAACTTAGGTACTTTTTTAATTAATGGAGTTGACCGGGTTGTTGTTAGTCAGTTGCATCGTTCCCCTGGTGTTGTGTTTTCACAAAGTAAAAAAGTTAAAGATTTCCGAGGTCGTCCATACTATCTTGCGCGCATTATTCCTATGCGGGGATCATGGATTGATTTTGAATTTGATAGTAATGATTATCTTTATGTACGTATAGATAAGAAAAAGAAATTATTAGTAACAACGTTTTTACAAGCGCTTGGATTTTCGCGTGATGAAATCATTGCACAGTTTTATGATTTTGATCTTATTGAGTGCAAAAAGGGGTCTTTTTTCCGTCTAGTAGATGATAATTTGCTGGGTCAACGGTTGGAAAAAGGAATGGTCCCTGAAGAGCAAGAGCGATTTTTTGTAGGGCGTCGTGTTACTAAAGAAATGATCAATAAGCTTAAAGCTGAAGGTATTGAGTATCTTACTTTAAAAAAACATAGCTTATTGAATCGCGTTGTTGGTAAAGACATTATTGATGCTGAAACCGGTGAGGTGTTGATAGAACAAGGTGAGGTTATTTCAGAACATCATTTTGATATATTTACTGGAATGAAAAGTTTGTCTTTTCATTTAGTGCAATCATCAGGTTATGTATTTCAACCAACAGTTGCGATGACATTAGCACAAGATTCGTGTCATTCTTTTGAGGAGGCACTTAAAGAGCTGCATACTAAATTGTGGCCGGGTGATAGCTCTGCATTAAAAGAAATTAAAGAACGCTTCGAAAATTTACTTTTCAACAATCGTTTTTACGATCTAACTCGCGTTGGTCGTATTCGTATGAATAGAAAATTAGGTCTATCTATAGATGAGCATACTCTGTCATTAACAAGAGAAGATATCGTAGCAACCGTTCGTTATTTAGTGAACTTACGTGAACGTGGAGAAGGTACGCTAGATGATATTGATCATTTAGGTAATCGTCGGGTTCGTTTAGTGGGTGAATTGCTGAATAACCAAATGTATCTTGGCTTTATGCGTATCGAACGCATAGTGCGTGAGCGATTTAGGATGCAAGAAACTCATGGCGCACTTATGCCGCAAGATTTCCTGAACGTAAAGCCATTAGGTGCCGTGTTGCGAGAATTCTTTGGTATGGGACAATTGTCTCAATTTATGGATCAAACAAATCCTCTCGCAGAATTAGCGCATAAGCGTCGATTGTCAGCTCTCGGGCCTGGTGGGGTTATGAAAGATCGAGCTACCTATGAAGTTCGTGACGTACATACCTCTCATTATGGACGTATTTGTCCTATTGAGACGCCAGAGGGACAAACCGTTGGTTTGATTTCATCACTAGCTACTTATGCAGTGGTGAACGATCTTGGCTTTATCGAAAGTGGTTATCGCCCCGTTGTTAATAGAGTTATTAAAGATAAAGTTGTCTTTCTTGATGCATTTGAAGAATCAACTCATTACATAGCGCAAGCAGATTCAGTTAAGCCAGGTAAGAAAAAACTTGAAGTGGATACTGTTTTTGCCCGACATGATGGTAACTTTATGGATATTGATGCAGATAAGATTGATTATGTTGATTTATCGCCTAAACAATTAGTTTCTGTTTCTGCGGCACTGATTCCATTTCTAGAGCATGATGACGCGGTGCGTGCGCTCATGGGAGCTAACATGCAACGTCAAGCGGTTCCTCTTATTCGTACAGAAACACCTATTGTTGGTACTGGGATGGAAAGAGACATCGTTAAGGCTTCAGGAAGTATTACTGTTGCCAAAAGAAGCGGTATTGTTGAATATGTATCATCAGAAAAAATTATTATTCGTGTTGATGAAAGCAATTTTCATGATTCGGATGAATGGGTTGCTCGAGGGATAGAAACATATCACTTGAAAAAATTCTTACTATCTAGTCATAGTACATGGGTACATCAAGAACCGATTGTTAAGGTTGGCGATATCGTTCATGAAGGCTTTGCATTAACGAGTGGACCAGCTATAAGAGATAATGAGCTTGCTTTAGGTTCAAATTTGTTAATCGCCTTTATGCCTTGGCATGGTTATAACTTTGAAGATGCGATCGTATTAAGTAAGCGTTTAGTAGAAGATGATAAGCTTACCTCTGTTCATATCGATGTATATGACGTAGAAGCTCGAGATACTAAATTAGGGCCTGAAGAAATTACGCGTGATATTCCAAATGTCGGTGAAACTGCGCTTAAAGGGTTAGATGAAGATGGAATTGTCCGCATAGGTACGCGTGTTAAGCCTGGTGATATTCTTGTTGGTAAAGTAACATTAAAAGGTGACGTACAATATTCTCCAGAAGAAAAATTGTTACGTGCAATCTTTGGTGAAAAATCACGTGAAGTGCGGGATACGTCATTGCGAGTACCACCTGGAGTTGAAGGGACTATTGTTGATGTGAAAATATTTTCACGCGGCGGTGTTCGTAAAGATAAACGTTACAAACAAGAAGTAGCTAAGCAAGTTGAAAAACTTGAAATTGATAACGTTCATCATGAATTGTTTCTTGAAAAAATGATTGTGCAGAAAATAGTAGATCTATTAGCTGGAGTTGAGGCTGCTGGATCAATAGGCAAAGACTTAGTTGATGCTGGTATGTTTGATAGGTCATTACTGCAAAAGCAATCATTAACAACATTGTTAACGCTTAAAGCAAAAGATAAAAAATTGAATGAAGCAGTGAGAGTATTGCGAGATGCGCATGAAAATCAGTTGCGGATTTTAATTGGATTAAAAGAAGAGCGCATTGCTAAGTTGAAAAAAGGTGACCCGCTTGTTTCAGGGGTTATCAAAATGATTAAGGTTTATATTGCTGCTAAACGTGCTGTATCGGCGGGTGATAAGCTTGCTGGTCGTCATGGTAATAAGGGTGTTGTCTCTATTGTTATTCCGCGAGAAGATATGCCATGCCTACAAGATGGAACGCCAGTTGATATCGTGTTTAATCCGATTGGTGTGCCTTCACGTATGAACGTTGGGCAAATCTTAGAAGTAGTTTTAGGTTTCGCGGGTAAAACTATGGGTGATACGCTTAAAAAACATATTGATAGCCAAAGCGATATGGCAGTTAAACAGCTATTAAATCAATACTATGGTGATGATCTTATTGCTGCATACGAACAAGCATATGGCAAAGAAGGTTTAGCTGATCTTGCGCGTAAAGCGTTCAAAAATGGGGTTAAATTTGAAACGCCTGTGTTTGACAGTGCGCAATTAGATGAAGATATTGTACCTCTTTTGCGTGAAATGAATTTGTCAGAAAATGGTGCATATAGATTGCGCGATGGCCGTACCGGTGAATTTTTTGATCAACCGGTAACTGTTGGTTATATGTATATTATGAAATTGAATCATATGGCAGAAGACAAGCTTCATGCTCGTTCTGTTGGTCCTTACTCGTTGGTAACACAACAGCCTCTTGGCGGTAAAGCGCAGCAGGGTGGACAACGATTAGGTGAGATGGAAGTATGGGCATTAGAAGCATATGGCGCTGCTTATGCATTACAAGAAATGTTAACATACAAATCTGATGACGTTGTTGGCAGACATAAAGTTTATGAAGCAATTGTCCGTGGCGGTACAATACCTGATCCAGGTGTACCAGAATCATTTAATGTATTAATTAAAGAACTACAAAGTTTAGGCTTGCAAGTTGATTTATTAAAGGTAGGCAAGGAGAACGTTAGTGACTAATCGAATATTGGAACGATTTAAAGAGTATGTAAATGTTACGCGATTCAATGCTATCAAGGTAAGTCTAGCTTCACCGGAAAAAATTCGTTCATTGTCATATGGCGAAGTTAAAAAGATAGAAACAATTAACTATAGAACATTAAAGCCTGAGCGCGATGGTCTGTTTTGTGCCCGTATTTTCGGACCACAAAAAGATTGGGAATGTAATTGCGGCAAATATCGTCGAATGAAACACCGCGGTGTCACCTGTGAAAAGTGTGGCGTTGAGGTTATTCAATCACGTGTTCGTCGTGAACGCATGGGTCATATAGAATTAGTGGCCCCCGTTTCACACATTTGGTATCTAAAGGGTATGCCAAGTTATTTTGGCCTTATTTTAGATATGGCTGTTAAAGATATAGAGCGTATTATTTATTTCGATAATTACATAGTGATACGTCAAGGTAAGTCTCCTTATGCACGTAAAGTGTTATTGACTAACGTTGAGTATGAAAACTATATTGATGGTCATCCGGGCGATACTGAATTTTTAGCAGAAATAGGTGCCGAAGCGATTCGTCTTATTTTAAAAGATTTAGATTTAGCTTTAGAGCATGAACATTTAAAGCAATGCTATAGCGAAACAACATCTGTTGCATTACGTCATAAATTAGTTCGTCGCATTAAAGTGGTTAACGGTTTATTGCAAAGTAAATTGCGTCCAGAATGGATGATTATGGATGTGCTTCCTGTGTTGCCACCAGATTTACGTCCATTGGTGCCACTAGAGGGTGGTCGTTTTGCGAGCTCTGATTTAAATGAACTGTATCGTCGTGTATTAAACCGTAATATTCGTTTACAGCGTTTGCTTGAAATTGAAGCACCGTCAGTAATTGTTAAAAATGAAAAACGAATGCTTCAAGAATCTGTTGATGCATTAATTGATAATGGTCGTCGTGGCCAGGCTGTACGAGGATCTAATCGTCGTCCGCTCAAGTCATTAAGTGAAATGCTTCGAGGAAAGCAAGGACGATTCAGGCAAAACTTACTTGGTCGTCGCGTTGATTATTCTGGACGTTCAGTTATTGTGGTTGATCCAGAATTAAAATTAAATCAGTGTGGCCTTCCAAAAGCAATAGCTTTGGAAGTATTTAAGCCATATGTTTTTGCGGGATTATTGCAGGGAGAGTTTGCGCCAAATATGCGCGTTGCTCGTCGTTTGGTTGATGAAGGGCATCCAGAAGTTTGGGATGTTCTTGAAAGTGTTGTGACCAGTCGTCCAATACTTTTAAACCGTGCTCCAACGTTGCATCGTTTGGGGATTCAGGCTTTTTATCCTATTTTGGTTGAAGGCAAAGCAATTAAAATTCATCCGCTTGTGTGTAGTGCGTTCAACGCTGACTTTGATGGTGATACCATGTCGGTTCACTTGCCATTAAGTGAAAGAGCACAAGAGGAAAGTAGACAATTGATGCTTTCTACAAAAAACATACTTTCTCCTTCAAATGGTCGACCCCTAACAGTACCTTCTCAGGACATGGTATTGGGCTTGCACTATATGACAAAAGTTCGTGCAAATGCGCTCGGTGAGGGAATTGTATTTTCTGGTGTTCATGAAGTTGTACGTGCATTTCAGTGCAAACAAGTTGATTTACATGCACGAATTAAAGTGCGCTTGGCAGATCAATCAGTGGTAGAAACAACTGTTGGTCGTACACTTTTGTTTGAAGCTTTACCAGAAGGATCATTGTTTCATTGGGTAAATACCGTAGTGAGTAAGGGCGACTTAGCCAAAATGATTGAAAAAATTTATTATCGTTTTGGTAGTGATCTTACGGTGCTTTGTCTTGATAAGATTAAAAAACTTGGTTTTTATAATGCAACAGTCAGTGGTATTTCTTTTGTTTTATCAGATTTAGTTATTCCTAAAGAAAAAGCAATAGTTCTTCATCAAGCAGAAAAAGTAGTTAAAAAAACTGAAAAGCTTTATATAGATGGTATCATTACCAATGGTGAACGTCATAGCAAAGTGATTAGTATTTGGGGACATGCTACTGCTGATATTGCAAATGCTATGTATAAAGAGCTTGAATCGATTAATAAAGATGTATATTCAAATGTCGATAAATCATTTAAGCCTTTTAACTCTATTTTTATGATGCTTGAGTCTGGAGCAAAGGGTACCAAAGATCAAATTAAGCAACTTGTTGGTATGCGTGGGCCCATGGTAAAACCTTCCGGTGAAATTATGGAAATGCCGGTAAAGTCAAACTTTAAAGAGGGTTTAACCGTTTATGAGTACTTTACTTCAACTCACGGTGCGCGTAAAGGTCAAGCAGATACAGCTCTTAAAACAGCAAACTCTGGTTATTTAACACGTCGTTTAGTTGACGTAGCACAAGATGTTGTAGTTATAACAGAAGATTGTAGAACTTTGGGTTATGTTGAGTTAGAAGATTTAAAAGATTCTGGCGATGTTATTTATAAGCTTGCTAATCGTTTATTTGGTCGAGTTCTTGCTACAGATGTTAAAGATCCTGTTAAAGGTGAATTAATTGGAAAACAGGGAGATGTAGTTGATCGAGATATGGTTGCAAAATTTGCCGAATCAGTGGTAAGTAAAGTTTTGGTACGTTCAGTGTTAACATGTCAGACCAAATTTGGTGTATGTGTTAAATGTTATGGGTATGATTTATCTAAAGGTGCCTATGTTGACATAGGAACCACGGTTGGTATTATTGCGGCTCAGTCAATTGGTGAACCAGGAACGCAGCTTACCATGAGGACCTTCCATATTGGGGGTACGGCTAGTGGTTTGGTTGATCAGCCATATTATGAAGCAAAATCAGAAGGTATTATTGAGTGGCGAGGAATACGTACTATTACGAATCATCAAGGACAGTCTATCGTAATGAGTCGTAAGGCGAAAATCGTGATTCTTGCAGAAGATAACCGTGAATTGCAACGATATGATTTAGAGTATGGATCGATTATCAATGTACAAGATAAACAAGCCGTTAAAGTAGGTACTAAGCTTGCAGAATGGGATCCACATAATAAAGTGATTCTTACTGAAAAAGCAGGTGTGGTTAAATTTATCGACTTAATTGAAGGTGTTACGGTACAAGAACGTTTTGATGAAGCATCCAATAAGTCTACCTTTACGCTTCTTGAAACACGTAGTGAAAAATATCAGCCAGCAATCAGCATTATCGATGAAGATGGTGAGGAATTAGCTCACTATTATTTACCGAGTGGTTCGCATCTGAGTGTATCAGACAATCAACAGATAAATATTGGTGATGTGCTTGTTAAAATGCCACGAGAAATATCGCGAAGTAAGGATATTACCGTGGGAGGTTTACCTCGAATTGCCGAATTATTTGAAGCTCGTGCACCACGAGAAGCAGCAATTATATCAGACATAGATGGT
Organism: Candidatus Babelota bacterium; assembly: GCA_026388985.1. Lineage (GTDB taxonomy): Bacteria > Babelota > Babeliae > Babelales > Vermiphilaceae > JAPLIS01. The sequence continues at coordinate 70,322 of JAPLIS010000017.1, read as the reverse complement.
GATGTTGTTATTGGTGGTTTGCATCGAGGTATGCGTAAAGTAAGTGTCGTTTCTGGCGCAGAATCATTTGATTATTTGATTCCTCGTGGCAAACAATTAAACGTGGTGAATGGTGAACGCTTAAGTGCTGGAGATCGTTTAACGTCTGGTGCTCCTGTGTTGCATGATATGCTTCGCATTATGGGTCTTGATGTTGTTCAACGGTATCTTGTTGATCATATACAAGAAATTTATAGATTGCAGGGAATCGATATTAGCGATCGTCATATAGAGCTTATTGTACGTCAAATGGTTCGTAAGGTTCGTGTAGTTGATCAAGGAAGCAGTGATTTTGCTATTGGGGATAAAATTGATCGTATACATTTCAGATCAGTTAACAGTTTGTTAAAAGCTGAAGGTAAAAAGGTAGCTACGGCTAAGCCTATATTAATGGGTATTACGCAAGCATCTTTAGGCACAGAAAGCTTTATTTCAGCTGCATCATTCCAAGAAACAACACGTATTTTAGCAGAAGCAGCGACTCTTGGTCAGACGGATCATTTATATGGATTAAAAGAAAATGTGATCGTTGGTAAGGTAATTTCTGCGGGTACTGGCATTCGGTCTTTCCGTGAAAAGTATCTTGGAGATGATTTATCTGATTTAGAAAGACAAGCAACAAAAGCGGAAACACAAGAACGTGAAGAAGCGATGAAAGAACTTAAAATGTCAGCATCGGAAGCATAATTATTGATAGGCGCGTAGCTCAGGGGCAGAGCACTGCTTTGACGTAGCAGGGGTCAGCGGTTCAATTCCGCTCGTGCCTACCAGATAATGTAAGGTGCCAGATAAGTTAAGGTGATTGATAAAACATAGACGTATGGCTTAGGCAAAAATAACAAGATATTAAAGTAGTAAAATAGCAAAATAGTAAAATAGTAAAATAGAGAAAAACAGGATTAAATACAATGGCATTGCAAAAAGAAGTAATAAATACAATAGTTCAAACATTTAAAATCAATGAATATGATACAGGGTCAATCGAAGTACAAATTGCATTGTTGACTCATGGTATCAATGAGCTAAACGGTCATTGTATTAAAAATCCAAAAGATTTTAGTACAAAACGTGGCCTATTAAGAATGGTATGCCGTAGAAAGAAATTTTTGCTGTATCTTAAAGGCAAAAACGTACAGAGCTACAAAAATGTCATTGAAAAATTAGGTCTACGTAAATAGTGTATTTATATGTTATAAAAGTTATCAAAGCAATGTTAGGTTTAGTGTAATGGTCAAAAATTTTAGATTAGAAGAGTTTGGATTTGAGGCTGAGATAGGTAAAGTTGCACTTCAAGCCGATGGCTCTTTATTTTTTAAGCATGGCGGTACTGTTATTTTAGCCACAGTTGTATCAGCAGAATCTAAAGAATTTCCAGGCTTTCTCCCCCTTACTGTTGATTATAAAGAACAGCTCGCAGCAGCAGGAAAAATTCCTGGGGGGTATTATAAGAGGGAAGGAAGACCTTCTGATCGAGAAGTATTAACTAGTCGGTTAATAGATCGTGCCATTAGACCTTTATTCCCAGCAAATTTTTTCGATCAGGTTCAAGTGCTTGTTACCGTATATTCGGTTGATAAACGGTACGCTCCTAATACAATAGCATTAGTGGCAGCATCTTTAGCTTTATCTATTTCAAAAATTTCTTTTCTAGGGCCTGTTGGCGCAGTAGAAGTAGCTCGTATTGATGATGCATGGGTGGTGAATCCAACATATGAAGACAGCGTACGTTCACAAGCAAATTTAACCGTAGCGGGTACCAAAGAAGGTATTTGTATGGTTGAAGGCGCTATGAATGAATTGCCAGAAAAAGATTTAATCGATGCTTTATTTTGTGCTCATGATGCGATTAAAAAACTTGTTGTATGGCAAGAAGAGATTCAAAAAGAGATTGGTAAGGCCAAAGTTGGACATGGTGATGATTGGCAAAACTGGGGCGTATGGGAAAAGCTTTCAGCTAATTTTTTAACCAGCGAGCGCGTAGAGCCTGTTTTTGTTTCTGATAAAGAAATGCGCAGCTCTCGTGTTAAAGAATTAAAAGATGAATTTTTAACTCAAAATACACAAGAATTAGAAGTACCAGGCATTATCCCAGCTGTTGTGGAATATATTTTCAAAAGTGTCATGAAAGAAAAAATTACCGAGCTTATTCTTAATAAAAATAAGCGAGTTGATGGTCGTGATTTCACAGAAATACGTAAGATAACTACAGAAGTTGGTTTATTACCATTCACTCATGGTTCAGCTTTATTTACTCGCGGCCAAACACAAGCATTGGTTACCGTCACTCTCGGTGGTGGACAAGACGAACAGCGCTTTGAAAATGTTATGGATACCGGAGAATCAATAAAAAGTTCTTTCATGTTGCATTACAATTTCCCTCCATTTTCAGTGGGCGAAGTGCGTATGTTGCGTGGTCCAGGAAGACGTGAAGTGGGACATGGCTATCTTGCAGCTTCATCATTTAAATATGTACTTCCTTCAAAAGAAGAATTTCCTTATACCATCCGTATCGTAGCAGACATGCTTGAATCAAATGGTTCAACATCAATGGCAACTGCATGTGGTTCAACCATGGCATTAATGCACGCTGGTGTGCCAATTAAAAAGATGGTTGGTGGTATTGCTATGGGATTACTTAGAAATGCGACTGGCCAGACAGCAGTATTGTCAGACATTTCTGGATTCGAAGATGACTTCGGTTTAATGGACTTTAAAGTAGTTGGTACACATGATGGAGTTACCGCTATTCAGCTTGATATTAAATATAAAGGCGGATTTTCTCGCGAAGTGTTTGAATCAGCATTAGCCCAAGCTCGTGAAGGCAGATTGCATATTCTTGGTGAAATGCAAAAAGTAATGACCAAGCCTAATGAGCAATTATCTGATCTTGTTCCAAAAGTGACGACATTGCATGTAGCGCCTGATAAAATTGGTGGTATTATTGGTGGTGGTGGTAAAACAATTCGTGAGATTATCGAAGTTACTAAAACGACTATTGATATAGAATCTGACGGTTTAGTAAAAATCTTTGGTGGACCAGAAGCTAATACAGAAATGGCGATTCGTTGGGTTAAAGTACTTGCTGGTCAAATAGATGTTGGCACTACCTTCAAAGGTAAAATACGTAAATTCGCTGATTTTGGTATTTTTGTAGAATTAGTACCAGGGGTAGATGGCCTTGTGCATATTTCTAATATTCCACGTCACATGCAACGTACCTATGCCAAAGATTTAGCTCTTGATCAATTGATTACTGTGCATATTCTTGATCATGATGACGTATCAGGCAGAATTAGTTTACGCTTAGTAGAAGATGATAAAGCTAAATAACCATTTTTATTAATTGAGATTATTACGCAATGCAAAGAACTGATGGGCGAGCACTTAGTGAGTTACGTACTATATTAATACATGAAAAAGCATTTGGGTATGCCCCCGGTGCTGTATTACTTGAAGTTGGTAATACAAAGGTATTATGTACAGTGACGTTACAACAAGGAGTGCCGCCCTTCTTGCGTGGCAAAGGCAGTGGTTGGTTATCGGCAGAGTATGGAATGTTGCCAACAGCAACACAGGATCGCACTGCTCGACAAGCATCAGCATTAAAATATAATGGTCGTGCCGTTGAGATTTCTCGACTTATAGGGAGAGCTTTGCGTTCTATAGTTAATTTAAAATTGTTGCCAGATTATACTATTCTTGTTGATTGTGATGTGCTACAGGCTGATGGAGGCACACGTACCGCTTCCATTTCTGGAGCATCTATTGCATTAATGCGTGCACAAGAAGCATGGATTGCTTCTAAATTATTAAAAAAACCTTTTTTAACTGATTTAGTTGCAGCGGTATCTGTAGGAGTAGTAAATGGTGTTTGCGTGGTAGATCCTTCATATCAAGAAGATAGTTCTGGGCAGGCTGATTTTAATTTTGTGATGGCTCGTTCAGGAGGAATTGTTGAGGTTCAAGGAGGAGCAGAAAAAGCTCCTGTCGACTGGAACCTTTTTACGCAAGCGCAACTTATGGCTCGAGATGGGGCTGCCCAATGGTTTTTATTGTTTGAAAAAGAGCAACAAAAGATGGGCATGGCTACTGAAAAAAAAGAGAGTACACTAGCTGCTGAAAAAAAAGAGAGCACGGTGGCTACTGAGCGAGTTCCTTTATTTAGTTTGCACAATCGTTTGCATTTATCATAAATTTCTTTTGAGCATTGCCTGCCATGGTAATGGAATAGGGTGGCAAAGATGCAACTTGATTTTTATCGTTTTATAGCAGACTTCCAGACAAGCGAATCTATTACAAAAAAATCTGTACATTTGTTTAGTGGATCAGAGTATCCATTTCTTTTTTTTATGCAGTTGCGTTTTTTGATACAACGCACTATGGCAGTTGAAGTAATTGATATAGCTCAAGAAGACATTCAGCTTGTTATAGGGCGCTTATCAACCAGTTTTTTGGGTTGTAGTGTTGCTTATTTTATAACCGGCTTAGAGACTGATAGTCGTACAAAAGACACTGTTTTTTTGGCTTTTCTGCAATCATATACCGGACCACATATCATTATTGCCTATATATCTCCAGATAAGATCAGTAATTATAATGCTCACTTTCCCTTGATAGAGGTGCCGGAAAAAGTTGATAAAATAGTATTTGGGGCTTTATTAACATGGTTTGGTATTGTTCCCAGTTCCCAATCAAAAAATTGTATACAGCAATTATACACTCGCTTTGAATATATATCGTTTGAACATGCATGTATTATTATGCGTTACATACCACTAGGTATTAAAGAGAGTCAGTTTTTTGAAGAATGGCTTAACGTTATTATTGCTCCAGAGCAATCGATGTTTAGTTTGAGTCAGTATTTATTTCAAAAAAATAGTAATCAATTTTTTATACAGTGGAAGATGGTAATGGATGCCTATTCGCCACAGTTTTGGATAGCGTTTTGGTCAGAACAGTTGTGGCGAGCAAGCATGTTTATTAATTTGAGTAAGCAGCGGAAATATAATGATGCACGCAAGATAGCATTTCGATTGCCCTTTTCTTTTATTAACCGTGATTGGCGTAATTATACACAAGCAGAGCTTATGGCAGCACATGATTTTGTGTATCGATTAGATTATCGCTTTAAAAATAGTGATAACTCGATAGGGTTAGATCTTTTTTACGCACGTTTTTTTGAATTATAGATGAGCTTTGAGTGCTTTTATTTTATTGTCTCGTTCTGCTACAGCATTTAAAAATACAGTGCGTACGTAATCTGTTTTGATCTGTTCAAAGGCGGTTCGATTATTGTGGTCTTTAATTTCTATATCAGCACCCGCACATATAATCTCTTTTATTATATATAAGTTGGCAAAAGTACCTGAGGCTGCCAGTATTAATGGTGTTGAGCCATCACTACTTTGTATATTACTATTTGCTTTATGGCTAATTAAGGTGTCAACCATTTTATCATGGCCCATCATAACAGCTAAGTGCAGGGGTGTATGTCTATAGATACAGCTAAAACTTTGTGTATTAATGTCGGCTCCCCTTTGAAGGGCGCGAATGGCTGCAGGCACATTGTAATCAATGACTGCTTTAAAGAGCGCGTTATTCTCTCTGCTTTCCGATATCTGAGGATTATTATTTTGTTCCATAGTTTTTATTGATTGAGTAGGGATCAGTGTCGATAAAGCTATAGATACAATTGTTAGTAAACTTATTTTTTTCATGTTTTTTTTTATAATTTTTTTTATAATTTTTTTTATAAAGCGCTCTGATTATAATTTGTTTTTCATAAAACGTTCTGGTTGGACTATGCCGCCAGAAATAACCATGGTCATAGCTTCTTGTCGCGTTATATCATCAATAGGGTGAATACTTGTTTCTGGGAGTATAACCAAAAAGCCGGTAGTGGGATTTGGGGTGGTGGGAATAAATATGTTGAAAAATTTTTCATCTTTATTGGGGGATATGTTTTCTGATAATTCACCTGTTAGAAAACCAATGCTATACATGTTTTTGCGAGGAAATTCGACCATCACTACCTGTTTAAAAGTAACTTTGTTTTGAAAGCTAAAAGCAGCGACCAGTTGTTTAATACCTGAATAAACGGGACGTACCAGGGGAATACGAAACAGTATATGTTCAAAAGCATGAACAAGGGGACGCAGTATGACTATTTTAATGAAAGCACCTATCGCAAAAATAGCAACTATGGCTAGAATCACTTCAGCATAGGGAATAGTATTGAGGCAGGTACATTGTGTTAGTCTTCGTAAAGGTTGTAGCCATCCAGTAATCAGTTTGAATGAGGTATTAAACAAAGCAATAGTGAGGATGATAGGTAAAATTGTCAAAAGACCATTTAGAAAAAGGGATGATAGATGCTGTCCGATGCGTGAAGTTATTTTTGAGATAGACATATATATTCTCCTAGAGAGTGCTTAATTTTTTTTTGAGATTATAGGCTAATTGATTACCAATAGATAAAGCTAATTCTTTATCTTTACTTTCTACCATAACACGTAACAAGTTTTCAGTGCCAGAATAACGTACTTCAAGTCTACCATTAGTTAATTGTTCTGCATAATCGGCAATAATATCAGCGTAAGGTTTATGGCTTAAATCTTGTTTTGTTAACACAGGTATATTGATAAGGATTTGAGGATAGTGGATAAAGGTCGCACATTCTTTATTATTAGTTTCAATCATCGCTTCTAACATAGAGAGGGCCGTAAATATGCCATCACCAGCAGGCAAATAATCATTCATAATAATGTGTCCCGACTGTTCTCCTCCTAGCAAAAGATGGTCTCTTTGCAGATAGGCACTAATATGTTTATCTCCCACAGCTGTACGCACAAGGTGTTTGTTCTGTAATCGTAAATGGTCAGCTAAACCTTCATTGCTCATTATCGTGCCTACTATCGTTTTTTGTTCAACATAACGATGATGTGTGGCAAGAAGAGCGAGTATGTCATCACCATTTTTTATTTCACCCTTGTTGTTAACGGCGATAACACGATCCCCATCACCATCAAAAGCAAAGCCCATGTCAGCCTTATGCTTTTTAACCGCTAGTTGTAGTGACTCAGGGTAAAGAGCCCCGCACTTATCATTTATATTGGTACCATTCGGAGTATTATTAATAACGATGGTACGTCCACCAAGTAGGTTAAATAATGAAGGAGCAACGGTAGATGTTGCGCCATGAGCACAATCAAGAACAATGGTTCTATTTTTGAGCATGTTTGGTTTAAAATAGTGAGTTATAGCGGCACTATACTCTTGAGAGGCATGAGGCCATTGGGTAACAGTACTGAACTGCGTATACGTATGAGTTGGGGTAGTTTGATAATAGAGGGATGAGAGGGCTATTTCATCCATTTCTGTTAGTTTGCCGGTACGTCCATCAATTAATTTTATGCCATTATCAGCATAGGGATTATGTGATGCAGAAATAACGATCCCAAAATTAAATGTTGTATCATGCTGTTTTAACAAAGCAAAAACGGCGGGTGTTGGTAAAATATCAACATCGATGAGCTTTACAGTGCTTAACAACATGCCGCTTAATAGGGATGCCTTAACAAATGAACAGGATATACGTGTATCACTGGCAATTACACCAACAGGATGAGCACTGTTGTATCGGGTTTGCGCCCAGCTGGCTATAGCGCTTCCTAATTGTTGCAATTGCTTTTGCGTAAAAGGTTCTTGTCCAACTCTATTTCTGATGCCATCAGTGCCAAAAAGATTGTTATTCATCAGAAAAAAGTTCCCTGCTATGTATGTAAGTATATATTTTTATGTATTATTTTTAATGAGCTCCACCGATAGAGTAGTTGGTATATAGTGTATCAGTTTGATTGAGTTAGGTACAAATAATTGATGGGTTGATAGGTTAATTGGTTGCAATCCGGGTTTGAGTTTTGTTCCATTAATGTGTAGGGCTAATGTATTGATATCAAGGGTGCGCAGGTAACTGCGTTTGCCAGATAAAGTCACCATTACTTTTTCAGGGGCACGAACAATCCATTTTTTGCTTATACCATAAAAAGACAAAGGCACTTCTTTTGTGATAGTTTCTGTATGTGAATTAACCAATAAAAACCAGGACAGAAAGCCAAGCATAAAAGAAATTACTTTAATTGGTGCGTTGCTTGAGAGTAGGATTTTTATATTTTGCATACATATATTCCTGTGTTAAGTGAGCTTTGCTACGAGCACTTGTAGTGGTTTGATCAATGGTATGAGAGAGCGAATAGTCTGCTATTAATAATTGTAATAGGTTATGAGCACTCAGGTGGGAGGTTATGGTGTCTTTTGTAATTAAAGTAAAGGTATGCGAGTTTGGATCCCCAAAAAAGGCACTCGCATCGGTTGTATGAGTATGTAAAATAGTATGATTAAGCCATTCAGTAGCCATATTATTAGTTTCAGCACTTTGACCATTATGAGATAGCTTCCACACACAGTTAATGCCCTGTATGGTGCCTTGCGTAGTTACCCATATCATTTTATGAGAATTATATGTATTACTTGCATGTATTAGTGTTAGCAACTCTTTGTTAAGGTGTGCATTTAATACTATCTCTGTATCTATAAAGGCATGCATAGAATCAGTATGTTCTATAAGGCAGTAGACAGATTGGTTATTGCTCAGGGCAAGTAAAGAGCTAGCCATTAAAGTCTCCAACCAATCTGGGTTTGCTTGTTGTTTGTAGGTATTATTTTTAAGAGCTACAAAATTACGCTGTAATGTTATTTGATGCATGAGTATGCACAGCATTAGTAAGGCAGGCCATGTGTAAAATAAAATATAGGTAATGCTATTTAATTCTAAAGCATAACTGAAGCTGTAGAGTAGTATAAAACCATACAGATAGGGGAGTAAGTTATGAGAGCGATTTTTTTTAAGCCATAATGCTGAATAATAAAAAAGCAGAGAGAAAAATGCTATTTCTATCGCATCTCGCCAGTACATGCTTATGTATTGAATCACGTATAAACTCCTTTTTTAGGGTGTTTTTATGTTTAACCTAATCTAATGTGTGTCGTTTGACAAATAGTTGTCTTTTGATTCAGCAATGCGGCTATTTTTAAAGCTTATTCCTGATACTTTTTTTTAATACTGTTCATGAGAAAGGTTATTTTTTAATTCTATTAATCCCATTCGTGGTGAGCTCCAAAGTAAAAACAAGACACAATCGAAGTGGATGCAATTTCTTACACCCACTCCGATTCACATAGAGCTTATTTATTTATTTGTATCGCACTCTTGCCCATCATGCGGTCTTGCATTGTGCACTGCTTCTAATGGCTCAGCATCAACACTGCTAGCTACTTCTGAACGCAGTTGCCCTTGCATGCAAGCTCTATTTTCAAATAATTGCTTAAGTTCTGCAAACTCTTGCGCCTGCTCCATTGTTGGCTCAAATGCTAGTCTATCTGACTTGTGACACCCCATCGGGCATTGAGTAAGTGGCTCTATACGACATATCAACCTTTGCTTTTGTTCACATATATCACACACAACATGCCAGCATTTTGTATGTGTACGGCTAAGTTCAGCTTTGTTGACAACAAGATCTACAAAGCTATCTGCGCAGATACTGCAATCTCCGGCTTGCTCACGAGCTTGTGGCGCTGATTGCAAAAGCCACGGAACCATATGTTGATGCCCTTTATGTTCTTCTGCCACAGCTAAAGCGAGCATAACAGGTAAGTTTGTAACATCGAGTCGGGCACACCTTAATGGCTTTTCTTCTTCTTCTTCTTTTTTTTCTTCTTCTGGTTTTGGTTGAGGCCGTGCTGCTCGTGCTTGCCCTATCACGTGTAATATGTCTGATGTTGCTACGCTTAAAGCTGTGTAGCCCTGATTGCTCGCACAATTTGGATTTGCGTTATGTGCCATCAATGTTTGTATTATGTCAGTATGGCCTTCTTGGCTAGCTATTAATAGTGAGGTCCATCCCTCTGGACCAGCCTGATCAACGTTTGCGTTTGCTTCAATTAATATACCTAGTGTGCCACTATGTCTCTGTTCGCTAGCCAGGAATAGTGGGATCGCTCCCTTAAGATTAGCCGTATCAACTTTTGCTTTAGCTCCAAGTAACATTTCTACTATTTTAGGGTTCCCCTTGTCGCTAGCGAATAATAACGGAGTAGATCCTTCGTGATCAGCCATATCAACTTCTGCTTTAGCACTAATTAATATTTCAGCTATTTTAGTATCACCATTTTGGCTAGCGAATAATAATGGGTTCCATCCCTCCTGATCAGCCACATTAATGTTTGCTTTCGCAGTAATTAACATGTCTACTATATAGACATGCCCTTGTGCGCTAGCTGATAATAATGGAGTAGATCCTTCGTGCTCAGCCATATTAACTTTTGCTTTAGCACTAATTAACATTTTTACTATGTCAGTATGGCCATTTTGGCTAGCTAGGAATAGTGGGGTCACTCCCTTGAAATTAGGCTGATTAACTTCTGCTTTAGCTTCAAGTAAGATGTTTGCTATGTTGACATGCCCTTCTCTGCTAGCCATGAATAATGGAGTCCGTCCTTCGAAAGTTGCCCTATTAACTTCTGCTTTCGCCTTAAGTAACATGTCTACTGGGCCGGTATGCCCCTGTTCGCTAGCTTGCAATAATGGAGTCCATCCCTCGAGAGAAGTAGCGTGATTAATATGTGCCTTGGCCCTAATTAATGCTTCGGCTATGTTACTATTGCCATTTCGGCTAGCTAATAATAATGGAGTCCATCCCTTTTGATTAGTCATATTAACGTTTGCTCCAGCTCTCAAAGCTTCAATTGCGGCATTAAGATTTCCACTTTCAGACGCTATTAATAGTCCTCTATTTGCTGCCTGTAATTGAGCATTTGCTAGGCGTGAGCTTCCAGGTCCTGCATGTATATGGGTAATCGGGCCCAAAGAGGTTATTAGAGCAGTAGCGATAATCAGTTGTTTGATAGTGTGTATTTTATAATTTTTTTTTATTGTTTTTTGATTAATAATTGAGCCTCTATGCGGTGTAGCTGCGAGCTATTTTAGTATTTAGTCTTGTATGTCAGAATATGATGCAGCAGCATAGGCATTAATTATAGAAATAATGCCGGGTACTGCAATTATTGGATAGAGGGCATTATTTCTAGCAAGTCTATTTTCTGGTTCTTTTTGTCGAGCTTCTCGAGCTTTTATTATTATTGTTTCCATTTTTTTTCCATTTTTTTTTTCCATGGTCGATTGTGCGCCGGCATAACTAAGTAGCCAGGTTATTTCTTTAAATGCACGCATGGTAGCTGTATCAAGAGGCGTCCAACGTATTGAATTAATTTGTTCAATGTTAGCATTTTTTGCAATTAATAATTCTACAATTCTAGGATTATTGTTTTCAAGAGAAATCGATAAGGGGGTTGCTCTATTAGTTTCTATTGGATGGGAAAAGAGATTTGGCCCCGATACTGTACCATTAATCTCTACAAGCGGATTTTCGAGCGCTTTAATAACGTTATCTGTATCTCCAGATCGTATAGCAAGCCCTAATGCACATTGAGCTTGCTCAATTAAATGTTGTTCTTGATAGTCCATCGCATACACACTCACAATAGAGCCTAAAGCGGTGGTTAATATAGCAATAATAATAAGTTTTTTACGAGTGTTCATGATAAGTTATCTGGCTTTATGTTATTTTGGTTTGTTATTTTAGTTTTTAACGTATGTATTTTTATCTATTATTAACGTGCACCCAGATAAACCTTGTTCCAAGAACCCTCTTTTGTTGCCCCTATGTCATGATAATGCGTGACAACTAAGCTAATAGTTTTGCGTGACATTGAAAGATCTGAAAGCATTGTTTGTAAGCGTACTGATCCCTTTTGTGCTGTAGTATAGGTAAAAGGTTCATCAAATAGCACCAATGCCCGCTTTGAATTGCTTTGAATGATATCAATAATTTTTTGAACACGTGCACATTCAGCATAAAAACGGGATATACCTTCAGGCATATTGTCTTGGATAAGTCTAAAAGTACAAATGTGAGAAAATGGAGTCAATACACAAGATTCTGCTGGAGCAATGCCAAATGTTTGTGCCAAAATAACTGCATGGCCGATGCTGAAAGTATACGTAGATTTACCAGAACCGTTATCACCCATGATAACAGTATGGGCACCATCGTCTGAAGAAAAATTCAAAGGCCTGCTGTTAGGAACAAAAAGATGACGGACATTGCGTAATTGTATGTGTGGATTTTCATGATTGCTCAATGTTACAAAGCACCATGGTGCTTGCGATGTCTGTTGTGCACATAGCTCTGCTATGTTTAAATACACATCGATCTCGCTGATTGCTTTGGTAATGGCTGCACATTCTTTTTCAACCTTATTAAAAAGAGCAAGGGCAGCTAGAACATTGCCTACATGGTTGAATAATGAAGCGTGCCCCGTGAACGTTTGTTTGCTTAATAGGGTACTTAATTGTTTAAAATCTTGAGAGCAGGTTTGATGTTTGCCAAAAAAATGGTGTAAATCGGTCAGTGGTTTAAAATTAATTTGATCCGCTTTGTTTTTTTCTAATAATGTATAGATAGATTCTGCTGCATGGATATAATCTGCAACTTTAATCATACGATGTTGAACATATTTAACCATTTCTGCTTGATGCTTAACATCACATGCCATACTGTACAATCGAGGAAGATGTAACCCCCAATGAGTTGCTTGTAGCATATAATATATGTGGGGACTGGTTGATTCTTTATGGGGCACTGGGCAGGCGGATCTAGGAGCATCGTGTTGGTGACCATGGTTATGATCGTTGTTACATGGACCACCATGATTGCAGGGGGCCGCAGGTAAAAGGTTAGGTTCTTTCCTTTTATCAAACAGGTCAATCAAAATATGCATAAGGGCATGCTCAAATAAAGGTGCGCAGGTAGCACATATACTCATTACATAGGCAAGATCAAGTCCATAGGTTGAGGTATTTAAGTGTTTAAACCTTGAGGATGAAAAATAAACACGTTCAAACGATTTTTTTCCAAGCTCATCAGAGGGTTCTTCTAAAGATGATTCATTATGAGCCGCTATCAAAAGTTGATCTTTGAGAGCAGCTGTTAATGCTTGTCGTTCAAGAAAAAACTTAATTGATGCTTGTCGTGCTATGAGTTCGTCCGAGTTATCGCTCGGGTTAAGTAGAAGCTCATCAAGTGCTTTTTTACCACCATTAGTAATAGTTTTATTGATTGCGTTGCTTACTGTGGGCCCAGTATTACTTAATAAGTCTAAATCATAGTGAGTTGTTGAGTCCAATAGGCTACTTTTTGGCATCGTAGATGAATTGGCCGCAAAGTGGCAGGCGCTTAATAAAAAGGCAAGGGTTGCCTTGAAAGGATACGATATCATTATTTCTCCATTTAATTATACAGTTACATACGATACAAAAACTATTAACTGAGTTTTTCTGCAAAGAACAGTTAACAGCTATTATAATAAAGTAACATAAAGAAGAATTAAGTAAATTGGTTAGGTGAATAGTAAAGAGAATAAATTGGTTTTATAATTGTAATTTATTTTTTTGAATTAATGTGGGGCATGGTTAAAAAGATATAAGAGGTGGGTGGTGCAATCCTAGACCAATTGAGAGTGCTTACGTATATATGTAGTAATGGGGGTTGTTATCAGGCTAGATTATAGTGACTTTTGTTTTTTATATAACGCCCGCTATACTGATACTCACTTATATAAAGTAACATTGGCAAGGAACATAATGGCACATAAATCGATAGTATTAACAGGTGATAGACCAACTGGCAAGTTGCATTTGGGACATTTTGTTGGGTCATTGCAGCAACGAGTATTGTTGCAGGATACCCATGAACAGTTTGTGATGATTGCGGATGTACAAGCATTAACTGATAACTTTGAGCACCCAGAAAAAGTGCATGAAAATGTATTAGAAGTCGCGCTTGATTACTTAGCCGTTGGCATTGACTTTAAGAAGTCGACAGTATTTATTCAATCTATGATTCCTGAAATTGCAGAGCTTGCTATCTATTATCTTAACTTAGTAACAGTGAATCGATTACAGCGCAATCCAACGGTAAAAAATGAAATTAATCAAAAAGCTTTTGGTGAAAGTGTACCGGCTGGTTTTTTAATGTACCCTGTGCATCAGGCGGCAGATATTACGATTGTAAAGGGTACGCTTGTGCCAGTTGGCAATGATCAGTTACCTATGATTGAACAAACAAACGAGCTTGTCCGGAGCTTTAATCGTATATACAATGTTAATCTATTTCCTGAGGTTTCTGCTGCATTATCAAGCTCGCCCCGATTACCCGGTATTGATGGTACGGGTAAAATGGGCAAATCGGCGGGCAATGCTCTTTTTTTATCAGATGAAGCTGATGTGGTGGTTAAAAAAGTGATGAGTATGTATACCGACCCTACACATATTCGCGTAGAAGACCCTGGATGCATAGAAGGCAATACGGTATTTACCTATCTTGATATATTTGCTACTGATAGGGTACATGTGGCAGACTTAAAAAGTCATTATCAGCGTGGTGGCCTTGGAGATGTAAAAGTAAAGCGCTATTTAATTGAAGTGCTACAAGAAGTACTTGAGCCAATAAGAAAGAGACGGGCTTTATATGCACAAGATCCAGGAGAAGTAATGCGTATGGTGTTGCAGGGAACGCATGTGGCTCGTGAAGTTGCACGTAACACTATGCAGGAAGTACGATCGGCGATGCAATTAAATTATTAATGATCTATCAAAAAAAGGAGTAGATATGAATGATTCTATCAAGAAATATACAGTACCAGTGGTAAGTGGTGTTATTTTAGTGGTGCTTTGCATAGTATTTATAATTAGTTTTTATTACGAATCGCGCGCTACTATGGTGAAATTAGTGGTGCAGGATTTACAAGTATTAAGTCAGGCATTTCAGGCAATTGATAAAGACTGTGGTATTATTAATTTTGATCATCAGAAAAATAATATCAATTTTTTGAATGTGATTTCATTTGCTGGTTCTGAAGTTGGCTCTATGAATCTTCGTTATCCAGATAAATGGAAGGGGCCCTATATGCAAGATAACCCCACTATTCAGGGTCGCGAGTATCAAGTAGTACATACTGCCAAAGGGTACTTTATTACTCCCGGTAATGGAGTAAAGTTGCCCAATGGCACAGTGATTGGTACTGATATAAAGCTAGATAAAAATGTAGACATTGCAAGCATGATGTATGAAAAAGATGTTTTATTGTTCGATAATCAATCTTTTGCCTTACCTCTTGAGTTGCCAAGTAATGCATCCTCTTTAGCTAAATTAGCTGATATGATTGCCTTGTCTGATGATGGAGAATGATATATTAGTACCTGCGTCTAGTATGCCGCTTAATTTCTTCAATAATACGTATATCTATTTTGTCTCGCATAGCCTTATATAAGAATTCAGCTTCTTGTTTTGAGTATGAAAGTTTATGTACCGGAAATGTTTCGGTAAGTTGTATTGTGCTATTGCAATCTAGTAGCGGAATATAGAGTAGTAATGGAGCTTTTTGCTTACCAGCAAGAGGACGAATTATGTTTTTTGGCTTAAATATAAGATATGATCGATTGTACTTTTTAAGTAGAGATAAGACGTATTCTGTTGATAATGCATTTTTTGCTAAAAGGTCATTATCTTTTTCTCCGGGTATTTCATATTCAAATCCATAGGTGTTTTTTGCGTAGCGTAGTGCTTTTTGTAGTTCGCTCGCCCCAGCAGTATGCAAGTCACCTGATGCATCACTAATAATAACAACATCTATATTTCTCTCGGGTATCAGGAGTGGTGGTAGGGGTAGGTTAAAATCTACTCCTGCGTCTACAATAGTAAGAAATTTTTCATCACTAGTTACCCAGCTAGGAATGCGGGCAGGGCATAGTCTTCCATTGGTAAAAATTTGATATTTTTCTAACTGTTTGTACTGTTCTGTGTTGAGAGCAAGATTAATAAGATGTTTGATTTTTTCTGAATCAATAGAAACCTGCGTCGATTGAGTTGTGTGCGTGCTAGCTTGTAACAGTTGCAAGAGAGGTATAATTTGAGATTGTACCCCATCATCACTGGTAACTTCTTGTATGCTTGCCGAAAGAGCTGATCCCCACATACCTAAGCAAAAAGGTAAAGAATAGGGAGGGGAATAATTTATTGATTTGTTTTGAGTATGATCAAATTGACGTCCAAATGACCATAAGGGTATACGTGCATCGCCTGAATAGTTTACAAAGTTGACGTGATACGGTGAAAACTCTACCCAATAAAATCCTTCACAGCTCTTGTTGATATCTTTTTGGGGTATTACTGCGGTATGTAAGTTCCATGGCATATATATTGATTGTTTTTGGATATCGGTAAGACATGTTTTTTCCGGATGAGATACCATGAGTGTGCGCTGAGCTAGAATAGATCCATAGGGGCTTATGATAGAAAAAGGAGTGTCTGGGTACAGGGCTTTGTTTTGGATGATTTGATGTAGCATGTGCTGCATTTCTTCTTTGCTCTGATCATAGAGCTCATGGTTTAAAAACCTACTTGCACGAGAAAAAAGGGCATTTTTGTACGTTTCCACTTTTTTTTCATGAGAGGTCTGCCATCCGGTCATTGCGAGAGAAGAGCCAGATAGTCCGGCATTATAGGTAACATGTTTCATGAGATTGATATTTTGTAGCCCCTCAAAAAAACCTAAAGTGCTAATAATTGCGCGATATCCTCCGCCAGAAGAGCATAATGCTATACGGATAGGGCGATCATTATCAATAGTTTCCTGCATTGCATGGTGCGCTAGATACTGTTTTTCTTCATCTGATAAGTCAGAACTATTCGTAACATAAGCTTCTTGATTTTGAGCTGGATGTTTGCAAGCCTTTTCATAGTAGTGTATCTGATGTTCATTAAACGTTTTGAGTAAAGAGCTGCTTATATTTTTATACCAGGCGCCTCGTATTAAAGCACTTATTATTTTATGAGCGGCAAGCACTGTGTTGGTGCTAGATGCAAGAAGGGAAGTAAGGGAGTTGGTTGCTGTGTCTAGCAAATTATCTATTTCTCTGGATATAAAAAAGTTCCCTTTAGTGTCGCAAGTAATAATGATTGCCCCATGGAGTCGATTGGCGACAGAGGGAAATTGATACCATTGTGTATTTTTTGATAGATCAGGCGCATTCTCTGTTAATAGATCTTGGTTTGTGCTCACATAAAGACGCATGTTGGGCATGGCAGGGACTTTAAATATTTTACTGTGTTTGCCTCTAACCGCATTGAGTAGGTATTGCTTGTCTCCTAGGATAGACATACTTTTAAAGGTACCATCAGTTGATTGATAGTATAGATTAAAATAGAGGACTTTGCTGGTATTATTGTGAATTGTGTAATGAGATGAATTGGCTAGCGCTGCCTTTATGCCAGTTACATGAGTGGCAGTTAAGGTGATTTTAGAGGGTGCATTTCCTTTTGAAAAGGTAAAATAGCCCCATGTTTCTTGATTGAGGTTATAGGTTGAGTGGTTATTGGCAGTAGGTAGTGTTTCTGGAAAATCAGCTATAGAGGTAGAAAAATGCACTGTTGGATAGTAGTTTTTGGTCCAATTGTTTACATAGGGAATGGAGACAGTTTCAGTGGTTGTGCCATGGATAGTTAAAATGTGATCTCCGGTAGAGATGTTATTGCGATAATTATAAAAAGGCACTTTTTGATTTTTGATATAAAAAGCAGCATAGATAGGAGCTTTAAGGCTGTTTTCAAAAGTATATGGCTTATAGGGTTTGATACGTGCAGTTGGGCTGTTTCTTTCTTTTTCATAAGCTATTTCTACTGGTGTTTGTTCATATAGTTTGATTTTTTTGTGTGTGTCAACAAAGCTAATGTCCTCTCTCCATGTTGTTTTTTTATTAGCGTAGAGCCATACCTGGTCATTTATTGAAAGAGCAGTTGTGTCTATAAAGGGAGTAAGTTCATTTTTAGTATGCGTATAGAAAATAACAGGGTAGGTATTGCTTATATAACCAGCTCTATAAGGGATATGTAATTTAAGCTGCCCTTTAGGGGCTATGATGGCAATTGAATTATCTGCCAACTTGCCTTGGCCATTTATATAGGGAATCTGTTTGCTTTCTAAATATACAGCTACGTAGATTGTTTTATCGGTGGTATTGTGGAGAGTATGTATCTTTGTGTGTTTAAGGTTGCAGCATTGGTCTTTGATGGTAGCTTGATTAGCGGTATTTGAAAGAGTGCTGATTACTGTGCAGGTTAGAGGTATAAGAAAACTAATTATGGTTATAGTTTTACGTATATACATCTGGTTGGTCCTATTTTTTTTGAATGAAGAGCTAAAAAGTGTTTTTATTAGTATACAATGGTATAAAAATAAAAAAAGCAGTTATTGCTTTTTATATAGATAGTAGATTTAAAGATGTTTTTATAAATATATATTCTATTTTAAATAGAAATAACCCATAAAAGCCGAACCTGACACGATTAATTCTCTTTGTAATAATAAAAACATGTAGTTTATCGTTTTAACTGTTTTTGTGTATAAATGGAGGTTTATCATGGAAAAAAGATACAATATCGGATTGTTTATGGTTGTTGTGTGGGGTTTCTTGTTTTCACCCATGTGTCAGGCTGCTCAGGAGGGAGTATTGGCAGTCCAAGGGAGCGCAGTAACTGGTTTATTGGCGGAAAATGAGCCTAGGGCGCAGGCCGTGGGGTTTGGGGGACATGACGAAGACAGAAAAGAGGCTGCCGCTGAAATGAATAAAACTCATTTGGTGTCAATATGTATTGATAATACGGAAATACATCGCCCTGATAGCCACCGGGCATTCACTTTGGCGCAAGCAATACCTATTTTACAGCAGCAGGTTGGCCCTCTCGTGATATCAGGCTCATTGTTAAGTCTTATTTTTAACTATAGGAATGGCAATCTCCCTGGGGAGATCAAGGTATTGGTGAAGTTGTTTGTGGATAGATTTGATTCTCGTCAGTGGATTATTCGGCAACTTTCGGACGATTTATATGTGTTGGTGCCCAAAAAGTGCTTAATCGGAGATGATTCGGTAGAAAATAGTATCGGTATCAATTGGCGTAGTATGCAAGCGATCAAAGATATTGAAGAAAATAAAAAATCAGATGCTATTCAGGCATATTTTATAGCAAAGCATGATGAATTTAAAGAGAAGGCTGTACAAGATATTTGTGAGGGAACAGGTGTCTTGGGTCAACAGCTGTTGCATGCCTTAGAACATAATACACTTTTTGTGCCAGGCACACACCATAGATATGCCATTTATTGTACCGGACATGGCAATTATAATAAGCATGTTGCCGGTATTTGTTTACATCCTGAAGAGGGACAGCAGGATTCAGCCTTTCAGCAATTATTGGGTTACTTAAAAACGAAGATTAATACGAAGATATTTATGTACAACTCATGTTTTGCTGCAGGTTTGGCGCATCAGCTTATTTATGGTGATGTACAAGCAGCTGGCGGAGTGCGTACCTATCCCTTTGCTATAGTGACAGGTGCAACTACTGATGCGATTGTTTATTTAAATAAGTTTAATTTTAAAAAATCAGCTGATGGTTCTTTAGATACAGAGTTGCGATTTGATCACTTTGTGCAAGCTGTACAAGCTGATGAGCTTAATTACACAGAAGCTTTGGGTCATATATTTCCCTTGGTAAAAAGGGCTGTTGATGTGCAATTGCCTCAAGAAGTTGCGAGTATGCCGCTTTTACGAGCTCCAGAGGCTCCTGTTTTTAAGCCTGTTTATGATAAGTCTTGTGGTAACGTGATTACTATTTCTAAAATTATGGCTGCAACAAGAAAAAAGCCTTTAGTTATAGATAATAGTGTTAAGTCTATATTGCTTGAAACAACAGAAATTCCATTTCCGGTAATTATTGACGCAACTGTTTCAACAATGCCTCTATTTATATCGATGTTATCAGGAGAAACCGTCATACATTCATTTAAATCTATTATTGTAGAGAATTTATCGTTTGATGTTCCTGTCTTTATTAAATCTATAGATTATGGTAACGATTTGATAATAAAGAAATTTATTATTGAAAAATTGATAGATAATAAAGGTGAATTAGAGGATGTTGTTATTGATATCTCAGGTTATAGTCAATACAGTCAAGCATATGCTTTAAAGAAGTTGAATGGTAGAAAATTAGTCGTTAATATGATTGATCCTAATAGGCCAAACTATCTAAATGAGCAACAATATAGAGATATATTGTCTACGTATCATCGTCATTGCATTACTGATATTAAAGAGACTAATACAAAAAAAATTACATTAGCTGTTGAAAAAATAGCAGAAATAAAACGCTTTGCAGATGTGCGCTTGCAATTGGAGTCTCAAGATAATGATCGTATTGTTCAAGACAGGATAAGGCTTATTAAAAAAGTAAGCATACAGCAAGAGCCAAAAAAAGAATTTTTTAGCACATGCACAAGCAAAGCAAAAAATTTTTTTGCAAGGACAGAAGACGTGGACAATGAATTGCGTAAAGCTACTTATTGGGGCAATATGGAGGCGGTAAAGATTTTGCTTGATGCTTCTAGAGTACAGAAGATGCTCTTAGTTTTCTAAGAAATTTAGAAGAAGAGGAAAAATCGGATGATTTATAGCTGTGCTTGTAAAAAGCCTTGCGTAATATAAAAAAGTATAGAATGACATGATATAACAAGCTGTCTGTGAGCATAAAGCATGGGCAGCTTGTTTATTTATACATGCTCTAAGAATCGTGAAACAATCTTTTTAACACCCTCTTTGAATGTAACTGGCGCATAGATAACAGCCATTTTTTTTCGCAACGTCTTTGTGACGGTGTAAGTTATTGCTATTTTTGGTAGGCTTATTATGAGACAATGTAGCTATTAAATAGAGTTACTATAAAAAAGGGCATTATGTATGAATAATAAACCTAAACAATTGGGGCTTAATTGCAGTATCTTTGAACATTTTGTAACAGAAGGTCGTATCTATGTTGATAAAACTAAGATTATATATGATCTCATAACAGCTTTAGATAAAAAACATTTTTATTTTGTATCTCGGCCCCGTCGTTTTGGTAAATCGCTTTTTATTTCAACGCTTAAAGAGATTTTTGCAGGTAAAAAAGAATTATTTGCTGAATATTGGATAGGGAAAAATAGTTCATATGATTGGCGAAAGCATCCAGTTATACATTTAGATTTTGGCGGTATTGAAAATGCCACTGCACAAGAGTTTAAGCATAATTTATGTCTTGCTTTGCAGAAGATAGCACGGCAGTATGATTGTGCTAAATTGGAAGCAATAAGTCCGGGAAGTATGTTAAATGAGCTTGTTGAACAATTAGAAAAAAGAGCCAAAGTTGTACTGCTTGTTGATGAATATGATAAGCCCTTAGTTGATCATGTGGATAATGTATCGTTGGCAGAAGAAAACAGAAAAATACTTAATAGTTTTTATACTACCGTCAAGTCCTTGGAATCAAGCTGGCGGGCTATTTTTATAACTGGCGTAAGTAAGTTTGCAAGAACCTCGGTTTTTTCGGGGCTTAATAACCTTAAAGAACTAACCTTTGACCCTGTTGCGGCTGAACTTTTTGGGTATACCTATGCAGAACTCGTGACTTATTTTTTACCACGGATAGATGATCTCGCTCTCCATTTGGGTAAAACAAGGCAGGAGACACTTGATAGCATGAAGATATGGTATGATGGATATAGGTTTTGTGATGATATGCAAAAGCCACAAATGTACAGTCCCCTTTCGGTTGTTGCATCTATAGATAATAAACGACTTTCTAATTATTGGTTTAATACGGGAAGCCCAGGTTTTTTGATTGCACTTTTGCGGCTAAAGGGAATAAGCCTTGAACTTCGCCAGGTAATTAAAGTTTCAAATAAAAGTTTAAATGCAATAGATATAAGCAATATTCCTCTTTTTGCTCTGCTTTTTCAGACCGGCTATCTAACAATTGTTGATTATGATGCGCAAACTGAAGTGTTTACTTTAGACTATCCTAATCGAGAAGTACGTGAATCATTTAAGGATTATTTAATGCAGGCTTTTGCCTATGCGACTCCTGAGTTAATAGAAGATGAACTTTCGCGGATGAGAAACGCATTAGTCAGTAAAGATTTCGAACAATTTTGTAATGCGGTAAAAGCGCTTTTTGCAAGTATTCCCCATAATTTGCATATCGCTCGTGAAGCATATTATCATTCGTTGTTTCACTTTATGTTTGACATGCTTAGCATGAGGCCAAAGTCAGAAGAGGCCACTCGTTATGGCGAATCTGACCTTGTCTTAGAAAGCGCAGATGCTGTTATTGTATTTGAGTTTAAATATAATAAATCGGCTCAAGAGGCTTTAAATCAAATTATTGAGAAAAAATATCATGAAAAGTATATGTATAAAAATAAAGAAATTGTGTTAGTAGGTATTAATATTAACTTTAAGCGGGGGGCTCACAGCTCAGCTGCTACTGTATCGCAACAGGGGCAGTTAGAACTTGAGTGGCTTGAAAAGCGTCTATAGGCATATTTATACATGCTCTAAGAATCGTGAAACAATCTTTTTAACACCTTCTTTGAATTTAACCGTCACATAGGTGCTGCCGTCTTTTTCTTCTGCCATTTCTACCAACCCAAGACCATACTTTATGTGCTTAACTGGTTGATTTTTGCGCCATTGTGAATTGACTGCGGGTGTGCCGGGGTAAAAGCGTGGCGATTGCGTACTTGATGAGCTGGCAGTATCAGGTACCCGAGTCTGAACGGTTTTTTTTGCTCGTGAAGTGCCTTCAGCTGTTGAGTGAAGGCGATTATAGGTTTTGGTAAGTTGAGCCTGGGTGTCCAAGTGATTGGTGTATGCTTTATGCTGCATTGATTGGCCAAAAGTCATGACTGAGTTATGGCTTTTAACGCCAAACCATTCTGAAAAAAAACCATGCAATTGTAATGGATTTAAGCAAGAAGCATCTTGGCGAAGAGTAACAGGCGCTGGCATTTCATCTAAAAATCGTGAAACAAATTGGTCAACCATTTTGCCGTAGGTATATCGATGCTTAGTATGCGTAATTAAAAGGCGTTCTTTTGCGCGTGTTATGCCAACATAAAATAATCGTCTTTCTTCTTCAACCGCATCATCACTACTCAGCGCACGGCTGGTGGGCATGATTCCTTCTTCAAGCCCGGCAAGTATGACCATATCAAATTCTAATCCCTTAGCTGCATGCAAGCTCATGAGAAGCACTTTATCTTGCTGATCATCTTGTTTGTGCATTTTTTCTTGCATCAGGGCGACTTCATGCAAAAGCAATTCTATGGTATTAATACCATTTTTTTCAAAATAGCGGATTGCATCTAAAAGTTCTTGTACGTTGTCTATGCGTTCTTGCGCTTCTTGCGGCTCATATGAGTCTTTAAGGAATTCTATATATTTTGTTTTTTTTATAAGTGTTTCCAGGGCTGTGCTTGGCGCAGTTTCTGGTTCAAGGCCATTAAAAAGGGTACTAAATTGTTCAAGAGCTGTTTGTTTTGCACCTCTAATCATACCATCTGTTATAAGTTTGAGGGCAATTTCTTTAAACGTTAAAAAGGGTTCATTATCCCAATATTCATAAAAAAGTTCTTCAAATTTGGTTCCCAGGCCACGGCTAGGGGTATTTACAATTCTAAAAAAAGAGGTTCGGTCAAATGGATTTATAATTAATCGCACATAAGCAAGAAGATCTTTAATTTCTTTACGTTCATAAAATTGAATGCCACCAATAATTTTATAAGGAATAGAATGTTTAATCAGCGCTTCTTCAATTGCTCGGGATTGGGCATGGGTGCGATAAAGAACAGCGATAGAGCTTCTTTTTTGCTGGATGCTAGCAGCTTTTAAGCACTGAGCAATGCATTCACCTTCTTGATATTCAGACATGCAGGTTGCAATGCGTACACGATCGGAGCCTTTTTTATCTGACCATAATTTTTTAGGATTACGATTAATATTTTTTTCAATGACTCGGTTGGCAACTTCAAGTATTGGTTGAACTGAGCGATAATTTTGCTCTATTTTAATGGTTTTTGTATCGGTAAAATCTTTTTTAAAGTTAAGCATGTTGGCAATAGTAGCTCCTCGCCATGAATAAATAGATTGATCTTCGTCGCCAACAGCGCACAAAGAGTCAACGGCAAGAGTAGTATTTTTGAGAGCCATATGTTTAAGCAGTTCATGTTGCACTATATTGGTATCTTGATATTCATCAACCAGTATATGAAGCACTCGTTCCTGGTGAAGCATTTTAAAAACGGTGTTTGTTTTAAATAACTTTAACACTTCCAGCATTAAATCATCAAAATCAAAGCAGTTGCTTACTTTTTTTTCTTTTTCATAGGCGGTATACACCTGTTCCATAATGGGGTGCGAAAACAGGGAGCTATTGATAGGGCTTATGAGTTGATTTTTAATATGAGAAATTTGATATATTGCATTGCGTGGTGTGATATTTTTGCCTGCGTTAACACGATGCAAGATGCTGCTTACCATTTTGAGTTGATCATCACTATCTAAAATAGTAAAAGTAGGTGTATTGAGCTGGTTGCTATTTTGTTTAAGAAGACGTACACAGTAGGCGTGAAATGTGCCAACAAATGGCACATTATGTGTAGTTCCCAAAAAGTGAGCAATTCTTTCTTTCATTTCATTGGCGGCTTTGTTAGTAAATGTAAGCGCAATGATAGCGTGCGGTGGTATTTTATTATTTAGAATAAGATTGGTGATGCGTGCAGTAATTACACGAGTTTTACCTGATCCAGCACCAGCAATTACCAAAATAGGCCCATGGCCATGCAGAACAGCTTCTTGTTGCGAAGGGTTTAATTGTTCTGTAACAAATGCATCAAAAGTGTTTGATTGTGCCATGATGCCTCAGTAATGAATATATGGTCAGTATAAACTGTGTTTTAGTATCAATCTAATTAGGTAAGTAATTATTAGTGTAAATATAACTCATGATAATTCAAATTTTTTATGTGGCTTGTTTTTGGCTGTATGGCTGTAATCTATAAATGAGGAGCGGTTTTTTTGATATACTAATCAAAGCCCGCCCCTTATTTTTTTGTTACTATGTATATAGGTTTATTATAGGTTTTATGTAACCTATTGTATTGCTATATACGCATTATTAAGCTTTTTCATCATCATTGCCTTCCTGTTGAGGGTTCCTGTCAAAGAAACTGAATTCAGATGAATTTAAGAAAACAAAAGTACTTACCTCTTTTTCGCCTGTTGTTTTATTCTTTTTTGATGAGCATGCTTTTCTTAGACATCCCCCTGGCGGGGTATTACCGTTTTTGTATTCAGTAATATCAAATGGTTTAGCTTTCATACCAGCATAAGCCCACATAGATTGACGAGCTCCCATTGAATTCATTATCTCTTTGATTTGTGCTTCTGATTGATTTCTATATAAAGCATTTATTAATGTTACAAACTTTTCGTTTACTCTGGTGTTTTTACGCGGCCCATTTAAAGCTAGTTGCTCCAATATCCACCTAAAGGATGAACTCCAATTCGGATCACTCATAAATGGCATGTTCAATAACTTTTCAATCTGGCGGTTGGTTTGGGCAACACGATTCTGCTGCAAGCGTAGGAGCTCTTGCCCTTTCGCAAAAACTTTTGTTGCTCCATAGAGGGTCGCTAAGCTAGCAAGTCCCATTGCGAAAGCTTGTCCAGCTGTTTTGGCAGTTTCTATGCGTTCAGGTGTAGCAGCATTTCTAGCGCTTTCAGCCATTGCCCCAGCAGCATTGCCAGCATCTCTAGCTCTTCTGGCTAATCCCGTTCCCCATCCAGCAGTCCATCCTTGATTGCTGCTTCCCTCTGCGGCAGCCGCCACCCCAGTATCAGGAGGAGTAACAGGCTCATCTGCTGCAGATGTTTTAAAACTATAACTTAAGCTCGCAAGAGCCATTATAAATAGCATAGATATTTTTTTCATGATAAGTACTCCTTTTAATTTGTTTTTAGATTTATTTTAGTAAATAGACCTCTTCTTATATCAAAAAGAGGTCTATTGTTTTTATATGTTTAGTTAACCTGTGTATTTATTAGTAAAGAAAGTTAAAAAGATTAGAGTTGATTGTTTCTAACTCCCTTATTCGCCGATCTACTATTTCTTGGCCGGTTAATTTTCCAGGCACATCTAAGGATTCTGTTCTATATAAATCCACCGTATTGTAATCGGTTTCCTTCGAGAAAAATGACGGTATCTTTGAAGGTTTCGCACCCATAGATATAAACACCTGTTTCAACATCTCTTCCCCTTCGTCGGGTGCCATATTAGGACCTTCAGAAGAGACCAACTTTAAAGCTCGTATGAGTTCTATAAAGCCTAATTGCACTTTCTTGTTTTTTTCTGCAATTTGTTTTAACATCCATCTGAAAGATTTGCTCCACTGAGCTTCTTTCATGAAATCTGTACTATATAAAACGCCCGTTATTAATCTATCAACTATTGGGGCTGCAGATGGTTTAAACGCATTTTTTAATCTATCTGGTACCCGACTTGAAAGCCATCCTGGCACCCAACTGCTTGCAGCTTGGTGCATTTGATCAAGAGTTGGTGCATACTGATTATAAGCTGCCCCTGCAAGGGCTACTCCTCCTAGTACAGCTCCTATTTTAGCTGCATTTTTTAATCTTTCTATCTCGGCATCAATTTCTGCTTTTTTTTCAGGGGTCAAAGCATCATATACATCGGAGGATACCATTGGCAACCCTGTTTCACTACTATACTCTATCAATTGAGTCTTCCAGTTAGAACTTCTTTCTTCAGCACAATATAATCTTCCTGTAGCGCTTAGGCTCAATAGAGCCATTGTGTATAATAAATGTACTTTTTTCATGATAAGTACTCCTTTTTAATAAATGGTATTAAACTATTACTCTTCAATTACAATCATAGCATATAATTCTATCTGAAATAAAGAGTTTTTTGTTTTCACGAGTGGGGTAGGCGTGAAAAATCGTTTTTGATTAAGCTTTGATGTGTGGGCTTAATGTTTGATATGAATGTAGTTTTTTTAAGCTATTATCGCTTTAGACGATTTTTTTATAAAGAGAACAGGAAGAATTCTATCTTTATGGTAAGGCCGTTTGCTATGTTTTTTATAACATCAGAAATAAAAGTATGCGTTCTCTTTATTCAAGTATAGGATTGATTTATGATTATACCAGATTATGTAATCACCAAAAAAGTGAGCATACTATTACTGTTTTTTTGTATTTTAGGTAAATCAACTTTTTTATATTCTGCTACAGAACAAGACACAGAGCTGTCTATCTGTGTAATATGTCATGATGATTTAACTATTGATTCTGTTGTCAATAGTCAGTGTAGTCAGAAAAAAAACCTATTGCACTCGTATCATACAAAGTGTATTAAGAAATGGTGTGATGTTTCTCATAGTTTTGTATGTGTACTCTGTCAACAGCCCCTGAGTTCAGAGGTTGTTGACATACTTAATGCTATTGCTGGCAATGCTCATGCCCGTCATAGCTCATATACTAGTAGTGACTATAGCGATAGTGAATCTGATCAAGAAGAAAGAGATGATAGTCTCTGGCAGCAACCAGAAATAGATTGGCTGGCTATCATACCGCTTTTTGCTTTATTGGTTTATTTTTCTTCGTTTTCGTAATTTTCGAAATATTCGTCAGTATCGTCGTCAGTATCATCGGTAGGCTCTGTTTTAATTTCTACTTCTTGTTTGTTTGGTTGCCATGCGCGTAAATAGCTTACCAATGGTTCAAGGCCTTTTTTTGAATAGGCGGATGTAATCGCATGAGGTTGATAACTAGCTATTTTTTCTTGAATATCAGCGGTAATTTCTACTTTGTCAGACTTGTTGAAGACATAGAGCATCTCTTTGTTTAATTTAAGATCAGCAAGAATGCCATTTACTACTTTAATGTGGAGTTCCCAACTTGGATCAGAAATATCAACAACGTGGAGCAATAGATCCGCAAACTGCAATTCAGAAAGAGTAGATTTGAATGCTTCAATTAAACGTGTCGGTAGTTGTTGAATAAAACCAACCGTGTCAGAGATAATTCCTTTTTGTGTATTATCAATAAACAAGCTGCGAGTCGTAGTGTCAAGCGTTGCAAAGAGCTTGTCTTCTGCAAGTACATCGCTATGGGTTAGTGCATTTAAAATAGTTGACTTGCCCGCATTGGTGTAACCAACCAAGCATATTTGTGGTACCTGAGCATCAAGGCGACTTTTACGTTGTGTTTCACGTACTTTTTGCATAGATACTAATTGATCTTTGTATTTGGTAATTTGGCTATTAATATAACGCCGATCTCGCTCTTTTAAGGTTTCACCAAATCCACCACGTACGCCAACGGCACCTGATTGTTGTTCAAGGTAAATTCCTTTTCCCGCCAAGCGTGTTTTGCGATGTTGAAGCATAGCAATAGCTACTTGCGTTTTACCTTCGGCTGAACGAGCTGCTTTTTCAAAAATTTCTAAAATTAATTGTGTCCGGTCAGTAACATCTACTGAAAGGTAATCTTCTATGTTACGTTCTTGTTGTGGTGTAAGTATGTCAGATATAATCACATTTTCGATTTTATGTTCATCGCATACTTTTTTTATTTCTTCAAGTTTCCCTTTAGTGAAAAAATAAACAGGGCTAATTTCACGTAATTTTACGGTGAGCATTTGTTCATAGGGAACATTGTTTGTTTTTACTAAATTGCGGAACTCTTCTAAATAAGCATCGATGTTGCCAGCTCTTTGATAAGGTGCATGAATGCCTATAATAAGGGTTTTCGGGTATTCTTTTGTTTCGAAAATAAGTGTTTTAGCCATGCGCAACCGTAACATCGTATGTGGGGTTAGAAAGTATATAATTTATTCTATTAGAAAGGGGGGGGAAAGTCAAAAGTCTTGATCGCCTAAATAGCAAGAGGGAGAGTGGATGCAATTTTTCGCATCCACTCTCCCTCTTTATGTTACTTTTTTCTTTGCTTGTTATTTATCTGATTATTGAGAGCCAATTTTTTTTAACCGTGCAGCACGCATAAGCTCATGTTTTTGTTCACGGTGCTTTTCTTTCGGTTAAATTAGCAGGTGCAGCTGATTCAGGTGCCTTTATATATATGTTTTTTATTTTTTTAAGTTTGAGTTGTAACCGGTTTTTTTGTTGCTTCTTTTTTTTTAATAAACAAAGACTCGATATACAGTTTTATTTTAGGCAAGTAGTGACATGCGGCATATATACCAGTAACTGCGGCTATTCCTAGAAGGCTGATGTTTAAAGGTGAAGAGTGTTTGTTTTTGTTAAGGAAGGCTTGAGCTGGCTGTTGAACTGGAGCTGGCTGTGGAGCTGGAGCTGGCTGTGGAACTGGCTGTTGAACTGGCTGTTGAACTGGAGCTTGCTGTTGAGCTGGCTGTGCTGGCTGTTGAACTTGTTCTGGCTGTTGTTGAACTTGAACTGGCTGTGGAGCTGGCTGTGCTGGCTGTTGAACTGGAGCTGGCTGTGCTGGCTGTGGAGCTGGCTGTGGAGCTGGATTTACATTTTCTTGTTTGTTTGGGCGTTCCTGTGCCTCTGCACCATCTTGGCTTTGAGCTGCAGCAACTCTTTCTTGCGCAAATTGTAGTCTATTTTTGATAATCTGCTGTTGCATTAATTCTTTCAATGCAGGATCCTGTATGCTATCAAGAGGATAAGCAGCATAATCCCAAATCAATTTATGAAGAGCTGTTATCTGTACAAAGGGAGTTAATTCTTGAGTTTTAACTAGTTCCTGTGGTTCCTATGGTTCCTGTGGCAACCAATTTTGATCACCCAACTCTCGTCGTGCTTCTTGCACTTGTTTAATAATAGTCTTCACATTTTCTGATACTTGGCCAGAAGGTCCTACTCCATGAAAGGCAAGTATTTTTACTATTTCAATATAGCCTTTCTTGCAAGCCCACTCTAATGGAGTATAGTTGCCATTTTTTGCACGCTCATTAGCATCTGCGCCACGATTGAGTAATAATTTTACTATTGCAGTATAGCCTTCTTTGCCGCAAGCCCAATTTAATGCTGTCACGCCACGATGGGGATTACACTGATTAATTTGTGCACCACTATCGAGTGCTTGAGCTATAACATCTACATTTTTAGTGTCTATGCCACGCCATAATGCGTTATTCGCTTGCGTAACCTCTTCAGGAGTAAAGGCTGCATATTCTGATGCTATATTGGCAACCCCAGGGACAGGCAAAAATGGGACTATGTGAGGGGTTCTTTGATCTCTTAATTGTAATTGTCTTGTTTCTTCTTCTTTTTGATTGTCATCCATTGCATACACACAGACCGATCCTAAAGCTGTAGTCAATAAAGTAGCAATAATAAGATATTTCATAGTTTTCACCGCAAACCTTCCATTTATTTTTTGCGTAACCAGCACAGATAGAATTGCTTTTTACTTATAATATTATATTAAATTATTAATTTGTCGATAGGTGTAAAGCTTGAAAATAAAGGAGCGACGGTCTTCTGAGGCTAGAGGGGGGGGTAAGGCTTGAGATAGTAAGAGGGGGAGTGGGTGGAATTTTTCGCATCTACTCCCCCTCTTTATGTTACTTGCTTAACGAATCTTTTAACTATTAATTAAAAAGCCCTGTGTAAATCAGTTTTTTAGTTATTGTTATTTTTTGGGATCAAATTTTTTTAGCCGTGCAGCAATCATGCGCTCACGTTCACTTGGCTGTTCGGCTGCATCTACATGCGCCACTTGTTCAGGCATTTGTTCAGTTCTTGCAGAGCTAATGCTATACGTTTGTGTTCTTGCATCTTGAGCTGTTTCTGATGATGGCTCAGTGACCGCACCTTCTTGCGCTGCAGCCGCATGTTCTTGTGCCCGCCGCCGTGCTGCTGCTTGCGCTTGTTCAATTGCTGCTTTTATTTCTGGTGTCGCCATATCCATATAACTTCTATCGTCATTTTCGTTGGTCAGTAAAGGGTCGGCTCCAGCAAAAATAAGTCTTTGTATGGTTTCAAGACTATGGCCTTTTGTGGTAACATCTTCAATTGCCAGGCATAATGGTCT
This sequence comes from Candidatus Babelota bacterium, assembly GCA_026388985.1. Classification (GTDB taxonomy): domain Bacteria; phylum Babelota; class Babeliae; order Babelales; family Vermiphilaceae; genus JAPLIS01. The sequence goes on along the minus strand of JAPLIS010000017.1, from coordinate 39,127 downwards.
TAGGTCAAACCTTCCAGTTTCTTGATTAGGATCTGCCTTGTGGTCAAGCAATAGCTCGACAGCTTTGGCATTGTTTCTTCTTATAGCGTATTCAAGAGGAGAGGTGTATTTCCGCCCAGATGATTGATTTGGGTCGGCATTATGAGAAAGCAGTAGGTGTGCTATTTGGGTGTTGTTGTTAAAAATAGCTCTACTTAGTGGTGTGCCGGCAAGATGTGCACAGTTAACATCGGCCCCATTTTCAAGAGCTTGCATGCAAGCGCCCATATCTCCAGCTCTACTTGCATCAAGAATATTTTTGGTGGCGTCTTTGGCGTCCTCTTCTGTTGGTTGCGCATACAGAGATACTAATTCTGATATGCCTGGAGGAGATAAAAAAGGTCTAACTAAGGCTATTCTTTCTGTAGTAAACCTAGGTGTAGGTAATGCTTCTTGGGCAGCACTTGCATTTTCTTCGCTTCCCTCATCCTCTGTATCACTGTTCATTGCATAAAGCTTTATGTCTTGCATGCTTAAAGAGCCAATCAGTGCAGTGGCAATAATTAATTTTTTGATAGTTTTCATGGTATAACCCTTTCCATTTGTTTATACTCGATTTAAAAAGATTCTTTGTTTAGTGTTATTTTTTGGGATCAAATTTCTTTGAGCGCACTTCGCGCATGTGTCTCAGCTCTTGTTCGCGGGCATTTTTATTTTCTATGGGCAAAAGAAGGTGCATACGCTTTTCTTTTTGAGCCATTGCTTCGTTATGATAGCTTTGCTGGGCTATATCTTGCCACATATCTGCACGGTCACGTTGTTCGTCTGTATAATCTGAATCGCCAGCATAATTTTTTATTATGTTAATGATGTTTTTGTCTCTGATTATAGGTAATAATAGTTGAGGCATAGCTACTTCAAGTGCATCAACGGTATTATTGCTAGTGACTTGATGGTTAAGGCCTGTTATGTTTCCTATAGCTTGGATTATTTCCCGCTTTATAGTCTGGTATATATTTTGTGGGATCTCAGGGTGATGATATATTCCATATGCGCTAGCGGCAGCTGCACTAGATAGAAGCAATAAAGGGGTTAAAGGGTAAGGCTCGTGTATTACAGGTTGATTTTCGTACGCAGCACCAGCGCATATTTGTAGTAATCCGAATGGTTTAATGATAGCTGAATATATTCTTTCAGTACAAATCATCAGTACCATTTTTTCAGCTATATAGGTATTTATTGTATTGACTTGGTTTGTATTTAATAGGCTAGAGGGTTGTTCTTTGATTGTTTCTATGGATAAAGGGGATGTCTTAAAATTGCTAGGATTGTTCACATAGGAATCGGCATTAATCAGTATTTGTATCATTTCATGCGAGCCTTTATTTAGGATTGCCTGCATTAAAGGAGTGTTGCCTTTTACGTCAACATGATTAGGATTTGCGCCTTTTTCAAGAAGTTTTTTTACTATTTCAACGTTGTCGTGGTTAATAGCCCAATAGAGTGGGGGTTCGTCTCCCGTCTTTGCACGAGAGGCATTTGCACCATTTGCTAGCAATATGCTTGCTATTTCAGTGTAATTCTTGAAAATAGCGCAGTCTAATGGGGTCCAGCCCAAGTTTACTTGATTAACGTTAGCTCCTTTAGATAATGCTTGATTTACACCATATGTGTTGCCATTGAGCGAGGCGGTGAGTAATTGTTTATTTGCTAGCTCTATCTGGTTATGCGTAAACGCCGGAGTAGCTTGGGCTTCTCTAGAATCTTGCCCTTCTCCCGCTCCATGCATACCTAGGGGCCCTAGGGTTATAGTTAATACAGTAACAGTAATTAATGTTTTGATAGCTTGCATGATATAAGGCCTTGCTTTTATTTTTATAATAGAGGTAAGTGTTTGACATGTGCGCAATAAGTAATGCTTTTTTAAGAGCTTGCTTTTAATTATAATTTTATATGTAATTATCCAATTGTCAATCAAAAGAGGACACATTTTATATGTTAAGGCTAAGAAGAAGGGTAATTGCAGCTTTAGAATACGGCAGGTGGCGGGGGTTATTGATTGGTATTGTTTATGAATTCAGAAGGGTGGGGTGAACTGGTTCTGAGGCGAGGAGCGTTAAAGATTTGCTACCTGTAACAGTTAAAGTAAATAGTGAGCTTGGCAGTTTAAAAACTCTGTATTTATGATACTATGATAAAGAATTAATGGTGTTTTTATTCAATTTTTTTTGGAGGTTATTATGAAAAATCGTACAACTGTTTCAGTTTTAGCGGTAGTTGGTTTTTTTGGATTAGGTATGGATCTTGTAGCTGGATGTAAAAATGGAAGCTGTGGCGTGTCTCGTCGGTCAGTGTCTGTTAATAACGCAAGATCTACTAAAGCGTCAAGAGCGGCGTTGGCAAAAGCTGCACTAGTTGAAAAAGCCACTCAAGATAAGAGTGAACAGCAGGTTAAAGCGCCAGAAGAAACTGCTGTAGTAGTAGAACAGTCGGTAGAAGAGCAAGCGGGAGCAGAAAAACAGAAAGAGCAAGTTCAGGTAGGGATTCTTGCAAGATTGGCTGTTGTTTGGAAAAAGTTTACTGGCCTATTTAGTTAATCTGAGTTAAAGCTATGTTTACAGCTAATGTAGGTTGTTAATCTACTTAGCAATAGACAGGTAAAAGAGTAGGTTAAAAATTAGTTTAGTGGGCTTTTTAATGAGGTTGTAAAGCGATAAAATCGTAAAAAAGAAAGCATCGGTGTATGGGGTGCTTTCTTTTTTGCATATATTTTTAATTAAAGATGCTTTCTTTTTTACAAAAAAATATAAGGAGTATATACTTTTAATTGCGTGATATAATAGTAGTATACTACGTAGGGTAAAATACATATGTTTGATTTTCTTTCTCATAAAATAGCATCAGTGTTTTCAGGGTTGTCGAAAAATACAACGATTTCTGAAGATCATATTAAACAGACTCTTGAGAAGGTGAGCGACGCATTATTAGAGGCAGATGTCCCTTTTGATGTGACCATTGCTTTTGTTGATTCGGTAAAAAAAGAGGTAGTAGGTAAAAAACTTATTGGTTCATTAAAGCCAGGTGAGCATTTAGTTAAAGTCGTTCACGATTCTTTGCTCGCCTTTTTTGGTGGTAAACAAGCGGTTGAATTTTCATTTCAATTGCCTGCCGTTGTCATGGTGATGGGATTGCAGGGTTCTGGCAAGACGACCACCTGTGCAAAGCTAGCTCATTATGTGCAAAAGCAGGCAGGGCGTCGAGGGAAAAAACGGTCTATTTTGATGGCATCGGTTGATTTTTATCGTCCAGCAGCTATAGATCAGCTTGAGCAGTTGAGTTTGCAGGCTAATGCGTCATTTTATCGTGCAAAAAGTACCAATCCGGTAGAGGCAGCTAAAGAAATATATGCAGAATTTAAAAACAATGGCTATGAGCTGCTTTTTTTAGATACGGCTGGTCGCTTACATGTTGACAATCAAATGTTGCAAGAGTTGCGGGATATTGATGCACACTTAAGTCCTCGTTATAAAATATTGGCTTTGGATGCGATGACAGGTCAAGAGTCTCTAGCGGTAGCGCAGGCATTTGATAGTGGTGTTGGATTTGGTAGCGCTATATTGACCAAAATGGATAGCGATACTCGTGGTGGAGCAGCTTTTTCATTTCGTTATTCATTAAAAAAACCAATTATTTTTGTAGGCGTAGGTGAAAAGGTTGATAGTCTTGAACAATTTTATCCTGAGCGTGCAGCAAGTCGTATTTTGGGAATGGGAGATTTGCAGACGCTTTTTGAGCACGCAGAAGATAAAATTAAAGAATCAGAGCAAGAAGATATGCAGAAAGCAATGCTTTCAGGGCATATGACGTTAGATGATTTTGCCCAGCAGATGGATATGATGAATAGAATTGGTTCATTGTCTACTATTATGAAATATATGCCTGGCATGGGGGATGTTCGTATTTCTCAAGAAGAATTACACAAAGGAGAAGGGGATTTAAAGCGCTTTAGGTCAATTATTAGTTCTATGACCTCAAAAGAGCGCATTAATCCATCTATTCTTGATGTTTCACGGAAAAAAAGAGTGGCTTTGGGTGCGGGGGTTCAGATTTCTGATGTAAATACTCTTATTGCGCGCTTTGAACAAGCGCAACAATATGTTAAGCTTTTAAAGAAGTCTGGCCCGTTAAAACGATTGTTTCGATAAATTTACTGTTTTTTATAAAGGATTATGTACATGGCTGTTAGAATTAGGCTTTCACGGATTGGCAGAAAAAAAACTCCCTTTTACACTCTTGTTGCTGTTGATTCACGCAGTAAGCGTGATGGGGCTTTTTTATCTGATATAGGAACATATGATGGTCTTAAAGGGGTTGTGATCAACTTCAAGGAAGATATATATCAAGATTGGATTTCTAAAGGAGCTATTCCTTCAGATACAGCAAAAAAAATATATCGTACCTATAAGCGTGGATTAAAAAAAGCAGCAGTTGGTGGTGCCGCGACAACAGAAGTAGCTAAAAAAGCTGTTGATGTTAAAAAGACAATTAAAGCAACATCTGCTGAATCCAAAAAGTCAGATACAAAAAGTAAAGAGACTGAGGCTATAAAAAGCTAAAGTAGTACCTTAAGGCGTGTCTATGATTAAAGAACTTGTTGAGTACGTTGTTGTGCAATTGGTTCATGATCCTGAAAGTGTTCAGGTATCAATAGTACAGGATAATGATGTGCGTACGGTTAACATTAAGGTGAGCGCGAGAGATCGTGGTCGGCTTATTGGTAAACGAGGGCAAACAATTAGGGCGATACGTACTCTAGTTGACACAGTTATTAGCGCAGAAGAAAAAATATCTGTGCGAGTAGCAGATTAAATGGGTTGAATAGTTATTTATGAATGTATCAATAATTACTGTTTTTCCTGAATTGTATGAACCTTTTTTGAGTGTAAGCCTTATTAAGCGTGCACAAGAAAAAGGATTGATTGGCATTGATGTGCAATCTTTTTTTTCATTAGTGCCGCCTAAAAAGCGTATTGATGCTGCAACATTTGGTCCTGGATCAGGTATGTTAATTCGACCTGAAGTAGTGCAGGATGCTGTTGAGCGCCAGGAAAAGGCACACGGGAAAGCATTTAAGATTTTTTTCTCACCTCAGGGTGAACCATTGAATCAGCGATTGCTTGCAAAAATAGCAGTACAAGCGCAACATGCAGGGCATGTAATGTTGTTTCCTGCACGCTATGAAGGTATGGATGCACGCGTTGAACAAGAGTATGCTGATATGATTGTATCGGTAGGCGATTTTGTATTAATGGGTGGAGACATACCAGCAATGATGTTGCTGGAAGGTTTTTTGCGTTTGATACCGGGGATAGTTGGCAAAGAGGAATCAGTTCATGAGGAATCATTCACGGGTCCCTTTACTGATTACCCTGAGTATACTGAGCCTGTCGAGTGGAAAAATAGATTAGTGCCTGATATTGTTCGGTCTGGCAATCATGCGGCTATTGCTGATTGGCGTATGCATCAGGCTGCACGTACCAGTGTTCGTAAGCATTTTTCATGGATGCGTTCTCATGCAATGACCAAAAAACAACAAGATTGTGCAGCTAGTTATATGCCTCGGCATTATGTTGCATTGGTTCATGGGGATGTATTAATTGGTGGTGAGCGAGGTGTTGGTACGACTTCGGTGACCTCTATAGATTTACATGATATTGCCCGTTCATGTGCTACCTATGGGGTAAAAGAATTTTTTGTGGTGACGCCATTACTTGATCAGAAAAGAATTGTGAAAAAATTATTAGATTTTTGGTGTTCTGATAATGGCATTATGTATAATAAAAGTCGTCATCGAGCAGTTAAATTAGTTACTGTGCAAGATACGATTGAACAAACAATCGCAGCCATAGAACAGCAAGAGGGGGTTGCTCCATTAGTTATTGCAACTTCAGCGGTGACAGGGCTTGTTCATGCACCACTTATTACTTTTTATGATCAAGTAACTGCATGGCAATTAGACAGGCCTGTATTGTTAGTTTTTGGCACTGGCCAGGGGTTGAGACCAGAATTTTTATGTCAGTGCGACTTTCAATTGCTGCCAATTGAAGGATTTAGTGATTTCAATCATCTTTCGGTACGTTCTGCTGTAGCGGTGGTACTTGATCGTTGGTTGGGCATTAATAGTAAAGATGGGGGTAATCAGGGAGAGTAAGTTCTTGGCGAAAGTGTTCTTTTGCGTTATATTAAAATATATTTGGATGGCTTTTCTCAATGACATTGATAAGGAAATATGCATGAAAGCAAAAAAATTAACTAAAGAAACAATTGGCGACATCGGCGTGTATGATCGTTCATTTCCTATTTTTGATGTAGGTGATGGTATTGCAGTTTCATTACGAATCAAAGAAGGCGACAAAGAACGTCTACAAATTTTTGAAGGTGATGTAATTGCTAAGCATAGCAAGGGGGCATCAAGCACCTTTACTGTTCGTAAAATAAGTGCCCAAGGGATATCTGTTGAGCGTATTTTACCCGTATACTCACCGCTTATTGAGTCAATCAAATTGGTCAAAAAAGGTGATGTTCGTCGTGCAAAATTATATTATGTACGTGATCGCGTAGGTAAATCAGCACGTCTTAAAGAAAAAATAGTTAAGGCTGCAGATAAAAAACATGGTTCCGTTGGTACAGAAACAAGTTTATAAGCATCTACTGATAGGCTATGTGTTGTTGCTGCCCGGGTGCGTAGGTCATTCTAAAAAGAAGAGTGAATGCAAGGCGGTTGGTTTACAATCAGAGTTTGATGAACATGCAAAAAATGCTTTATTGAGTGGCATGTCCAAGAGGCGTGCCACTTCTTTATTATTATCCCAAGAAATGGGGGCTGATTTTATAGATATTCCTATTCCCATTCATGCACATGAACTGAAAAAAAAATCTCTAAAAAATGAGCTAGATAACACGAGTGATGTTCAAGAATCGCTCGATAGGCAGCTGAGCTATAAGAGTAGTCAGAATAGGGGTGAAATAGTTGATTTTTATCTATCAAATATGGAACGTTTTGGCTGGAGTCTATCTCATGATGTTTATGCACATGAAGTATTGCTTTTTTTTGTAAAGCCCGATAAAAGATCTGTAATCTCTATCAGGCCCTACAAAAAAAGTATACATGTTTTTATTTTCATATCTGATCGTATGCTTTAATTCTCTGAAAATTAGACAGCATTATCTTCTTCTTCTATATACTGGCGCGCATCATGCCTATCGCTATTATTTCTGTAATTAGGGTTATTGGTGTTAGTGTTTCGTTGTACACGGTGCTTACTTTGTAGTGTTTGTTGTGTATTGTCGCGGCGAAGGCGTCTATTTTCTTCTTTTAATTTTCTATTTTCGCGCACTTGTTCTTGACGCTCACGGCGTGCACGCCGACTATCTGAATCAGCTGCAGCAGCACCAATTAAGCTACTAACACCGAATCCAACTCCTGTAGCAATTGCGGCGTTACGACTATAATAACCAGGTCCGTATCCACCGTAATAGCCAGGTCCGTATCCATAATAGCCATATCCATAATAACCAGGCCCACCCCAATATCCTGGTTGGGCCACCACTAGTATACTCTGTCCTATAAGCGCTATGCCGATAAGTAGTAAAGTATGCTTTTTCATGTTAATTAACTTTCATTTCTTGAGTTTCAGTTTGAGTAGTTTCGTTTTGGGCTTCAAGATCGGCTTTTTCTTGTCTCAATCGGTCATTCTCTGCCCATAATCTGTAATTTTCTTCGTCTGTGATTGAATTGTCGTAAGTAAAGTTGCCATAATACCCAGTATCATATGCATTAGGAGTATACCATCCTCGACCAGGATATGCAGCATAAGCTGCAGTACCTAAGAGCGCTGCGCCAGTTAAGCCAGCAGCTACTGCTGCTCCAGTGCCATAACCACCCCAGCCATAACCATTGCCATAGTAGCCGCCGTATCCGCCGCCACCAGAATAGCCTCTGCCTCCTCCAACAACACCCACATTATTAGTGGTGTTGCTTATATTGCGATTGCCTCTGCCTCGATTGCCGGATCTATTGCCTCCCGCTCCAGTACCTGGTCTACCGGTACGTCTGCCAGCACTATTGCCAGCTACTCTATTTCCGCCACGTCCACTGTTTCTCATGCCACCACGGCTACCGCCGCCGCTTCTCATGCCACCGCCGCGACTACCGCCGCCACCGCTTCTCATGCCGCCGCCGCGACTACCGCCACCGCTACGTCCGCCACCGCCACCGCGTCCTCCGCCACCACGAGCATATATATCTGTTAAGCTGCTACCTATAAGAACTACGCTCATAAGTAGTAATGTAATTTTTTTCATTGCCGATCTCCTTTTTAAAGTACGGTAAAGTTCTATAATAAAACTATTAACTAAGGCTTAATAAACACATAAGCGACACTCTATTTAGTATCGCTTATGTAATAACTATTTTGTCATTTTTTACCGCCATATTTTACCATAGAGGTTATTATTTGGAGGTTATTTTTTTTGACCACCTTTGTTGCCATTAGTATCGTTACCGTTACCAGAATTGCAGTTGTCCGAGTCGCTATTTTTGGTATATTCCCCAAGTTCTTTTTTTAATTCGTGAATTTGTTCAACCGTATTATTAAGTTGGTTATGTAACTTTTCTGCTTGTGTTTGTATTTTTTTATTCATGACATATTCCTTTTTTTTATAAATTATATAATTATATATAGTTAAATACTTTTTTATTCGATTCTTTTTGAGTCTCGCCTAATGGAGGTTATTTTTTCTGGCCACCATTGTTGTTTTTATTGTTGCCTTTAGTATCGTTGCAGTTACCCGAGTCGCTATTTTTGGTATATTACCCAAGTTCTTTTTTTAACTCGTGGATTTGTTCAGCAGTATTATTAAGTTGGTTATGTAACTTTTCTGCTTGTGTTTGTATTTTTTTATTCATGATATATTCCCTTTTTTATAAATTATATATATTTAAATACTTTTTTATTCGATTTTTCTTTAGTCTCTCTTAACATGAATTGTCTGGGTCCTCCTGTTTATATGTTTTAAATATATAAAGTCGCTTAATTGCTATTTAGAGTTACTTCTTACTGTTTAGAATAGCATCAAGAAAGCCGAAAAAGCAACAGTTTGTAATAATTTTCTTTAATTGTTTTTTAAAACATGCCTAATGTGATAGTTTTTTTGAAATCTTATTGATTTTGCCGGCACCTAAAAAAAGAATGAGGCCATAGAGGTGAGCATTATCGTGCACATAGGTTTCTATGGCTGTAAGAGCGCTATCATAGGGGATATGTTGAATAGTGAAAGAAGGGTTACGAGATTGTAGCTCCTGCACAAGGCGTTTGCTGGTGATATGCTCAATCGGTTGTTCACTGGCGGGAAAAATATCAGTTATTACGAGATGATCGATAGGACTGTTTAAAAATGTGTCTATAAATTGATTCCATAGATGATACGTTCTTGTGTATCGATGAGGCTGAAAGATAACACATAATTTGTTTTTGGTGCATTTTCGAGCAACTTCAAGGGTGAGTTCTATTTCTTTTGGATGATGTCCATAATCATCAAATAATTGTGCCCCATTAAAGGTGCCACGATAGGTAAAGCGTTGATCAACCCCTTGAAAAGTAGCAAGAGCAGCTGTAATGGTAGCAAAAGGGATATCTAGATCAAGTGCAAGAGCAATAGAGCCAAGCGCATTAAGCACATTGTGTTTCCCTGGCATATTCAGATGAATGGTCCCAAGCATGTTTTTTTTAACATGCACATTAAAAAATGAATGGTCTGTGTGGAGCTGAATGTTATCCGCAATAATGTCATTATGTGGGTTAATGCCATATTTTACCATACTAATGTGGGCGATAGGGAGCAATGAGGCTATGTTTTCATCATCACCACATACAAATGCTTTGCCGTAAAATGGCAATAGACTTAAAAATTGTTGAAACGTCTGTTTTATATCATCTAGGTCTCGATATGTTTCTAGATGCTCTAAGTCAATATTGGTTACTACTGCCAGAGTTGGGTGTAAAAACAAAAGAGAGCGATCACTCTCATCAGCTTCTGCAACTAAAAAGTCACTGGCGCCAAAACGAGCATTGGTTGAGATGGTGTGCAAATGCCCTCCAATAATAACTGTTGGGTCAATGCCCGCTTCGATTAATATATGAGAAATTAAGGAAGTCGTAGTTGTTTTGCCATGTGAGCCGGCAATGGCAACGCTATATTTTGTACGCATGAGTTCGGCCAACATAAGTGCACGAGGTATAGTCGCTATGCCACGTTGTTGCGCAGCAATAATTTCCGGATTGTTTGATTGAATTGCCGATGAGTATACAACTATAGTAATACTGGTATCAGCACACAATGTGGTGTTGTTGCCGTGAAAAACAGTGCAACCGATCTGTTTTAAATTTTTGATACTTTGTTGGTCCAATTCCATATCGCAACCAGAAATAGTATAGCCTTGGTATTTTAAAATGGTTGCAATACCGCTCATACCTATGCCGCCAATGCCAATGAAGTGTATATGTGCTTTTTTTTTATACATTAATTCTATTATTTCTTTATAGGCAATTTGTTTATTGTATCTGAATAATTAAAGAAAACAGCTCTATTTTAACATGTTTGCCCCATATACACAATTCTCATATGGCATTAAAAATTAAATTATTAAAAAGTAGTCGGTTTTAATACTATGTTTTATAACAAGTTTTGTAGTTTATGTAGTTGTTGGCGAAGATCTAATAGTTGATTGATTAAGTGCTTTTTTTCTTTATTAAAAAGGGTTTTTAGCTGCAGGAGATCTTGTTCTGTGTAATCGATAATTGTTTTTTTTGAAGCTATAATTGTTGGCTCTGGTTGTCTAAAAATCTGTTGTTTTGCACCAGCAATGGTGAAGCCTTTGTTGTACAATAACTCTTTTATTTTTGTAAACATATCAAGATCTTCTTCGCTATAAAATCGTTGTCCTCCCAGAGAGCGATCTGTTTTGAGATTGAATTCTTTTTCCCAAAAACGAACAACAAATCGTTCAATGTTAAGATGTTTAGCGAATTCTCCTATTCGAAATTGTCTTTTCTGCATTCTCATACTATTTCCTTTTTGAAGAGCGGGAACTGTTTTTTTATGTTTTATGTCGAACTCATGTTAATTTGTAAAATACCATTAGATTTTCTTTTGCGCTAGCACATGAGTTGCTTATGTGTTATTATCAGGAATAATTTAGTGGTTTTTTGTGTGTTAAATATAATCTATATGTATGTATTCTGTTTTGAGGTACATGTCTACTTTTAAGGATGTTTTGTTATGATGAAAAAGTTGCACAATGTGATTATGTCAGGGCTTATCACGGCGCTTATTACCGCGTCGATTCTTTTTGTGGGAATGCGCATTTTTGATTACTTTAAGGGTGCTGACAAAGCAATAGGAGATATTCAGTCTTCAGATTTTATTGCACCTTTAACTCGCCAGGAACTAAAACCGCTGAATATTGAAATAGACTTTCTTGATACGCATCGAACTTTGCCAGAGGTACAGACAGAAGTGGAGACTGATTGGGGGCGACTTACGTTTTCAACCTATGGAGCTAGCCTTGAACGAATGATAGCTAAGCGCCATATGAACGGAGTTATTCAAGAAATTCCAATACTTTTTCCTGTTGCCTCAACAAGTCGCGAAAGGCATTGTTTCTTGATCGGATTAGCCGAAAAAACCCCTTATTTTTATGATTTCACGGGCCGCAATGACACTGCAAACAACATTGAGTTGAGTTATAAAGTAGATACAGCAGAAACTGAAATACGTAAAACATTTATAATACATAAACATATCAATAAAATAGATTTAAAGCTTGAAGTTACGCCCAAAGGTGAGCAGTTGGTTGGGGTAGAGCCGAGAATTGTATACCCGTCTCCGTTTATGCCGGACTTGGGCGCAAAAGATGCGATTTCAGCCGTGATTGTTGATAAAGAAGGTGTATTTAAAAAAACACTATCAAATAGTCTTAATATGCATCAAGGATGGTTTGGCCCACGGATTTTTGGCTCTGAAGATAAATATTTTGTAAATACGTTGATTGGTGATGAACATAGTTTTGTTCAGCGTGCTTATTATAATTTAGTGGGAACTAAAGATCTTTTTTCATTTCTTGAAGGTCCTGTTGTTAAAGAGCCACACACATGGTATCTTTCATTTTATTTTGGGCCTAAAGAGGTTAAGTCATTGATGGCCGTTGATGATCGATTAGAAAAAACGTTAGGGTATTCAGGCATATTAGCCCCCATTTCGCGTTTTCTTTTGCAGGTATTACTGTTACTGTATGGTTATTTTGGCAACTATGGATGGGCAATTGTGGCATTAATTGCATTAATGCAGTTGATAATGGTTCCTTTTACGTTTCGCGGAGAAAAGAGCAATAAGAAGGCTAAAGAGTTCAAGAAAAAAATGGCTTACATTGAGCTTCGATATAAAAACGACAGAGACGCATTGGCGCGAGAACGGGCAGCATTGATACAGGCGCATGGTATGCCGGGATTAGGCGGTTGTTTACCGGTACTGTTATTCAGAATGCCAACATTTTTTGCCTTACAGCAGGTATTAAGCCATGCCATTGAACTGTATAAAGCCCCTTTCTTGTGGATCTCTGATCTTTCAGTACCAGATCCTTATTATATTTTGCCCCTATTGGTTGCCGGTGGTATGTTTGCGCAATCTTTGACTGTTGAATCGGGCCAGCGAGTGCAATTTATGATGATTGCCTTGGTTATGGGAGGCGTTACTATGAGTCTTTCGGCAGGCTTAGCTTTATATATTGCGGTGAGTACTGCTTTGGGAGTTTTACAAACAGCAGTGCTGCGTTTATTTAAGCTTGCATAGTGAGGATTACATGTTTCGCGATCTGCCGGTACTAGCACGTTTATTGCAGCATTTGCAGAGAATTCCTTATCTTGCTTCTAAGAATATGTATCATGTGGCGGAATATTTTTTACGTCTTAAACCTGATCAGGTGGAACAATTATGTGCCATTCTGCTTGAGGTTAAGCAAAAGGTTGGTCTCTGTAATCAGTGTTTTGCGTGGCAAGAGTATGCACGTGGATGTATGTTTTGTCTTTCTTCAAAGCGAGATCAATCGTTAGTCTGCGTAGTTGAAACATGGCAAGAGCTTCTTTGTATTGAAAAGACAAATGGGTATAATGGAGTATATCATGTTTTAGGAGGGGTTATCAGCCCTCTTGATGGCATAGGGCCGGAAGATTTAACTATTAAACAGCTTATTTCACGAGTTGATAACGGCATAGTGCTTGAGGTAGTGCTTGCTACTAATCAAACGCCAGAGGGAGAAGCGACGGCTGCATTTATTGCGAGTAAGCTTGCGGGTGCGGGTAAAGACATTAAAATTTCATGTCTGGCTCGTGGGTTACCGGTAGGTTCTTCGTTGGATACGATGGATCGTGTGACTGTTTATAAAGCATTATCAGAGCGTCGTCCATTTTAAATTGAGTGATTTTACCTAAGGATTATTATTATGTTGTTTGGTTTTGGGCAAAAGCCTGATGTAGCTATATATGCATCGCGTAGAAAAAGTTTAGTGCAGGCGATTAAAGATGCACAAGGCTTTGATGGGAAAATGTTATTTATTAGCGGTTTTGAACGTGAAGCCGTAGCATTCACGCAAGAAAGCTCTTTTTATTATTTAACGGGTATTAATGAGCCGGGAGTAGCCTTGCTGGTTGATGCAACTGGTCACTCTACTCTCTATATTCCTTCTTATAAAGAAAGTCGTGCCAAGTGGATGGGTTCGTTTATAGAGCCAACTCAGGAGTGGGCGGTTACATTAGGGGTAAACGCGATTGCATTTCTTGGTCAAGCATGTGAAGGGTATCTTTTTGGACCATTTTTTGATAATTCAATGTATGCATCTTTGATTGAGCAATTAAAAGAAATAGGCGATACGCAAGCTCTTTATACGTTGATGCCAGCAGATATGAATTCGTATTGTGAGCAACGATTGGTGATGCAGCGTTTGCAGACAATGGTGCCTTCTCTTGTGCGCGCAGTTAAAGATATTTCTGCATTGGTAGCTGATTTAAGAAGCAGTAAAGACATGGGAGAAATCGAATTGTTAAAGGGGGCTGTCAATATCACTATTATTGCTCATGAAGCAGCTGCTCAGACGATTGGCAATGACATACCAGAATTAGACGTAAAGGCTTCTTTGGAGGGAGTCATGACTATGGCTGGTGCGCGCATTGCTTTTCCAAGTATTGTGGCAAGTGGTAAAGATAGTATCATATTGCACTCTATTGAAAATAATAAGACCATGAAAAATGGTGATCTTGTTATAGTTGATATTGGTGCTTCTTACCATCGTTATGCAGCAGATCTTACCCGTACCTATCCGGTCTCAGGTGTGTTCAGCAAGCGGCAACGGGAAGTGTATGATATAGTTCTTGCCGCACAGGAACATGTAGCGGATATGGCTCAGTCTGGGTTTTATCTTTCTAATAAAAATCATCCCACTAAGTCTTTGCATCATATAGCACATAAATTTTTTGCTGATCGTGGATATGGCCACTACTTTACACATGGTATCGGGCACTATTTGGGCATTGATGTGCACGATGTGGGTGATTATAGTCGTCCACTTCGCGAGGGAGATATAATTACCCTTGAGCCGGGCTTATATATTCCAGAAGAAAATATAGGTATTCGTATCGAAGATAATTATTGGATTATTAAAAAGGGCGCTATTTGCTTGAGCGAAGAATTACCTAAAACAGCTGATGACATAGAGTTGTTTATGCAGGAATCTTTGTCTCAAGAAGAGCAAGATTCGTACGATGATGAAGAAGATGGCGATGATGACGATGATGACGATTGCCAAGACTCATTTGGCTTTCATGGTGATTGTGGCACTGAGCATTAAATGCTGAGTTTTAAATAAGCTAACAAAGATACGCATACTAGTTTTTGTGTAAAAGAGGGAATAAGATACTACTTATTCCCTCTTTTCGTTTGTTTAAACGTGATTTTATGTACAATTTTATGTACACATTTTATGTGTAGGTTAAGAGTGTTAAGAAGCCCTATGTTTGAGCGTATGCTTATGTAACAGCCAGAGTATGATAAAGCACAAGAGAGTGCTAGTGCCAAGGGAAATAAGGCAGTTTATCCATAGAGGGTACTGGATACAGTACCCTGAAAGTAAAAAGGCTAGAATAGTGCATAGCAGGGATGGAAGAGCATAAAAAAACTGTGTATAAGCATGTATCAGTGGTGCAACACCGGTGCTTGACGCGGTCATAACCGTAGAACCTCCAATAGGTGAAAGATGATCACCGCATACAGCGCCAGAAAAAATAGCGCCTAGTAATGGAAATAAGATTGGTATCTGTACAGGATCTATAGATTCGGTGAGCTGTAGGACAGTAATGAGCATTGGCAATGCAATTGGTAGCATAAGTGCAATGGCGGCCCAAGCGCTACCAGTTGCAATGGTTATGGTGATCGTTGCTATAAAAAACATCGCAGGCAATAGAGCTATAGGTATATTTGATAATAAGCTGGTTGCTAAATAGTGGCCCGTGAATAAGTCAGATTTGAGCATTGCGCCAAATACTGCGGCTAAAAAGAGCATAATAATAACAGGACACATAAGTGTGCTCCCTTCGATAAATAGAGCCGGTAGCTGTTTCCAGCTTATTGTTCGGTGGGCAAAAGATAAAAACAAACTCGAGACGAGTGCTGCAACGCTTGCCAAGAAAAGGACGAGGCATAAATCGTTGCTTTGTTTAATTGCTTCTAGCAAAGAAAGGGTACCCCCTAAAAAATAATAGTTGCCGCTATATAAGATACCAAAAAAAGTACCTACTAGTATGACGATAAGAGGTAAAAATAAGTCCCCAATAGGGGGATAGTGCTCAGGTAACAGAGAAGAAGTTGTATTGATAGGTTTTGGTTGCTGCGTCTGTTCATAAAAACGCATAGGGCCATAAGATATATGGTTATGAACAATAAACCATGTCGATCCGATGGTTAAAAAAGAGTAAAATATGAAGGGTATTGTTCCTAGATACACAAAAAACGGATCAGCGAGTATGTGAATATCTTCGCTGGCTAAGGAGTTTATACCAGAGTCGTGCATGTAGGTGGTGATAGCTCCGACCCAGCTTGATATCGGAGCTAAGATAACGAGAGGTCCAGCCAAAGAATGGACTAAATAAGCTAATTTTTGACGTGGTATGCCAAAGCGATCGGTAAGTGGTGACATAATAAAACCGGTCGCTAAAATGCTTAGGTAATCATCAATAAAGAGTGAAAGAGAAATAAGCATGGATGAAGTTTGTAGTGCGCGAAAGCTTTTTATGTGTTTAGATACAAAATGTGCAAAAGAGTTAATGCATCCATTGTGATTAAAAACAGAAACTAAGCATGAGATAACAATAAGAAACAGATATAAATATGCTTTTTCTGAGCTGGTTATTTCTCCCCAAGAGCGATTAGCTATGAGAAGTAACGATTTTTCTATCGAGCCATTACAGGCTATTAAACTGGCGCTCGCTATTCCTAATAATAAAGATATATTGATATTATGAATGATGAGAGCGGTTATGATAGCAATGCAGGGAGGTATAAGAGAAAGCCATGAAATTTCCATTTAAAACCCTTTTTCCGTTTGACCTAAAAAAAAAAATCATTTAAAATCAAGATGTAGTTAAATTTTCCCCCTATTTTTATAGTTTGTCAAAAATTCATATTATTAATAAGTAAAGAGCTAAAGGTTGACCATGGAAATGAATAAGGCTTTCTTTTTATCAAAAGAAGCACGTTGCCCTCAATGGTGCATTATAGATGCAAAGGGTAAAGTATTGGGACGTATGGCAACGCAAATTGCGGATATTCTTCGTGGTAAGAATAAGGCCTATTATACTCCACACACAGATGGTGGTGATTATGTTGTTGTAATTAATGCTGAACATGTTGTTTTAACTGGTAAAAAGTTAACAGATAAGCTTTATGTTACTTATAGTGGCTGGCGCAGTGGAAGAAAAGAAACAACAGCAAAAGATGTTTTGGATAAGCATCCGACTCATTTGATTGAACTTGCTGTAAAGCGCATGTTGCCAAAAAACAAGTTAGCTGATCAAATTTTTAAAAAATTAAAAGTATATGCAGGTTCTGAGCATCCACATGAAGCACAGGGTCCTAAAGCGATCTAAGATTTTTAATCAATAGTGATTATATAAAAAGCCCACATGTTATATGTGGGCTTTTTATATATACTTTTTTGTATGTATAAGATATGTGCTACAAAATTTATTTTCGTAAACCAAGAAATTGCAAAGTAGTCTCAATATGAGGGCTTGCAATACGGGTAATATCACGAATGCTAAGGCCAACAATAAGCGCTAGGACAAGTAGCCAGGTAGCCATGTGTATGTATTCTCGTATAGTAGGAGAAAGTGGTCTTCCTATTAAAGCTTCTATGGCATAAAACAAGATTTGTCCACCATCAAAGATAGGCAATGGTATTAAGTTGAATATAGCTAAGCTTATGCTAATAAGGGCCAACAAAAAGAAAAAGTATTCCATTCCTTTGGCAGCTTCGCCGCTACCAAGGGCAATGATACCAATGGGTCCGGTCATGGAGCTAAAGTTTTTTTGCGTTATTATGTTAATCAGTCCGCGACCTGTTCCTACAATAAACATGTTGGTTTGAGTAATGCCACGCTTGACAGCTTCTAGGATTGAGCAGCTTGCAATGGGTTTAAAGGCGGTAATGCCCAGAGTGCCAATAGTTTTATGTGTGTTTGGGTGTGTGGTGCTATCGGGAGTTATAGGTATTTGTAGAATTTCTTGGTCACGTTTTACGGTTATTGTAGTGGGTACTTCAGGGCTGTTTTGTATTGCCAGCAAAAAGGGATGAATGTTGTTGGCAATAGTAGTGTGATCTATTGAGATGAGGGTGTCTCCAGCCTGTAGGCCCCCTTTTTCAGCAGCCGAATCTTTAGCTATGGCACTGATTGTCGGTGTGGCATTTGAGGGGAATAAAAAGGTGGACGTCGGTTTACTTAAAAAAAGGCATGTAATAACTATATAAGCAAACAATAAGTTAAATGCGATGCCGCCAAGCATAACAAGCAACTTTTGGTAAAAGGGCTTAGTGGCAAAAGAGTCAGAGTTTACAGAATAGGCTTCTTTTTGATCTCCTTGGCCCACTTCGGCGGCGCCAGCAATTTCAACATAGCCGCCTAAAGGCAAAAGGGATAAAGAAAATTCAGTTTCGCCTATTTTTTTAGAAATAATTTTTGGTCCCATACCAATAGAAAACGAGGGAGTGGCTATACCAAACAGCTTGCAAAATAAAAAGTGCCCTAATTCGTGAAATCCTATCAAAAATCCAATGCCGCTGATGCCTAAGGCTATAAATAAAATATGGCGAGATAAGTTCAGTACTGATTCAATGAATAACATAGAGTCTCCGTGGTTTATATAATAATTATTTTTTCTATAATAAAAGTGCTATAATAAGATTTTTAAAATATCGCAAATAACCTATCATGTATGATTTTGAAAGTCTATGAAGTTATAGATAAGAAGGTTGTAGTCGAGATATTGAAGAATAGTGTTGGTTGATACTTTTATAAAAGGGAGTGCCCTATATAATTTTGCTTGAAAAAATTATCAAAAAGGGTAAAATAACAATTAGTCATCATTAAGTTTTTTTAGTGGAAGATACCCTGAATAAGTTTTAATTCGATAGCTGTTATCGTAATTTAAATGTAAGTGGCACATAAATAATACTATTTAAAAATTAGGAACCATACTGTTATGCCTACAATAAATCAATTGTGTCGATTTGGCAGAAAAAGAACAAAGCTTAAGTCAAAAAGCTCTGCTCTTAAAGGGGCGCCACAAGCTCGTGGTGTCTGTACGCGGGTGTTTACCACAACACCAAAAAAACCTAACTCTGCGTTGCGTAAAGTAGCAAGGGTGAAGTTATCAACAGGGATTGAAATTACCGCTTATATCCCTGGAGAAGGGCATAATTTGCAAGAGCACTCTGTGGTTCTTGTTCGTGGTGGAAGAGTGAAGGATTTACCTGGTGTTAAGTATCACGTTGTTCGTGGAGCACTTGATACTGCAGGTGTTGAAAAAAGAAGACAGTCTCGTTCGTTGTATGGTACAAAGCGTCCAAAAAAATAAAGAACTAGGGATTTACATATGCCAAGGCGTAAAAAAGCAGAGTTTAAGCGTGATATTGGGGTAGATCCTCGATTTAAATCATCTCTTATTCAAAAGCTTATTAATACCATTATGTATGATGGTAAAAGAAGTGTTGCACAATCTGTTGTGTATGATGCAATGGATGTGCTTGTTAAAAAATCTGGCAATGATGAGCAAAAAGCGCTTGATTATTTCAATAAAGCATTAGATCAAATTATTCCCCGCGTAGAAGTAAGACCTAAGCGTGTCGGTGGTAGTGTGTATCAAATTCCTACGGAAGTAATTCCAAAAAGACGTCAAGCTCTGGCTCTTCGTTGGTTGATTGGTTCAGCGCGTTCTCGTGGCGATAAAACTATGGGACAACGGCTTGCGTATGAGATTTCAGACGCTTTTGAAGGTAGAGGCGGTGCAGTAAAAAAAAGATCAGATGTTCAGCGGATGGCAGAGGCAAATCGTGCCTTCTCTCATTACGCGTGGTAACAGTAGGACGAGAATACGATGAGTCATTATCCATTAGACAAGTATAGAAATATAGGTATAGCTGCGCATATTGACGCAGGAAAAACGACTCTTACTGAGCGCATTCTTTTTTATACCGGCATTTCGCATAAAATTGGCGAAGTGCATGAAGGTGCAGCTACTATGGATTGGATGGAGCAAGAGCGTGAGCGTGGCATTACTATTACATCGGCAGCCACAACCTGTTCCTGGAAAGATTGTCAGATCAATATCATTGATACACCTGGTCACGTTGATTTTACTATTGAAGTTGAGCGTTCATTGCGAGTGCTTGATGGCATGGTTGCGGTATTTGCAGGGGTTGAGGGCGTTCAGCCACAATCTGAGACTGTGTGGAAGCAGGCCAATCGACACCGTGTGCCTCGCATTGTTTTTGTGAATAAGCTTGATCGCACAGGTGCTGACTATTTTAAGGTTGTTAGAGATGTTAATGATAAGTTAAAAGCTAATGCAATTGCGATGCAAATTCCGGTAGGGGCATCAGAAGATTTTAGTGCGATCATAGATGTATTAACATGTAGGATGGCAACGTTTTCTGGTGATATGGGTGAGCAAGTTTCTTGGACCGATGTACCAAGCGAATACTTGGATAAGGTTGCAGAATTGCGCACTAAAATCATTGAAGCTGCTTCAGACTTTGATGATGTGCTTGGTGATAAGTTTTTAAATGAAGAAGAACTCACCATCGAAGATATTAAGCGTGGTATACGTAATGGTGTGCTTGCGCAAGAGTTGGTGCCAGCATTTTGTGGTTCTGCATTTAAAAATAAAGGTGTTCAGTTGCTTCTTGATGCAGTTGTTGACTATCTTCCGTCACCATTAGAAGTTCCTGCAGTTGAAGGTGTGGTAAAGGGGACCGATACAAAGGTTGAAATTAAGGCTGATCCTAAAGCACCGTTTTATGCGCTTGTATTTAAAATTATGACCGATCCATTTGTGGGTATTCTTAATTTTATTCGAATTTATTCAGGGGAATTAAATGCTGGTTCATATGTATTTAATTCGCGCACTAGTTCAAAAGAGCGAGTAGGGCGATTGCTTAAGATGCATGCAAATAAACGTGAAGAAATCAGTTCAGCTCGTGCTGGAGATATCGTTGCGGTTGTTGGCGTGAAAGACACTATGACTGGTGATACATTAACTGATTCAAAGAATGAAGTATTGCTTGAAACTATTACTGCTCCTATGCCTGTTATTTCTAGTTCAATTGAGCCTAAAAATAAGGCTGACTATGAAAAGATGGGTTTAGCTCTTAAGAAAACGATGCAAGAAGATCCATCGTTTAGATTTTCTTATAACGAGGAAACAGGGCAAACTGAAATTTCAGGGATGGGCGAACTTCATTTAGAGATTGTTGTTGATCGTTTGCGTACTGAGCATAAAGTTGAAGTTCGTCAAGGTAAGCTACAGGTTGCATACAAAGAGACCGTTCAAAAGCCTGCAGATGCTGAAGGCAAATTTATTCGTCAGTCGGGTGGTAAAGGACAGTATGGTCATGTATGGATCAAGCTTGAGCCAAGAGAACGAGGCGCAGGGTTTGAATTTCTAGATAAGGTTGTTGGGGGAGCTATTCCTAAAGAATTCATAGCTGGAGTTCAAAAAGGAATAGTAGAAACTTTAACTTCGGGAGTCTTGGGTGGTTACCCAGTTGTCGATTGTAAAGTTACTTTATACGACGGCTCTTATCATGATGTTGACTCTTCTGAAATGGCCTTTAAGATAGCGGGTTCTATGGCATTTAAGGCTGCTATGAAAATGGCATCACCTGTTTTGCTAGAGCCTGTTATGAAGGTGACTGTTGATACGCCAGATGATCATATGGGTGATGTTATGGGTGACTTGAGTTCACGTCGAGGAAGAATCTTAGGCATGGAATCTGATGGTAAGGGCGGACAAGTAATTGTAGCTGAAGTACCATTGGGACAAATGTTTGGTTATTCTACAGATTTGCGTTCTATGAGTAAAGGCAGAGCCAGTTATTCAATGGAATTTGAGTGTTATCGCGAAGTTCCTAAAAATGTATTAGATTCTATAATTGAGAAAAAATAGCGCTATTTAATAAGTAGGAGGCCATAATGGCACAGGATATTTTTGAGAGAAAGAAGCCTCACGTAAACGTGGGAACAATTGGGCACGTTGATCATGGTAAAACAACATTGACGGCAGCAATTGCGACTTATTTGGCGTCAAAGGGATTGGCAAAAGCGAAAAAGTTTGACGAGATTGATAACGCGCCTGAAGAAAAAGAACGCGGTATTACTATTGCAACTTCTCATATTGAATATGAGACAGCTAATCGTCACTATGCACATATCGACTGTCCTGGTCACGCTGATTATGTAAAAAACATGATCACTGGTGCGGCTCAAATGGACGGAGCTATTCTAGTTGTGTCAGCGGCTGATGGTGCTATGCCACAAACTCGTGAACATATAGTTTTGGCTAAAAACGTAAACGTCCCAGCATTGGTTGTGTTTTTGAATAAATGCGACATGGTTGAAGACGAAGAAATGATTGAAATGGTTGAAGAAGAAATCAGAGACTTGTTAACGAAGTATGATTTTCCTGGAGATAAAATTCCGGTTATTAGAGGATCTGCTACTAAGGCTTTATCTGGTGATACAAGTGATTTAGGAACACCAGCAATCCAAAGATTAATGGATGCTGTTGATTCGTTTATACCTGAACCAGTTCGTGAAGTGAGCAAGCCATTCTTAATGCCAATTGAAGGTGTGTTTTCAATTTCTGGCCGCGGTACTGTTGCAACAGGAAAAGTTGACACGGGTAAAATTGCTGTTGGTGCTAACGTTGAAATAATCGGTTTTGATAAAACTATCAAATCGGTTGTTACTGGTGTTGAGATGTTCCGTAAATTGATGAATGACGCTCAAGCTGGTGATAATATTGGACTTCTTTTACGTGGTGTTAAAAAAGAAGATCTTGAACGCGGTATGGTTATTGCTGCTCCTGGATCTATTAAGCCACATAAAAGATTTAAGGGTAGTGTGTATATTTTGAGCAAGGATGAAGGCGGCAGACACTCACCGTTCTTTACTGGATACCGTCCACAGTTCTATTTTAGAACCACCGACGTTACCGGTATTGTTACTTTACCTGCTGGTCGTGAAATGGTAATGCCAGGCGATAACGTTGAAATTGAAGTAGCATTGATTTGTACAATTGCTATGAATAAAGATTTACGTTTTGCTATTCGCGAAGGTGGTAGAACGGTTGGTTCTGGTATTGTTACTGAAATTATTGAGTAATTTAAGCGAGGTCATATAATGAAAAAACAGCGTATTCGTTTAAAGCTCAAGTCATATGACCATCGTTTATTAGATAAAGCGGTCAAGCTAGTTGTCTTGACCGCTAAGAGAACAGGGGCGCAATTAATGGGCCCTGTTCCTTTGCCAAATCAAAAACGATGTTTTACTGTGTTACGATCACCTCATGTGGACAAGAAGTCACGAGAACAGTTTGAGTTGACTACTCATAAACGTATTTTAGATATTGTTTCTCCTTCTGAAAAAACTATGAATGATCTTATGAAATTGAATTTGTCTTCCGGTGTTGATGTTGAAATTAATTTAAAGGTTTGATCATGATAGCTGGAGTATGGGGAAAAAAAATAGGAATGACTCAGGTTTTTGATGGAGACGTGGTAGTGCCCGTTACAGCAATTAATGTTGATTGTTGGGTAGTCACAGGGTCAAAGACGCATGAGCGTGATGGATATGAAGCTATACAGGTTGGGTGTATTAAAGATCGTTACTTAGATCAAAGTTTTTCAAAAGATTGGATTAAAAAATCCAAGAAATATTTTAGCTTTGTGAGAGAAATTAAGCTTAAAGAGCCTATGCCACATATAGTTATTGGTAATAAAGTAAGTTCTTTTGCAAATCTTGTGGTCGGTGAAAAGGTTGATGCTTTTGGTCTTACTAAGGGGTGCGGTTTTGCTGGTGCTGTAAAAAGGCATGGTTTTACCGGAGCTCCTGCAAGTCATGGTGCAACGATGGGGAAAGCTCCCGGTTCAATGTCTGGTCCTCGTACCAAAGGAAAAGTTATTAAGGGTAAAAGATTGCCTGGCCATATGGGTGTACAGCAAAGAGCGGTAATTGGTTTAAAGGTTGTTAAATTGGTTGACGCACCAAGTGCAGTTGTGCTGGTTAAGGGTTCTATTCCTGGTAAAGGCGGAACTCTTGTATATCTTCGCAAGGCATCATAATTAAGTGAGTGAGCTATGAGCAAAATAGAAAAAATAAGTAAAGTTCCTTCTCACCCATTGCAAGTTCTAGATTTAAGCGATGTTGGGTTGGTTGGTATTAAAAAAAAGAAAGTAGTGACTGGTTTTTCGACTTGGGTTCGTGTTTTGTTGCAAAATTGGCGACAAGGCACTGTTGGTTGCAAGGGACGTTCTGACGTAAACCGAACAAACAAAAAACCTTGGAAGCAAAAAGGTACTGGACGTGCTCGTGCCGGTTCAGCACGATCACCACTATGGCGTGGTGGCGGTGTAATATTTGGGCCACAGCCACGTGTTCGTGAATTGCGTGTATCACAAAAGCTTAAAAAAGTTGTTTTGCGCAATATGTTTATGAGCCATTTAGATAAAGGCAAAGTAGTTGTAGCTGATTGGAATGGCGTTGACGCTAAGCCAAGCACATCACTAGCGGCTCATTTTTTGAAATCGGTTGGTCTTGATGATAAAAAGGTAACACTTTTTTTACCTTGGTCTGACACTTTAAATCGTGCTTCGTTTAATAATCTTTCAAATGTAAGAATTTTGTTTGCTGATCAAATGAATGCATGCGATATTAGCGGTAGTGGTCAATTATTAATATTGAAAAAAGATTTGGAACACTTTAAAGAAATGGTCGCAAGATGGATTTAACTATTTATGATATCATCAAGGGACCGGTGATTTCTGATAAAGCTATTTTATCGAATCGCAAGTATAAAAAGTTGGTGCTTAGAGTGCATCAAGATGCAAATAAACCGCTTATCAAGCAAGCATTAGAAAAGCTTTTTGATGTAAAAGTTGAAAAAGTTAATTGTTTAAATCGTCCTGGGAAAACGCGTCGAGTTGGGCGTCGAATAATACAACGTTCAGCCTCAAAAATAGCCGTTGTAACTTTGAAAGAAGGTTATTCTCTTGATTTATTTGAGCGGGCTGGAGATATAGCAGTGATGGCTGAAGCAAAACAAACGATTTCTACAGCAGCAAAAAAAGCGTAAAATAAATGAGGATTTTGTATGACCATTAAAAGAAGAAAGCCGCGTAACGCTTCCCTGCGTTTTCAGTCATTCCTTGAATCAGGCGATATAACAAAGACAACTCCAGAAAAATCTCTTGTAGAAGGTAAAAAACGCTGTAGTGGACGTAACGCTTACGGAAGAATTACGGTTCGACATCGTGGTGGTGGAGCAGAACGAAAGTATCGTATAATTGATTTTAAACGTACTGTTCGTGATGTTCCTGGCAAAGTTACCAGTATTGAGTACGATCCAAATAGAAACGTACGAATTAACTTGGTTGTGTATGCAAACGGGGCGAAAAAATATCTTCTTATGCCTGAAGGATTGCGAGTGGGTAGTTCCATTTTAGCAAGTGAAAAAGCAGAAGCAACAATTGGTAACTCTATGCCTCTTAAGCATATACCTTTAGGTTTTTCGGTTCATAATATTGAAATTAAACCGAATTCTGGCGGTACATTTGCTCGTAGTGCTGGTGCAGCTGCGCAAGTTATGGGTAAAACAGATGATCATGTAACATTGAAAATGCCATCAGGCGAAATGCGCATGGTTTTAGGTGATTGTTGGGCAAGCATCGGTGTTTTGGGTAACGCTGAGTTTAAACATATTTCTTGGGGTAAGGCTGGTCGTCGACGTCATTTAGGATTTAGACCAAGTGTTCGTGGTATGGCTATGAACCCTGTTGATCACCCTCATGGTGGTGGTGAAGGGCGTTCTAAATCGGGATCACATCCTAGAACTCCTTGGGGTAAAGGTTGTAAAGGGACTCGTACTCGTCACAAACGTAACAAGAATCCATTGATTTTAAAACGACGTAAAAGTTAATAGTTTTTAAATGAAAATGAGAAAAGAAAATTAAGGATTATTTATGGCTAGATCTGCCAAAAAAGGGCCTTATGTAGAGCCTCTTTTATTAGATAAGGTTCAAAAGCTTAAGGAAAGTGGTAAGCGAGAAGCCATTAAAACGTGGTCTCGCAGAAGTTTAATTATACCAGAATTTGTAGGATTGACGTTTGCTGTTCATAATGGCAAAAAATTTGTTCCTGTTTTTGTTTCTGAAAATATGGTTGGTCACTATTTAGGTGAGTTTGCACCAACAAGAACATTCAGATTGCATAGTGGTCAACGAAAATCCGGTATGGTTGCTAAAGGTTAAGATTGTCAATTGATAGTAATTGCGGTAATATACTATATAGACATTTTTAGCAAGAGTTTTTAATTGCATTATTTTGAAAGAAAATATTATTTTATTAGGCGAGGTTTTAACCATGCAATTTACGGCAAAAGCCCGGTATGTTCGTTTTTCTCCGTATAAATTACGCATTTTAGTGGATGTAATACGAGGAAAAAATGTATTATATGCATTAAATTGGCTTTCTACTTGTGCATTAAAACGGGCTGAACCGATTAAAAAAATGGTTGAGTCAGCAGTTGCTAATGCAAAAGATTTACAAAATATTAATGTAGATAGTCTTTCGATTAAAGATATTCGCATTGATGAGGGCCCAACATATAAATATTTTAAACCCGGCGCTATGGGACGTTCTAATGGATATAAGCGACGAGTTAGTCATATGAGTGTTGTTTTGGTATCCGCGCAAGAAGCAGTAACGAAAGAGGCATAAAGTGGGACAAAAGGTTCATCCAATAGGATTTAGATTAGGTGTTTATCGTGATTGGGATGCTCGTTGGTTTGCCAAGGGTGGAAAATATGGAGCCCTTTTGCTCGAAGATCTAAAAATTAGACAGTTTATAGATAAAGAGCTTGAAGCAGCTGAAATAGCAAAAGTAGAAATTGAAAAAGCGAGTGATGTTATTCGTGTAGTCATTCATTCAGCCCGTCCAGGTATAGTTATAGGTAGAAAAGGACAGGGTATTGATGATTTACGTAAGCGTTTAGCAAAAGTTTTGAATAAGACTACTGTTGAAATATCTGTGCAAGAGGTTAGTAAGCCAGAGTTAGACGCAATGGTTGTAGCAAAAAATATAGCGGCACAACTTGTTAAGCGCGTGAGTTATAAGCGCGCTATGAAAAGAGCCTCAGCATCAGCCCTTAGAAGCGGTGCAAAAGGAGTTAAAATATGTTGTTCTGGCCGCTTACAAGGCGCTGAAATAGCACGAACAGAATGGGTTCGTGATAAATCTGTACCATTGCATACATTACGATCAGATATCGATTATGGTTTTGCAGAAGCAAAAACAACTTATGGTATCATTGGTGTTAAGGTATGGATTTATAAGGGTGAGTTTCAGAACATTTAATTAGTTTTTTGGAAAGAATAAAAGCCATGTTAATGCCAAAGAAAGTAAAATATAGAAAAGTCCAAAAAGGCAAAATTCGAGGGATCTCTAAGGGAGCCAGAACAGTAGCATTTGGAGAATATGGCTTGCAGGCTGTGGAACCAGTTCGTCTTTCTGCTCAGCAAATTGAAGCAACTCGTATAACGATTTCTCGTTATTTAAAAAAAGAAGGTAAATACTTCTTGAGAGTGTTTCCCGATAAACCTGTTACCAAAAAGCCTGCCGAAACTCGGATGGGTAAAGGGAAAGGCAACGTGGATCACTGGGTTGCAGTGGTAAAGAGGGGTCGTATAGTTGTTGAAATCGCGGGTGTTGATGAAATTAGAGCAAAAACAATACTCCGTGGAGCGGCATATAAGCTTCCTATGAAGACCAAATTTGTTAAGCGCGGTCATGGCGAAGAACACAGTGATGAAGAACCGAGTATTGAATAGCGAGGGATGGTACAGTGAAAGTAGATGAATTTAAAAAAGAGATTACGTTGTTAAGTGTTGCAGATTTAAAAGAAAAACTTAATCAAATGCGTAAAGAATTGTTTAGTATGCGGTTAAAAGCTGCTGTGACTCATCTTAAAGATCATTCGCATTTTTTTAAATTACGTGGAAATATTGCTCGAGTTTTAACGGTATTGCGTCAAAAAGAAATGGTAAGTAAGCAAGCGTAAATTTAAGCAATAATTTTAATTATTAATGATGTATAAAGGTGGTATATGACGACAGAACAGAAAATAAGGCGTGTGTTAAGTGGGAAAGTGGTTTCTGACAAAATGGATAAAACCATTGTTGTTAAAACAGTTTCTACGTTCATGGACCCACTATTTCATAAAATTCGTAAAAAAAATAAAAACTACAAAGTGCATGATGAGCAAGGTTTAGCAAAATCAGGCGATTTAGTTGAATTTTATGAAGGGCGTCCGGTTTCAAAAAGTAAATATATGTACCTTGCTCGTGTAATAACTAGCCAGCAGGGTTAACGGTAGGGATTGGGATGATTCAAAAAGAATCGTATTTAAATGTTGCGGACAATTCGGGAGCTAAAGCGCTCCAGTGTATTCATATTGTTGGTAGTACTCGAAAAAGATATGCTTACTTGGGCGATCTTATAAAGTGTGCTGTTAAAAAAGCTATTCCTGGCGGCACGGTCAAAAAAGGTGAAGTGGTAACTGCTGTTATAGTGCGTACACGAAAAGAATTTCGTCGTAGTGATGGTAGTTATATTCGCTTTGGCGATAATGCGGCAGTAATTATCAAAGATAAAGATTTGATAGGAACACGTGTTTTCGGTCCAGTTGCGCGTGAATTACGAGCAAGAGGATTTTTAAAATTGGCTTCTTTGGCGCCAGAGGTATTGTAAAGGAGTTTTTATGGTAGCGCGCGTAAAAAAAAATGATATTGTTAGTGTGAGAGCAGGAAAAGATCGCGGGAAAGAGGGAGTGGTTATTGCAATTTTACCTAAAAAAGATAAAGTTATGGTAAAAGGTATTGCTCTGGTTAAAAAGCATGTTAAAGCACGTAAGCAGGGAGATATTGCGTGCATTAAAGAGCAAGAGAGCTTTATATCTTTATCAAAAGTTATGCCTATGTGTGCTTCTTGCAACAAGGCGTGTCGGGTAAATGCCAAGTCTCTTGAGGGTGGTAAAGTAGTACGAATGTGTAATCGCTGTAAAGAAACGTTTTAGCATTGGACTTGAATATGAAAAAAGCACGTCTAAAAGAATTATATACTAGCTCAATTCGTTCTGAATTGTTAAAAAAGCTAGAATTAAACAATATCATGGAAGTGCCGAAAATAGCCAAGATTGTTTTAAACGTTGGTGTTAAGGATGCTATTACTGATAGTAGTAAGGTTATTCCTGCGGTCATGAGTGTTATTGATAGAATAACTGGTCAGAAATCTGTGCGTACTCTTGCCCGCAAATCAATTGCTGGTTTTAAGTTGCGTGAAGGAATGCCGATTGGTGTTATGGTAACGTTACGCAATGAAAACATGTATGAGTTTTTGGATCGCTTAATTAATTTATCGTTGCCAAAGGTACGTGATTTTCAGGGTGTTTCGCCAAAATTTGATGGTCAAGGTAATTACAATCTTGGTATTAAAGGATGGGATATTTTTCCAGAGTTAGACTATGAAGCTGGCGACAAAGTGCGTGGTTTGAATATTACAATTCATACTACCGCAGAGCAAGATAGTCATGCCTTTGAGTTGTTGAAAAGTTTTGGTATGCCGTTTCGCAAGTAAAGTATAAGTTGAGGTAACTATGGCCAGGAAGGCATTAATAGAAAAAGCAAATAAGATCCCTAAATTTGCAGTAAGAGCATATAATAGATGCAAAAACTGTGGAAGATCGCGTGCATATATGGGATTGTTTATGATTTGCCGTCTTTGTTTCAGAAAGTATGCGCTTCAAGGGATACTTCCAGGGGTAAAGAAAACGAGTTGGTAAATTGTGCTCTTATTTAAATTTGTTTTGATAGAATGGAAGGGCAGAAATGTCAATGGATCCGATAGCTGATTTTTTAACAATTATCAGAAATGGTGTAATGGTAGCAAAGCCATTTGTGGTAATTAATTATTCAAAAATGAAAAACTCTATTTCTCAAATTTTGAAAAATGAAGGCTTCATCAGAGATTTTCAAGCATACGATAAAGACGGTAAAAAGTTTTTAAAACTAGTATTGAAATATGTTGATGGTGAGTCAGTTATTCATGAAATTACACGTATAAGTACACCAGGTCGACGTAAGTATGTTGGCTGTAAAGAAATTAGACCAGTTGTTGGTAATTTGGGTATTTCAATTATTACCACTAACCAAGGTGTTCTTTCCCAGAAACAAGCTAAAAAATCTACTGTTGGCGGTGAATTACTTTGTACTGTTTGGTAAAGGGGCGCAATGTCAAAAATTGGAAGAAAGCCTATAAATATTAAGGGAGTAACGGTTGACTTCAAAAATCAATCTTTACACTATAATGGGGCAAAAGGTTCAGGTGTTTATGAGTTGCCTGAAATTCTTGATGTTGAAATAAATGGTGATGTTTTGAAGCTCGTAACCAATGATAAAAGTCGTGATGTTAATCGTATTTGGGGATTACATCGGGCGATTTTATGCAATAAAATCAAGGGAGTACAGGAAGAATTTTTATATAAAGTTCAAATTGTTGGTCTTGGTTATAAAGCAAAACAAACAGGTAGTAAGTTAGAATTTTCTTTAGGCTATAGTCATAAAATTGATTTTGATTTGCCTGCAGAAGTGACAGTTACTATTGATAAATCAGGACAAAATCTTGGTTTTAAATCAGTAAATAAAGAATTACTTGGGCTCGTGTGTAGCAAGGTGCGTTCATTCCGTAAACCAGAACCTTATAAAGGGACTGGTATCAAGTTTGAGAATGAAGTATTGTTGCGTAAAGCGGGTAAAACCAAGGGAAGCTAACATAGGATCTAATTGTGGCAATAGGTAAAAAAGATAGAATTCGTGCTCGTCGAAGAGCTTTACGAGTAAAAAGTAAAATTAAACAAGTAAGTTCTCAGCCAAGAGTTTCTATTTTCAGAAGCTCTAAGCATATTTATGCTCAGATTATTGATGATAAAGCGCAAAAAACAGTGGCTAGCTGTTCATCGGCTCAATTGAAAAGTGCTGGAGACAAGACAGATCAGGCACGTTTAGCTGGACTTGAGCTTGCAAAAAGAGCAAAAGCTAATGGCGTTGAGTCAGTTGTTTTTGATCGCGGGCAATTTAAATATCATGGAAGAGTTAAGGCGCTTGCCGATGGTCTTCGTGAAGGTGGATTAAAGCTTTAAAATTAAGATGACAGAGAAATAAGGTTTAATAATGGCAGAGAAAAAAGAAGACATATTTGTTGATCATGTCGTAAAAGTTCGACGTGTTACTAAAGTTACTAAAGGCGGCAAACGGTTTTCTTTTGCGGCGTTTGTGGTAACAGGTAACAAAGATGGCATGGTTGGTGTTGCATCAGGCAAAAGCAAAGAGGTTGCATTAGCAATTGCTAAAGCAATAAATAAAGCACGTAAGCGTATGGTGTCTATTTCATTAAGAGATAAAACAGTTCCTTATGCGGTGCAAGGTAAGCATGGTGCAAGTACAGTAATTATTCGTCCAGCATCAAAAGGTACTGGTGTAATTGCGGGTGGTGCAGTGCGTGCGATAATGAATGCTGTTGGTATTGATGATGTATTGTCTAAGTCTATTGGATCATCAAATGGACAAAACGTTGCGAAGGCTACGTTGAATGCATTAGCTAAAATGCGTTCTGCAAAGCAGTTGGCACACTTAAGAGGCAAAAAGTCAATTAAAGAAATGGTCGGGAGTTCGTCATAATGTTTCAATTAGAGAATCTAAAGCCGTTAGTTAAAAAACGTAAAGATATTGGACGTGGTGGTAAAAGGGGTGGTACATCAGGCAAAGGGCATAAAGGCCAAAAAGCACGTTCTGGTGGCAGCCCTAGACTTGGATTTGAAGGCGGACAAATGCCTTTACATCGACGTTTACCTAAGCGTGGGTTTACTAACGCACCTTTTAAAAAAGAAGTAGAGATTATTGATTTGTCTTGCCTGGACTCAGTTTTTAATGCTGGCGATATAGTTACCAGAGATATTCTTATCGAAAAAGGAATATTAAAAGGTAAAAAGAGTCAGCGAATCTTTAAAGCATTATTTAAATTAAAAGTTTTAGCAAACGGCCAATTAACTAAAAAATTAATTGTTCATGCTGATGCGTTTAGTGAGAGTGCATTAAAAGCTATTCAGGAAGTTGGTGGCGAGGCGCATGTAGTTAAAGGAGAGTAAGAGTGGTACTTATACGGAATTTCATCAATATCTTTTTTGTTCCAGAGTTGCGTAAAAAATTATTTTTTACCTTATGTGTTTTGTTTATTCATCAGTTGGGAAATCATATACCGGTAATCGGTATAGATTTGGATAAGTTAGCAAATCTAGTGTTGCAAGGTACCGGTTTAGGGGGTATTTTTGCTTCTTTTGATTTGTTTTCTGGTGGAGCTTTAAGCAGAGGAATGTTGTTTGCTCTTGGCATTGGTCCCTATATTACCGCATCAATTATGATGCAAATGTTGACGCTATCAGTGCCATGGTTAGAGGAAAAACAAAAAGAGGGTGAACATGGCCGTAAAGTAATTAATCAGTTCACCCGTTATCTTGCATTAGGTGTTGCTATTGTACAAAGTTTAGGTGTTGCTATTGCGATAGAACATTATCAATTAGCTGTGCAGCCAGGGTGGTCGTTTCGTTTAATGTTTATGCTTGCTATTACTGTTGGTTCTTTATTTGTGATGTGGCTTGGAGAGCAAATTACTTTATATGGTTTGGGCAATGGTAGTTCGATGATTATTTTTGCAGGAATCGTATCAAGTTTTCCAGCTGATATCAAAAAAACGATTTATGCGGTATGGGATGGTGCACTTGCGTGGCCAGTAGCATTAGTGTTATTGGCTGTTTTTTTGATAATTTCCGCTTGTATTGTGTTTATTGAAAAGGGAGAGCGTAAAATTCCGGTACAATATACGCGACGCGTTGTTGGACAACGAGTATATGGAGGCCAAAGCTCTTATATTCCGTTTAAAATCAATACCGCAGGGGTAATGCCAGTTATTTTTGCAAGTGCTCTACTTAATATGATAGTATTTCCGTTTACGTTTTTAGCTGGTTATGCACAGGTGTTTCAATGGATTGCTGACCAATTAGCATATGGTACTATTTTGTATTATATATTAACTTTTTTACTCATTATAGGGTTTTCTTTCCTCTATACAACATTGATTTTTAATCCTGAAGAGCTCGCTGATAATATTAAAAAGGGTGGTGCATTTATTCCGGGTATTCGTCCGGGAAGAAAAACAGCCGATTTTTTTAATTATATTTTAACACGGTTGGGTTTTGTTGGAGCGCTGTATCTAGGATTGCTAGCACTGCTTCCAGCAGGTGTATACGCTTTATTTAATATTCCTTTTTCTTTACGCAGTATGAGCGGTACTTCATTGCTTATCATGGTTGGGGTTGCTTTAGAAACAGCAGCTCAAATTGAATCATATTTGATTGAAAATCGCTATGAAGGGTTTTTGTCATCAGGACGCTTAAAGGGTAGAAGATGATGCCTGTAAGCTCGCCAACAGAAATTTATATTTTTGTAGGGCCACCTGGTTCGGGTAAAGGTTCTTTGGCGAGTATATGCTTTGAACGTATAGGGTGGGAAATGCTTTCTACTGGTAATTTATGTAGAAAGCATATCGCCGAACAAACTGAAATAGGCCAGGAGATAGATTTTGCCATAAAATCTGGTAAACTGGTATCTGATGAACTTATATCGCAAATGGTGGCTCAGTGGTTTGTTGGTAAAAGCGGACAAGAAAAAGCAGTGATATTAGATGGGTATCCGCGTACGCTTAGGCAGGCGGAAACATTTGATAATTTATTGAAAAATAGTTCTCAAAAATTGAAATTGTATATTGTTCAGCTTATGGTCTCTGATGAGACGGTAGTTGAGCGCTTGTCTTTTCGATTTATGTGTTCAAATAAAGAATGTCAAGCCGTTTATTCTATTCATGCTGGTTCTTTGTGCGCGCCAAAAATTGAAGGCAGATGCGATCGATGTAATTGCCTTCTTGTGCGTAGAGTTGATGATGAAGCTGCTGCAATTCGTAAGCGACTACAAGTATATTATCAGCACGCAAAAGATCTTTTGAGTTTTTATGATAAAATGGGTTATTCCATTGTTAAAATTGATGTTGAAAAGCCGCTAGAATTGGTTTTTGAAGATTTTGCAAAACATATAGGTGTTGCGAGTATATGATTACTATAAAAAATAGTGTTGTTATTAGAAAAATGGAGCAAGCAGGAGCACTGCTGGCAGATATTTTTTGCGATTTAAAGCAGCAGATTAAAGAGGGTGTCGCAACCGGTGAAATAGATAGGTGGATTGCACAACAACTTTTATTAAAAAATCTCATATCGGCAACTAAGGGGTATATGGGATATCAGCATGTAAGCTGTATATCAGTAAATGATGAGGTTGTGCATGGAGTACCAAGTTTTTCTCGTTTTTTAAAAAATGGGGACTTTATTAAGGTTGACATATGCGCATCGTGGCAAGGATATCATGCTGATATGGCGCGAGCATTTTTTGTTGGCGACGTATCTCAAGATGCTTATACTTTAGCTGATGTTGCGCAAAAAGCATTAGATAAGGGCATAGAAAAGGCTTGTCCTGGTAATCGATTGTCTGATATATCAGCGGCGATTCAGCAGGAGGTTGAGCGGCATGGTTTTGGTGTTGTGCGTGATTTTGCTGGTCATGGTATTGGTAAGAAAATGCATGAAGATCCAGAAATTTTAAATTATGGTGAATCGGGCAGGGGACCTATTTTGCGTCCTGGCATGGCATTTGCTATTGAGCCAATGATTACCAAGGGCCATTATGAAATTTTTATAGCTGAGGATGGTTGGACAGTAAAAACTCTCGATAAAAGTTTGGCTGCCCATGTTGAAGATACAGTATTGATTACACAGCAGGGACCAAAAATTTTAACACGAAGTACGACAACTACTCTATAGGGATGTATATTACATGAAGCAAAAAGAAGACGTTATTCGAGTTGATGGTATTGTTAAAGAAACATTGCCAAATGCCATGTTTCGTGTCGAATTAGAAGGGGGACATGTAATATTGGCGCATGTTTCAGGTAAAATGCGTATGCATTATATAAGAATTTTACCGAGTGATAAAGTTGCCGTAGAGCTTTCTCCTTATGATTTAACGCGTGGGCGTATAGTATTGCGATATAAAGAATAAAATTAAGAAATTGTGTGTGGGGAAAAGACATCATGAAAGTGCGAACATCAGTTAAACGGATGTGTAACGAGTGTCAAGTTATTAAGCGCAAAGGTATTGTGCGTATTGTTTGTAAAAAAAGCCCTAAACATAAACAGCGGCAAGGGTAAGGTGTACAATGGCTAGGATAGAGGGTGTTAATTTACCATTAAAAAAAAGAATTGAGTATGGCTTAACATATGTTTTTGGCATAGGGCTTAAGTCATCGCGTGATATTTTGACTAAAATAGGTATTGATTTTGATAAGCGTGTCAAAGATCTAACTGACGAAGAAGTGGCGATTATTCAAAAAGAAGTATCGGTCAACTATAAGGCAGAAGGTCACTTGCGCAAAGAAATCATGCTTAATATTCAACGCTTGCGTGAAATTGGTTGTTATCGTGGGACGCGACACAAAAAAGGACTTCCTGTTCGTGGGCAGCGTACAAAAACCAATGCACGTACAAGAAAAGGTCCTAAAAAAGCTCCTGTTGCATTAAAGCGAGCAGTAACTAAGAAGTAAGACTTGATTTGTATTAAAAGAATTATATGTCGGTAAAGGATAGAATGGCTTACAAGAAAAAAACAAAAAAAGCAAAAAGACAGGTCGATACTGTTATTGCACACGTTAAATCCACTTTTAATAATACATTGGTGTCTATTACTACAGTAGATGGTGATATATTATTAAGCAGTAGCGGTGGCAAATTAGCCTTTAAAGGCTCACGTAAAGGAACTCCATTTGCAGCATCTCAAATAGGCACTACTCTTGCAAAAGAGATGAGCGCTATTGGAATTAAGCATGTTGAAGTGAATTTACAGGGACCGGGATCAGGCAGAGATTCAGTAGTTCGTTCTTTTCAAGCTGCTGGCTTTAATATTTCTACTCTTAGAGATGTAACGCCATTGCCGCATAATGGATGTCGTCCACCGAAAAAACGTCGAGTATAGCATTAGTATAGCGACGAATGTGTCGTTGGGTTGGTTAATAAATTAACGTGTAATAGTAGGGTTATTATGGAACAAAGAGCTGTGCCGGACAAAAAAAGTCAAAAAGAAAAAGGTCCGATAAAAAAGATTTCGGAATTTGGCAAGCAGTTGCAGGAAAAGCAAAAAGTAAAAGAAATGTATGGCGTTCGCGAAAAACAATTTAGACGTTTTTTTGCTAATGCTGTTAAGGCACAAGGCGTACCTGGTGAAAATCTTTTAAACTTTCTTGAGCGTCGTTTAGACAATACTGTATATCGTTTAAAATTATCAATGACACGAACTCAAGCTCGTCAAATAGTAGTACATGGGCATGTGTGTGTTAATGGTAAAAAGGTTAACTCTCCTTCTTATTTAGTAAAAGTTGGAGATGTTATTTCTTTAAACGATAGAGCATTAACAAAAGAAACATTTATCAGCCAAGTTGTGGATAAACGTTTTAAAGTTGGTATCAAAGTTCCTGAATGGCTAGAAATTGATAAAAAAGATCGTATTGGTCGCGTATTACGTTTGCCGGTACGTTCAGATATTCAAGCGCCAATAGAAGAGCATTTGATTGTTGAAGGATATTCTAAGTAATTATTGAAGATATATTATTGCTGCTACAGGGATATAAAAAGTATGTTTATATCGTTGACTAGAGTGGTACGAAGGTGTGCGGGAGGCTGAATGGATAAGGAGTATAAGTCACTAACGATTCCTAAGTTAACGTGGGACAGGCAATCGTTAAGTGATACGTATGGTGAGCTTGTTGCGCAGCCATTGGAACCAGGTTTTGGTATTACACTTGGTAATGCATTACGTCGTGTTTTATTAAGTTCTGTGGAAGGTGCGGCGGTAACATCTGTTATTATTAAGGGTGTTAATAATGAATTTTCAGCTATACCCGGTGTTGTAGAAGATGCTATGCAGCTTATTCTCAATATTAAAGAAATTGTTGTTCGCAACAAAGAGGGTAGGCCAGGCAAAATGCATTTGCGTGTTGAAGGGCAAGCACAAGCACGTGTTGCAGATATTACAGCAGATGAGCATTTAGAATTAATCAATAAAGATCATGTGTTAGCTTTGGTGGCGGCTGGTGGTATACTGGATATTGAGTTTTTTGTAGAAATGGGCAGAGGTTATTCTCGTGCTCAATGGCCAGTGGGTGAAGCGCATCAAGAAGATAGCCGTATTTATTTAGATTCAACATTTTCACCGATTAAAAAAGTTATGTTTGAAGTAACTAAGACGCGTGTTGGAGAAGATATTGATTATGATAAATTGGTGATATCTGTTGATACGGATGGCTCTGAAAATCCTTTAGATGTAATGCATTATGCAGTTTCAGTACTGCGTACGCAACTGAGTCATTTTTTAGCAAGTACAGAAATTCCTTTTAATGAAATTTCTATTGTGCCAGAGCAAGAACAGGAAAAAGAACCTATACAGCTTAATAAACTTGGCTTAAAAGATGTTCCTGTTGAGTTACTTTTAAAACCAATTGAAGAACTTGAGCTTTCTGTTCGCGCACATAACTGTTTGATTAATGCAGGGATTAAGCGAGTTATAGATCTTGTTAATATTGTTGAAGATGATGTGCTCAAAATTAAAAACTTTGGTCGCAAATCGCTTAATGAAATTAAAGATAGCATGAAATCATTCGGGCTTTCTTTTGGTATGAATATTGATGAAAATGATGTTAAAGAGATTCTTGAAGGTAAGTAACACTTATCATTTTGGAACATGTTAAAAACGTAAGGTTGGCGGGATATGAGACACCAAAACGGCAGAAAAAAATTAAACCTTAAATATTCGCATCGTGTAGCTATGTTGCGTAACCAATTAATCCACCTTATTCAATATGGTTGTTTAGTTTCTACTAGAGCTCGTGTTAAAGAAGTGCAGAAATTTGCTGATAAAGTAGTTACTATTGCGCGTGTTGGAAATGAATTTAATGCAAGACGTCGTGTTCATGCATTATTGCCTTATAAAGAAGAGGCGGTTATTAAATTGTTTAAAGAAATAGCTCCACAGTATACAGAGCGTCCAGGTGGATATACGCGAGTTATTCCTATGGGTAAACGGATAAGCGATACGGCGACTATAGCTCGTTTAGAGTGGGTTTAGTAGTATGACCGAAGCTGATTATTACAGTACAATAGAAAGTGTACTTGATCAAATACGTCCCAATATTCAAATGGATGGAGGTGACGTAGAATTGGTTAGATTTCAAGATGGTATTGTGTATGTACGGTTAATGGGTGCATGTGTAGGATGTCCCGCATCGATGTATACAGTTAAGTTGGGAATTGAACAATCAATTAAAGACGTTTTACCAGAAGTTATTGAAGTTGTTACTGTAGACGAAGAAGATAATTAAATATACACAATTATAAATTTATTTTATTAATAATAAATAAATGTACAGCTAATTAACTAAGCTGATTTAACGCATATATTTGTGTATATAAAGTATAGAATAAAAAAAGGGACTGATGCAAGTCCCTTTTTTTATGTCATTTTAAAGGGCTTTTAATCTTGTTCTATGACGGTAACAGTGCTGCCTTGTGAACTTTTTTCCACATTTTTCCACAACAAAGTGTACGGGGAATTGATCTTTCATAGCATTAAGATGTGATACGATAATTACTTTAGAAAAATCGTCTTGTATTATATGTAACGCATCCATGATAAGCCCTAGTCCTTCTTCATCTTGTGATCCAAAGCCTTCATCAATAATAAGCGTTTGTAGTGCAGTTCCTGCTCTACGTGCCAGTAATTTAGAAATGGCTATACGTAACGCAAAATCGATTCTAAATGCTTCTCCGCCAGAAAATAGTTCATAAGGACGAATCCCTGTTGCATCAGAGATATTAATATCCAATGTTTCTTTGGTGCCACCTTTTTTAAGGTCACGTAAAGATTCGATAAAAATATGCGCCTGATTGTTGGTAAGTTTTTTTAATAATTCATTTGCCTCCTGTTCAATTTCAGGAATAGCATCTTCG
>JAPLIS010000001.1 GCA_026388985.1 Candidatus Babelota bacterium | reverse complement strand
ATATCACTATGCCAAAAGCTCTTGTACTAAAAAACACTTTTTGCTCTAATGGCTTACAGTATTTTAGCAATAACAGCGATCTGGCAGATAGACTTGGTGAACAAAAAATAGATGGAATAGTTATACCAATTATAGCAGCATTCGCAGCTGAAAGATTTAACATGGATCAAGACGGAATACAGGCCGATGTTCGGTTAACTGAAAACGATATTAATGCGATCACCTACTGTATTATAGCTTCTATTAATTAATTTCTAACAAATCGATTTTAAAACTAATAAAGCGAGCAGTGTAAACTTATACTGCTCGCTTTATTACTTACTTATTTAAACAAAATTTAAAACTATTTTATACATTTATTTATTCGTATCAGGTGATACGCATAAAATCAGTGCCGGGATAATAAAACTGCAAAATACGCTTATGATTCCAGCCATCTCGCACCATCTCGCGTGCACCCCACTGGCATAAGCCTATATGGTGCCCATAACCACGCCCCTTAATAACAACTTTGTTATCCTCTTTATGCGCCTGAAAGCACAGACTTTTGATCTCTTTCATGAGCGAGTACATTTTTTGACCTGAAAAAATAACCGGTGCGCCACTATTTTTAAGAACCACTTCTGACACTAATCCCGCCTTATCTTTCTTGCTGACGGCAACCGATTTGATATTTTTAACCTTTTTGACCGCATTGCTCACTAACTTTTCAAAATCAGCTAACGCACATACCGTTTCCCATAAGTAGGTTTTAGACAACTTACAATGCAAACAGGGATATTCACGAGCCAAGTAAGGGGCATTATCAAAATTAAAATTACCGATATGAGCTGGAATTATGCCGCCACAACAAATATCATACATGGCCACAATCGGCCTATTTTTGTATGAAATAAAGACACCTCGTGTATCATCAACCGCTTGCCTCAACACCTTATTGCCATGTAAACCCGAATATGTTTGATGCTCATTGGTATTTTTGATGTGATATATTTTTTTTAATTTATTAGCCCGCATAGCCATTGCTATCGCATAACTACGACACGCTATGGCACATACCTTGTGTATCTCTAATGGCCATCCCGGCCAACTTTCAGTGTGCAGTACACCATACACATACTCTTCTAAATCAACATTATTAATAAGATATACTTCATCTTTGTGCTGCGACACCAAAAAGACACCGTGATAGGGACTACCATTAAAAGAAGCATTGCCCGAAAGGGGTGCAATACATAACAATTCATCTGCAAATTTGTTATTATTGATACACAAAAGCTTATTCTTTTTGCTAATCAACAGATCAGCGCTCTTTATTTTTGTCTTTTTATTCTGATCAGCAGAACCCCATAACATAAAACCGGTATCTGATGACAAACGCCATACCGTATCACTTTTTAATTGATCCAATAATACTTTAATCTTGAATGTTGCGGTTTTCTTGTGTGCTTGAAAACTAAACATGTCTTCATTATCCACCACCTGTTGCGCCAAGACAAGCTGATCCTGTCTTTTGTTATCACACGCTTGTTGCACCAATAAAGGCATTAGTGCTGCATATGGTTGATCCAAAGAACCTACAATCGAGACTGAACTGAGCTTGGTATCTGCATTACTATTAATAAAAAGCATTCCCCTATAGGTAACCCCATTAATCTGTAACACCCCATCAGTAGACTCAATCTGCAATGCTCGTGTGTGTGCAGTTTTACCATTAATAGTCATGGTTAACCCAGCAATATCTAACAGTATAGAGCGTTCACTGATGTTACTTGTTTTATGACGTACCAAATCGGTAACCACAAAACGAGCTTCAGTATGCACTATCCATTGCGTACCATATGCGTTACCAACATGAACTATCGGTAACGGCGTACCACAAGTGCTTACTGCTTGTGTATCTCCCTGCATACCAACCAGCAGTACATAGAATAGTGCTCGCGCTAACGTATAGGGGGTATGTAATGTATTCATATGTACCCTTAAATACATATTTCTAAACAGTGATAATAATTTTGTGAGACTGTAATAATTTCATAAATTCTCCCGGCAATGGCACCTTATTATCCACCCCATGATTAGCCATAGCATCTGCATTGGTATTTTCAGTTCGCAACACATGAACCACTTGAGCAGCATATAAGCGAACCATTTTTTGCGCTAATGAATGTAATGGCTTTAAAGCTGCGTTTTGCACTTTATACTTACCATTTACCTGCATTACTAATAACTGCGAATCAGACACTATGCGTACCTTATCACCCAACTCATAATGCTGTGCTATAAAAAAAAGACCGAGTAAGAATGCTATATATTCAGCTTGATTATTGGTCTTAATACCTAAATAAAAACCACGTTCACATACCACCTGACTATCTCTTAAAAGATATATCCCCGCTCCTGATTGCCCCGGATTGTTACGTGATGCACCATCAACAAAAAGCGTATAATGATGGACCATTTTAGGTTTACTAAGTACTTGATCACAAGAATCACTAAAAATATCTAATTGTTTCATACGGCTTTACTTATCTTTACTTGTCTAAGAATTATTTAAAATATTTTTATGATATAAAAACCGGAAACAAAATTTACATTCTAATAAGGCTCCACGCGTTAAGCGCATGACATCTTGATGCAACAATTCGTGAAAACAGGCACTGCACGTATCACCTTCTACGGGAACAACGGGATCAGTAACACGTAACCGCATCGCTTCATACTTATCAAGCCACTCTTGCGGAATAGCTTTTTTATACTCTTCACGTTGATTTGAGTGTAGCGCTAATTCAACTTTAATAGATGCAAGCTCTTGCTGTTTTTTTTCTATCTCAGTCTGCAACTTTATTTTGCTTTCAGCATACCTATGAGCACATTCTTCTTTTTCGCGTTCACGGACTTCTAACGTATGCCATGCATGCAATAAGGATTCTTCTAAATCATGCTGCGCCTGGCGCAACTGGTCAATTTCACTCTGAAAAGCACGCGATTCTTTATAATTAGAGAGTTGCTCAAGTTTTCTTTTTTTATCTTTTTCTTGCTGATCAAGCTCTTTCATTTCTAATTCAATCAGATCAACTGCTTTGCGGGCTTCAATGGCCGACCGCTGACGGTGCGCATACTGTTCTTCTTGCCCGACTAATTGGCGCTCCACATGAGCAATTTCATGCGCAATGTGCGTTTGTCTGTCAAACAAACCAAGAACTGTTTGATCAAAATCAATAAGAGCGATAAACCGATGGAAGGGATGATTGTTCATAAAGATAACGTCTCCCCGTGTTATATGGTGAGAAATCTTAAAATGGTGGGCCCACCAGGACTTGAACCTGGGACCTTTCGGTTATGAGCCGACTGCTCTGACCGACTGAGCTATGGGCCCTTTTATATATTTCTTCACTCTAAATTAAACCATTTACACACAATTGTGAAGTAAAAATATATATTTTTATAATAAAAGGTCTCACAGCCTCACTCCACACCTAATCTACGCCTAATCCACACCTCTATATTTTTATTCAAATAGAAAAACTATTGATTTTTCGATTGCTTTTAATATATGCTGAAATTAGATGAAATTATAATCTTTATATTTTAAAAA
The DNA here is from genome assembly GCA_026388985.1 of Candidatus Babelota bacterium. Classification (GTDB taxonomy): domain Bacteria; phylum Babelota; class Babeliae; order Babelales; family Vermiphilaceae; genus JAPLIS01. The sequence continues at coordinate 1,539 of JAPLIS010000001.1, read as the reverse complement.
GGAGCTATTATGAAAAAAAGAATATCGATACTATCAATGGCATTGCTGTTATCAGGATTTTCAGTTATGCACATAGACGCAACAAGACAAGCAATCAGAAATAACACTGATCATCATTTTACCGGTCCTAACGGTAAAGGTGAAGGCTGGCCAATAACATATGAAATGACCTTTCCTAATTGTCCTGGAAACAAAGGGCCCCTGACTTTTACGCGACATACAGGGATGGTTTTCACTCCAAATCCAACCAATAGACTTGCGGCCGGCCAAGGGGAACTAGGTGATGAATGGCGACAACCAAATGCAGGAATGCAGATTACTACTAAAGTTACCGTACTTAAAAAAGGACCCAAGCATACTTGGACCCCAGCAGGAGATTCTAGAGCTAATGAGCTAATAGACACACCAATAAATCTTGCAAGTGTTATCACCCAAACTGCTGAACATGGTGCCGGGCGTACCGCCAATTTATGGACAGTTACTAGAAACGCCAATTGGTGGACCTTAACCGACGAGCAAAGAAGACAATCAATAAAAGACACACTAGAGAACAAAAACACAGCAAATCCTGAGTTTCAAATTAATCATACAACAGCAGCAAATAACGATGCCGCTTTTCCTGGATTAACATTTGTAGACGTATGCAATAGAAACCCAGGCAATCCAGCTTGTGGCAAGTAATTTTTGACAACTTTTAGGTCGAAATAAAAGAGTAAATAGATCGAAACAATAGAGTGACGTTTATTATAAATAAACGTCACTCTGCTCAAAAGGAATAATTACAAGGAACTATTATGAAAAAAAGAATATCGATACTATCAATAGCATTGCTGCTATCAGGATTTTCAGTTGTGAACATAGACGCTATACGCCAAGCAATCAAAAATGACACCAATAAGAATTTTACCGGTAAGGGCGTTGATGGTGCAGGATGGCCAATATCATATAAAATGACCTTTACGAATTGTCCGGGCAGCAAAAATTCCGTAACCTTTACTCGATATACAGGAATGGTTTATAGCGAAGATAGCACCAAGAGACTGGCGGCAGGTCAAGGTGAATTGGGTGATGAATGGCGAAACCCAAATGCAGGAATGCAGATTCCTGTTGAAGTCACCATATATCAACAAATGCCAAAACATGCTTGGGCCCCAGCAGGTGATCCCCGAGCGACTGAAATGGAAGATAAAACAATAAAGCTTCAAACTACGACAACTCAAGGCCAAGGGCACGGTGCGCGTACTGCCAATTTATGGATGGTTGTTAGAAACCCCCTTTGGTGGGACTTAACCGACGAGCAAAGAAGACAATCAATACAAGACACAAAAGACGGTAAAAACACGACAAATCCAGAGTTTCAGATTCACGCTCACCCGCAAGCAAATAATGATCAAGGTTTTGGACTAGGAACATTTGTAGATCTATGCAATAGAAACCCTGGCAATCCAGCTTGTGGTAAGTAATTTTTGAAAACTTTTAGGTCAAAATAATAGAGTAAATAAATCGAAATAATAGAGTGACGTTTATTATAAATAAATA
>JAPLIS010000024.1 GCA_026388985.1 Candidatus Babelota bacterium | reverse complement strand
CGATTCTTGTTCTTGTTGCGCCTGTCTTGCGATACTTTCTTGATTTTCTTTATCTGCCTGTTTTAGATTGAATTCATGTATTTTATCGATTTCGCGCATTCTGCTAGTTAGCGCTGCAGCATGAATAGCAGCTTGGCGATTGCTTTGATATTCATCACTCTCATCCTGTGTACGTACTGGTGGTCTTGGTCTCGACAAACCAGTATTTAATGCGGCTGATCCAGCTGGGCGTTGACCACCCATTTGCGCTGCAGATGATGGCGTTGCTTCTGCGGGTGCTTCAGCCGAACCCCATGGTACCAATGATGACAATGCTGGCAAACTTTGATATGCCCATTCACCCCATCCAAGAGCTTGCGCCGCTTGCGCTTGCGCTTGGTTTTCTGATGCACAATATGATTTTCCGGTAAGGCTTAAGCTCAATAGAGCTATTGTGTGTAAAAAATGTACTTTTTTCATATCAAGTACTCCTTTTTTTGAAATGTTATGATAATAATACTCTCTTATTACCATCATAACACATAATTCTATTAGAAATAAAGGGTTTTGTGTTTTCCGCCCCTGGTTAGCTTCATCAGATTATAAAATAAGAGCGGCATACATGAATTACTCTGTATGCCGCTCTTTATATCTATGATAGTTGTTTTTACTCGCTAACCATTCTTTTGTTCTTGTTGCGCCTGTTTTGCGAGATTTTGTTGCTGTTCTTTTTTCATCAGTTCTTCATTGGTTTTACGCGCTGTATCAACCGCTATTTGTTCGCGTGTTTTTTTTGATCTTGCAGGCGGTGGGTTAGAGGCTTTCTCTCTTGCAAGCGATGTATTATAATCCTTGATCATTTTGCCTATTGTTGTTTCTAACGTAGCAATTAAATGTATGAGCACTCTTTTTGTTGCTGTTTTTTCAGCCTTGTTTCTCACAACCTTAAACTTCCCAGTAAATTTTTTATTAATCTCTTTTTCTGCCTTTAGTAAAGCGATTTGAGTTTCTTTAAGATCTGTTATATTGCTGTTAATCGATGTTAATTTATTGAAAAGTGTATTTGTATCTGGTTGATCATAATACTTCTTCCATGTCTCCATCATTTCAGTATTTGCCTTTAAGCTACTTTCAAGGGCGGATATGAGACCCTTAGAGTTAAGTGCGTTTTCCCTAATATATTTGTGAGTTGCATCAATAGTTTCTTGCCATTTGTTAAATTCTTTATTTGTTATGTCATTCTTTTTACTTGAAGAGAAAAATGTCTCTTTTGCAAAAGCACGGGTATGGCCGGACGTTATTAGTCCTCTTATTGTGTCACTAGTTATTTGTTGCGAACTGTTTATTTGCGATTCAGATGAAGCCATTGTTGTGTGTATTCCAATGCCGCTTATCAAAATCCCTAAGCTCAAAAAAAGCCCCTTTGATTTAAATATATTCATACGATATCCTTTGCACATAAAAATTTTAATATATATCTATACCGTTATTATCATAGCATGTATGTTTTTAAAAAATCAACAGTTTGAAATATTTTTATTTTTTGCTAGATAGTCGTAAGTAATGGATAGTATTAGGTTCTGTTGAGTTTTTAACGCAACCATAAGCAAGCTCCTACAAATGACAGAAATGATAAAAAGTTACGCTTAGTTTTATCAAAACGTGAGAATATCCGCCTAAATTGCTTCATTTTAGAAAAGCAACATTCTACTAAATGCCTCTCTTTATACAGATCTTTGTCATATTCTATAGCTTTAATTCTATTTTTTCGGCCAGGGATAATAGGATTGCAGCTTTTTTTATTCAAATTTGATCGAAAACTATCTGAATCGTAACCCCTGTCAGCCATAACATTGCAGTCCTTCACGCCATGCGTTAATGGTTCAGCTTGTGTCATGTCACTTGCCTGGCCAGGTGTATTAATAAACTGTAATGGGTTGCCCAATGCGTCAACTTTTATATGAATTTTGCTTGTAAATCCACCCCGGCTACGCCCTAATCCTTGCTCTGCTTGCTGCCCTTTTTTATAACCAGAAGCGCAAGCATGAGCCCTTACTATTGAAGAATCAATCATGATAGATTCTAGGTCTGGATCTTCTATGCAAAAAGCATGCAGAGCAGCCCAAATGCCCTTCTTACTCCACTCATTGAATCGGCGAAAGACAGAGTTCCAATTGCCATATTTAGGGGGCAATTCTCTCCATTGTGCTCCTGTCCGCACCATCCAATAAATAGCTTCCATAAACCTTTTACACTTATTTTCTTTGATGAAATAAATATTTTTTAAACTTTTTAAAAAAATTAAAACTTTGTTCCAAGCCACTTTGTTGATATACTCTGTTGTCATGATGGTGCCGATTTTTTATGATTGTCAGTCTAAACTTTCGGTGCCATCATACTCTAAAAATTCATTTTCTCAAAAACTCAACAGAACCTAAGCATACCGTGTGTTCGAGCTATGGATCTGGAAACATCAGCGGCAGGAGCACTGCAAAGATCAGAGAAACGAATAAGACAAGAAAAAGCACAAGCAGAAGCAGAACAAGAAAGATTAGCAAAACAGGCCGCATTCTTAGGAGAGCATCCAGAGAATGTTGCTCGCATAGCAGAAGTAGCAGCACAAACCGCAAAATTACGCGAAGAAGCACAAGCAGCAGCATTAGCAGCAGCTCCAGATGCAGCAGCACAAGCACAAGCTGATGATGTAGAAGAAGAAGAAGAATGGTCTTCAGAGCGTGCGCATCTGATGATTATGGAAAAAGGTCTAGTTGATAGACCAGCCATGATTGCCAGACAAAATAAGTTGAATCAGGCCTTAAAAAAAGCACATAAAGCAGAACAAGCAAGACTAGCAGACCAAAAATACAGAGAAGAATCATTAGCCCTAGAAGAAGAACTTGCTAAACAATTCCCAAATCAAGCTCCAGATGCTGCAGCTGATGAAGCCAAATTTGATGATTTGCCAGACCTTATTTCAGCAGCACTTAGAGCAGAATTCTTAGCTCCACAAGTAGACCCGGCTCCAGCAGCTATTATAACTGCTGAAGAGTTTTTATTTTCATTAAGCAAAGAAAACTTTGATAAGATGGAAGCATTACCTGGGGATAAAAAAGCTGAATTTAAGCAAGCTCTTTACGCAGAAAATAATTTGACTCCCTTTAGAGGAAATGAATTGCTTAATCAATTCACTCCTCCAGTAGTAGCTCCAAAATGGTCAAAAACCAAAAAAGCTGGCGTAGTTGGACTTATAGTAGTTGGTTTAGGCGTTACCTACAAATATGGTAAAGCTGTAGCAACTAAAATAGCTAACTTTGTTAGTTCAAAAATTGCTAAGTCTTCAAAAACTAAAACTAAAAAACAAACTATGCCTTCTTTAAAAGAACAAGGCTTTATAGCGTAATTTTAAAAAGCTAACATAGTACTTGTTTAATCGCATTAAGCGGTTATTTCTAGAAACTAAAGAAAGAGGGGCTTTGATTATAAAGTCCCTCTTTTGTTTTGTGTTTAATATGTAACAAGCTCCCCCCTTCCCTCTATTCTCTACCACCAATAATTGCCATAGTACCCATAATAAGGATAGTTCCAATAATAGTACGGATAGTACCCTCCCCATCCCCATCCCCAACCAGAATACTGCCATCTTTCAGCCTCTAGCCTCCTGGCCTCAGCCCTATCTTCTCTAATTTCTTCTATGCGATCACCAACATATTCATCAATAAAATCACGTAATGTTTCATAAGACACATCGCCAACCAATTGCACCGGCTTATCTCCCTTTTTAATAGGCAACCCATCTTCAAATAACATGTATGTTGGCATCTGCGTAATGGCATAATTATCCGCTGTATCTGCCAAATCACGATGCGCATAATTTAACGCCAAGAAATGAACCCTCGCATCTTTATACTTTGGCACCTTGCTGACATGTGAAAATATACTCTCTAGCCTTGCAACCAACTTCTTACATTCTGCATCATGCCGCATAAGCTTTTTATCTTTCTCATAAAACATAACAACTGCCAACTCTGCACGCGAAATCAATGCATTAAAGTTACGATCAGAACTTACGTGCCTATCACCCGCTGATATCCTGATGCACAGCACCAATAAAAAACACAACAATAAACATGCTCCTAAATGCACCCAGTGTTTCTTCATAATTTTTTCATAATCCATGGCCATCTTCCCCCTTTTTTATATATTAGCAACCGTTATTTTCATTTTTTCTTTTTTATCACGTACATCACTGTCATCATCTATCACCGCATCACCCACCACTAACCCACCTTGCAATGCCTGCCCTAAAAAATCTTTTACCTGTTGTGAATACCGCTCTGGACTGTAGAAAAATGAGTCAAAATGCCCCCGCCCTTCAGTGAGCCATAGCTTTTTATAACCACAAGCTCCCTCATACATACTTTTAACGGCAATAATAGGAACACGATCATCATTTTTGCAATGGATAAAAAAACAGGGGACATTAACCAATTTTATTGATTCAACGGGACTAAGCGGTTGAATGTCTGTTACAATATTCTGCGTTTCCATATGAGAAACCACCTTAAGCCATACTTTTAACATCGATTGCACGTATGGGTGGAATGCATATTTTTCTAAAATAGAAACCCCTGGCATATCAAATTCATATCCCAGAACTGACATCTTCATTTTGCTGAGGCCAAATTTAATAACATTTTCTGTTTTATCAAACGGACAGTCTAAAATCATGGCATCAAATAAAGAACCATCTTTAGCCTGAGCTTCTATAGAAGCAACGGCACCCATAGAAAAGCCATACGCAAACAAGGGCTTACCCTGCAAATCAGGATGATTCCTTAAAAACTTTGCCGCCGCTATAACATCATATGCTTCATCCCGGCCAAAGGTGCAATGCTGACCTTGTATATCTTCACCATGAGCGCGAAAATCAAAGGTCATAAAATTATACTGTCCTTGCGGGAACATGTAGCGTAAAAATCCTGATAAATATTTATCGCACATAAAGCCATGGGATATCAATACGGTTGCTTTTGCATCTTTATAACGCACCAACAACCCTTTACGTGTTAAGTACTCAGCTGATTCATGAGTTTTTTGTGGATGTATTATCACCATGTCGGCAGATGCATTATGAGCATAGCCATAATCTTGATCTATTATTGCTCCATATGCGCCAACGGTAATGGGGAATCGGCTTGCTTGTATACTCGTATCAGCTTGAACGTTACTGATCATAAACAAGATAATCGCCTGGACTGGCAGCCATAGCATAGTTTTATTACTAAACTTATTACTGAGCTTTTTACTGAGATTTTTACTAAAACAGGCTGACGTATCACAGGCCACCTCTATTTTATCACGCAACCACCCTATTTCATTAACACACCCCATCCCCCGTACACTAAAACATTTCATGTCACCCACTCCTTTGTATAATATTTTTATTTTTTATATTGTATGTATAGCTCTATTTTTATGTATATATCTTTCTTATATATAAATATTCTTTCTAATAGAGATTATATCATTAAATATTTTCTAATTGCAACAACTTGTAAAAATAATTATACAAAAATAAATAAAACAAACCTTCTCTCTAAAAAAAAGCACAAAAAAGTGTGCGCAAAAAAAGCACAAAAAAAGCGTGTGATAAGCATTACACTCACCACACGCCACACATATATCATTGTTACAAGAAAGCCTACTGCTAAGCCCTACTTTTTGTAGTCTCTAAACTAACCTACAAATATATCAACCGCCTCTTTAAGCTCTTCTTTACTTAAAACTTTACGATAACTAGCAACCAAATTCCCCTCTTTAAAAATCATTACACACGGTACTTTAGTTATATGAAGCCGCTCAGAAAGATCAATTAACTCCTGTGCATCAACCTTAATAAACTCAGCCACGTGTGCATAATCCCTGGCAACCAGATTAAATATCGGCTCTAATTCATTACATGATGGACAATCAGGGGTAAAGAAATCAACCACCACCAATGCACCTGATGCCACCAACTCATCAAATGCGGCAACAGTAGCAACCTCTTTCACCGTTGTCTCTAATGAAGCAGCACTGAATAAATGCGGCCGCAACTGCTCTTGAACAGAAAGACTTAATCCTATCTCAGTTAAAAACGCATCCGCATCAATCGCTGCCCGCACGCCACTTCCTGAAGCAACAATTGCCTGGCGATAGTAATTATCTTCTGCATCACCAGCGGCAAATACACCCGGAATAGATGTTTTTTGCGTACGTCCATCAACCAACTTGATATACCCATTCGCATCCATTTTAAGTGACGATTTAAATACATCGGTATTTGGCTTATGGCCAATAGCTAAAAACACCCCATTAAGAGGCATTTGTTTCAACACCTTATCTTTATTATCCCACAATGAAACACCCGTTACCTGATTGGTATCCCCGGTAATTTCTTTAATTTCAACGTTATAAAGCACAGTAATAGAAGGATACTGCCGTAACCTATCTTGCATACTTTGCGCTGCCTTCATGCGATCTTTTCTTACCAGAACAGTAATCTTGCGCGCATAAGGAGCTAACTGAATAGCTTCTTCCACTGCCGAATCACCGCCACCAACAACCACCACATCTTCCCCTTTATAAAAGGGCGCATCACACTTGGCGCATGAAGTGACCCCTTTACCCCAGTATTCTTGTTCACCTTTGACGCCCAGAAATAACGGAGCACCCCCTGTGGCAATAATGACTGATAAAGCATAAATAGTATCACCCTGCTGGGTATGCAACACAAAGGGAAACTGGTTAAAATCAACCGATTCAACCGTATCTTGAACACAGGTAACTCCCAAAGAACGGGCATGCTGTTCCATATCAGCAATTAAAACAGGTCCTAAAATTGTTTTGTTCCCTGGCCAGTTTTCAACTTCTGATGTTTCAGTCAGCAAACCTCCCGGTTTTGGCCCCTTAAATACCAACACATTACGTTTAAAGCGAGCACCATAGACAGCAGCACTTAATCCCGCCGGCCCTGAACCTATGATAGCCACATGTACCACATTGTTTTTATCTAATGCTTTGTTGATATCTATTCCCCTGCGAGCGCGTGAAACGCCTATAATACCCCCCGCACAAGATATAATGAACACTAATGCAAAAAAAGCTTTTCTATTGGACATAATACACCTCATACCGTTCGACAAACCTAAAAATTTAGACCATAATTACTACAAATGCAAAACCTTTAATTAGTGGAGATATACTATGTTATTTTCAAATAAGATAAAAGCAGGCGCATTCGCTCTTGTTTTTATCTGTACCTATACTATACCTCAAACTGAGGCTAATAAAAAGAATCCTGAACCGCACGTTGCAAAAACGCAGCAAACTGCAACCTATGATGCGCAAACAATTGATATAATTAAAAAAGAAACAGTAGCTGCTCTCAAGCAAATACAATCAACTCATATACTACTTAATCAACTTAAGGTAGCTATCACCAGTGGCCAAGTAAAATCTTTATCTAAAAAAGATAAACAAAAAATGTACACCTATGTTGAACAATTACAAGATTATATAAAACAAATTCTAAAAACGCCCATTACGCCAGTAAACCCCTTTACGCCCATTGCTATTTATGAAATAAATACAGAGATTATAAATCATATTTCTAAGGGATTATCTCAGGGTTTTGATACAACCACGTTTGATATCAATGGTGCCATTGCACGAGCCAAAAAAATACAACCGATTACTCTTAAAATATATGCAGAACTACAAGCCACTAATCAACAATTATATAAAGACCTAGAAAAACAAATTACCAATGTGGGGCTCAGCTGGTATAACCATGCGTATAGAGCTTTTGATGCTGTTTTTGTTGAACCGGTTTTAAAGCATAAACTGTATGAAGAGATACCAACAATTATAAAAGGCGTAGCTGGAGGATTATACTTGTCTTGGCGCTACAATAAAAATACTTTTGACAATTATATGCCTACTTGTATCAGCCAAAATGTGTTTGGAGCAATTCCCACGCCACTTAACCATAACAATCTTGCTCTAGTAGGAAAGCTAGATCTTTTGTGTCAACAGCACCCAATGATACCCGCACTGTTCTTAATGCAAGGTATCAGCCCTAATGGGTTTTTGGGGAACTTCCAAGGCAACCTATCTTATGAATGGGACAAATGGTCTGCAAAATTCGGCCCTAATATTGCTAAAAAATTAGATGCCATACGTAATCGCTTAAAAGGTGGTATATATAACAATATGGCAGACAAACTTGATGGCATCATAGACCCTACAACTTTTGATGATCTTGTTGGTGTTGACCATGTTAAAGATACCTTTAGGGGCATTGTTGATTACATGCAAAATCCTGAATTAGCAATTAAAAGTGGTAATATTCCAGAAAAAGGATTATTGCTTGTGGGGCCACCAGGAACAGGAAAAACTGCTGCTACCACAGCACTATGTAATGAAATCAATAAAATAAACAAAAACAATGGCAAACCAATTAAATTCTGGAATGTAACTAGTCAAGAGATTTCGCGATGGTCACTAAAAACCATATTTGATATAGCAAAACACAACGCGCCTTACATTTTATTTATTGATGAAGTTGATCTGCTCAATTTGCAGCGCGGCTTTAGCAATCCAACATTAAATGAATTCTTAACCGGTATGAGTGGTCTTCTTGATATGCAAGATCCGACCAAGCAAGTTATTATCATTGCTGCAACAAACCGCCCTGAAACACTTGATTTTGCACTCTTGCGGCCAGGTAGATTTGGTACACAAATACGATTTGAGTTGCCAACAATTGATATTAGAAAACTAGCTATTAAAAAGAAATTGCATAAAATGGGCCTCAGTCTAGATAATGCTGAAAACGCTATTCATCAAATAGCTCTAGAAACTGAAGGTGCTCCTTTTGAAGCGCTGAATGACTTAGTAAAAAATGCTTTTGCTCATTCAAATAAACGACAAGAACTGTTTAATGAAACGCATTTAAGACTGGGACTCAACTCTTCTTATCGCAAAATAACACCATACATCAATAGGCATGCCCCTACTGATGAGCAAAATATTCTTGCTTCTCACATTGCTGGCCAGGCACTTACTGTTCACTTGCTTGATGCCACTACTAAACTGGCAGATGTAACGTTGCATCCATATATGCCACTATTAATGGAAAAATCTAGCATCAACAAACACTTTGCTGCGCAAGATCCAAACAAAGATGAACGTGAACCTGACCGTTATGAATATGGTAAAGTGTTTACCTACAAAGAAACTGATTCTATTGCAATGCCATCCAAAGATGAACAGCTAAAACAGTGTAAAATCAAAGTGGCTGGTGTTGTGGCTGAAGAACTGATCTTGGGATCAGCGAGTAATAGCTGTCACCCTAAAGATATGGCAGAGGCATTTGATATCGCTAAAGCGCTTACGTTTGAAGGTATCAAAGAAGCACATCTTTCTAAAAGTGAATGTGATAGGCGGTCAAGCGAGGCGTTAGCGATTGTTGAGAACTGTAAAAAAGACGTACGTGCGTTATTAACTGCCAATAAAGATAAACTAACCAAGCTGATTAGTGCGTTACAAGAGAAAAAGCAGCTCAGCAGAGATGAGGTGTTGGCAGTCATTAAGTAATACTCAAGAAACTATCGGGGCTCTATCAGATAGAGCCTCAAATCGGGGGCGGTTATAACACCGCCCCCATTCTTTTTTAATTTTTTTCTAAATAGTGTTCTTTTGTGGCACTACATAAAAAATAATACCTAAATTCTTTTTTCAGCCCAGTCAAATGTTACTTCTTTATCTTTAAATGCAACATCAATACCAACTAAAACAATAATCTTATTTCTCAACATATATTTTTCATGATATTTTTTTTGAATAATTTGATCTAGTGCTTTTGTAGCTGACTGATTAAATTTAAATTCAAATATTATCACACTATCTTCTGTTTCTAAAACAAGATCAGACTCACCACGACTCGAAGCCTCTTCCGATTTTGGCCTCATACCAATAAGATCAAACATAAAATGAAAAAGCGAATGATAGTAAGCTTCACGCGCAATGTGCAAATTGTGAGGAATACCTGCAAATAAAGTCTTTACTGCAAGGCAAAATGTATCGAAATCTCTGCTTATTAAGGCGCTTCTTATCTGAATCAACTCCATTTCAATAACTTCTGGAGTAGCATATGAAAAAGCCTGCATAATATAATCTTTAAAAGATTCACGCACTTCTTGATTTGGGTAATCTAATGTAAACACTTCCGTTTTTGTATCATAATCAACAATAGTTAAATAACCTGTTTGAAAAAGAAGCGTGTAAATAGGAATATTACTAATATCAAAAGCATTCAAACTTTTAATCGACACTTTTATAACATCATGAATTTCAAGACCTATCCCTTTAAGGCGCAAAAGTGCTATCAAAAAGCCAGGATTGCCGGTATTAAACCAATAATTGGCAAAACGTTTACCATTTAAACACGCTACTACTGAAAGTGGACTATACATCTGCTGTTTGTGCATATCATCACAAAATCTATAGCCATCATACCATACCTTCATACTATCAAGAGTCTCTTGCCTCGTTTTACCTACATGATTGGCAAGATTATCAATTTGTGGCAAAAAATAAGCAATCAATTCTTCATAAGTATAGCCAAAGAGCTCAGCTATCTGTGAATCTAAAGAAAGCTCCTGAAGATTATTAAGACCGGAAAAAAGAGATGTCCGCGAAAACTTACTTACTCCCGTTATAAAAATAGCACGCCAGCTTGCTTCTAGCGATTTTACGGTAGTATAAAAATTGTTAAGTATGATTCTATTTTCTTCAATAATGGCCGGATTATTTATATGATCAACTAATGGCTTATCATACTCATCAACCAATAAAACAACTTTATTCTTAAGCGCTAACTGATCAACAATCTCCTTAAGCAGACCTCCTGGCTCTACAATAGCACTTGTATTAATACCATAAATCTTAGCCACTCTTTGCAACTCCAAGCATAAAGTTGATTCAAATTGCTCAGCCGTTCTATGGGCTATACCGCCAAAATCTAGGTGTATAACCGGATGCTGTGGCCAATCATATGAACTACCTCCTATCCAATACTCAGCAAATAATTCTTTTCTTCCTGCAAAAATCTCTTTAAGTGTTGAAATAAAAAGAGATTTGCCAAAACGACGCGGGCGCGATATAAAATAAAAATGTTCTTTATCCCGCGCTGTTATAAGATCATATATGATTCTTGTCTTATCTACATAAATACGATTTTTTTTTATAAAATTTTCAAATATGCTGCAATTAAGCCCTAATTGCTTTCGTGTATCATGCATAGCAAACAATCCTTTTTTTGGTATGTTTATTTTTCCAAACATTGTACTATTTTAAAAATCGACAAATGCTGTAATTTTTTCTACTCTTGCAACAATCAATGACATCCTAACCTTACATAAGACATAAGCACGTATGTATGATAGATAATAAAAAAGAGACCCCAATGAGCATAACACTATTGCCTATAAAGCTGAATAGAAAAAACACACCTCTCTATACCCTGTTAGTGCTTACAATAACCCTGTTTTTTTGTAGCCCACACCTGTATGCACAGCAGCCAAATAATATAGAATCTTATGAGCCTGAATCAGGCGAGACAGAATTATATGAGACTGAATTAGGTGAGACAGAATCTCACAATACACACTACACACACAATACGCCCTGCGCTGTACCAAACAGCAATCCAATCAACATAGCTGATCATTTGGTGCAAGAAGCACACAATCAACTCAATGCCATTACCCAGTTACTTACCGAACTTTCTGTTATGATCGGCAACAAGCAGATCACTTCACTGACAAATCCGCAAGAAGCATTGGTCGCTATTCAAAAACTTATTAGCCTGACGCAAAGCATTCAAAAAGAAAAATGTATTCATGCCAATAATCATACCATATATGCATTATTGACTATTAATAAAGCGATATTGGGACATATTATGCGCATGACAGCCAATGGATTAACCTCATTTACCCCTTTTGATCTGACTGCATCTTTAACCCGCGCTATACCAACAGAACACATAAGTGCCGATCTGATCGCCACTCTATTTAAAACCAATAACCAAACACTTAAAACGTTAACACAACAAACTGATACCATCGGCTTGCGTTGGTATAATAATCTATACAGAACGCTTGATACGTATATTATTGACCCTGCACTCACCTATCATATCCCAAGCCGTGTAGCGGCACTTGCCGCCCTTGGAAGCTTAAGTGCCTATTTTTACTGGAAATTTAAAGGGCCAAGTACTGGCTATGCGCAAGACAATCATGTTAATCATGGTAATAACGCAGCAAACAACTGGCTCCCTTTTAACGTAGAAGATCCACTTATTGGTGGCAATAGACTGTTTGGCCCAACATTACCCCTTTCTCCTAATGGCGGACTTGCACTGAATCAACCAGGGCATGCTGCTCTTGGTTGGCTTGGCAAAGCTGAACTTGAAGCAACGTCACTCAGCCTGGGACACCTGTGCATTGGCGGTGGCCTCTCTGCCTATGTATGGAATTCATTTAAACATGACTATGCTTATTTCTCAGGCAAAGCAGTAAAAAAAATAGCCATGTGGCATAACTACCTGAAAGGTGGGGCATTTATTAATCGCGCTCACAAATTAGATGATACCTTTATTGAAGATGTATTCTTTGATGACATTATCGGCTTAGATCAGGTAAAAGAAACGTTTAAACTCTTGGTTCATTATTTAAAAAATCCTGAATCTTATGACCGCCTTGGCTTAACACCCAGCAAGGGCATTTTATTAGTGGGAGAAACGCGTACCGGTAAAACGTTTAGCGTTAAAGCGCTTGCTAATGAAATTAAGCGTATGTTTAAAGAATCAGATCAAAAAAATGCTCAATTTAAATACATTCAATTTAATGCGTCTGAGATTAATCAAGAGGGTATCAAGTATTGGCTTAATATAGTCAAAGAAGTTGCACCCTGCGTAGTATTTATTGATGAAATTGATCTTTTGGATCTACAACGTCGCGGCCGCAATCAGATGTTAAGCGAATTTTTAACCAGCATGAGTGGTACTCTTGAATCTAAAGACCCTAAAAATCAGATTATATTAATTGCTGCAACCAATAAACCTGAAAGTTTAGATATTGCTTTGCGACAAGCAGGCCGTTTTGGCACTGAGCTGCGCTATGAACTCCCTTCGCTTCAAAACAGAAAAGAACTTATAACAAAACGCTTAGAAAAGTTATCTCTTAACACTGAAGCCTTTGATATCAATTCTCTTGCCTATCAGACAGAAAATAGATCTTATGAAGATATCAATGCAGTGATTAATATGGCACTGCTTAAAGCGCGATTGGCTCATCAGATTCTATCGCAAGACCATTTAGAGCGAGCAATTGATGAACTGATTCGTCGTATTACCGTACAAACAGATAAACAGATAAGCGCACATGAAAATAGTTTGCTAGCCACTCACTTTGCCGGACATGCGTTATACCTGCATTTAACAGACATACCGCTCAAAATGGCAACCGTCACTATCCATCCAGTGATGACCACCATAAAAGAAGAATTGATTGGCAATCATTTGATACAGCAAGAAAATACCACCCAAGATCGCTATCAGTATGGGGAACTGTTTACTCAACATAAAGGCGATACGCTTAATATCTATACGCATAAACAACAACTGCAATTATGCCAATATCATTTGGCCGGCATTGTAGCTGAAGAACTTGTGTATAATTCATGTGGACATTCATGCCATAAAAATGATATGGTACATGTATTAAAAATTGCTCAGTTGCTTGCGTTCCAGGGGCTTGATCCGCAAAAACTACCTGAGCATATAAAAAAAGAAAAATATGATATTGCTATGAACATTATAGATGAGTGTAAAAATGCAGTACGGGAACTGCTGACTGCCCATAGAAAAGAACTTGATGCGCTTATTATCCAGTTACAAGAGCACAAACAGTTATACCCGTATGATATTAAATAGATATTATTTTAGATACTAAAGGCCTTAATCAACAAAAACTGCAAAAAGCCTTGTGATGTTTATAATCACAAGGCTTTTTGCAATTTTTTATATATAGTATATCAACTATTTTATCATCGAGGTGTTGTTTGAGGTGTTGTTTGAGGTGTTGTTTGAGGCTGGTTTAATTTTTGTATGCCTTGGATCAAAAGATGTGTGCTGGCTGCTGCTAAAGCACCTCCTAGGGCCGCCTTAACTTGACTTGTTGCGCTTGTTGCTGTTGTTGCTACTTGTTGTGTTCCTGGCGCTGTTGTACCTGTTGTTGCAGACTGTGCTTCTGGCTGTGCTTCTTGTACAGCTTCTAGTGGTACTTCTTGTCCATATTCTGCTGCTGCTGGTGTTGTGTCATATAATGGTGCTTCTTGCTGTTGTACTTCTTGTGGTGCAGACATGCCTTCCAGGGATATTAATGGAATTCCAGCTTTTGCCTTTGCCCCCTGCACTATCACTTTATCCAAGTCATTAAGAATAACCTGCATTTTAGCATCTTTAGTTTCTTTTAATTTTTCTGCTGCTTGACGCCGCAATTCATGAATATCAAACGGGAACATGAAACTTGCAACACTTCCACCTGCTGGGTTAACCACCATTTGAGTAAACCAGTTTAATACCTCAGTTTTATTCGCTCCATAATCACCCTTTTGCAACCCAGTTGCCTGAGAAAAGGAGGCATTTTGTGCTGCAGTAATTCTAATACCACCCGGCATAAAATGCTGCTGATTATTTTTAGGGTCAGTATGCTGAATCGCATTTCGCATCAAATCAACGGTAAATGTTTGTTCAGATTTAGCATTAGGCACACAATACTTAATCCCTATCTGGTTAGTTTGCATAGCACCCATATAATAGATCACGTACAATTCCCACGGGCCAGAGCCAAACTGCTTACAAGTGTTTCCCGGTGCTGATGGACTTGCCATTATCGCAATACGATAAGGGGAATACAGCTTAGATAAATCAGATTCCTCTTTGTTTTTTGCAGTAAGAGCCGGCACAAGAGTCTGAGCATGATAATCAGTGAGCTGTTTCCATTGCTCAGTTACTCCTGTAATCTTTTTAACATTTTTACCTGATGGATCCAATGCTGATAATCGTGCATGCCATTGAGTATAGAGAGCTTGTATGTCTTGATATTTTTTTAATGCTTCAAAATATTTTGCAAGCTTGTCTGTATATTCCGGCAGTTCTTTATTATATGCCTCAGTTGGTGTTATATCTCCACTCTGCAAATCAATAGAATAATAACGGGAGGGAATTATCTCTAACAAATTAATGCGAAATTGTTGATTTTCATATAATTTATTTAATTCTTCTTCTGCTACCAGTTTGGCATAATCAGCAAGAACCGCAACGCCCGATATTGCTGTACCAATAGCAGCACCCTTAGGGCCGCCAACCGCTCCAACAAATTGCCCCACCTTATTAAGCACCTGGGTTGCCCCATGAGTTTCTATGGTTACCGGCGGCATAGGAAGCTCTAACTTAACATCTAGCAACTTAGTACTATTCTTATTTGGCCCCACAAGATCTAACTGCGCTCTGGTTATTATTGGCTTATCAGTATCTTTATAAATAGTTGTTTGCACTATAGAATACTGATTATTAACAGCGCCACCAACAGTAGTTATTCGACCAGGCTTTTTATGTGATGCCTCTAGAAATGAGCACATGCCAATTACAACAAAAGCAACTACTTGTACAGCCCTTACTCCAGGCACATAACCTATTACGCCTTGACCTCTATTCTTTGTTGTTTTCACGAGTATTCCCCTCTTTATCTTTTTTTAATTTTTTAACTATTACTTTTTAACAATATCGTCTCGTCTCTTTGGAGCTCGCAATACTGTTGGATACACAGTTACTTGAAATGTGTTACTCTTTGTTTTATCGTGCGTAATAACTATGTTGCAGTAATTAGGCACTCCCTGCTGGTTATAAGAAACAAAAGGAGCTATTTTTTGTGTATCTTGATTTCCAAGCCTATTGCCTTGCACTGAAAATTTTTGCAGATAGGTAGATTTATCTGTTGCATCAGTAGAAAGCACATAATAATGCTCTGCTGCGTTAAAATCTGTATAACTGCTTTGCATGTCCTTATTCCATAAAGTAACTCCTAAAAGATCAGCTGCATCATTGGTGACCGATCTATTAAGCCCTGCTATAAGGGCTTCAAGATCTTGTAACCCCTGCGGTATAGCTGCGGTATTTAATGGACCTAGTTCTTTGATATCTGAATGCCGAATCACACCAGGAGCAGGAGCAGTTGTTCCTTTTTCTAATGCGGCGATCCGCAACCCATCATGTCCGGGCAGCATAAGTTCTTCACTATCTTGTACCTTAGGTATCCATACCAACCCATAAGGGATCACACTATGTGGTGGTATAATCTGCGAATTATTAAAAGGGGCTAATGTTTTATTACTCGATTCACGAGATAAAATAATAATATCATCAGAATCATTAAAAATATGCCCCACAGATGCATGGTACGCACGTGGTATAAATCCACCTCCCAATGCAGCAAACCCTTGCAATACGTCTACAGGCCTGCCAAATTGAATGTTTTTTGTATCTGAAGTTGAGCTGAGTGTTTTATTATTCCAAGGAGCCACCAAAGATGTCCACCCCATTAAACCAAATCTAAACGGTAATGACCCTACATCTTGCGGATCATACTTATCATTAATACCCAATGGACCAACAAAAAAAGCTATTGAATTAAAATCTCCTGAATTAATAGGAGAAAAAGCTGTTGGTATAGTACTGGTAGAAAGCGGCACGCATATTTTTTGCATATTAATGGTATGCCCTTTTACATAAGCCTTAACAGTAGCCATTGAAACACCCTGACAAGCAAGCATATCCTTAGGATCTGTTACTCTTTCAACCACAATGGTATAGGGTTGCCCATTATTATGGGTATTAAACTTAACTTCGATTTCAATCGGCAATGGCTGATCAACTATCTGCAATTGCCCTTGATATGGTTGCGGGTTGATGAATATACTCTGCTTTTGATTACCCACTTTGGTAATACGCACGGTCGGCCTTTCTGTGGGGGAGGTCCGTAACGCTTCAAAATAATTCCCTACTCCCACTAATCGTATATTTCCCATAGCGTAAGATCCTGTGGTACATAATGCACCACAAGCGAGTGCTAACGCTAACGCTATGCTCTTTGTTATATTCATCTTTTTTCCCACTTTTTTTATATATTTTTTATACCTAGTTGTTCAAAAAACTATTTCACAAAAACTGTTGGTTCTATTGCTCCTGTTTCTTGATTAATTTGTTGATAGACAAACACCCATTGAGG
The DNA here is from genome assembly GCA_026388985.1 of Candidatus Babelota bacterium. Lineage (GTDB taxonomy): Bacteria > Babelota > Babeliae > Babelales > Vermiphilaceae > JAPLIS01. The sequence goes on along the minus strand of JAPLIS010000024.1, from coordinate 12,632 downwards.
GTGAGACCATCTACCCCTTTGCTCAGAAATCATCACCCACTCCTCTTCTGCCTTGGGAACACCTGGATTTTTAAGATATTGTACCGTAAGTCGATCCATAATGCAGGAATTATCTCCATAAATCTCTGTCTTAAATTCATTTACCCTAATATTATTTACCGAAGGGCAAATAGCTCCTCCCACACGGCCAAAGCCAACCCGTATTGGATACGCCAGACCATTAATCATATTGGTGGTTGCATGGCACACACCAATAAAACTTGCTAGTACAAAGCCCACACTCAACATATATATTTTTTTCATAACCAATCTCCCTTTTTTATAACAATATATTTTTTATAACAACATACTAAACTGCTTCTTATGTATTCTTCTGCCCCCAACCACCCAAACAACTAGTATCTTCAATCAACTTCTTCTTGTTCTATACTCAGTGCTTTTGACTTACTATCAATTATTTTTTTGATACTCTTATACGTATCCGATTGTTTCCCAAATAAACTCTCTGCTTTTTTGAGAGCTTGATCATCACCTCCAACAAAACTAGTATACCATTTTAAAGCCTGATTTTGAGCCTGATTTGAGGCAAAATCGACAAGCGCATCTTGACCTCTTTTTTTAACTTCTTTAACTGCTTGGCTGCCCATTAAATCATTCCATATGGTATAAGCTTGAATATCCAAACTTGCTACTTTTTTACCCTGACTATCCAAAACAGGTTCGTTTTTATCATTAACAGCATATGAAACTGTTAATGTCTGATCAGCCGTCCAATAAGGAAAACCTTTTTTACTTTCTTCAAGCAACTCCCATTCATCTGTGCCTTGATTGTAACACTCTACTTTAATCTTAGTAAGCGAACAGGCAGTACAATCAACTGTGTGCTTTTGCCCCGAATCAACAACTTTATTAGTAACGGAAGCACTCCATAATGTATCGCTCCAAAGCCTTTCTAAGCTAAATCGCACCTTCTTATCAGTGTTATTGATCATAGTTGTATCTGCATGGGATACATCAAAATAACTAATAGCTATCACCATGCATATCCCTACTATTACTTTTTTCATGCTCAATCTTCTTTTCATACTTAAGCTCCCTTTTTAACAAGCTCTATTTAAAAAATACTATATATAGTTATTATTACAAATAGAAACACCAAAAGTCAATGGTACTAAAAAAAAAACGGCATAAAAAGAAGCCTGTTAACTTCTCTATACCGTTTTTATGCAACTATAAAAATACTAAAAGAAAAAATTATTCAATCTGGTCAATAAGGTCTAGGCGCTTTTGATAGCGACCACCTAAAAATTTAACCTGCAACCAAACAGAAATCATCAATAAAGATTCCTGAACAGATACAAAATCTGACGGAATTGAAAGTATATTGGCATTATCATGTTCAGCTGCAAAACGCGCAACTTCCAGATTCCATACCTGCGCTGCATACACACCATGATATCTATTAGCTACAATTGCCATACCAATACCACTACCACACATGACAATACCTCTACCAGCGACTCCTGTTGATACCAACTCGGCAACTCTTGATGCATACACAGGATAATCACAACGATCTGATGAATACGTACCCACATCTAACCATTCTATAGACAGATTATTAACACAAAGACTCTTTTTTATAGCTTCTTTATGGGCAAAACCCCTATGATCAGCACCTATTGCTATTTTTATGCTACTAATCTCTCGTGCATTCACGCTCACTACCTCTTTTTGTTACTTCACACAACCAACAGTCTCTCTGCCACTATTCCACGCAAGCACCACCTCTTTATCCATTGATCTAAAAACTAATGCTATCTGCTTGGTATTCAGACTTACTACAAGATTATCTTCGCCATCGCGCATAGAAAATTTGACACTATACGCAATTTTAAACTGATTAAATCGCTTACCAAACAACAGCTCATATTCTGGCGGCATATCAATAGATTTAACTTCAAATGGGACCATATCCTTATCATCTATACGTAAAAACAAGGCCCACTCAGAAGTAGATTCTCCTAAAGGCTTTTCGTACAGACTCAGTACATAAAAAGAAATATAATGTTTATTTTCTTCTAATTGACGCCGCAAAAATGCGGTATATTGATCCTTATCTTTACCCCATTTGCGGGCATATACGTTGGCGCATGCGGTCCGCACATCATCAGAAAGAAACAGTGCATCAAAAATAGCTTGTGTAGTAAATTGATCATAAACAGCAACTGATTTAATATTTTTTTTGGCCACTGCGGTGTCAATAGTTAACGTTTCCCCTTGATATAAAGCATCTTTGCCCCAATCAATCAATCGGCCACAGCCAGGAATGGTTACCAGATAGAATACCAATAAAAAAAATCGTACTGTTACAGATTTCATGTATATGTCTTTCTTAATATATGTCTTTATTAATGTACAACTATAAGCCGTCAGTAGTATCCTAGAAAAAACAATACAATATTACAAGCACAAACCAAGCTCTATATATTCTACTCTGAGGATACCTATATGCACTCCCTTACACGTTTACTTACCAAACGCTACTTAATGCAATCTACCGACACTGATTCAGTCTCAACCATGGTCTATATATGCTTTTTAGGGATATTTATTGGTTCATTTGCCCTCACCTTGGTAAGTGCTATTATGAACGGCTTTGAATACAGTATGCATACAAAAATGCAAGGCATTCATGCCAATATTATTATTAGAGGGTATGGGGATCAGTTAAACATAGACGCTTTACAAAAAGTTCTTACCGAAAAATTTCCTGAAGTAGCCGCTTCAAGCCCCAGCACGATTGAGCACGCCATTATTCAAACTCCCCAGTCATCAACCCCAACTGTCACCCTGATCAAAGCCATTGACCCTATCAAAGAAGAATCTGTTACCCTATTGACCAAAGCAATCACACACAGCCTGAACAATTCACACTCTCTTTCTTTTTTACTTAAAAACAATCAGATAATTATAGGAAGTGAATTAGCAGAACAACTGGGAGTTACCATTGGTGATGAGATAGAATTATTACATGCCGATACTGGCAACACCCACGGGCGCACCATCACACTCAATGCCACCAATGCTCATATCAGCGCTCTTTTTAAAACGGGTATTGATGAATGTGATAGCGCATTAATCGTTACTTCTTTTGATTTTTTAACCACCCTATTCCCCGAAAGTGGCCCTACTCAGCTGAATCTACGTTTACACCATAACGCTCATGAATTAAACGTGATAAAGGCGCTCACGCACGAACTCAAACTTGATATTTTTTCTTGGAAAAACTTGTATCCTGCCATAGTTTCAGCGCTCACGCTAGAAAAATATGCAATGTTTTTTATTTTGATACTTATCATGCTTGTTGCAAGTATGAACATTATTTCTTTGCTTTTTATGCACATAACGCAAAAAAGACCTGATATTGCAATATTAAAAGCAATGGGAACCCCTGATAGCACCATAGAACGTATATTTATGTATATCGGTATAAGTATCACGCTCAGCGCGACAATACCTGGCATTGCACTTGCAGCTCTCAGCAGCTTTGCCCTTAATCATTACCGCCTCATTACGTTACCTGATGCCTATTATATATCCTATTTACCCGCTCATTTAGAATGGCATATGATCGCACTGGTATTCACGGCTGTATTAGCAATTAGCTTTATTGCCGTCAAAATTGCTGCTCGTAAGACACGCACTATCAATATTTCTCACGTATTACGATTTGAAGGCTAATTATGTTAGGATTATCTAATTATGTTAAGCTAATTGTATATTTCAGAATATAAAAAATAAAAAAGGATAAAAACATGATTTACTTAGACCCCAAAAGTGACATAGCATTTAAAAAATTATTTGGCAGCGCTGCTCACAAAAACATTTTAATGAGCTTTTTAAATAGCGTACTTGGCCGACAAATTGGAGAATTAATTATTGATGTGGTCATGAATGATCCCAACAATGTCGCCGAAACTCCCCTATCAAAAATGAGCATCGTAGACGTTCGCTGCACCGATCAGCATGATAATCAATATATTGTTGAAATGCAGATCGTTACGCAAAAAAATTATGCTGCCCGAGCTCAATATTACAGCTCTTTGGCACTCAGCAGACAACTTGCTTCTGGGGAAAACTATGAAAAGCTAGTGCCGGTTATTTTTATAGGCGTTCTTGATTTTAGTCTTTTTAGGACTAAAAAATATATAAGCCACCATTTTCTGCTAGATGATGAAACATATGAACATGAGCTTGAGCATTTAGAATTTCATTTTATTGAATTACCAAAATTCAATAAAGAACTAGATGCTGGCAGTACTGTTCTTGATAAATGGATCTATTTTTTAAAAAACGCAGAAAAGCTGCAACAAATACCTGTCACCCTTAAAGAGCCTGCTATTACGCAAGCCTTTGATATACTTGCGCAAAGCAACTGGTCAAAAGCAGAATTAACAGCATATGACCGGTATTTAGATTCTATTCGCTCATATTTTAGCCAACTTGAGACAGCAGAAGCGATTGGGGAAGAAAAAGGACGCCAAAAAGGTAAAGCTGAAGGCCTAGAAGAAGGACGCCAAGAAGGTGAAATAAAAGGACGCCTGGATATCGCCAAACAACTTCTAGATATACTTGATGTTGCCACTATAGCTCAAAAAACAGGCTTAACTATTGAACAAGTTGAAGCTCTTAAAAAAGGATAAAACATGAAATTTCTTGATCCAAAAATAGACATGGCATTTAAACGATTATTTGGCTCTGAAGATCATAAAGGTGTCACTATCTCATTTCTTAACACTATGCTCGAATACAAGGGAAACAAACAGATTGAGAGTATTCAGTTCATGAACAATGAACAGTTGCCGATCAGCCCTGATAAAAAAGAAAACATTCTTGATCTTTTTTGTGTTGATAAAAATAATAGAAAGTTTATTGTTGAGATGCAAAATGCCCGGATGGCCGCATTTGAAAAACGAATTTTATTTTATGGTACAAAAGCATACTCTAACCAATTAAAGGCTGCACGGCCATATACAGATCTTGATCCTGTTACCGTGGTTGCTATAACAAAAAAATTTAATGTATTTCCCCAAAAAAGCCATTATAAGTCTATCCAGCACCTTGTAGACAGCAAAACACTTGAACACGACATAGATGATTTAACTTTTGCCTTTATTGAACTACCTAAATTTGTCAAAAAAGAACACGAGCTGGTAACAGATGAAGATAAATGGCTTTTTCTTCTTAAAGAAATTAGCTCATATGACCATATCCCTGAACCACTCAAGCAATCTGAGTTTCAAGAAGCATGTGAATTATTAAATCAGTTTACGCTTTCTGATTATGAGCAAGCAGTATATGAAAAAAAATTACTTGATGCACAAGCAGAAGAAGTACGCGAAAAAGAATACAGCACTATTGAACTCAAAGCTCAAAAAGCCCGCGAAGAAGGCCGGCAAGAGGGTGAAACAAAAGGACGATTAGAAATAGCAAAACAACTTCTAGATATACTTGACGTTGCCACTATAGCTCAAAAAACAGGCTTAACTATTGAACAAGTTGAAGCTCTTAAAAAAGGCACCATCAATGACTAATACTCTCTATAGATCAGCATTGCGAGATTGGAATATAGCTGGCAAACGAGTTATTCTTCGCGCTGATCTTAACGTACCACTTAACTATGACACACATAACACACATGACACAACAATTATAGATGACTTTAGATTACGCTCGTTACTTGGCACTATCGATCTCATTTTACAAAAACAGGGATCCATTATACTCATAACTCATATGGGCCGCCCCGAAAAACCAACCCCTTCACTATCAACCTCCCTATTAATACCTTGGTTTAAAGAACATAACTACGATATCTCATATGCTGCAACACCCGCGCAGGTAGGCCTTCTAGACTCACCTATTATACTTCTTGAAAATGCCCGTTTTTTCCCTGGCGAAAAAAATCAAGACCCGCTTTTTGCGCAAGAACTGGCATCTTTAGGAAATTATTATGTTAATGATGGTTTTGGGGTTATGCATCGAAAAGATACATCCATTGCCATTGTTCCGCTCCTCTTTTCACCAGAAAAAAGAACCTATGGATTACTCGTAGAAAAAGAACTCAACATGTTAACCTCACTGATGAAAAAACCTAAAAAACCATTTGTACTGATTGTAGGTGGCGCAAAAGTAGCTGAAAAGATAGCTCTCATAGAACATATGCTTCCCGTTATTGATAGTATTTTGCTCTGCCCCCCACTCGTGTTCACCTTCAATAAAGCTTTGGGTAAACCGATTGGAAACTCTCTAGTTGATAATACAGCACTCAACCTCTGCACGCGCATCATGCATGAAGCACATGCCAAAAACATACCATTACTTTTCCCCAGCGATTACCTGGTGACTACCACCACTTTAGATGGTCCTCTTTTGACAACAGAAACAGATAGTATACAAAAAAATGAGACGGGTGTTTCTATCGGGCCAAAAACAGCAACCCTCTTTGAACATACCATACAATCGGCCGGCACTATTTTCTTTAATGGGGCAATGGGCTTTATAAACAAACCAGAAACAATGCGCGGCATGAATGCACTACTAGAGATAATAGCCCAAGCACAAGGCACCTCTATTATTGCTGGAGGAGATTCAGTAGCCGCTGTATGCAAGCATGGCTTAAAAAATCATATAGATTACCTTTCTACTGGAGGCGGATCAGCACTTGCTTATATGAGTGGACAACAATTACCCGGACTTGAGGCTTTAAAAAAGAGGGCAAAAACTTAGTAAGCTAATACCATTTCTTACATGCTCATCTGAAGGAATCTCATTACTTGACCGCTCAAATAAAAAAATACTATGATTGTCATGCTTCATATCCCATGAATAAAAACCATATTCTTTAAATCCAAGATCTTGTGCCATTTCTTTAACCAACAAAGCATCATCTATCGACGATTTACGCACGCTTACCTTATTTATAGTGCGAACTTTTTGATTAAATTGCGCCTGACACATATGAACACTAAATGCTTCTGGACTTTCCCAGATAGAGGTATTATGAACATATTCTTCAGCACGTGAAAATCCTGCAACTCCCTTTAAACAATTAAAATCAGGATTATCTACAAAATAAGCTGCTTTTTCAAAATTAAAACCTTTTTGACAGCATAACTCATGCAACACAAATTCAGTTAAATTGTCCTGATCTCTTAATTTTAACATCTGTGGTGCTATGTGACTCAGGTGGTGCAACACTGCATGTTCCTCTTTAAAACCTCTTTGCTCCATTGCGTTCCCCTTTTTTTGTTACAAACATACATCCTTTTTTCTACTCTTCCTTTTAACCATCGCATTACTTATATCATTACTGATACCATCGTACCAAATTTATAAAAAAAAAATCAACAGCATATGCAGAGCATTTTTGCTTACATTGATCACCATAACTTATAACCTATTTTTGGCACATATAATTTTTCTTGTTAAGATATATTGACAAGCTTGTGGTTCACAAAAAATGACCATTAAACCATTGCATATTGGAAAAAACGTGCACACTTTTATTTATTATTGTTTACTTATATTTTTATGTACTGCGCCCTGTAGTTCTATCAACAGCATGGGAAGAAGCGTTCATCGACCAATTGATCCCGATATGCCACAAATTACTACCTATTGGAACGAACAGTCGCCACACTATACTATTAAAGATTCACACCTCAAAGAGTATCCAATTTTTGGCATTACTGCCCAAAACTCATATCAATACCTTATTCCCGATACGCCTATTACATTCAGCACTAATGCAACCAAAAAGGTAACTGGTGGCATACTCAAACATAAGCTTGAACAGTTATTGCAAGAAATTCAAGATGGCCGCACCACGTTTACTCATTTTGATATATTACGAAAAAGGGATTTTAATGATACTAAAAAATGTGGTTTTATGATTGTCAAATATAAGCAATACCCCTTTGTTGCTAAATTATCAATAGAACGCCCAGAAACATTTATTGATCCATTTTGCAGAGGCATAGTACCCATGTCTTTTTTCTTTATGGCAGGTGGCTCAGGCCGACATATGACTGGCTTAACACGTGTTTTAAATCTACATCAAACAAATCAGGCCATTGCCTTGAATTCCAGGTGGCGCCATCGAGTTAAAACTCCGCGTAAATGGTTCTGGCTGCCTAAACAAAACCCCTTTTTCTATGTTGAGGGTAAAAACATTGGCCAAAAAAAAAAGAACCTAACTACCATGCTGCCAAGTGTATATGCAGTGATAGCTGATGCGATAGACACAACGAATGAAATGCCTGTTGCTCAAAAAATAAAAAATAATTTGATTATAAAACTCTGCAATGATCTTAATTTAATGGTTGACCCGCATGAAGATAATTTTATCTTCCAAATAAATCCTATAACCAAAAAACCTATTATTGTAATTATTGATACTGAACACTTTCCCACCATGGTAGGTATACATAAAAAACAACAATTTACAGGACATGCTGACTTTTATGCCTCTCTTACCAAAAAATGCGCACAAGATATATTTTTTTCCACAAAAAATACACGATCACAAAGTTGTTGGCATGCGAGAGATCTCAAACTATTGCAGTAATTCACTCTCAATACGTCTTAATTCAAGCCCAAAGTGAACATTTTCTTTGATATGACGCTCTATTTTGCTTAATGCATACACAACACACGTATGATCTCTGCCTCCAAAAAATAGAGCTATATCTCGAAAAGACTTATCGGTAAAATGTTTCATACAATACATAGCTACATGACGAACAAAAGAAATATGTTTATTTCTACTTTTTGAAAATAAATCTTTAGAGTTACAACTATAGTGTTTATTTATTACCTTCACCACCGCTTCGAAATCTACTACTCGTGGTTTTTTTACTACCATGCGCAATAATACTTTATGTGCTAAATCTAAAGTAATTGGCTGCTGCGTTATTGTAGCAAAAGCTATAATACGCACCAATGCTCCTTCCAGTTCTCGAATGTTGGAGGTAACGTGCTCGGCAATAAAATGCAATACATTATCATTAACGATTTCACTACTTAACTCCGCTTTTTTTTTCAAAATAGCTACCTTTGTTTCAAGGCTTGGCGCATAAATATCAGTGACAAGCCCCCATGCAAACCGAGACCGCAAGCGCTCCGCAATACCTTCCATCTTTTGAGGAAATGTATCACTGGAAACAACTATTTGTTTATGTGCGTCATGCAATAAATTAAAAATGTGAAAAAAAGCTTCTTGAGTTTGGCCTTTGTTTGAAATAAATTGCACATCGTCAATAAGCAACACATCTGCACTTTGATACTTAGCCTCAAACTGATGCACTTTATTAAAACGTATAGCATTAATAAATTCACTCACAAATCTATCCGTTGTCTGATAGAGCACCACAGCCTTTTGATGTCTATTTTTAATAGCACCACCTATTGCATGCAGTAAATGTGTTTTACCCAATCCTGATTCACCATAAATAAAAAGAGGATTATATATTTGTCCAGGATTTTCAGCAACTGCGTGAGCTGCCGCATACGCAAGGGAATTGCTGGGAGCCATAACAAAATTGTCAAATGAATAGCCACCATTAGTGTAGTTGCCACGCTTAATTGCAGCCATTTTTACTGGCTTATAAAGAACAACTTCCTGTTTTACCTCTGCTGTTGATATCACCACATGTTCTGACACACTATTTTTTATCTCATTAACGTCAGAAATAATCACCTTAAGAGTGGCTACATTCAACAAGCGAGCAAGATGAGTCTGGCACAATATAAGATAATTTTTATGGAGCCAATCTTTAACAAAAGCATTTGGCGCCTCTAAATATACCTCTTTAAGAAGCATGTCCCACCTTCTAAAAGATACAGCCTTAAACCATGTATCAACTACTCGGCTGCCCACTTCTTCGCGTATAATCGTTAAAAACTCTTGCCAAACAATATCCATTGAGAACAGTCTCACCTAACAATAGAGAGTATAAAAACTACATTTATTTTAACATAATAGCTCTTGTTTTAAAAGTGATATTCTAAACAATACTTTTTTTAAAACAAGAGCTTACTATACTTTACTTAATAAATTGCGGTGTAGGAAAAGGAGTATACATAAATGAACTTTGTGCTTTATCTAAAAACCCAACCAACTGAGTATTTACCTGCTCAACAAAAGAAGTATGCGAATTTTTTCCCTGTAAAGCTTCTCGCATTTTGGCCGTACCGACCGCCAAATCAAAGCTGCGAGAAAATGAGAGCCGTATCCCTTCTTTATTGAAAAAATTTAATACCGCATATAATCCTGCAAACGCTTGTACCTTATTAATATCTTTTATAGGCAAACGCAATCCGCTAAAACAAGTATTCGTTTTAGGATGCTTATATTCATGCATAATCGCATCAATGCCACACCCTTTTAATTCTTGCTGTAAGCGTGCCCACACTTTCCGCTTAACGCCCATTTTTTTAGGCAATACAATACATTGAAAGCGAGCTTCAGTATGCAATCCTATGCCAAATGGAGCAATTTCACCCAGCAAACCTAAAAAACTATAGCCATAACATGCTTGCATAGTACGTAACCCAGGAGAAAGAGGTGCTGACAAATCAGGCAACACTGATTCAAGGCGATTATACTGATGCATTTTTACCACTTGCAAGTTAACAGGTTTTTTCAACTCATGCAGATTAAAGTACCAGGCCAATTCACCGATAGTCATACCATGCCGTAAAGGTATTGCTGCAATAGAAATAAATGACCGCAGCTTGTCTTCAACGAGTGGCCCCTCCATAGTTACCCCCAAAGGATTTGGTCTATCAAATACAACAAACTGTTTATCATACTGCTGGGCTACGCGCATAGCATGAAACAATGTTGATATATACGTATAATGACGCATACCAGAATCTTGAATATCAAACATAATCACATCAACCTTTGCCAAAATGTTTTCTGGTATCATTTTGCCAGAGCCATGTCCATATAAACTCACAATAGGTATATTTGTTCTTTTATCAACTGAATTAGCAACCCGCTCTCCCGCTCCCACCGTTCCATCAACTCCATGCTCAGGCGCAAACAGATACGATATAGATAAGCCCTTGTCTTTTAGAATATCGATAGTGCTACGCCCACTTTGATCCATTCCCGTTTGATTCGTAATTAACCCAATTCTTTTTCCATTAAATTGTTTTACAAAATCGGCTGAAATATTTTCTACTCCTAGCTTAAATTTTTTCAAAGCTACTGCCTGAGCATGTGTCACGCGCATACTAGATACAGTACACAGCATAATCACCGCCATTGCACTCTGAATAAATAACCCTGTTTTTGTATAATTTTTCATAGCTCTCCTTTTTTATAGAACCTAGCAATGTTAAACATATAGGATTAAAAGCATAGACTCTTTATACTTTTAAAAAGGCATGGTATCGCCTTGTATCTTTATAGGTAATATTCAATACCCCTTTAGTTTGATTTTTCAATCTGTCGAGCAAAACTTTATTGTAAAAACTAAAAGCAACTCCCGGCTCTAAATTGGATGATCGAAAACTATTTTTATCTATCACTACCTTGTGTGCATCATAGTTAATGGCCAAACGAATGCCTTCAATCGGTTTTTTTACTTTTTCACAGTGCACGGTAAAAAAACCACCTTCATCTTTACTCAAGGCATGCAAAAAAGCGGCATGCATTTCCTTTGAAATAGTAGCTTGCGGAAAGAAAAAGACCATACTGCTTTTTTCTTCTCTATGCGGCATGCAATTAACAAGAGGCTCTTGCTCAAAATAAAATGTTACTCTACCAAGCTGCATCTTCAGAAGATCATCTCTATGGGCAACATCACACTCAACTCGTAATACTTTATTACAAACCCCTTTTGTCGCAGCTTGAGATATACTTATGAACGCAACAACGACAGCAAATCCTGATTTCACCCCCCTATAACTGAGAAAAAAAGATCTACCCCTATTGATACCCATTGTACCTCCCCCATAGTTATGAATATACGTGCTTAAATTTTATCTCGCCTCTGCTTATAATATTTCAAACAATACAAAACTATTCTGTAATATGCTATCGTATTTTCAGGCTGAAAATCAATAAGCAAAAAAAAACACCCCTTTTGTACGCAGAATGGGGCGTTTTTAATAAAAAATAAAAAAAGTATTTAATTATGCTTACAATGCAACAGCCATAGCAATAGTCATAACAACAGCCATAGTAATAGCCATAGTAATAGCCATAGTAATAGTCATAGCAACAGTCACATGCTGGCAGATTAATTTAGGCCTTCAAATGCTCATACTGTATCAACACTTTTTTACCCTCAAAGGCTATGCCCACCAGTACCGTCGAGCTAATACCTAATGCGTGCATTTCCTGGACATACTGTTTGTCTTTAATCTGGACTAATGCATTGGCAGCTGCTTGCTCAAGAGTTTCATGTTCATAAATATCAACTTTTTTAAACTCAATAACAATACCTACTTTAGTTGTATCATGAGGAATAAGCATAACGTCATATCTGCCATAACCACTTTCACGATTTGATCTGACATGATAGCGGTCAGCAAGACTGACAAGCATACCTAAC
>JAPLIS010000022.1 GCA_026388985.1 Candidatus Babelota bacterium | reverse complement strand
TCGATACCCATCATACCATTCTTTCATGCTATCAAGCGTTGCTTGTCTGGTTATACCTAAATGCTCAGCGAGACTATCTATGTATGTCGGGAAATAGGTAATAAGCTCTTCGTGTGTATAACCAAATAGTTCGGCGGCTATGGGATCCATTGAAAGTTCTTGGAGATTGTTAAGTCCAGAAAAAAGAGATGTTTTGCTAAATTTACTTACACCTGTGATAAAAATAGCACGCCAATATTCTTCAAGTGATTTAACTGCCGCATAGAAGCTATTAAGTATTTTTCGGTTTTCTTCGGCAAGCGCGATATTATCTATATGGTCAACGAGGGGCTTATCGTATTCATCAATTAATAAGACCACTTTTCCCTGTAATGCTAATTTTACAACAAGACCATAAAGTATGTCGCTGGGAGTAGATCCTTTAAGATTTTCAATAGAAAAAGTGTCGGCAATGTGTTGCAATGTAAAACAAATGCTTTGTTTTAATTCTTGTGCGTTGCTATGCGCAATACGGCTAAAGTCTAAATGAATTACTGGATGCTTTGGCCAGTCATAAGAGCTGTTTTTGCCAATCCAATACTCATTAAATAACTCTTTTTTACCAGAAAAGATAGCCTTGAGCGTTGAAATAAACAATGATTTACCAAAGCGACGGGGCCGGGAAACAAAGTAAAAATGCTTTTGATTGCGAGCTGTTATAAGGTTGTAAATATGGTGAGTTTTATCAACATATATACGATTTTCTGTAACAAAATCTTCAAATATACTGTAGTTAAGCCCGAGTTTCTTTGGTTGATTATTCATAAGACATGACCTTTTTTATTCTATTTTATGATTGATCGTAGTTATACCATATAACTAGTATAGCATGATCAATGATTTTGAATTACTTTATATGCTACTTTTCACCAGAATCTAGTTTTTGTCTATGATCGCTTGCATATCGGCAGGTAGGGGGCTGGTAAATATAAAAGGGGTGCCGTCAAATACGAATGAAAGCACATGGGCGTGCAGCGCTTGACGATTAATAAGATGGGAAGCTTCTCCATAAACGCTATCACCAATAAGAGGGTGGCCTATAGCAGAAAAGTGTGCTCTAATTTGATGTGTGCGGCCAGTAATAAGGGTAACTTTCACCAGGCTATAGGTTTCAAAATAACTGATCACTTCATAGTGGGTGCAGGCAGAGCGTAGCTTGTTAATTGAATGTGCACGAGGATCTGTAGGGTTAATGGCAATCATTTTTGTTTTAACTACGGGGTGTCTGCCAATAGCAAGATCAATAGTGCCTGTTTTGTCTGGATGTCCCTTGACCAGAGCAAGATATATTTTAGTAATGGCATGTTCCTTGAAGAGTGCCGTAAAAATCGCATGCGCATGGTTGGTTCGTGAAATAATGAGCATTCCTGAGGTGTTTTTATCAAGTCTATGAACAATGCCGGGGCGATCAATGCTGCCAACATGAGCAATTTCTTGATGATGAACAAGTAGCCATTCAACAAGGGTAATTTCAGTACTTTGTGCATGGGGCTTGTGAACGGTTAAGCCGGCAGGTTTATATACAATTAAAAAGTGTTCATGTTTGTATATCATGGTAATATCAGGATTGTGCTGCATTATTGCATGCTCATCAATTGAAGGACTTGCAGGTAACAGTAGAGTAATAGTATCATGTGGTTTAATTAGGGCACCAGATTTTTTTACCAGAATGGTGTTTATAAAGATACAGTTTTTATCAATTAATCGTTTGAAAAAACTGCGAGAATACAGAGGAAATTGTTGAGATATAAACTGGTCAATGCGGCCAATTGGCTCATCTGGAGCCACGCAGATAGTCATGGTGGTACCAGTAGGAATGAGGTCTGTATTTTTTTTGGCGCTCATTGTGGCCTTTTCATTAATAGATAGTGAAACGCATTGTGCTCTTGTTAAAATAGTATTCTAATTGAGAATTAAAGTCAAATGATGCTTTGAGTTGCGTGTTGTGCGGCGAATGGGTAAAATGAAACTAGCAATCGGCTATAAATTGTCAGAAAGGAGCCCCCTATGGAAGACAAAAAATTATTTAGAGAGATAGAAGATCACATCGAAATGGTTGCTATGCGTAGCACCCCATTAGGAATTTCGCTATGGGAGGCCTTAATAAAAACGCATCCTGCCGATTGTGCAGAATTTTTTGATACTATTGCCCGTGGCAGCGCACAACGACTTTTTGCAAGTTTTCCCCATGGTATGCAATTAAAAGTATTTGTAGAATTGTCAGACACTATGAAAGTATTTACTCTTTCTTTTATGACCGACTTAGAAAAAACAGATGCGCTTCACGCATTACCCATTGATGAGCTTACCGATTTATTTGATGTTTTTTCTGATGAAGAACTAAAGTTGTATCTTAATTTGTTGCATAAACAGGTGCGGCAAAAAGTACTATCGTTGATGGAATTTGAACCGGATTCAGCTGGTGGTATCATGGATATAGAAGTATTAAGTCTTATGACAGATTTTACCGTTGAACGCAGTATTGCTTTACTGCAGCGATTGTGTCCGAGTAAAGATATTTATCAGCAAATTTATGTTACCAATAAATCACATTTGCTTGAAGGGCATATTAATTTAGAAGATCTGGTATTGCATAAACCTCATGAGCGTATTTCCAGCTTTATGCATCAAAATGAGTTAGTGGTACGCGCAACTGATGATCAAGAAGAAGTGGCTAAAAAAATGGTTCACTATGAGTTGGTTACTGTCCCGGTGGTTGATGATAATAATATATTTTTGGGGGTGATTCCATCAGAAACCCTGATTGATGTTATTGTGCAAGAGGCGAGTGAAGATGTGCAGAAAATGGCCGCTTTGCCCCCTATGAAATATCCTTATTTTCAGATGTCTTTTACGCGTCTTTTTTATCAACGCAGTTCGGTACTTGTAGCTCTGTTGGTGGCAGAATCTTTTTCTGGCGCTATGTTGCGCGAGTATGATGTATATATAAATGGATTATTGATGTCATTTATTCCCATGCTGACAAGTGCGGGAGGCAATGCGGGAAGCCAGGCTTCTGCAATAGCTATTCAGGGGCTTGCTTCAGGAGAATTTCATTTTGAAAATGTGATGCGCTTGTTAAAAAGAGAACTGTTGCTTACGGGAAGCATTTCTGTGGCGTTGGGTATTATTTCGTTTTTCCGTGTATATTGGGTTGGCGGTAATATAATTAAAAGTTGTATTGTCAGTGGTACCGTATCTATCATTATTTTTATTGCTTCATTGTCGGGGACGTTAACACCGTTTGTTTTACGTCGGTTTCATATTGACCCCGCATTTTTTGCAGGTCCATTTTTAGCTACTATTATGGATATTTTGGGGATGGTAATTTTTTGTTTACTAGCAAAAGCCTTATTTGTTGGGTAAAATTAAATAAAAAGCTTATTTTGCTTGACAAAAAGGGTCGTTGCTTATAGATTTTATTGAGTATGAGCCGCTAGCTCAGTCGGTAGAGCAACAGCCTTTTAAGCTGTGGGTCGTTGGTTCGAATCCAACGCGGCTCACCATTTGAAGTCCCCATCGTCTAGAGGCCTAGGACATCGCCCTTTCACGGCGAAAACATGGGTTCGAATCCCATTGGGGACGCCAGTCTTTAACCATACAAGGTTAACAAGATTGGCGTTTTTTCTTTATAAAGGTATTTTTTTTCTCTAGGTATTTTTTAAAGAGCTGTCGCTTGTATAATGCGTGATAATCGATGCGCTTGAAAAAACTTTTCATGGGTAGCTCTATACTCAAAACCAGCTTGCCTGAGTAGTTCTATGAACTCAGCATCGGTGTACCAGGCAAAATGCATAAGTTCATGTTCCCGCTTTTCAACCATGCCATCAACAATCAGTTCATAAGAGCACAGCGCGTCAACTTGCTGTTTTTGTTCATGAAATATATAACGCTTTGATACGTGAATAGCGCTCTTGCTATCTATTCGTATTATATCTGTTGAGCGATTAGTATCTTGTGTATTATTTTGTGTAGTATCTGGTGTAAATATATCTATGAGTAGCGTGCTACCTCCATACATATGATCATGTAATCGGTGAAGCGCTTGTAATGCGCTCTTTTTATCGGCAATCAGCTGGAACGACCCCATAACAATTAAGATCAGATTATACGTGTGTTCAAGGCTTAGTTCTTCTAATTTTTGTTGATACAAAAGCGGTGTCAATTGTAACAATTCACACCGCTGCCGACATCGTTCAAGCATATCTAAAGAACTATCAACTCCATCGACCTCATAGCCAAGCTTAAGTAATGGTATCTGCAAACGGCCTGATCCAGACATTGCTTCTAGCGTTCGAGTACCCTTTTTGATAAACGTGCTATAAAAATCAACTTCTGCAGTGCAGGCATACTTTTCTTTGAGGTCATAATATAAGCTGCACAGTTTGCCATAGAGCTGATCAGATTCTTCTGCCATTTTTTTGTATGTACCTAGTTAGTTATTTTGCTTTATTTTTTTAGTTATTTTGATTCTAAAGCAGTTTTACGGTCAGTATATAATTTTAAATTATAATGTAAGTGAGGTGCATTTGGTTTAATTTCTAGCGCTTTTCTAACTGCCCGTTCACCAATTTCATATTCGCCAATATACCATGCACTTATACCCAAAAGATCATAGCGAACAAAGTCATACAGATATTTTTCAACAAATAATCGGTCATGTTCAGGATACTGTATGTTCGCTGCTCGTTGTGCAAACATAAAGGCTAGGGCCATCATGTTTTTGTCTTTATAGTATTGTGCAATTTTAATCAGTGGTTCGGCCCGTGATGATCTTAAATTAAATGCTTCAAGATAGTGTTGCACTGATAAAGGGCACACTTCTGCTTTTTGTGTAGTGTCAAGGTGTGTAGCGGCCGATCCTAAACGTAACATGGCCATAAAGTTTTCTTCATCCCACCCTTTTGCCTGTGTTCTTTTTTTATAAAATTCATATGCTTTTTGGTGATCGCCAAGGCAGTCATATGTTTGTGCTAAATAAAAAAGAGTACGAGAATCAGTAGGATTTTTTAGGTGTTCAGCAAGTAATAAGTCACGGTCTCGTTGCCACCGTAGGGCTGATTTTTTTTGTCCGGCCGCTGAAGGGCGCCATTCAAAATAGCAGGTATTATAAACAGTAATAGCAGATCCTTTATTCAGTGTTTCATGCACCACTCCTACAAAACGAACATCTCTGCGGCATCTTATAAGACGAGCAGTAACAAAATCTATAGCATCATTTTTGATACGGACTAAATAGGAATCGTCAGTATGGTCTTTATAGTTTGCACAAAATCGTAACAAGTCTTTTGTGTTATGCATGTACCATTCAGCATCAGGCATCAGCATAAATGTTGCTTCGGGGAATATGTTTTGTGTTATTTCAAGAGCACGATTACGTGATGTAGCAAAATTAATGAATGGTTCTTCAACGATATGTCCGTTGGTTATGTTATTTTTTTTAAAAAAAGTACGCACAATGTTTTGTGTGCCATCAGTAGATCCGGTATCAAAAACCATAAAATCGGTGATGCCACCATCTACAAAAGGTTGCAATGTTTCTTGTATCTTGCCGGCTTCATTTTTAATCATGATTGAGACCACGATAAGTGGGTTACCAAAGGCGGTGACTACATATAATAGAAGTATACATAATTTTATAACACTTTTTTTGTACTTCATATTTCTCCTTAGAATGTGTGTATGGGTTTTGATTTTCAAGATTAGGCATAGCATATTTTTTTTGTTGAGTAATTATTTTTTTGATAATCAAATTGTAGTCAATTGTTGACTTACAAATAATTTCCTGACTAAAGTAAAGCACGGAGTATATCTTTATTTTATTTATTGAAAAGGTTGAAGAATGAAGCATGTAAGAATATTGAATCTATTGTTTTTGATTGTTATAGGAAGTTATACATCTACTATTGATGCGACAAAGAAAGCTTCTTGGCGACCAGATTTTTTTGGTCAAGTAGGGCCAGCTGGCGCTAAAGGCGCTACCGGTGCTCAGGGTGCTCGAGGGGCTCAGGGACTTGCTGGCAAAGATGGCATAAATGGCAAAGATGGTAAAGATGGCAAAGATGGATTAGATGGCAAAGATGGAATAGATGGTATAAATGGCAAAGATGGTGCTACAGGAGTTACAGGCGAAAAAGGTGATCAGGGACAAGCAGGCATAGATGGTAAAGACGGCATAGATGGTAAAGATGGTAGAGATGTAAGCGATGGTGCTTCTGGTATCCGTGGTGAACAAGGTGAACCAGGAGCTGTGGGGCCTGTCGGGCCAACGGGTGAAAAAGGTGAACCAGGAGCTGTAGGGCCTGTCGGGCCAACGGGTGAAAAAGGCGATGTGGGTAGTGGCGGTATTTTAGGTTATGGTTATTTTTATACCACTACCGGTCAGGCTATTGCATCAGGAGCAGCTATTCCTTTTACAACAACAAGTCTGGCAACTACCCCTGGATTTCTTTTTTCTTTAGATTCTGATCCAACAGCTATTGGTATTGAAAATACAGGAATATATGCGATTTCTTTTTATATTAGCGGGAAAGCTAAGTTGGTTACTCAATATTCAGTATCAGTTTGCAACGGTGAAGGGACTGAAATTATGAGTTTTGCTAATCAATGCATTATACCAATTGTGGCAGGAAGTGTGGTGAAAGTGGTAAATAATAATGCAACAGCAGATGCTCTTAAAGCTTTAATGGCAGGCGCTAGGCCGGGAGTAACGGCTTCAGTTATGATTCAAAGAATCGCTTAGATGTTATTGATAAGATGTAGTTAGGTTTGGAAGTATATTTATAGAATTTTTATAAAAGGTTGTGTAATGGTGCATAGAAGAATAATTAACTTATTGCTGTTAGTTTTGGCAATAGGCGCGCCAAGTAGAGCATTAGAATTTGACATGCCGCACGAGGATGATACAGGTATTGTTCATCAGCAGAATAGCCTTTCTTTGTTGTTGTTAAATAAAAATGTACGCGAGCTTGTTGTTGAGCTTGAGCTTCTTGTGCCTGATTATGAGTGGTCCTCATTGTTTAAAGCAGTGTGTCATGATGCTTATGTACCAACACATGAAGAGATTAATCAGGTGGTTAGCGAATGCCTTGCTGTTTGTAAGTACTTATTAAAAGGTGATATGTCTCGTGAGGTAGTAGATTTTCCTGTGGATGTAGCAGTTGAGAAAAAAGTTGTTCCGGTATTGAGTGCTGGTAAGAATTGTTGTTCAGCGAATTTATTGTTTCAGAAAGTATGGGATCTTAAGCAGCAAATAGCTCAATTGCAAGAATGGCATGATTCGTATGCAGCTGCTGGTCCTATAGCTTCTGGTATAAATGGGTTGGATGGTGCAACAGGTGCTACTGGTGCTACCGGTGCTACTGGGTCTACAGGTGCCACTGGTGAAACCGGTGCTACTGGGTCTACTGGCGCTACAGGTAATACGGGTGCTACTGGGTCTACAGGCGCTACAGGTGCTACTGGAGCTACAGGAGAAACAGGCGTAACAGGTGCTACTGGAGGTACTGGTGCTACTGGTGCCACAGGTGCTACAGGAGAAACAGGTTCTACGGGTGCTACTGGCGCTACTGGTGCTACTGGAGAAACTGGTTCTACGGGTGCCACAGGCGTAACTGGAGCTACTGGTGCTACTGGCGCAACAGGTGCCACTGGTTCTACGGGTGTCACAGGCGCAACAGGTGCCACTGGTTCTACTGGAGCTACTGGTTCTACTGGAGCTACTGGTGCTACAGGTGTTACTGGAGCTACTGGTTCTACTGGAGCTACTGGTGCTACAGGTGCTACTGGTGCTACTGGTGCTACTGGAGCTGCCGGCACAGCGGGAACTCAAGGTCTTGCGGCATATGGCTATGTTTATAGCTACGCTACTGGGACAATTCCACTATGGGCAACAGGCTCAACGGGGCTAATCCCATTCACTTTTGCTGGTCCTATGACGACTAATATAACGGGTCCAACAGGTAGTGGGGGCTTTGCAAATAAACAAATTATAGTTGGACCTACAGGGGATTATTCTATTATTTATAATGTAGGTTTTGATCCGGACTCGAATAATAAGGCAGCAGAGATGGGAATAGTAGCTAATGGTGTACTTTTACCTACAACAGTATATGGCATTATTCCAGATAATAATTTGGCCTCTCGTTTTGTTGGAAGTTCTATTGTGACTCTATCAGTTACTGGCACTAGAATCAGTCTTGCCAATACTAGCTCTGAGGGGGATTTGGATATTGGAAATAGTAGTAGCCCGTCTGGTATTAGTGCATCGATTGTTATACAAAAACTAAATTAAGTAATGTTGTTATAAATATACGAGTGGGATTGTGGTGTAACTACTGCAATTCCACTTTTTTTACTTAAGTAGTAGTTTCTTTTATAACGCCATCTTCTATGTTAATAATACGGTCAGCGAAGGGTAAAATCCGTGCATCATGGGTGACAACAATAATGGTGCAATTATTTTTTGTTTGTAGCTCTTTTAGAATCGCCATGATCTTTTGTCCGCGTTCAAAATCCAAAAAACTGGTGGGTTCATCACATAAAATAATTGCTGGTTCGGTAACACATGCCCGGGCCATGGCAACCCGCTGCTGTTGACCCCCTGATAATTGATTAGGATTTTTATCCATATCTAAGTCAAGCCCCATAGATGTTAATACTTCATGCGATTTTTTAAATGAGACTTCTCGGGTAATCCCTTGACACAGTAATGGAATAGCAGCATTTTCTAACGCATTAAGTGTTGGCACAAGAGTAAAATGTTGAAATAAAAAGCCTATATTTTTACCTCTAAAAGCAGTTTTTTCTTGGTCTGGCAGTGCATTAATTTCTTTGCCCATCACGGCACATTCGCCACTATCTGCATTCAAAATGCCACCAATAATTGAAATAAGTGTTGTTTTACCCGAACCAGATGGGCCCATAAGCATAATCATTTCATTAGAATAGGCAGTGAAATCTATGCCATGTAAAATTTGAAACAATTGAGAGCCGCTTTTAAAAGATTTTTTAATATTTTTACACGCAATGGTTATTTGTTTCATGGTAGATTTTTTTCATGGCTTATTGTTTTTATTGTTTAAACATGGTCCATAATTCAATGTTGAAAATGCGTTTAATGCTGATGATTGATGCAAGAATACAGATCGTTATCATTAATAATCCTGTGCTTACAAAGAGCTGCCAGGGGAGAAAAAAGGCAAGCTCAGTATTGCGTGTTGCAAAGCCAATCAATGATACGCAGCCAGAACCGATTCCCCATCCTAAAAAGCCAACCCAGAGTGCTTGCAACAGGGTCATTTTTGCCAGCAGGCTACGAGGAGCACCCACTACGCTAAATAATGCTAAATAACGGAGGTTATCGGTGGTGAAGTTGAAAAAGATTTGCCCGGTGATAGAAGCACCAACTAATAGCCCAATAAGTACGGCAAGGCCAAAGTTGATGGGGATACCGGTATTGCGTAGATAGTAGCCCATTGTCTTTTTTTCAAACTGTTTTTTTGAATATGCTTTGAGCGGTGTGATTTTTTGTATGCGTTCGCATAGCTGTTGTGCGCTTATTGTTGCATCGGGGGCGCAGAGTACAAAGCTAAGACGTTTTCTTTCTAGTGGAGCATATTTTAGCGCTCTATCATAGGTGGTATATATGATGGGATCTGATCTAAAGGTACGGGCGTTTTGGCAAATACCAACAACAACCGCTCTGCGGTCATTGATTTCAATTTCATCACCAACGCGCAGTGGTTTTTTTGGCATACCTTCACCTTGATAGTGCGCCAATTTAGTATGCGCTCCTACCGTATCAACTATGATACTAAATGGTTTTCTTAAATCTTCTACTCTGCCTTTAAGCATGGTATGAGGTGCTCCTATGCAGGTAGCACTATCGATACCAATTATGTTGCATGATTGAAATTGCCCATTTTTTAGTCGAGCTCGGATAGTTCCCCGGTAATAAGGCACTGCCCATTTGACCCCTTCTATAGACTTGATACGCAGCAGGTCGATATCCCGTATTGGATTAATGTCATCGATTGTTTTTACGCTGGGGTTCATAATCCAGATTGCTGCTTGGGGAGTATCAGTTATAATTGAGTAGGTTCTGCGCATAAGTCCTAAAAAAATAGCTGATTGTTGCGTAATAATAATGGCAGAAAATGAGAGACTCAAAATCATGCCGATAAACTTTGATTTGTCTTCCATAAGCATTTTCAGTGCAATTTGATACATATTACCACCCGCCGCCAAGCGCTTTATACAGAGAAATAAGATTGCTACTCAAAGATTCTTGTATGAATATCAGTTCAATGTTCGTGTCTATTCGATTTTTTCTAAATCGTAATGCTTCAAGTTCATTTTCTAGGCCACTGATATATTTGTCTTGTGCCAGAGTTTCAGCTACTTGTGCTTGATTATTTTTATCTATTAAAAGAGTAATCTGTTCCTGGTTTTGAAAATAGGCTATTAAGAAATCTTCTACATCTTTGAGTGCAAGAATAACAGCTTGACTATAGGTAAATGCTGCTTGTTTTTCTACTGCTTTTTTTGTATCAATGTTTGCTTGTATGCGGCCAAAATTGATAAGGGGCCAACGTACAGAGGGGCCAACATACCAGCTCATGCTGCCACAGTTTAATATGTTTTTCTTTTTGCTTGCTTGTGAAAAAAAACCACCCACCAGTGAAAAGCTAGGAAACCATTCGGCAATTGCCTGAGAAACAGATTCATTTGCAGCAGCGAGTAACCGTTCTGCTTGCCGTATATCCGGCCGTTGTCTCAACAAATCAGAGGGTATGCCAGCATGTAATGTTGCAGTAGATAGCGGTATCTGTGGTGGCAAAGGTGATAATAAAAGACTTTCAGGGCTTTTACCCGTGAGTATTGCAAGTTTATTTTTTGTTTGGACATATTCTATGCGTAATGATGCAAGATTGCTTCTGGTTGTATCAGCATTCTGTTTTTGAATGGAAAGCTCTATAGCGTTGATAAGGCCACCAGTAAAGAGCATTTCTTGAAGGGTAACGAGCTTGAGATCGATGTCTAATTTTTCTTGTATGTACTGTATTTGTAACTGTAATGAGCATAGTTGGATATAGGTCCGTGCTACATCAGCTAATAAAATAATCCGCACCGCTCTCATCTGTTCTATCTCTGCCTGAAAAGTATAATAGCGTGCATTTTTATCATGCCATATTCTTCCCCAAAAATCGGTCTCCCAGAGAGTGTCAAAGCCAATGCTGAAAAATGAGTTAGTGGTACCGGGAATCCCCAGAGAGCGGTCAATCCCTGTTACATCTGGGGTGCTAGAAATTTCTCTTAATCTATCACTTGTTTTAATTCGTTGTCCAACGCCAAGGGCTTCTATTTGGGGAAAAAGTTCAGCTTTTTTTATGTGATAAAAAGCACGCGCTTCTTCAATTTTTTCTAGAGCAATGGCAAGGTCATAGTTATTTTCTATTGCCTGCATAATTAGATCATTAAGAAGTGGGTCATTAAACTGTTGCCACCAATGAGCAATGTGCAGATCAGTTGCAGCAGCTTCTTGATGAGTAAATTTTTCAGGTATTTGTATTGCCGGTAGTTTGTATTTGTGTGTAGAGCAGCTAGGTAAAAAAATAAGCAATAGTATAAGTGTGTGCTTTATAGGCATGTACTTTTTTTTCATAGATTTTTACTCGGCTTAGCTTCAAGGTACACATCCAGTAATTGTCCCACATATATAGGATATGGGCTTTTATCAAATGTATATACTATTTGCAATACGCGTGTATCTACTCGTTCAACATCTGATCCAGTGAGCTGCACTTTTTGTATTATAAGGGGCTCTATTGAATCAAAGGTTAATGGTATTACTATGTCACTATTCCCTCTCACATAGGCAGTTGCGGCCGCACCTGATGTCACTCGCCATGCATCTTCTTCAGCTATATTGACTTGCAATTGAACTTTACTTGTGTTGCCAAAGATCATAAGGGGAATGTTGTTAAAGGGATTTAAGTTGGCAATCTCGCCTACGCGGGTATTTTGTTGCAAGATAATACCATTAGAAGGGGCGCATATAGTAGAACGGGTAATATGTGTTTGTATTTCCTGTATGTTTGCTAGTGCAATACCTACATTTTCAGCAGCTTGTATTTTTGCATAATACGCCTCGCTATATTCTTTTAAACTAACCGCACTTTTATTTTGTAATTTTTCATAGTAGGAAAAAGTCAGGGTTGTTCGGGCAAGCCTATTTTGCGCGGCTGCTAGTTTTGCTTCTTCTGTGCAGAGGCTTGCTTTTAGTTGTCGTGTATCTAGCTTGAAAAGAGGGTCACCTTTTTTTACTTTTTGCCCTGATTCTACATAGACATTGGATATCAGTTCAGGAAAAGGGGTTCCTATATAGGTATTTTCATCCAAGCTTTCTATAAGGCCTTCACCAGCAACATAATGTTTGTACGGTGGTTCAGGCGGTGCAAAAAATACCAATGGCGAGTGTGGTTGTTGCTTGCCCCGATATATCATAAAGATAGAAAAGCCAATGCCACAGAGAGCTAAAAGAGCATAGAATATTTTTTTCATCTTGCATGACCCTTGCTTTTATCCATTTATATTATCATGCACCAGTGCGGATAAAATTAGCAAGTTTTTTGCATAAAAGAAGGGACGAGCTTGGAAGGTTAAGCGTGCCCCTTTTTTCTTATGTAATGTTGAATCGTTTTATTGTTTGTATGTGGTTTTATAGCGCATAGCACAAGCACGATTATTGTTGTTTTAGTTTTCGGCGTTTTACCAGCTGATTATCTTGAGGTACATAGTGGCCGTAAAGAGCCCGATATGCTACTGGATTAATAATACGTAAAGGTCTGCTGTCACCAGTTTCTGCTAAGAGAAGTGTCACTATTTCTGTTGCGCATTGAAATACATCTAAGCTTTGGTCAGCTGTTTGCATCTGAGCAGCTACTTGAGCAGGTATGGTATGTGTTATAAGCTCATACAGTTTTTCATCATATTTTTTAATGTGTTTAAAGTCTCGCGCACCCTGTTCATGTGTGTAATACTGTTTTTCTAACGTACATATTACATCTTCAAGGGTAGCAGTAGGATTGCATCGCAATGCGCGTCGTAGATTAAAAGATGATTGATTGTTGTTAGGTACGTTATCACCAGTCGTAGCTCTTTTTTTTGTGGCTAATGCACAAGTATTTTTCATGTATTGATTGAGAATATTTTTTCTTTCTTGGTTGTCTAGCTTGTCTGGTGTTGATGCAATTTCTATTGGCGTGTATGTATCATTGTTGCGGCTATTAATGGTTGGGCAGACCGAAGCTTTACTGCAGAAATTGCAAATATTTTGTAGAGTTTCTAAGTCACAATAAGATACTGCATAGTGCAGAAGAGTGTTGTTATAGTCATCGACCATTAAAGGTTTTTCTAGAGGGTCCATTACTGTTAAAAAATAGTTAATAATTTGTTTTGCGTTGGGGGTTATGGTAGCGCCTTCTTTTTCGACTTCTCTATTGTGTACCCACACAGCCCAACCAAGAGCATCACATTTTTTTTCATCTATGTTTTTTAATAGCTCTGGATTCTGTGTAGCCATTGCTTTTATTGCTTCTAATTTTTGGTCACCCTCTTGAATAAGGCTGGTAAGAGCATTGAACTCTTCTTGTATGCTCTGTTTTTTTTTGGCATTGGCTCTTGGCATACTTATATCCATACCCAGTATGGTTTGACCAACAGTTACCATGCTTAGTAGTAAGGTAACTAATACTTTTTTCATAGCAATCTTTCTTAATTTAATCTATTTATTAGTTTTATTTGTAATAATAACAAATGATGTTGAGTTGTACAAACTGTATAATTGTTTTGATTTGTGTTTATATGGCGGCGGGTTAAGAAGAGTGATTAGGCAAAGAAAAACCCCCTAAGAAAACTTAGGGGGCCTAAAGATCTAAATATGTCTAAAAAAGCTTAAGCACGGCTTTTTTCCGAGTTATCACTGCGGTCAGGTCGGCTGCTTCCAGCTGATCTATCACGGCTAAAACCACCTTGGCTACCTGATCTATCACGGTTAAAGCTTGGTCTGTCGCTACCGGCTGATCTGTCACGGTTAAAGGCTGGTCTGTCGCTACCAGCTGATCTATCACGATTAAAGGCTGGTCTATCGCTACCGGCTGATCTATCACGGTTAAAAGCAGGTCTGTCGCTACCAGCTGATCTGTCACGGCTAAAGCCACCTTGGCTACCTTCTCTATCACGGTTAAAGCTTGGTCTATCGCTACCAGTTGATCTGTCACGGCTAAATCCACCTTGGCTGCCTTCTCTGTCGCGGCTAAAGCTTGGTCTATCGCTACCAGCTGATCTGTCACGGCTAAAGCCACCTTGGCTACCTTCTCTATCGCGGTTAAAGCTTGGTCTATCGCTACCAGCTGATCTGTCACGGTTAAAACTTGGTCTGTCGCTACCGGCTGATCTATCACGGTTAAAGCTACCTTGACTGCTTTCTCTATCACGGCCAGTAAAGTAAGCTGGTTTGCCACCACGGCCACCGCCATTGCCAAAACCACCTCTTCTACCACCAGAAGAACGTTCAGGTGCAGGTCTTTGATTTTTTTTAGGGTCGAGCATATATTGAATCGCAGCCCAAAGACGTCTGTCTTGTGGAGCAATTAAGCATAACGAGAAGCCTTTGGCTCCAGCGCGAGCTGTACGGCCGATGCGATGTATATAATCTTCAGGGCATTGTGGAAGATCATAGTTGATAACGTGTTCAATGTGAGGAATGTCAAGTCCGCGTGCAGCTACATCGGTAGCAATCAAGATACGATGTTTGCGATCACGGAAATCTTTAATTACTTTGCTGCGACGATTTTGACGTAAGTCACCATGAAGGAAGTCAGTGCTATGTCCTTCATCACTTAAGCTGCGAGAAAGTTTTTCGGTGCCAAATTTTGTTTTAACAAAAATTATCACTGATCCGCTACGCTTATCAAGTTCTTTTAAAAGCTCAGGAAGCTTAGTATCAGAAGTAACATTAATGGTATCTTGTTGAATATTGGTAGCTGCTGATTGTGAAGAGTTAATGTTTACTTGTTCAGGGTTATTCAAGTACTTTTGAGTAAGTCGAATAATCGCCGAAGGAAGTGTTGCTGAAAATAATAACGTTTGACGTGTAGCTGGTAAGTGCTCAGCAATTGCTTCTATTTGAATGCCAAAGCCCATATCAAGCATACGATCAGCTTCATCAAGTACAAATACACCAGTTTTACTTAAAGACAAGGTGCCACGAGAAAGATGGTCGTTTACTCGTCCTGGAGTACCAACAATAATACGAGGATTTCTTCTCAATAAGCTTAATTGTGGATACATAGGTTCGCCACCAATTAAAAGCGCAGTGTCAATAAGGCTTTTTCTGCCTAATAATTTTTGCGTAAAGACTATTACTTGTGCAGCAAGCTCACGTGTTGGGGCTAGCACAAGAGCAGTTTTTTGTGTATCTTTTAAGAGTTGAGCAATTAAAGGTAACATAAATGCGGCCGTTTTACCGGTACCTGTTTGTGCTGAACCTAAAATATCACGTCCCTCTAAAGCAAGAGGAATAGTTTGTTCTTGAATAGGAGTAGGTTCTTTGTACTCCATACGTTCAAGAGCTTCATTCAATAAAGCTGGGAGACCAAAATCTTGGAATGTTTTCATAAAAATACCTTTAGTCTGCGTCGGGTTATAAAATGTACAGGATATTCTCTCACAACGCAGTCCTGAGAAGATATTCTAATATAAAAAGAATAGTTTGGTGTAAGCAGAAGATTCAATCTATTTCTCTACTAATTATATCTTTATTGTACAAAATGTTAAGAGGCAATTTGTATAAAGTTAATTTTTATTTTATATTTGAGCCTATTTACCTCTGTTATTGAAAGTGATTTTTATGTACCATTTCCGTCAAATTGTTGGTTTTTTGTTGATTGTCGTTGGACTTTTTCTGTTTTTATATGCGTCTTATGATCTTTTATGGCGGATTGTTTTAATGTTTTTTGGGTTTTTTTTAATTAATCAGGGAATCTCTTTTCGTAGAGAGGGGCCAATTCAAATGGGATTTAATGCTTGGTCTGACCGTTTTCGTTTCTAGTTTTTTCTCTTCTGTCTATACTGATGAATAGATAAGGTAATTATATTTTAAGAGTAAACGAGGTTATATGGTATTTGATGTGTCTCATGTTGGTTCTATTGTTCGTATTGTAATTGCGGTGTTTGTGGGATTACCAGCCTTATGGATGGCTTCACGTGCTTTGAGTCGATTCCTCAGTGGTCATACATCTACTCATATAAGTATGTTGGTGGGCAACATAGTGCTTTATGTGGGATCTGTATTGCTCGGTGTATCAATTTTACACGACCTGGGATTTAATTTATCAGCGCTTTTAGGTGCGGCAGGTATTATTGGTATTGCGGTTGGCTTTGCCGCTCAAACGAGCGTTGCTAATATTATTAGTGGTCTTTTTTTGGTGCTCGAGGGTTCTTGTTCTATAGGGGATCAAATAGTATGTGACTCTTCTGTGGGTATTATTGAGTCTATAGATTTGCTTTCTGTTAAAGTTCGCACTATAGATAATACCTTTGTTCGCATACCAAATGAGTTTTTTATAAAAAAAGTGATGGTAAATAAAACGTATTATCAAACTCACATTGTTTCTTTTAAGCTTGGCGTGCCCATTGACTGTGATCTTTCGTTGGTTGCTAGGCTTTTGCAGGAAGTTATTGTGGCAGATGATCTTTTTTTGCATAAACTTGCCCCCAAAATTACGTTATTTGAGGTGAGTTCTTCTTATGTAGCTGGCTATGAAACAGCTTGTGTGTTAAATGAGCTAAAAGTAGATATATGGGTTAAAAAGGGTACGGCAAATAAGGCGCGAGATGCATTTGTTGCTGGGGCGCAGAGGCGATTACATGCAGATGGTATTCGTGCTACAATAGCGCGATTATAGTATTTGTATTAAAACATATGATACACACACAGAGTGTCTGTTTAAAGCGTGTATGTATAGGAATAGAGTATAAATCTATTAAATATTTTATTAAAAAGAGGGTGTATGTATGAACAGTAAGAGATTTAGTGTGTTTGATCCTATTAAATATGCGTGCACTATGCTTTATGAGCGATTTTGGGAAATAGCACGCGCACTCATGCTGTTTGTAGCCCCATGGGTTGTGTTCGGAGTTATGGGTCTGCTCATTAATGGGCAGGAGCAGTTTTGGGCTCAGGCTGTTGGTGTAGGATCTATTGTAGTATTGATTATGCTTTTTGTATGGCCCGCATGGTTTGCAGCAGCAGGAACGCAGGTAGCATTAGATATATATGATGGTAACTCTGCTAGCCGACAAAAAGCAGTTTCTACTGTTGGTTATGCACCATCTGTTTTGGGCGCTTTTTTTATTATGGGATTTGTCTACTGGATTTTGGCTGTGACTATTGCTGTGGCTATATCAATTAAGTTTAATATGGGGCTTCTTGTTCCATTATCAATTATAGCTTTTTTATTAATGATGTGGCTGCATATTAGAGTTTCATTTTCTACTTTTTGCATTGTTGATAAGGGTTTGCCGGCAATGAGATCTTTGCGGTGCAGTTATCAATTAACACGCGACAGATTTTGGCAGTTGTTTATGGTAGATGTGCTTATTATTCTGCTGTGCCTGTTTTTGTTCGGTCTATTGGGTGCATGTGGTGTGATAGTGCATGTTGTTTTATCATACTTATTAGCAGCGCTATTCGGCGCAGCAGGTCTTTCTATAGCATTACTTATTATGAATGTATATAGCTTTTTAATAGGCGTTGTTTATTACTGTGCCTTATATATGCTGTTATGGCTTGCATACTCATACATGTACCGTTTATGGGAGGAACACTCTGCACTTGAATAGCGCATACCTCTAATTAACAGTACTATCAAGTCAGCATATCTATATTTGGCACATCAGTTGCATTCACCGGTTTTTTTTTGTTAGCGTATTTCCATAATCTAGTTTAATTATAAGCCCCCTAGTTACAAGCTAGGGGTTATTGTTATAAGGAGTTTTGCGCTATGCACAGAAAACCATTTGGTGTTTTATATCCGCTTAAATATGCACTGCGTGCTTTGGTGCGGCAGTGGCAATTAGTGCTAGGCTTTGCCGGTATACTTATTGCTGGGGAAATAATGGGAAGTATTTTTATTAACGCTGCTGACTGGTTATTCGGAGGCGATAGATTTAATGTTATTTTCACGTTATATCATAAACTTATTGTAGCTTATCAAAGAATGGAACTTTTTGAGGTTGATTTTGAGTTGTGGGGGTATCCATTAACTCAGTCGTGGCCAATAGCCCTTATTGTGGGCCTAATGATGGTTGTTTTTGCCATATGGGTTGAGGTTGGTTTGATTGAAACAGCATTAAAGTGGCATGATACCGGACACGTTTCTATTAAAAATCTTTTTTCAAGATCTTACGGCGTTGTATTGAGACTCATTCCTTTTGTCTTGATGGTACTTGGTATATTTGTACTTCTTGCGGTTTTTCTTAATTATTTACCGCACATATACTTTGGCAAAAAGAGGGACGATCTATTTGATTCAATTAAAGCTTTATTGGAGTTGTATATATTATTTAGGGTTTCATTTATCGCCTACTATATGATTGATAAAAAAGTTTCATTAATCTATGCCATTAAGCATGCATATCATCCGCATAATTGGCAAGGAGGGCAGCTTTTTGAAGCTTACTTTGCTACCTATTTATTTGATATCGGAGCTGCATTTATTCCCTATATTGGTATTGGCGTTGGGAGTTGGGTTATCTGTTTTGCTGAAATTTATATATATCGCAAATTGATACCCTATCAAAAAAGTGTTGATACCAATGCTGAAATTATAACAGAATAACTAGGTTCTGTTGAGTTTTTGAGAAAATGAATTTTTAGAGTATGATGGCACCGAAAGTTTAGACTGACAATCATAAAAAATCGGCACCATCATGACAACAGAGTATATCAACAAAGTGGCTTGGAACAAAGTTTTAATTTT
>JAPLIS010000020.1 GCA_026388985.1 Candidatus Babelota bacterium | reverse complement strand
GGGCGAGAGAAAAATTACTCTTTTCTCTCGCCCCGATTATACACATAATCAAAAATATATGTAATTACGATCTAAAAACCTATTCCCACTCAAGTGATCCGGCTGTTTGATACTCAGTAACTCGTGTTTCAAAAAAGTTTTTCTCTTTTGAAAGATCTGTTGACTGTGACATCCAAGGAAATGGATTTTTTTTGCCATACAGTTTTGGCAAATCAATACGTTCTAACCGACGATCGGTAATATATTCAACATAATCAGAAAATTGCTCTGCATTAATACCCATCATGCCTTGTGGACAGGCATCATGTGCATACGCTTGCTCTAAAATAACCGCTTGCTTAATCAAGTCAACAATCTCTTGTTGAAATGCTGGTGTCCAAATTTCAGGATTTTCAGCTTTAATCGTGTTAATTAAATCGCAACCAAATGCCAAATGCAAACTTTCATCACGCATGATATATTCAAACTGTTCACCAATGCCCACCATCTTGTTTTGACGCTTTAAAGCAAGCATCATGGCAAAACCGGCATAAAAGAAAATGCCTTCCATAATCACATAAAAACCAATTAAATCATGCACAAAGCGTTGTATATTAACAACTCCTTGTGTGGTAAATTGTGGATCAAAAATTGATTTTGTTAAATCAACAACAAAATCATCTTTTGCCTTTATTGATGGCACCGTATCATACATGCTATACATTTCATCAGGGTTTAAACCCAAAGAATCACAGCAATAAATAAAGGTATCAGTATGTACCGCCTCTTCATATGCTTGACGCAACAAATACTGCCGACATTCCGGATTTGTTACGTGTTTATAGACGGTTAAGACTAAATTGTTAGCTGTTAATGATTCTGCGGTAGAAAAAAAACCTAAATTCCACAGAATAAGACGCCGTTCATTATCAGAAAGCACATGAGCAGATTTCCACTGCTCAATATCTTTTTGCATAGAAATTTCTTCTGGCGTCCAATTATTCGCCACACCATCTTTATAGTGCTGACGAGCCCACATATACCGCATAGGTAAAATTTTATTGGGATCAATCGTCGAATTATTAATGATACTACTTGCCATAGGATTACCTTTTTTAACTAACATTGTTACTGACATGAATCACATTCTGGATCAATAATACTACATGCAGAAGCTATCACACTTGCCATTACTACAGGGACAACCTCTTTATCTACAGTTGATGATGTCATATGCTCATTCGTGTATTCACGTTTTTGAGTAAAGCCAAACTTTTTAGCATCTAACGTTGATTTCTCAATTTGCGATGCTCCAAGAGAACGTAAATAATAGAATGTTTTCATACCGGCACGCCAACCTGCCATATAAATTTCACCTAGTTTTTTACCTGAAGTACCCTTCAGAAAAACATTGTGTGATTGACTTTGATCTATCCACTTTCCTCGCACAGCGGTAAGTTTAACCAGCCACAATGGATCAATATCAAAGGCTTCTTTATATTTATTTCTAATGCGTAGCGGAATAGATTCAATATGCTCCAAATTACCATCATAATACTTAATCTGATCAACCATATCTTGATCCCACAAGCCAAGATCTTTTAAGTCTTTAACTAAGTATTTATTTACCACCGTAAACTCACCGGTCATATTAGACTTTACATAAATATTTTTATATATCGGCTCAATACAAGGGTAACAGTCGGAAATATTTGAAATAGTTGCCGTTGGTGCAATCGCCATAGTATTCGAATTACGCATGCCATACTGTTTAACATGCTCACGAACTGGCGTCCAATCTAATAAACTTGTACGCGAAACCTCTATTTTCATGCCACGTTCTTGTTCAAGCATATCAAGCGTATCAATAGGAAATATGTTACGATCCCACTTAGATCCTTTATATGACTGATACGCACCACGCTCTTTAGCCAACTCAGATGATGATAAAATCGCATAATAAGAAATATGCTCCATTATCTCATCTGCACATGCAAGAGTAGCCTCATCTTCAAAGCTTAAATCACACAAAAACAACATATCTTGAAAGCCCATAAGACCCAACCCAATAGGACGATGGCGCATATTTGCATTATATGTTTCTGCTGTTGGATAATAGTTAATATCAATTACGTTATCTAGCATGCGAATAGCAATACGTACCGTATCAGCAAGCAACTGTTTATCAAGCTGCCCATTAACTACAAATCGAGCCAAGTTAACTGAACCCAAATTGCATACTGCTGTTTCATCAGCAGAGTTATTTAAAGTAATTTCTGTGCACAAATTAGAGCAATGAACAACGCCAGCATGATCCTGCGGAGAACGTACATTGCATGCATCTTTAAAGGTCAGCCATGGATGACCTGTTTCAAATAAACGACTCAACATTTTACGCCATAAATCTTTGGCTGGAATAACTTTATGTTGCGCCAACTGGCCACGTGCTGCTTTTTGTTCATACCCAACATACTGGTTTTCAAACTCTTTGCCATAGAGGTGATGCAAATCTGGCACCTCATGAGGAGAAAACAACGTCCAATGAGCATCCGCCTCTACACGCTTCATAAATAAATCGGGTACCCAATTAGCTGTATTAATGTCATGAGTGCGTCGCCGCTCATCACCCGTGTTGCGACGCAAATCAAGAAAGTCTTCAATTTCCAAATGCCATGACTCTAAATACACAACTGCTGCACTACGCCTTTTGCCACTACGATTAATAGCCGCTGTAGTATCACTTGCTATCTTTAAAAATGGCACTACACCCTGGCTTTCTGTCTTAATACTCTTAATAAAAGACCCTACAGCGCGAATATTACTCCAATCATAGGCAACACCCCCCGACCATTTAGACATTTGCGCCTGATCACCAATACATTTAAAAATATGATGCAAGTCATCATCAACAGTGCCTAAAAAGCAAGAACTCAATTGCGGTCGCGTTAAGCCTGCATGCAATAAAGTTGGTGTGCTTGGTACATAACGGAACAATGACATTACATTATAGAATTCAATGGCTTTCTCGTTTTTATGCTCTTCATTAAGAGCTAATCCCATAGCAACGCGCATCCAAAAAGTCTGCGGCAATTCAATAATATCGCGCGGCTCTGAACGTACAAAATAACGCTCATAAAGGGTACGTAATCCCATATAATCAAAAAGCTGATCCCGTTCTGGCACTAAGTGCAAAGCCAAACGTTCCACGTCAAAATTGAGCATGCTATCAACAAACAAACCCTCTTTTACGCCATGCTCTATGCTTTCAATAAATGATTGGCGATAGAGTGCAGTGCCCTGCGATATCAACACCGACGTGCCGGTAACCTCTCGGTATAACTTTTTAAAAAGTAATCGTGCAGCAACATGTGCGTAGGCAAGATCCCGTTCAGCAAAGGAGATAGCTGCATAAATTAACGCTTCGGCTAACTGTTTAGCTGCAATGCCATCAAAAATATTTTTTATCAACTCTTGAAAAATTACCTCACCAGAAACTACCTCTTGGCATCCAGCCGATGCCCATTCAATAGTACGGTATATACGATCAACATCAAAAGGCTTAATCGTATTATCCGCATAAGTCACAAAAAAACGAATCCCCTGTCTTGCTGGTTGATTCTCTGGCGAATACACTAATGCATTACGCTGAACAACGTCACGCGCTGGCTCCATAATATCCTTTCGTTTTCTTAGATGGTTCACAACACATCTTTTTCATAAAAAGTAAAAACATCCCTTAACCCCTTTTTGCTTTTTGGGCACTCCAATAGCTTCAAATGAAAAACCACTAACTCGTATTTTTAAAATTGAAAGTTGACTACATGAAAAATAATTCATTCATCTATACTATTAATGTAACGCCTGAATGCATGAGAATCAAATAGTTTTTTATATTTTTTTTACGAACAAATATTCTAAATTTTTTAGCATATAAATGAAAAAAAATAATACAAAAAGAAAGCGAGATTAAACTTTGGCTATCTTTTCAAAATAAGCAACAGAAAGGCCTTTATGATAGTTATGTGATGTATGACATACAAAATAAAATTGACATAAGAAAATGCAAAAACTTTATTGAAACTTTTTAAATCTATCAGAATTTAAATCACTTAAAGCCATTGAAAAAGGAATTAAAAACATGCTATGGTGAGCACGCAATACATCACCACCCCTTACCATGCTTGTTATGCATATGGAGAAAAAATGACCCTCAATACTAAGCTCCGCTTACCGTTTATCGTGTCTCTTTGTATCAGCATGTCACCCCACTACTCCCATACAAAACTTATTATTCTTGAGAATAAAGAACAGCACCAAGCCTTAATAAAAGAAAAAAAGCCAATGCTTTTTCAATTCGCAACCGATGACTGCCCTGCCTGCCAACAGGTAAAAAAGCCGCTAGAGCACGTGGCCCAAGAAAAAGAATTTGATGCCATTGTCTTTGCCCGGATAAACGCTAAAAAATTAAAATCTGTTGCTGATTTTTATCACATAAAAAGCATCCCTACTTTTGTATATCTTAACAATGGTACAATAATAGATACCGTTGTCGGCATGAAAAATGCGAACAATATAAAAGAAATCTTACGTGCAGATATACGTAAAAATCTTATGCCTGATAAAAAACTCAATACAACTACTGAGCCAGAAACAAAAAAGCCCAGCACTATAAAACAAGAAAACAAAGATTATGCAAGAGAATTAAGTGAGCAGGTAGCTCAGCTATCAGTCAAAAACGTACAACAAAAGCAAGAAAAAACAAACGAACAAAAAATAAAAAAAACAGCAAAACCAACACCAAACCCAAACACTCAAAATAGTTTTTTTGACAGCTTAAAAAACGTGTTTAGCTCTATAATAACTACAATAACGTTATTTATAGAAAAAATAGGCCAAAACATCAAAAACTTATTTAGCTAACAAAAAACGAACCCTCGCTTTTTATAGGGCGAGGGTTCGTTTTTTGTTTAAACTTTAGAATACTAATTAAATTAATACCAATAACAATGCAATTACTGACATAAGTTTAATCAAAATATTAAGCGCTGGTCCTGATGTATCTTTAAAAGGGTCGCCCACCGTGTCGCCAATAATAGCAGCTCTATGAGCATCTGAACCTTTACCGCCTAAGTTGCCCGCTTCAATATATTTCTTTGCATTATCCCAAGCCCCGCCGCTGTTGGCCATCATAAGTGCAAGCAATACACCAACAACTGTTGCTCCTACCAGCAAGCCGCCTAAAGCTTTTATACCCAAAGCTTTAGAGCCAAACCCATACCGCATTATAAACGGCACCATAATGGTGATAATACCCGGCAAAATCATTTTTTTAAGAGATGCTCTTGTACTGATAGCAATACAACGATTATAATCTGGCTCAGCTGTGCCTTCCATTAAACCCGGAATTTCTTTAAACTGCCGGCGCACTTCTAATACCATTTCCAATGCTGCATCACCAACGGCCCGCATAGTCAATGCTGAAACCATAAAAGGTACTGTACCACCTACAAACATACCTGCCATAATAAAGGGATCAAGCACGTTAAGCTCTGTAATACCTGCCGCACTTGCATAGGCAGAAAGCATGGCAAGTGCTGTCAGCAATGCTGATCCAACAGCAAAGCCTTTACCCATAGCCGCAGTAGTGTTTCCCAAAGCATCAAGCTTATCGGTAATCGCACGCACTGAATGCCCTAATCCGGCCATTTCTGCTATACCACCAGCGTTATCTGCAATGGGGCCATACGCATCAACAGTCATGGTAATCCCTACCGTTGCCAACATAGCAACCGCAGCCAATGATACGCCAAACAAACCGCCACCAAATACAAATGAAGCAAGAACAATACCAGACAAAGCAACAACTGGCAACACCGTTGATTCCATACCAACAGATAATCCGTAGATTAAGTTAGTTGCTGCTCCTGAACGGGAACTTTCTGCAATATTCGTTACCGGCGTGCTTCCTGTGTAGTATTCAGTGATTTTACCAATTAAAATACCACCAATACATCCAAGAACAATAGCAACAAAAAAAGCACTGTTTAACGCTGTATAGCTAAGATGTATGTATGATCCACCAATCAAAACAGCTACTGCAATATATGAAGCGCAATTAAGCATGTTTGATGGCTCAAGACGTAAAAATAAACTTGAAAGCAAGCCTGCCACCGAACCGACCAAGCCAAAAACGGCAAGCATAAGAGGCAATGTCATATGAGGTATGCTCATGCCAAATTCACCTAAGCCCAAAATCATAGAAGAAACTATCGCTCCAACATATGATTCGTAAATATCTGCTCCCATACCAGCTGTATCGCCTACACAATCACCAACGTTATCAGCAATAACTGCAGGGTTACGTGGGTCATCTTCCGGAATATTTGCTTCAAGTTTTCCTACCAAGTCTGCACCAACGTCAGCTGATTTGGTAAAAATACCGCCGCCAATACGAGCAAAAAAAGCAACCAAACTTGCGCCAAGGCTAAAGCAGGTCAGTAAAAGAGGCAGGTTTTCATTGTCATTGAAAAAATAAAAAACAGAACCAATACCAAGTAACCCGAGGCTTGCAACCGCAAAGCCCATAACGCCGCCACCAAAAAACGCTACCAAGAACGCTCCGCGCTCACCTTGGTCTTTTGCGGCCATAGTTGTGCGAACGTTAGCCAAAGTAGCTGCACGCATACCGATAAAACCGGTCATAGCGGGCAAAAACGAACCAAGAACAAAAACAGCTGCTGCCAATGGGGCTTGTGCTACAAATGCAATTAAAGATGCTACAATCAACACTACCGCTGCAATAATCTTGTACTCTTCTTGCAAAAAAATCATAGCACCCTGAGAAATAGCATTGGCAATTTTGAGGGCCTTAGGATCTGAAACCTTAATAGCTTTAATACGCTGAAACAAGAGACACAATATCACAATGCCCGCGAGCGAAGCTCCGGTACAAATAAGAAAATAATGGAATAATTCCACGCCTTCTCCTACATATATAAGGATTAAAAAATATATTCAGTTTTATTATTCTACCGATTACCACGATTGGTGTAAAGTTTCGCGATGGCACTTGTATCATGCATGCTTCTTTTCGCCTTGCGTGATCAGCATACCTGCCCTTAGCCCTGCCGCCAAATCTCGACTAGCCATTGCCCTGCCGATATCTTTTATACCCAGGAAAGCTGAAAACTATCAGTCTTTTTAACTTATGTTTGACTTTATATTGCGTCATCAATTTTACTTTAGTTAGCCTATTTAAAGTACATAATTAAGGCTCAATATCTAGCCAATACCTAAAAAATTATACTAAAATAGGAGACCTCTTTCATGAACAAAAAACCATTTACTCTTTTAGATCCACTGAAATATTCCCTTGAAATGATGCTTGAACAGTGGAAGCGGTTTATTGCTTTTATCATCACATTTCTAGCAGGATGGGCTATCGCCGACCAAATAGCTTTTTATCTGTGTCATGGCTCATACCTATGGCAAACAACATCAAATTCATTTAGAGGCGTTATGCCTAGTCAGGGATTGCCTGATAATTCTATCGCTCTCAGACTAACAGCCCTTCTTTCTGGCTCAAAATGGAGTATGTTTGACAAAACTAATAACACCTGGTTTGACCCCAAATCAGTGTTCTCCTCTTTGCTTGAATTATGGCCCATACTTATTTTTATTATTATCTTTATTCCCCTCTTTAGTATGTGGCTGGAGATCGGTTTAAAAAAAACAGCGCTGCAAATATATGATACAGGGCATGCCAACCTGAAAACACTGTTCTCTCAACCCCTTGTTATTGCATTAAAGCTTGCACCATTCTTTATATTGATAGGCTTGGCAAACGTATTGCGTATTTTCTTACCTGATTTTATAGGCTCCCAACACAACACTCTACTCAGCATTCCAGTAAGCTTGCGTTTTGGCAGCATCCCCCTCTATGTCGTCATTCTGCTACCAGCTATTGCCTATATATCTTTTCGTTTCGCATTTGTAGCTCTTTATATGCTTGATAAAAATTATTCACTTTCTCAAGCCATACAAAGGAGTTATCACCTTACTGGCAACTATAATTCAACATTTTGGGCGTATTTTTGCTCATTTTTTTGCGCAGCACTTTTTGCTTTCGGCCTATCTGCCCCCGCTTTTTGGGGTGCATGGGCAATCTGGATACTCTGCTTAACTGAAGCATACATGTATCGCAAGCTCAGTGAGAACCAGGGGCCGGCAATCGATAACTTATAATGCCGATACCTTCTCTCAAATAGCTTTAAATATACCAATGCCCGCAAAGAGTACCTCAATATTGAGCATTTGTTTAGTCAAAACTCATTCGATATGTTTTTGCAAAAACTTGCGCCCACGTAAACTAAATAAGCCCTTGTAAACACACAATAAATAGCACAAAATTAACTGATCTATATGCTTTGCTGAGCCCATTCAAATTCTAGCTGTTTTTCTTTGAAGTTAACATTGATGCCAACCAGAATAATAGCTTTGTTTTTATGCATATATTTTTCATGATATTTTTTGTGCATAATCTGATCTAGGGCATCTTGCGCTGTCTTGCTAAATTTAAACTCAAACACCATCACGCTATCTGGCGTTTCTAATACCAAATCAGATTCACCACGACTTGTCGCTTCTTCTGATTTTGGCTTCATACCCAGCAGGTCAAACATGAAGTGGAAAAGTGAATGGTAGTAAGCTTCTTTTGCAATATGCAAGTTATGAGGAATGCCTGCAAAAAGTGTTTTGACAGCATTGCAAAATTGTTCAAAGTTTTTGTGTGTTAATGCGCTTCGCATTTTCGCTAACTCTTTATCAATTACAGCATTAGAGGCATATGAAAAAGCTTGCATCAAATAATCTTTAAAAGATTCACGTATTTCTTTGTTGGGATAATCTAAAGTAAAGATCTCTGTTTGCGCATTGTAGTCGACGATGGTCAGATAGCCTGTTTGAAAAAGAAGAGGAAAAAGAGGAATATTTTGAATATCAATCGCATTCAAACTTTTGATTGATAGTTGAATAGTGTCATGAATTTCAAGATCTATCCCATTTAAACGCAAAAGAGCTATTAGAAAACCCGGATTACCTGTATTAAACCAATAGTTAGCAAATTCTTTAGAATATAAGCAAGCAATAACTGAAAGTGGGCTATACATTTGCTGCTTTTTCATATCTTTAGAAAATCGATACCCATCATACCATTCTTTCATGGCATCAAGCGTTGCTTGCCTAGATAAACCTAAATGCTCAGCAAGATCATCTATGTAGGTAGGAAAATAGGTAACAAGCTCTTCGTGCGTATAGCCAAACAGTTCAGCAGCTATGGGATCCATCGAAAGCTCTTGAAGATTATTCAGCCCAGAAAAAAGAGAAGTCCTTGCAAATTTACTTACCCCAGTGATAAAAATAGCACGCCAATATTCTTCTAATGACTTTATGGTAGTATAAAAATTATTAAGTATTTCTCTATTTTCCTCAATGCGAGAACCCTTATTTATATGGTCCACCAATGGTTTATCATATTCATCAATCAACAAAACAACTTTATTTTTTTTTGATAATTCTTTAACAAGAAACCTTAATCCATCTTCAATAGTGAAATATGGCAACTGAATCCCATTCTCTTTGGCTATTTCATCTATACTGTTATATAAACTTTGCGTAAGAGCATCGGCCGTTTTATGAGC
Organism: Candidatus Babelota bacterium; assembly: GCA_026388985.1. Classification (GTDB taxonomy): domain Bacteria; phylum Babelota; class Babeliae; order Babelales; family Vermiphilaceae; genus JAPLIS01. The sequence continues at coordinate 130,761 of JAPLIS010000020.1, read as the reverse complement.
TATACCCCCAAAATCTAAGTGAATTACTGGATGCTTTGGCCAATCATAATTACTATGCTTGCCAATCCAATACTCGCCAAAAAGCTCTTTTTTTGCCGAAAATAGTACTTTTAAGGTTGAAATGAACAGTGATTTGCCAAAGCGGCGAGGGCGAGAGACAAAATAGAAGTGCGCATTATTAGAAGAGGTTATAAGATCATATATTATTTTGGTTTTATCAACATAAATGCGATTATTTGTAATAAAATCTTCAAATATGCTGCAATTGAGTCCCAAATTTTTTGGCTTATTATTCATAGCTAATGGCCTTTTTTTAAATAGTATACATATACACTCCCTCTACTAATGAGCTTAGCATAATCATAAAAAAATAACCCGCTCGCTTTTAGGTCAAATCAACATTTAGGGATTGCCTCGCCTTTTGCCACACCTGTCACACTATTGAGGTTTCACCATTATCTTGCATTGCTAAATAACGTAATTTTAAGTAAAATAAAGACTATAAAATAAATCCGCTTGTAGATACACACTTATAGTAGTTATAGTACTTTTTTGCTCATAACCAAGGCTTAATTTCATGAAATTAGAGAGCACGCACGATTTTGATGTTATCGTTGTTGGGGGCGGCCACGCAGGCATAGAAGCTGCTTATTGCGCAGCCCGCATGGGATCCAAAACTCTTATGATAACGCTTGATATAGAAAAAATTGGCCTCATGCCCTGCAATCCTGCCATTGGCGGTGTGGGCAAAGGACACTTGGTATATGAAATTAGCGCTCTTGGCGGACTTATGCCTAAACTATGCACGCAAACCTATCTGCAAGTACGCATGCTCAATACCAGTAAAGGTGCTGCGGTGCAGGGATTACGCTTACAAATAGACAAGTATGCCTATAATACTTTAAGCAAAAACACCCTTGCGACAACCGAAAATCTCACTTTAGCTTCAGGAAAAGTTGAAGAGATTATTATCGATGCCAATAACGCCATCAAGGGCATCAAAACTGCTGATAATATCACCTATCTAGCCCCTACCGTAGTGCTGACTACCGGCACTTTTTTGAATGGCCGCATACATATTGGTAAAGATAACTATTCAGCAGGAAGGCGTGATGAAGAAGCAGTCGCTGGCTTATCTTTATTCTTAAATAAAGTTGGCCTCACCCTTAAGCGCCTTAAAACGGGAACCCCTCCGCGCCTGCTACGCTCTAGCCTTGACTTTTCAAAACTTACGTATCAAGAACCGGATAATTTAAACTACTTGTTTGAATTTTATCCGCACAAAACGACGAATAAAATGGCATGTTATATTGGACAAACCAATGAAAGAACGCATGAAATTATTCGTCAAAACCTTCATTTATCTGCCATGTATAATGGCAATATTACCGGTATTGGTCCACGCTACTGCCCGTCAATTGAAGATAAAATTGGCCGATTCCCCCATAAAACATCGCATCAAATTTTTGTTGAACCTGAGGGAGCTAATGATGAAGAAATATACCCGAATGGCATTTCAACTTCACTGCCTTTTGATGTGCAAAAAAAATACGTACAAACAGTTGTTGGCTTTGAAGATGCAATTATTACTAAGCCTGGCTATGCGATTGAATATGACTTTGTGCTGCCAAATCAATTAAATCACACATTGGAAGTTAAACGAGTAAGTGGTCTCTTTTTGGCGGGGCAAATTAATGGCACCACTGGTTATGAAGAAGCAGCATCACAAGGAGTTATTGCCGGAATTAATGCTCATCTTAAAGCTGCCAAAAAAGAGCCTTTTATATTAGACCGCACGGAAAGCTATATCGGTGTTATGATTGATGACCTAGTAACCATGGGAGTTGATGAACCATACAGAATGTTCACTTCTCGCGCAGAACGTCGCTTATTATTGCGTCAAGATAATGCTTTTTTACGGTTAACTGAAAAAGGTCATGCCCTTGGATTAATTGAAGACCAACTTTTTACCGATTTTAAGCAAGAAAAAACTATCATAGAAGATACGCTAAGCTCGCTAAGATCAGGTAAAAATTGTTCAGACTTGTTACGACTCTTTGGCCAATCTACTGAAAACATTGAACAGCTAAGAAAAGATGTGCCTACAGCTCTGTCTGATAGAGCCTTTCAAACCGTTCATGCTGAAATTTGCTACGAACCTTATTTGATTCGTGAGGCAAAAGAGGTAGAAAAACAGAAACAACATCAAAAATTAGCTATTCCTGAAGATACCAATTTTACCGCTATAGCAGGACTCTCAAAAGAACTTCAAGAAAAACTAAAAAAACATTCTCCGGCAACCATTGCTCAGGCAGGGTTAATCCCTGGTATGACTCCGGCTGCAATTTCATTGCTTATTTTAACCTTTAGAAGCAATAATAAAAACATAGCTTTTCAAAAATCAAAAACAAGCAAGGCGGACTATGAAAAGAACGCGTAAACCATTTTTTACCCTGCTAGCGCTGGCGCTATGCACAACTCTTTTTTTGTATTCATCTTATATGCAAAAAAATACACCTGCAACCCAGATTGCAGAAAAAAATGCTGCTGATAAAAACGATACTATTGATAGTTTTGTGATACCAGAAACAGATCCTGCTCCAGCCATTCTTGCATCTACTAATACACAACAGATGGCTCTATCTGAGCCTACCATTATGCCGACCTCTAAAGCAGCAGATACGCAGGCAGAAAAAACAAAAACAGCGCGAGCAACAGATTCAGGTTTGCAAGAGTCTGTACAAAAAGCTAATCTTCAATCGCAACCTATCACCCCACCTGCGCTTACCAATACACTAGTTGGCACCCCAGAATCACCTAAAATTATTATAAAAAATGGCATAACTAAAAAAATGCTTTCATATAAGCATTGGACAGGCAAATATACGCCAAGCATTTTTACTATCAAAGTTAACGATACCCCCATTATGGAGGGTGATGAGCTTGCTGTAACCCTACACAATAATCGCTTTACCGTGTCTTACCGCTATTCTTTCATGAATGGCTACAGGACTGGTGCCCGCTCAATAACTTTTATAGTTAACCCCAATTCAACAGCAATTAATCTTTCTTTTAATTGGAAAAACAAATGGCACGTATTGTGCGACCAAGCGTCTCCAGAATCTGTGCAAGAGATCGAATTTAAAGAGTAACTATGAAACGAGAACTGCTTTCCATTTATGGTCCCCTATCTATTAACAGTTATGGCGTTGCTATAGTTATTGGCATTCTTTTATTTTTGTTTCTTATAAGGCTGCATCCTAAGGCAGTAAAGCTAAATCTGTATATGCACATTACCGATATCCTTCTTATAAGCATTTTGGCTGGTATTATTGGTGGACGCTTGCTCTATATTATAAGCGAACCAGAAGCAGAAGCATCACTGTTTGGGTTTTTATCATTCTGGGATGGGGGCTTTTCGATTCTTGGGTCAATTTTGGCAATAATCCCTACTCTTGCTTATTATCTAAATAGACTACAAATACCTGTCCTGCCATGCCTTGACCTTTTAGCCCTGCATGCACCATTATTGCAAAGTATTTCTCGACTAGGCTGTTTTTTTGCTGGCTGCTGCTATGGGTGCCCAGTGAATAATACATGGGGCCTTATCTATACAGATCCACAAAGCATGGCCCCTTTACATGTATCTCTACATCCAACACAACTGTATAGTGCAATAACCCTTCTTGTTATTTTTTTATTTCTTTATTGCATAGCGCAAAAAATATTTACTAAACCCGGGCAACTGCTTTCAGTCTACTTGCTGCTGGTTGGGATGGAACGATTTTCTATTGATTTTTGGCGCGCTGACCGCATCTTCTATAAGATACCATCATGGCTTCCCTTTGCGGCAGATAATCTTTCAGTAAATCAGCTTATATCTTTATGTATTATTGTAGTGGCAACAGCCCTGTTTCTTTATCTCAGTTTTAAAAAAAACACTATTAACCTAGAAAATCAGATTAATAAAAATAATCATGTGTGTACCAAAAAATGAGCTTATTTAACTTTATAAAATCACAGGTTGCTATTTTAGATGTCATCCAAGAACATACTACCTTAAAAAAAAATGGCTCTTACTGGAAAGGATGCTGTCCATTTCATCATGAAAAAACCGCATCTTTTACCGTAAGCCCACACAAAGAAATTTTTTACTGCTTTGGATGCCATGTTACGGGTGATGTAATTACTTTTGTTGAAAAAATTGAACAATGCTCTCCTTTAGAAGCTGCTCACTACCTTGCCCAACGATTTAATATTCTTATACCAGAAAAATTTACCAAGGATACAGACTCTGCACCAACCCAACAAAGCAGAGATCTTTATTTTACTTTATGCAAACTTGTTGCTGAATGGAGCCAAAACAATTTACAAAAAAACCCATTCTTGATCAACTACTTAGAACAAAGAGGCTTTACTCCTCTCATAATTAATCAATTTTCACTTGGTTATTTCCCTGGTGGACCAACATCAATAAAATTATTTCTTGATCATATGCGGACCCACACGGTACTTGCACAAGATCTCCTTGAAGCCCATATTATCGCACAAGGAAAAACGTCCTTGTATTCTCCCTTTGAAGAGCGCATTATTTTTCCTATCAAAGATCACCTAGGCCGCTTTTGTGGGTTTGGTGGACGCATATTCAAGCCACATGATGATCGCCCTAAATATTATAATTCTAAAGAAAACGAATTTTTTACCAAAGGGTCTCTGCTATTTGGCCTTGATCATGCCAAAAAATCAATGCAAGACAGTGGCATAGTATTTTTAGTTGAAGGGTACACCGATTGCATGGCAATGGTACAACATGGATTTGCAAACACTATTGCTACTCTGGGAACAGCCTGCACCACGCAGCATTTAAAAACAGTATCCCGCTATGTGCAGCAAGTGTATGTACTGTATGACAATGACAAGGCTGGCCAACAAGCCGTTGCCCGCCTTACACAACTATGTTGGCATGTTGACTTAGAACTCAAAGTGATCGAGCTCCCTGAAGGCCAAGATCCCGCTTCATGGCTAGAACACAACACTATGCAACCCCTTATACATAAAGCAAAAGATATTTTTGTTTTTTTTATCGACACTCTCGGAAAAGATTTTGCTACAAAATTAATTCCCGAAAAAGTTCGTCTCACCCGCATAGTAGTAGATATTATTCGGACACTTGATGATCCGCTCAAGCAAGATTTTTTACTGCAAAAAGCTGCTCAATCTTTTGAGATACCCTTTCAATCGCTCAAAAATGAGCTCTCTCGCAATGACAAACAGGTAGTATCTGCTGAGCAGGATAACAATAGCTCAATAGAAACAAAAAACAATATAACTCAAAGCATCGATGATATTTCAAAACTAGAAAAGCAAATATTTTGTGCCATACTAAGCAACACACATCTGCTAAATAATTTCAACATGAAATACACTCTTGAATATCTCCCTGAACAGCTACAAGCCGTTTTATATCAACTGAGTGGAATGTATACCAAAAATGAACAAACAACATTTAATGATTTTTTCTGCTCGCTGAGCATCAATGAAAAGCAATGGATAAGTAAATTATTACTTGAACACACAGAAAGCGTTGAGCCGCATTTTGAACAATTAGTATATCAGTTGCAAAAAGTACATTGGAAAAAAATTACTCGCGACATAAAGCAGCAGATAGCTGATGCTAACCACGCCGGAAATGCAACTGAAGTGGCAAAACTGCTACAAGATTTTTTATGCTTAAAAAAACAAATAATGCCACATACAGCTTAATTATATAGTAACAATCAATAACCATAAAAAGGTGCTAGAAAGCTATGATTAAAAAAACAATTGATAAATCAACCTCCCTGAGCACTCAAAAAAGCGCTGCAAAAAGTAGTCTTATCAAAAAAAAGCCTCTTGCTATCAAAAAGCAGGCCCCAGTTGATCTTGACTTAAAAAAAGAATTACTTGAAGAATTTGTTGAAAAAGCTAAAAAAAATATGATGATAACCCACGAAGAGGTTATTGAATTTAGCGATAAAAACAATCTTACAGAAAAAGAAACTGATAAATTATTGCGAACTCTCGACAAAGAAAACATTGAGCTGGTTTCTCCTGAAGAAATAGAGCAAATGGACATTGATGAAATGGATAAGGATGAAATAAAGCCAAAAATTACCCATAAAATCAGTGCTAATCTCGACAATGAAAAAGACATCCTTGATGATGAAGATGAGCAAGAAGATGATGAGGAAGCTGAAGAAGCCTCAACGACACAGATTACTGATAGTGTCAAATCATACCTACGAGATATTGGCAAAATACCCCTTTTAAATAAAAAAACTGAAAGCGCCATTGCCGACCAAATTGCAAAAAGCAAAAACGATGCTATTGATGCAATTGCTCATTTTCCTTTTTTGCATAAAGAATTGTTAACCATAAGTGAAAAAATTAAAAAAGATTCTCTTCACTTAAAAGAAATAATTCAATTTTCAAAATTTGATGAAGAAAATCTACCGCTCATCGGTCCCGAAAAAGATGCTCTTTTAGAAACTCTTACTGTCATTAAAGATTTAATGGCGAATGAAGAAAAAATATACCTCAGTTACCGCGGTAAGCTTGATTCTGAAGCTAAAAAAAATGAGATGCTTTCTGAGGTTAAAAAAAATAAGCAAACCATTACAGAAACGATGAAAAGCATTAAGTTTTCTAATAAAATCATTCGTAAATTTGCTCAAAAAATAGCAAAATATGTTAGAAAAATTAATGAAAAAGAAGCTCTTATTCTTTCAAATAATAGTATGCTTGCAACCTATAAGCTAGAAAAAGACCCTACCGAAAATACGCTTAGAATTATTGAAGAGCTGGAAAAAAGTAATCGCATTGCGCAAAAGCTCGTTAAAAAAATAGAAATTGAAGTTGGATTGCACAAAAATAATCTTTTTGATTATTCTAAAAAAATAGCTCTCAGTCAGACTAAAGATAAGCAGGCAAAAGATAATTTAGCCAAAGCTAACTTACGCCTTGTGGTCAACCAAGCAAAAAAATATGTTAACCGCGGACTTCACTTTCTTGATTTAATCCAAGAAGGTAATATAGGTCTCATGAAAGCGGTTGAAAAGTTTGAATTTGAGCGCGGCTTTAAATTTTCAACTTATGCAACATGGTGGATTCGCCAAGCAATAACACGTGCTATTGCCGATCAGTCACGCACAATTCGTGTTCCTGTTCACATGGTTGAAACACTTAACAAAATAAATAAAATAAAGCGCACCTTTATTCAAGAGCATGGCAGAGAACCATCCTATGAAGAACTTTCAAAAGAGTTAAATCTTGATGAAAAGAAAATTAAAAACATTATTAAAATTTCAAAAGAGCCGATATCTCTAGAGACGCCTATCGGCGACAGTGAAGACGCATCTATCAAAGATTTTATTGAAAATGAAAATGAAGAGTCTCCCTCTGATATGGTTGCTGGAAACGACTTAAAAGATCGTATGCGTGAAGTCCTTAAAACATTAACCCCACGCGAAGAAAAAGTACTTAAAATGCGCTTTGGAATTGATGTAGCATCAGAGCATACACTTGAAGAGGTTGGTAAGGATTTTTCAGTAACCCGTGAACGTATCAGGCAAATTGAAGTGAAGGCACTACGAAAACTAAGACATCCATCTCGAAGCAAAAAACTTCTTAGCTTCTTTGACAAAGACATTGAAGATATTGATGCTATTGAGGATATTGAAGATATTGATACTGAACCTTTACTAGACGAATCTGATGAGTAGTATAATAGTATATATAGTAGTTTTAACGCATACTCTAAACAACGATTAAAGGATGAGTCATATAATGGGTGAACCGATACCTTTATTGCAAGAAATAGCAATTCCACTTATATTTTTTTGCATAGCCCTTACTGTTCGCAGTGTTTTTTCTTTTTTAGAAACCACTATTACCGCGCTACGTCTTTTTAAATTAAAAGAACTCGCGCGCATAACCAGTGGTCGGTATGAACAACTATTTCATACCCTAGAAAAAAATCCACATAAAGTAATTATAACTACACTTATTGCAAGCAATGTAGCCGATGTAACCTCTGGCGCACTTGCAACACACATAACTGAAACGATATTTACACGATTCAATCTGCCTGGCGGACTGGGGCTTTTTCTTGGTATTGGTGTTGCCTCAATAGCTCTTATCTTTTTTGGTGAAATTATTCCTAAAAATTTGGCCAGAGCACGCGGTGAAAAAGTATTAAGCTCAATGCTCTGGCTTATTAATGGGGTATTTTATGCGCTTCAACCTCTTGCAGCCTTTCTTACTCGTTTATCTGACTTTCTTATATATCGCATAGAAGGAAAAAAACCACATGATAAAACAGTTGCTGAACTTGTTGCATCAGAACAAGAGATCAAATTTTTAATCGAGTATATTCACAGCGAAGGGTTAATTGAGCAGGAAAAGGGTGATATGCTACGGAATATTTTTGAATTGGGCAACACTGCTGTTAAAAACATTGCCGTACCCGCACCTGACATTATTTCAATCAACATAGAGACTCCACTTAATGACGCCTTAAAAATTTTTTCCAAATATAGACTGACTCGGTTACCCGTATATCAAAAAAATAGAGAAAATATAGTAGGAATGGCTCACCTTAAAGATATCTTTGTACTCGTTTTTAACAATGAACAAAAGTGCCTAAAAGAGATAGTGCGCCCCATTATGTTTATTCAAGAGAGTGAAAAGGTAAGCCAATTATTGCGAAAATTTCGCCAACAACATCAACACATTGCCATTATACTCAATGACATTAATGCGGTCACTGGCCTGATAACGCTTGAAGATGTTCTTGAAGAAATTGTAGGGGATATTAATGATGAACACGAAATTGTAAGAGAAAAATCTTGACTTTTAAATAGTGATATTGTTACATATCATTGCTCAATCATCTATTATTTTAAAAAGGAAATGTACATGAAGCGTATACTTTTATTTTCTACTCTCTCTGTGGTTCTCTGTTCTTTTTCTTATGCAAAAAATCAGTCTGAAGTCAGTTTCCAAGAACAATCTGAAACAGAATCTCTATCAGAATACTCTTCAGAAGTAGAAGAGTCTTATGCTATAGATAAGCTTGATTTTTTTGAAGAAGAAGCAACAGTAGAAGAATTTATGCAAAACATTGTTAACATTTTAATAAATATTTTGAGCACCCAAACTGATATCAGCAAAGAAGCCCTTAATGCTTATATTGCGCAACAATTAACTGAACTTATCGCAAACAATAAAGTTACGATTAAAATATCTGTCTCTTCACAAAAAAGACAGGCCCCTCAAAAGCCGGGCTATGATGAAGAAACAAAAGTAGTTATAGGCAATTTTGCGGATATGGTAAGCAGTTTTTTCAGCATCGTAAAAGATCCAAACAACTCAGGCAATGTTGCTGTCAACCTGACCAGCATGTTTGCAAATGTTGTTAATATAGCCTTACTTGCTACAAAATCTGGCAACCTTAACCCGGAAGCAGTAGAGCTATTTACCGCTAATCATACAGACACGTATGTTCAGGCCCAAGCAGTTTAACCCTGGCCGCTCTCTATCTACAATAGAACTTCAAGTATACCTATTCATAAAACCGGCATAGAAAACTCTATGCCGGTTTTTGCTCTCATCATTTTTTTATGCTATCTATATAGTTAAGTAAGCAGTAAGAACCGTAAGCAGTTCACACACTTTTAACCATCCAAGGAATAGCATCATGCCATACAAACGCATATATGCTTTTTGCGCACCACCCAAAATCAATGCGCACGCTTTTTTTTATCATTCTTTTTATTTTTTTATATATTCAACTCTTTCTATTATCACCTGTTGTTTTACCCATGCATGCATTAGCTCAACAATAGATTAATCACCCAATAATCTATCAGTTACTGACACATGTAAAAACAACACAGATTAAAGAATTTTGTTGCTCTATATTAAATAAAAAGGATCTTGTATGTTTCGAATAATAAAAAGAAAAGATTATTGGCTTATAGCTTGCCTAGTGGCCTTATCAATAGCTCTTAAGATATGTTCTATTGTTATTCTCTATGCTCATGCAGAACATCGTAACGCATTATCATATATCCACAATACGCTCAATTAACAGTAAAGAAAGTTTGATCACAAAAAGCTCTGATAATAAATAAAACTATTTACTATCAGAGCTTTTTAATTATTTTGCGTTATCAAAAATACTTTTAACTGATGCTAAAGAACCAATTAATGAACTTGCCTCATAGGGAACAATAATCATCTTATTGTCTTTGCCCTTCGTTAATTCTGGCAACACCTTAATATATTGCATAGCAATTAAATAAGGCAGCGGATCTCCATTTGGTACCGACCGTTGAATCATTTCAATAGCAGTCGACTCAGCTTGCGCTATTAAAAGACGAGACTGAGCTTCTGACTCTGCTTGCAATAATCGTGCCTGAGCTTGACCCTGGGCTTCAAGAACCTGTGATTCCTGGCTACCTTCTGCTTCCAAAATAGCTGCCCGCTTTTTACCTTCTGACTCTAAAATAGTTGCACGACGATCACGTTCAGCACGCATTTGCTTTTCCATAGCTTGTCTAATATCTTCAGGTGGTTTGACCTCTTGCAACTCAACACGATTAACTTTTACACCCCACTTATCGGTAGCTTCATCAAGAGTTAACCGTAATTTAGTGTTAATACGATCACGTGAAACCAAGCTTTGATCAAGATCAAGCTCTCCAATAACATCGCGTAATTTAGTTTGTGTTAATTTTTCAATTGCTTCAGGCAAATCTTCTACTTCATACACCGCCAACTTAGCATCAGTAATTTGATAATAAAGCAATGCGTTAATCTCCATAGTCACATTATCTTTGGTTATCACATTTTGTCGAGGAAAATCATAGACAGCCTCACGCTTATCAATACGATATAAAGTCTTGGTGAAACGATATAAACGACGTCCATCAACATCTTGTAAAAAGGTCCAGGTCACCGTACGCGGAACCTCCATTAAAGGAATAATAAAATGCAATCCAGGCCGCAAAACACGATTGAACTTGCCCAGCCGCTCAATTAAAATCTCTTCAGCTTGTTTAACGATATAGACTGATTTAAAAATAAATACTACCAATAAGACAAGTGCTACACTAAAAAAACCAAAAAATAAAACAGGCGCACTTAATAAAAAAAACATATCAGTCATAAAAAATCTCCTCTGGTATATGCATACAATAATTATAATATAAGAAAACAAACTTCTTATTCTACTGGCATAACAACAACATGCGCACCACGTACCTGGACCACAATCACCTGGGTTTCGGCTGGAATATAATGATCGTGTAATGCACGGGCCATCCATAACTCGCCGCCGATTTTAACTTCGCCAGGCATGTCAACATAAATGTCTTTTATAACTAGTGCTTTTCTGCCGACTAATGCCTGAGTATTTGTGTGCTGATATGCGTGCTCTTTATCTATTGTTTTTTTAACCCACTTCATAAGTACTACCAATGCCCCAATACTTGCAAGCAAAAAAATAACACACTGACTCATTAACGAATCACTATATACAGCTGAAAAAGCCGTTACCAGAGCACCCAAAGCAAATGATAAAAAAAGAAATAATCCAGGATGACCAATTTCAAGCAAAACAAATAATAATGCAACAATAACCCATATATAAAAAAGATTACCCATAACACCCCACTCGACCTTTAATCGTTTAAAAAAGCTAGCACTGCTCATAATTCAGCACTTTGGCAACAGTTGCCCAAATACTGAATTATTATTATAGTAATAATATATAGTTTATCATAAGACAACCAATATGTGGAGGCATAATGTCTTTTCCCGTTTTTAATCAAATAGAATCATCTTTGTCCATTCCACCGCAAATAATAATATGGATTCATGGTACACGCACACATGGCATTTTCCCCCCGACACATGTCGTTAAAAAAGAAAATAAAAATAAAAAGGCACCTGCAAACCCCCATAGAGCAATAGCTTATAGCCCTATCGGACTCCATAGCCTGTTAGCTCTAGACCAAGACCTTCACGTTTCAGCCATAGCCAGAGCGCTACATGAAACAAATCACTATTTATGCGACCAAGAACACATATATCTTTTTGGTTGGACGGGAGACTTTAGCCCAGAGGCGCGAACTATCGCCGGCCTCCATCTTTATCAAGAGCTAAAAAAATTAACAGAATTATATATAAAAAAATATAATGTGTGCCCATCAATCATCATAGTTACTCATAGCCACGGCGGCAATGTTGCTCTGGAATCTAGCACTATAAGCGATAATAGCTTTAGCGTAGAAAAGCTTATTTTGCTTGCCTGTCCGGTACAAGAAAAAACAAAACCATATACTCAATCTCCACTGTTTAAATCTATTTACTCTATCCACTCAGATAAAGATTACTTTCAAATCTTGGATATGCAAGGGCTTCACCCAATATGGACCGCATTTGAGGGTGCTTTAAAATCATCTTCTTTAACACCTATTAAAAATGCATGGCGTGAGCATAGTCGCTCTACTAAGCTGCTATCAGAACGGCACTTTCCACAGCAATCTAATTTAAAACAGGCTTGTGTTGAATGGAAAAAAGATACAATTAAATGGTCCACAAAAGACTTATGTATTATGGAGCCATTTTTAAGCAAAAATAGCATTCAAAAGCTTCAAATAAAATTACAAAGTTATGATAAAAAAGAACGTGGGCTCATGCACATTGAGTTTTTATTTCCCACCTTTTTACAGCAACTACCTTATATACTACAAACGCTTGATGCCACACCCATATCAACTGACGCCAAATCATCCCCAAGCATTGGTATCTCACTTTAAAAAATGAGATATCAAAGCCTTTTAATCATGAAAACATCTTAAGAAGGTGTTGCAGTTAGGACATATGCGCACATTTTGACTACGCAACTCTTCAACACATAACCAAAATATAGGCGTATGCTTTTTACGAAGATCTTGAATCTCTTTTGCCTCTGCTTCACTCTCTTTTCTCTCTTCTTCTCTCTCTGCTTCTTGATCGCGCAAATATTTGTCAATATACGCCCGTGCTATTTGTGCTCGCTCTGCTGCTTGCTGCGCTAGTGCCTCTCGCCTTGCTTCTTCTGCTGGTATTAGTGGTGGCATTAGTGCTGGCGCTGCTGGTGCTACTGGTGCTGGCGGTGCCACTGGCACTTGACCTGGCCCTGGTGCTGGTGCTGGCACTGGTAGTACTGGTTCTGGACTAACTTCAGCCTCGCTATTTTCGCTAAAAAATGTTACCAACCCATACAAACCAACAACAGTCGCTGTAACTATGGCTACAATCTGACGCCTAGACAGATTCTCTTTAAACGCAATAAGCTTTTCTCTGGCGATCCCCAAAAGCGATTTTTTAGCCACTTTCGGCTGAGCCACCGTTGTTTGTTGGCCAACCTCTACTTTAGATTCTTTATCAACCGCCTGATCAGCTGCCTGTCCAGTCTTCTGGCTAGCAACCCCATTACTTTTATGAACACCAAACATATGCACTGGCGCAATTAAGGCACCAAACAACAGTATTGCAAACATGAATCTACTTATGTTTACTTTTTTTAGTTTACTCATTTTTAATTTTTTCACGTCAAACCCCTCCACTATTAGTGAAAAAAAACATAGTTGCTATATCAGTATATCAGAATTATTATTTTTTTTATCGAATAAAACAATAATAATAAAAATTATTACAGTCTGTAACTTTTTATAATACGTGATAATACGTGGCGATAACATGAAACATAGATTATCTACACTGTTATCTACGCAATAAAGACAAAACCTCCGTAACAATCGCTTGAGCGTCAATATGTGCCCATGCCAACAACTCTTCTGGTTTTCCCGAATGGGGCAACTCTGTTACCGCTAAAGAAACAACCGTTATGCCCGTATCACACAATGCTGCTGCTATCATTTCACCGATTCCACCCTGAATATAATGATCTTCAACAGTAATTATTTTATTACCCGCACTATGAGCTGTAGCAATAACTGTTGCTCTATCAAACGGCTTAATTGAATATAGATCAATAACTGCAACATACACAGGTGCTTCTTGCATAGCCAAACTATCATACGCCTTTAGAGCTTGCCACACAGTTATTCCCGCCGCTATAATACATACTTTATCCTGACTGCTTTTACGAACAACTTTGCATCCTCCCACGGGAAATTCTTCGTTAGCGCCATATAAAATAGGAGTTTCTGATCGCGTAGTACGCATATAACTAACACCTGCACTATATTGAGCCATTTGCGCAACCAAACTATGAGTACTGACCGCATCACTAGGATATAAAACGATAGAATTGGGCAATGCACGCATCATACCTATATCTTCTAATGCCATTTGAGATGGACCATCTTGCCCTATTGAAACACCAACATGCGAACCAACCAGTCGCAATGCCGCATTGCTTAAAACAGCCATGCGAATCTGATCATGCGCACGCGTAAAAAAAGAACCAAACGTTGAAATAAATGGTATCTTGCCCCAGCGACTAAACCCTATTCCCATACCAATCATATTTTGCTCAGCCACAAAACACTGAAAAAAGCGATCTGGATGTTTTTTTTCAAAAAGCTCGGCATAGGTAGAATTTTTAACTTCAGCATCTAAACAAACAACCTCTGTAAGTACATCACCTAATAATGCTAATGCCTCGCCATATGCTTTACGTGTTGCAATCATAGCCTCTTTTGCATATACATAGGGAAAAGAAGAGGGAATAATAATGGCGGCAGTATACTCTTTTAATTTTTGACTCATAGCGGGTATTGTATCTGGTAAAGTACTGGCAGTGTGCCCCAATAACTGCGATGACACTCTATCTTCTGTATACATAGCTGCATCTAAAAACCGTTCTTTCAGCTGTGCCAAAACAGCTTCTCTATTTTCTTTTTTAAAAGCTTGACCATGGAACCCCTCTTTGTCTTCAACTGATTCAATGCCATACCCTTTATGTGTTTTTGCAATAACCATAATTGGCTGCTCTGAACCTAAGGCGGCGCCTGATGCATCAAAAACAGCCATAAGATCGGGAATGCTATGGCCATCTACTATATATGTTTTAAAGCCGAAGCTTGTATATATATCGCTATACTTTTGAGCCTGACACCCTAACATGGTCTCAGTACTCTGCCCTAACCGGTTACAATCTATTATGCCCACAAGTTTATCAAGCTTATAATATACGGCAAGAGATACTGCCTCCCATACGCTCCCTTCAGCTGTTTCACTGTCTCCCATAAGCACATACGTAAAACAAGAACGCTTATCAAGCTTAGCGCATAATGCAATACCAACCCCTATAGATAAACCCATTCCCAACGACCCTGTTGCTGCTTGCGCATATTGGAATCTATACGTTGGATGGCCCTCGAGAGTTGACCCAATGGTTCTATATCCCAAAAGATCTTGCTCTGTTAAAACGCCAACCTCTTTCCATGCTGCATACAAAACAGGAGCGGCATGCCCTTTTGATAAAACAAAACGGTCATTATCTGGATTATTAAAATCACCTGCATCATACTGCATGCTATAAAAAAAAAGTACTGCTATAATGTCGGCCGCTGAAAGACATGATGTAACGTGGCCAGACCCTGCTTGTGATGTTTGTATAATAGACCACTTACGCAGATTATACGCCTTATGTTCAAGAAAAGAAGATATCTCATTGTCTTGTTCTCTGCGAGCCTGCTCTTTATTCATGTGTATACCTATAAGCAAATTTTTTTTGCTACTTTTAGTCTTTTATATAACTACTATATATACATTGATACTTGTCTTATGTACCTACAATCTCAAGCATATAGAAAAATAACTATACAAAAATAACTATACAAAAATAACTATAAACTAAACTAGAGCATGATTAAAAACTAAAAAAGATTGCTATACCATCTAACTGGATATAGCAATCTAAAATTATAAACCTAAAAATTAGACTAAAATTATAAACCTAAAAATTATTTTTTCTTATCTTGCCTATGCTTCCAACCTTCTCTATGCGCTCCTCTTAGTGACTGAAACACATGTGCCGCACCAGAAGATATCTTATTATGGGCAGAATTCATAAGATTTCGCCAATAATCACGCAACCTACGCCCTTCATGCTTTTCTATAACCCTTGGCTGCAAATCTTGATTCTTCATATGATCTAAGCGATCAATGTCTTTATTTTTGTTATTCATGAGCCTACTCCCGCTATAAATTATGATTAATAACTCTACAATCCTCTTTTAAATACCTCTCTATATATTATCATAATAGAAATTATAGTAAAAAAGCAACAGTTTTTTAAAGACTCTATTCTAAACTAAAGTTATACTATACGTATGAATTATCTAAAAAAAGTGGATTGGCCTCGCATATGGACCAAAGTCATATACTTTATTCACCTGCAGGCCTTCTTAACGCTCATATCTATGCCTATTTTAATAGCCTGGGGTCTGCCCATATCGCTACTAAGCCCTATTGGCAATATTATTTTTGGCCCACCTTTAACACTATTCTTGCTTCTTTCTTCTCTTATCTTCTTTTGTGAAATTATCTCTATTCCCAATAATGCACTCATATGGCTTCTTGATAAGCTTACTGACATGTGGACATGGTCTATGACAGGAGACTACAAACACCTGCTGATTGGGTTTAGCTGCCCCACCACCATCACCTTAATCATGATACCTGTGACAGCATGTGTAATTATGCAATACAGGCTCACTCACCCAAAAAAATATGCTGCGTTACTTTTAAGCATACTTCTTTGTGTATCATGCATAAGCTTAAAAATAAGAGATTGCTATCAACCTTCATGTATAAAAATTCCGCGTTCCAAAGGGGAGATTATGCTCCTTAATGTAGACAAAAAACTTACCCTTATAGATCCTGGCTACATTGGTTCCACCATTTCAGCTGCAACATGGGTTACCTATACTCTTATACCAGAAATTACCAAACATACAGGAACTCTTACTATTGATCATCTAATTGTATTACAACTAAACAGTGCAACACTTGAAGCCCTCACAACGCTATGTACTAAAATAAACGTAAAAAAATTATATCTTCCCTGGTGGACGGGAATACTTAAAGGTAAGGGATGGCATAACTATAAAAAATTAAGCAAAGCATTAGATGAAAATGGAGGTGAGCGAATTATTCTTAAGGATATACCTATAACCATAGATTATGCTAAAAGCCAGCATCTGCTTATTAAACCGACAGGAAAAAAAATCATCTATAAAAACATTACCTATCCCGCATACTGTGTCAATGGCGCAATTGACAATCATTCATTTACTATTTATGCTGCAAAATATACTAAAATGAAAAGGATTTCACAATGAGTAACGGTAAAATACTGTTCGTAGTGGCTCATGAAGGATATCATCCCATTGAATATGGCGTACCTAAAAAAATACTAGAAGATGCTGGTTATACCATTGTTACCGCTAGCGATAAAGAAGGTGCTGCCACAGCAAGCGATGGTACTTCAACCACCGTTGATCTCCTTATCCATAAGGCACAAGCCTCTAACTACGATGGTATTTTTTTTATTGGTGGTCCTGGCGCTCTTGCCCATCTGGACAATGAGACCAGTTATGCACTGATAAAATCTGCAGACCATGCAAAAAAAGTAATCGGTGCTATTTGCATCTCCACTAGAATCCTGGCAAAATCAAACACCCTGAAAGGCAAACAAGCTACTGGCTGGAATGGTGATAATGAGCTTGCTTTTGTATACCAAGAACATGACGTTCGCTATGTTAATCAATCTGTTGCTGTAGATGAAACTATTATCACTGCGGCAAACCCTGATTCTGCACAAGAATTCGGCGAGCAAATTTTGACTGTTTTGCAAACTAAAAAGGGATGGGGTTAAACCGTCATCTTTTTTTAATTTCTAACAACTGCTTAGTATCTATAGGTTCATCGCGACAAGCTTACTTGTGCTCTTTACGTTTTGCAGCAGCTTCAAAAAGCGATTCTTGCTTGGCCTGATTTTCTAGTTGATACACCTGTTCTTGATAGTCCAACAAAGAGTCTCTTTGCGCTTGCTCAAAAACAGCTGCTTGCGCTGATGCTGATTGACCTTGTGAATCTGCATGTTTTTCATACGTTTCACGCTTAATGGCATATGTTTCACGCTTAATAGGATGAACAGTTCTAATTACACCAGGGCAGTCTCTTTTTATTATCGCTTTAAAGTAAATCTCTTCTAACGCCTGCCCATCTCTGTCTCCTGCTATTTTAGGCATAAAACCTAAAATACAGGTATCACCCCACCGATCAACATATACCACTGTATGCTTACTGGGCAGAGCCATACCAAGCCTTTGAATCAAGATTTCACGGGACCAATTAGAAGGGAACAAAGAACGTGCAGGGCTATCCTCTACACTTGATGCTGCTCTTTTGGCCCTATAGCAACCATTGCCTGATTTCTCCAATGCGCTGGGCACGCGCACCAGAACTCCTTGTGATTCAAGAGCCCCATCACAATCAAGATGTAACCCTCCACCACATCTTTCTTCTCCCCTAAAAACATGATTTGCATCTAAAAATAATGACCCCAACACAGAATGTTCAAAAACAACATCATAGTCTTTATCTGATCTCTCAAGACCATGTCTTTCACCATTTTTTTGCTCTTGCGCCAACTCACCTACTTCTGCTGTGCCTACTGGCGCCACTAGACCTGATAGTTTATCCTGCGGATTGCGCCCCATAACAAGCTTGTTCCACTCAAGACGCTCTGCACGAGTCATATCAGGCGCCGCCGGCCCCAAATCACCGGAACTTTTACCAGCAGATGGCCTATCTGGCCACATAGCTGTCTCTTGCTTGTGACCACTCGAATCACAAAATACTGTTTGCCTAGACTTACCCGCACCCTTCCCATCTCTGCTTTTGTGCAATTTTGCTACTACCGGAACTGAGTTACGAGCTTCAGCTCTTTTTTCTGGCTTTGACTTTTTAACTTCTGTATCAGAAACGTGTCCTAGTAAAGATTCCAATTGTTGCTTACGCTTTCTCGTGTCATCTTCCCCAAACAGTCTAAATCCCTGATTAAAAAGATTTCGCACTTCTCGCTCTTTATCTCTCTGCGTACCGTCTGATTTTTCCATAACAGCTCGGAGCTGCTTTGATCGCATGATGGCAACTCTATTTAACTCAAGCCGCTCCCGAAATTCTGATTCTTCTTGTTGTGCCCTTAATATTTCTTGCTCTTTTATATTATCCTGAACCAAAGTCTGCCGCCTTTGCTGCTGTTCTAAAGCTAATCGACTTTGCTCTTGCTTCTTTTTAACTGGGGCTTGTTCCCTATGTTTATTATCAACTAGGACACCACCTCTTGAATCCTCAGCAGTTAAAAACGAAAACGGAGTTTCTACATGGTGTGTGGGTTGTTCAAGACCTGCATCTTCTAAAGCCTGTCCACAGTCATATTTATGTTGAATTTTCCAATCTAGAACTTGGCATTCACGACTACAATATAAAACATCTTTACACTTTGCGCACACCCTCAAAGGAGCCCCCTCTCTTTCTCCTAGACCACACCCTAAGCAAACACGTGCTTTATCTAGCTTAATTTTAGTGCGTAAAAATGCTATCATTGCATCTATGGTAGGCTCTGCATCATCAAGACCCACATCATCGCCCCTTGGCAATGGATTGAGTCGCAATAAATGTAACCCACATGCATGTAGCCCATGAACTCTTACCAATGCCCCAAAGGGGGTTAATCCTGTACCAGACATTGCTTCAAGATCTGCCCCTCCATCCAATAATTTATTTGCTAGAGAAAAATGCCCTTCCTGCATCGCAATAAATAATGGAGTATATCCCTCTCCGGTTTTCATATCTATATCTGCCTTAGCTTGAATCAAAGAATCAAAAACATCTTTAGACCCCTTTTTTAACGCAAAATGTAATGAAGAACAACCATCTTTACTCACCGAATCAACATGAGCTTTTGCTTTAAGTAATGCTTTTACGGTTGAGCCATAGCCAGCATTAACTGCCAGATGAAGCGGAGTTGCGCCATTCTCTCTTTGCACATCAACTTGTGCGCCCTCTTGCAATAAAAGATTGACCATTATGGTATGTCCATTTTGAGCTGCGCTATGAAGAGGTGCATAATTACCATTGCGAGCCTGATTTACATTAGCCTTTGCTGCAAGCAACACTTTCGCTGCTTCAAGATGCCCTAGCTGAGCTGCCATTATCAATGCAGTCATTCCTTCAGTTCCCGGTTGATTTACAGCATGGCCTTTTTGCATTAATGATTGTATTCTAAAAACATCCCCTCGTGCTACCGCCAACAACAATGGAGAATTTTCGGCATCATCAATAAGTGTAACCGGAACGTCTGGGCCGAGACCCCCAGCTTTTTTCTTTTTTTTAGCTGCCAAAACAGAACTGTGCGCTCCAAAAACACAATACATAGTCAAAAAAAATAAAAAAAAGCGAACTTTCATAGCAACCCCCACCTGAACCTCACAATCCATCATAAATATTGTCACTATATATAATACATAAAAAAATAAAAAATTCAACCTGAAACTGTAGCTTGGTGCCCTCAAAAAAAGATATGTCTTCAATTCTACCAATATGCTATAAAATCATTGACTGCTATAAGTTAACAATGCTACACATAAACCATACTCAAAACGACATGCTACCATTCAAAAACAGGAGTGAGACATGAACAAAAAGATGTTTCTCTATCTTTCAATAATAACTTTCGGTACAGCCCCTGCAAAAGCTGATAACTGCAGCAGAAATGATAGCTGCGATACTGAAATAACCAGCAGAACATATCTCTCTGTTCGGCCACTCTTTCAATCAGCATCACCAGAACTCATTACCGGCTTTCGAGAAGACAGACCTCAAGCATCTGAAGATGGCATAAAAGGAGCTTTTCAAGCTGTTTTATTCGGCAGTGCATCGCTTTTGAGCGATAAAATGCAGCGCTATTTTACCCCATTTGGCAAAATTGAATTAATTGTTGATGAATCAGCACCAAATACAAATGCACCAAACAATGTACCCCGTGATCTTTTAGCAACAAACTTTAATATTTTCACCCAAAAACAAAACTTTCGCAGTAAAATATCTTTTGAGCCAGAAAGAACAGAGTTTGGCTTAGGATTGCACTATCGCCAAAGTTTTTGTCGCAATGAAGAAAAAAATCGAGGCTTTTTTTTTAGTGCGTCAACACCCATTACCCATGTAAAAACTGAATTTAAATTAATAGAAAAAGTGCTTAATACTGGTGATGGAGTGAATAAGGCTGCTAATAATGTGGTGGTGGCAAACATGAAAGAAGCTTTTAACCAAGAAGATTGGCATTTTGGCCGCATACCATCAGGGTGCAATTCATCACAAAGCAAAACCGGGCTTGCCGATATGGAATTAAAAATAGGTATGGAGTGGGCTGACCGCGAACCATGCCATATTGAATCTTATATGGGCTTAATGGTACCGACAGGCAACAGACCTAATGCCAGATATCTTTTTGAACCAGTCATTGGGCACGGAAAGCATGTAGGATTTATGACCGGTAGCGCTTTTGGAGCTAGAATATGGCATAATGAAGCCGAAAATAGAGTGCTCAGGGCAGAATATGCAATGCACTCAAACTATTTTTTTAAAGCCCGCCAAGTACGCTCTTTTGACTTGCAACATAAACCCTTTAGCCGATATATGCCTGTATATGCAAACAAGCAAGAGGCTGAACAAGCTGCCGCTCTTGAAGCTACCAATCCAGAACATGCTAAAAACAGCTCAACTCCCGGTATTAACGTGTTTACCCAACAAGTTGATGTAACTCCCGGCTTTCAATACAACATTACCAGTGCCATTGTATTTACGTGCAATAAAGGGTTTCAGGCTGAAGGAGGTTATAACTTTTTTGCGCATAGATCAGAATGTGTCCAGCTAGCATGCCCATGGGTACCGGGCCCTGCCCTTAAGCACTTTGCGGGTAAAGGATTGACCAACCCTGTACGTAATATCTCTGGAATACTGCTTATAGAAGATCAAGAAAATACATTTGAAGCTGAACATGCATTAGACCAATATGAAAATAATCAAATACAAGAAGAAGACCTTGATCTTGCTTCTGCTTCAAATCCGTGTGTGCTTTCACATACCTTCTTTGGTTCAATAGGCTACAGATGGGATGATCGCGACTATCCACTTATGACTCATTTGGGTGGATCATATGAATTTTCTAATGCGAATAATGCGAGTATAGAGCGCTGGACACTATGGGCTAAATGTGGGGTTTCATTCTAAAAAAAAACAGGAGTAAATGATGAACAAGCAGTTATTATTATCTTATTTGATTGCGGGGATCTTGACACCATACAGCATCAACGCGCAACCAGAAAACTGCAAAAAAGCTAACAGTTGTGATTGCGATAACACAGGAAAATCTTATTTTTCTGTCAGGCCACAATTTCAGTCAGCATCTCCTGAGCTTATAAGCGCATTCAGAGAAGATAGACTGCATGCTCGCAAAGAAGGCAAAGGGGGCGCCCTTGAAGCGGTGGTATTTGGAGGTAAGTCAACAAATAATAATAATCTTGCTCGTTATTTTACCCCATTCTGCAAGACTACATTAACCGTAAATGAAGAAGTAGACCCAACTATTCAGTCTGATCTGCAAGCACAGCACTTTAATATTGTTACCGTCGACGGTAATTTTAGCAGTACACTATCATTTAAACCAAAGCAATCAGTGGCTGCGCTTGGGCTCTATTATAGGCAAAGCTTTTGGTGTAACCCTGAAACAAATCGTGACTGGTTTTTCAGTATCTCTTCGCCAATTACTCATATAAAAAATGAATTTAACTTAGTAGAAAAAGTAATCAATAATGGTGGCGGCGCTAATGAAAATGCTGATAAAAATGTAGTCGCTAACATGACACAGGCCTTTGCACAAAAAGAATGGAAGTATGGCCGTATAACATGCCCACAAACAGAAACAAGACTGGCAGACATTGAAACCAAGCTGGGCATGGAATGGATAAACAATGAAACACACCACCTTGAATCATATATGGGAGTTCTTATCCCAACAGGCAACAGGCCAAATGGGGAGAATATTTTTCAGCCTATTGTGGGTAATGGCAAACATGCGGGCATTATGTGTGGCGGTGCGGGAAATTTTGAACTCTGGCACAACAAAGACAACAATCGCCAGATAAAAATAGAATGTGCCACCCATTCACTGTATCTTTTTAACGCACGTCAAGTACGTTCACTAGACCTAAAAAATAAACCGTTTAGTAGATATATGGAAGTGTATGCAAATAAAGAACAAGCTGCCCAGGCAGCAGCCACCACAGACCCCCTACTGGCAGAAAACATGGCAACACCAGGTATTAATATTTTCACCCTCCCTGTTAAAGTAAGCGCTGGATTTCAATATAATGTCACCACAGCCCTTACTTTTACGTGCAATAAATGCTTTCAGGCTGAAGGAGGTTTCAACTTCTTTGCCCGTCAAGCTGAA
Organism: Candidatus Babelota bacterium; assembly: GCA_026388985.1. Lineage (GTDB taxonomy): Bacteria > Babelota > Babeliae > Babelales > Vermiphilaceae > JAPLIS01. Next base: position 107,180 of record JAPLIS010000020.1, on the reverse strand, counting down.
TGTGTTAAACTCGCCTGCCCTTGGCAACCAGGCCCTGCACTCAAGTCGATTCTAGGAAAAGGGGAAACAAACCCAGCGCGTGACATTACAGGAAATGTCTTTTTAAATAGTATAAATATCCAACAAACTGATTTTGCAGATTATGACAACAATCTTATCAAAGAACATGATCTTGATTTAAATTCAGCTGCTCATCCAGCAGGTCTTTCATATACATTCTATGGCTCAGTAGGCTACCGATGTGATGAACGCGAATATCCATTATTTGCTCACATAGGTGGATCATATGAATTCGCCAATGAAAGTAATGCGACACTGGATCGCTGGACCCTGTGGGCAAAAACAGGCATTTCATTCTAATATAGACAGAATACTCTACACCTTTATACAACACACCATTGCAGTACCAAATAGATTTGTATCCCGGCCCTAAAAAGCCGGGATTTTCTTTCTTTAAATAATTTAGAAACGCTTAACCCAGGTAGCCAATCTCAGAATATAGTTGCAAACTGAAATTTTAATATGCTAGTCTAATAGTAGCAACAATATTTAACTTGTAGCATTACGCATAAAAATAATACTTCTTATGAATTAAAAAAATATGTATTTAAAAAAAAAGGATTGATCATGAAAGCACGCATTAGATTTTTATTAGGAGTAGCTCTTATTACTTTAACCAGCGTTAATATCTCATATGGCTTAACAACGCAACAAAAAAGCAGTATGACAGCTGAACTTGATAAACTCATGACCACCTATCCTATCAAGCCAAACAAACAGGACTCAGTCAGATTGAAAGATCTTGCAAATCAACTGGGTAACGCAGGAGCTTTAGATAAAGATAGAAAAGCGGATGCCTTAGCCCGTGCCGATGCATTAGCACAAGAAAATCCTGATCTACCAGGTAGACCTGTTAGTGCACAACAAGAGCCTAATCGGGCGCCAGTAGCACGTCCACAACCTACTCCACAACCTACTATTCAAATTCCTGCACCAAGACCTATCGCTGTACCACAAGCCGCTCCTATGCCTGCTGCCTCACGAGGTGTGCAAAACGAGCTGCAAGAGCAATTGCAACAAGAACAACGAGAAAATACACAATTACGTCGTCAACTAGAGAATACAGAAGAACTGGCAGCACAGATACAAGAACAAAGAAGACAGATTGCAAGACTAACACAACAAGCAGCTGCCGCACCAAGAGCCGCCGCCCCCGATCTTAACCGCGAGCTAGTAACTGTTAACCGCCAATTAGTAACAATGCAACAACAACTTCAACAAGAACAACAAGCTCGTCAACGTGCTGAAATAGAAGCACAAGCCGCGCAAGCCGCCAAAAAAAGCTTAGAAGAACGCTTACAAGCTGAACAACGAAAAACCGCTGCTCCTCAAAGACCTGATCAATCACAAAAAATTGCTGGATTACAAGCTCAGCTTGAAGCTCAAACCCAAGAAATGAGGGAGCTACGGGCTCGTAACGCTGCAGCCGAACAAAGTAGAGATGAAATGGCTCGGGCAACTCAAGAAAATAGGCAGTTAAGGGCAGACTTAGAAAAATCACAAGCTCAAGCTAGAGCTGTACAAAACCAAGAACAAAGAATGGCGGCCCTGCAAGCTGAGCTTACAGCTGCACGAGAGGCTATAGCAAGCGCACAAGCTGGATCTAAACAGGCTATAGCAAGAGCGCTTGAGCGGGAAAGGGAAGCTGCACGCGGCTTGGAAAGCGCTAGAGAAAAAGAACAAGCAGCCCTTGCAGCTCGCGCCCAATTACAAGAACAGAGCGCTCGTTTACAAGCGCAGGAAAAAGAATTAAGCGCTTTAAAAGCTAGAGCTGAAGCTGCTGCTAGAGAGGCCGCATCTAGAGCAGTTCAACAAGAAGAAAATGAACAATTACGAAAACGGCTCTCTGCAATACAACAACAATTCAGTGAGGCGCAACAAGCTCATCAAGCTGCAGCAGCTGCCGCAGCTCGTCAAGCAGCAGAAATCACTCAATTACAAGCTCAAATAGCAAACAATAGACAGTTGGGAGAACAGATTGCTGTTCTGCAACAACAACTTCGACAGGCGCAAGAGGCTGCAGAGACCGCCAAAGCTGCACAAGCCGCTCAACAAGAACAAATGACACGATTAAACGCTCAACAAGAAGCTCGACTAGCAGAAAATGAGCAGTTGGGTGAACGCGTTGCTGCTATGCAACAACAACAACTCAGTGAGGCGCAAAAAGCTCGTCAAGCTACAGAAGCTGCAGTAGGTCAAGCCGCAGAAATCGCCCGATTAAAAGCTCAAGTTCAAGCTGCACAAAACCTAGGACAAAGAATGGCGGCCATGCAAGCTGAGCTTACAGCTGCACGAGAGAGATCTGCTAAGGCTGAAGCAATAAAAACTGAGAATCAAAGATTGCAACAAGCATTAGCCGCACAAGAAAAGGGGCATAATGCAGTTAGAGAAGAATTAAAGAGAATAAACAATGAACTGCAAAAGTATGAAAGTGTAGGCGGCGTGAATGGGCTTATGATGATGCAGGAAGAACTACAAGCGAACAAAATTAAAAACAGTGAGATTATGGATATACGCCAACAGCTCACGATCGCCAATCATGTCAATACTAAAAACGCTCAAATTATAAATAGTCTAAAAGACGAGCTTGCTCAAGCAGGAAACAATAGCGAACAAATAGCACGATTAACAGCAGAGCTTGCTCGGGAAAAAGCAAATGTTGAGAAAGAAAAACAAAGCAACTCAGAATGGATCGCACAGACGCAACGAGAGTTACAGGATGCACAGAAATTACAAGAACAACTTGAACAAGCACAGCAACTAGCGCAAACAGCTAATACTGAAAAAGAGCAAGCACTAAGAGCGCTTGCTCTCCAAAAAGAAAAAGAAGGAAAAAGCATCAATGCAATGCAAGCAAATATGGCTCAAGAGTTAAATGCTAAACATGCCAAGGAAATGGCTGAATTACAAGCCAAACTCGTTGCTCAACAAGAAGCTCAACAAAGCATACAAGACCAAAATGCACAAATAGCGACACTGCAAGCTAAGATTGCAGAAATGAAGATAGCCAATCATACACAAGCAGGAAAAATACAAACGCTGAGTCAATCTCAAAAAGGCTTACAACAAGAACTACTAACAGCTAATGCTGAAATTAGCAAACTCAATACAAATCTTCAGTTAGTTTCTACACGAATGAATAAGGCCGCTGACAGGAGCCAAGAAGTGAACATGGCAGCTATTGCTGAGATTGAAAAACAATCCCTGGAAAATGAGGCAAAAGAAAATGAGATCAGTCGTTTACAAATAGAAATAGAACGATTAAGGAGTCGTCTTCCAGAAGCAGCAGTAACAATGCCTCCCAAACCTCGCTTGACTGGCATTGTTAAAGAATCCCTCAAAGAAGAAATTCAAAAGCTTCAAGAACGTAATCAAGAACTAGTATCACAAATAGCAGCGCTAACCCGCCAGATTTCACAAAAACAAGGTAATGTCTCGGCAGGAATAAGCGAATCCGAACGAGCCAAAATGAGACAAGAGATACGTGCAGAGATTGAGCAAGAAATGGCTGCGCAACAACCAAGAACACCGAGAGAAAGTAGCCGTGCTATGCAAGCAGAAAACGAACAACTCAAGGCCCGGATTGAAGGGCTAACAGAAGAATACACTAGAGCGTTAGCTGCTCAAAGAGACGAGCAAAGTCGTCAGAAACCCGCAGGAATGAGTGAAGACGAACGAGCCAGCATGGAAGAACAGATACGTGCAAATATTATAAAAGAAATGTCTGCGGAAAGGGCAAAAATGCAGAGAGAAGCTAGCCGCGCCCTGCAAGAAGCAGAAAAAAAACAGAACGAGCATTCTGCGAATCTTGCACAGCTAAAAGAAAGCTACACTAGAGCGTTAGCTGCTCAAAAAGCAGAGCAAGAACAAGCCGAAAACCGAGAAATTGAAAGATTAAACGTTCAGATCGCCGAGCTTACCCGTAAAGAAGACGACTTTCAACTTCAAGACCAAAAAAGAACTGAATTGATGGCTGAAGTTGATAGACTAAAAGCGACAATTGCCAATAACGATCCACAAGCCACAATTGAAAAATTAAAGGCTCAGATCGCCAAGCTTACCCGTAAAGAAGAAGACTTTCAACTTCAAGACAAAAAAAGAACTGAATTGATGGCTGAAGTTGGTAGACTACAAGAAAAAATTAGCGATAGCACTGAATTGATGGCTGAAGTTGGTAAACTACAAAAAAAAATTAGCGATAGCGAGGCTGCTACTGAAATGCTAAAAAGAGTTATAGCCGAAATAAATAGTCAAGTTGAAGACGGCAAAATGCTTGATAAAACAGCATTAAACGCAATATTAGAAAAGGCGGCCGGCGAATAAAGATAGAAAAGAATAAAATAAATCTTACAAAATAGCATAGACATTGCTGGGGGGCATTAGTGCCCCCCCTTGATTGTTACGATTCACAAAGGTATTATACACTGTACGGGCAAAGCACAGGCATATATAAATGCACAAATAATACTCAACAATAAAATATAAACACATAAAGATAGACAATGCATAAAACATTATTGATTACTGGTGGGGCGGGGTATATTGGGTCACACATAAGTTTTCTTATGGCTCAACAAGGTTACTCAATCATTATTTTAGACAACTTTGTGCACAATCAGCCATTTGAACATCTGTGGGCAACCGTAATTCGTGGTGATTATGGCGACAAACAACTACTAAACACCATTTTTACCAACCACACTATTTGTGCAGTAATTCATTGTGCTGCATCTATAGAAGTGGGTATTTCCGTGATAGACCCTCTTGCCTTTTATGATAACAATGTCAGCAAAACCATTACTTTATTGCAGTGTATGCTTGCCAATAATGTTAATAAAATTATTTTTTCTTCAAGCTGCGCCGTCTATGGTATTCCCCAAGAAATCCCTATTACGGACAATCACCCAACAAACCCTATTAGCCCCTATGGCCGTACTAAACTAATGGTAGAACAAATACTGCAAGATGCCCATAACGCTTATGGATTAGAATTTGTTGCCTTACGTTATTTTAATGCTGCTGGTGCCTACCCCGAACAAGGCTTAGGAGAAATGCACGCACCAGAAACTCACCTTATTCCTCTTGCACTACACGCTCTTTATACACAAGAACCATTTTATATTTTAGGTACACAACACCCTACACCTGATGGTAGCTGTGTACGCGACTTTGTACATGTCAGAGATATTGCTGATGCGCACTTTAAAGCATTACAACATCTTGACGCCAACCTCCCTTCTGACTTTTTTAACTTAGGAACGGGAAATGGATTTTCAGTAAAACAGATAATCACCACAGCTCAAGAAGTTACCAAAACTAAAATGATTGTGATAGAAAAACCACAACGTGCTGGCGACCCCCCTTTTCTTGTTGCTGATCCCACACGCGCCCGGGATATCTTAAAATGGACGCCTCTTTATTCTGACATTGCCTTTATTATTCGCAGTGCGCATGCATTTAAGCATTAAAAAGCCCCGGCTTTAAAATCCAGGGCTTTGTTTTGTAGTTTATATTTTTAGGTTTAAGGTGCTGGTGCTGCTGGTGCTGGTGCTGCTGGTGCTGCTGCTATTGGTGCTGCTGGTGCTGCTGCTATTGGTGCTGCTGGTGCTGCTGCTATTGGTGCTGCTGGTGCTGCTGGTGCTGCTGGTGCTGCTGGTGCTGCTGGTGCTGCTGGTGCTGCTGGCGCTGCTTGATCACCCCCAAATAAGCCCTTAAATTGGGACCAGATATCGCTAACCACACTCTTTACTGCTTGCCCGGGTCCAGTGCTGGCTACTGCATCAAATGCTCCCTTTGCAGTATCAAACATCCCCTTTAATTGCGCCAATCCGGCCACCACCCTCATTATCTCCTGCGGATTATCAGCTACGTGGCTTAACCATCCCCACGCATCTTGAAACAACTCCTTCCATGCCCGACCCTCTGTCAGCCCTTCTATGCCATCTCCCTCTTGGCCATCTAAAGTCTGCTCCTGAGAGTCGATAGACCCATCTGGTTGAGCTGCAGGACTTATCTTGCCTCTACTACTATGAGATGTACGATTTTTTCTAGACTTAAGCTGATCATCCACCCCATGATTATGACTAGTGTCGACAACTTTTTCAGGTACTTGTACTTTTTGCGTATGATCATGCCCATGATCTTTTTCTCCCGTAGAAGAACGCGATTGGGCTGTATGCCCACCAGAAGCAGAACCAGATTCTCTTTCTTCAGAATGACTATGGCCATCAGATGATGATGCATGCCTACTCCCCCTATCTTGTCCATATGAAGATGTTTGATGCCGTGGCTGCTGATATGAACCGGCGCCAGGATAACTATTACCCGAATAGGTAGATGAGCGTTCATCCTGATAAAGCGGCGTTTGCTTAAGGGCACCATATGTTTCTTTTGGTCGCGAACCACTAAAAAATGAATCTCGATCTACGTGTGCCATTTTATCAGAATCAAGCTCTTTTGCTTTACTGTCATTCTTTTGTTGATCATTATTTTTAGTGCGGGCCTCGCCGGCAGCCAAAACTGGTCTTTTTTTAGGCTTTACTTGCAGATATACAGCCACATTTACCCCCTCAGGAAATCTTTCCATATAGAATACAGGCTTATCTAGAACAGGCTTTGGTTTAACCCGCTTAATACCCACTCTATCCCGACCATTTTTAGTTGATTGATCTTTAACGCTACTCTCTGGCCGCTTAAATTCAGACACAGGCGTTGTACTAGAAACACCTCCCCTGTAACAAAGAGCTATGCCTGCTAACAACAAACAAGTCCCTCCTGCTGTTACCAACAGCATTACCTTTGAAACAGCGCCTAGAGGGTTAAAAACACTCCTAAAAACGCTTTTTATATATTCTTTGATCATGATATTCCCCCCAGATAACCCATTATTTTGTGCCATTTCTATCTACTTTTTCTCTTTATCATTCTATAAAAAATAAAAAAAAAGTCAATTATATTTGCAATAAAACATAAATATATTGCAACCTGAATCTGTTTTTGAGTAATCTAAAAGAGATAGAAGATCATATTCTTAACCATTACTCAGTCCAAAAAGGAGACTAAAATGAAGAAAAAATTATTTCTAACAATCATGCTCACTGCTGCAAGCTTGATCAATATAGGCCTAAAAGCTTGTACTATTCATTTAACCAATGACACTAGCGATCTAATAATAGTTCAAATAAAACAAGACTCACCGGCGCCTCAAAAAATAATTATTGCTCAAAATGAAACACGCCTATTTGGAGATGATACAAAACACGCTCATTTTGACGTATACACACAAAATAGATCTGGCATATCGACTTTGCTATGTACCATTATGCAAACAGCGTGCTCTATGGGTAAAAAAATAGAGATAAAAGCAACAGATATACCAAAAAAGATAGACACTACTCTTTTTGAAGTAAATATGATCAAACAAATATAACAAGCAAATGTAACAAACACATATAAAAAGTGGGGACTTGCAAATTATGAATAAAAAAACAATGTCTTTGATGGTGATAATTAGTTTTATTTTTTCTAATACAATGATCTATCCCGCGCAAGTAGAAGAGGAGATTAAGGGTGCTGCTGCTGCACAAGCAGATCAAGCAGAGCAACCTTACAATAAAACTTTTAACGAAATAGGCGATGTAATATATAAAAGCTATCAAAAAAACAAACAAGAAAACAAACAAGAAGATAACCAGATTAAAATATTTACACGTAGCTTAATCACAAACGCCTCTAAAAAAACAAAACCCGAAGAAAAAAAAGAACAGGAAGAAGAAAAAGAGGACGCTGAACAACTGACGGCCGATTATAACGCTGCACTTCTAAAAAATCAAACTAACATGAGAACTTTACTTATATATAATGGCACACAAGAAATTGGTGGAGGATCGTTTGGCATGACATTAAACGCTATGATAGCACTATTTCAAAACGCTGGGCCAATTCTCATAACAGGATCACTGCTTAGTCATATCTTTAACCCAAATGGAAACCACAGTCAGGTAATTAATAGAGTTCAATATCAATTATATGAAACCTTTGATGCCAGAAAATGGGAAATATATGATCTTGAATCTATGTATCTTTTAATTCCCCATGATAGTCAAAGCAAGGCAACAGACTTTAACCTAAAAGGTTATGGGCTTATAGCTAACAATAAAGAAAAAAAAGACGCATTAATAATTGAGGCTGAAAAAAAATATCCGCACTATAAAGAACTTTATGAAAAAGGCAATTCTACTTCTGCGAGTGATTTTATAAAAATATTTCGCCAATTGCTTACTAACAATGCGACAGATAAGTATACCAATGACAAAAAATGGGCATTTATTTTAACAAATCATGGAGAATATAAAAAATCAATAGCAGGACTGTCTTTTAGTGAATTTAAAAACTTTTTACATTTTCTTAAAACAATAGAAACAAAACTATTTATTTATATTTCATGTTATGCTGCTGGTTTTAATGCAAGTCAAGTGTATGGTGATCTAAAATACTCTTTTGATATAGATTACAAAAAACCAGCTGCTGCTGCTAATGGCTCTACTGCTGCTGATAGTGCTAATGCTAAAGAATCAGACATTCAAACGTATCCATTCACGATTATTACTGGAGCAATAACCGATGCCCCAGTCATCGTGACAGTTGAAAAAAACCTCAATTACAAAGAATTTATTAATGCTCTCAATGAAAAACCAAACAACTATTTTGCACTCCTTAGTTATTTATTTCCACATATTAAAGATGACACTCAAACCTTTATACAAAATAGCATTCCACAGATGCGCCCTGCCAATTCACCTGCCTGGTTTGCCATTACAGATGTTAACCCTGCAAACTCGCGACATAAAAAAACCTCACTTATTAATGACCAAGTGATTCGCATTGGTAAAGTTATGGCTTCTACACGCACCCAACCCTTGATTATTAAAAAATACATGGGAACTGATCAACAAATGTATGAGCCTAAAGCAATTCTGCTGGCAACCGAAACTATTCCTTTTGATATCGAAATTGACTCCAGTATTACACAAGTGCCTCCATTTATTTCATTACTGCCAGGAGACGCGCAGCACACATTAAAAAGGGTAAAGTATCCGGGGAAAAAACTAGAAGAGTTTGATATTAAAGATATTGTTGGCAGCTTGGCTACCGGCATTAAAGTGAGTACTGAAATAACGCCTGGCTACGCAGGCACAAAAGAATTTTACATAGAGAGCTTAGAATTTGGAAAAAACGAGGCATTAAAAACAATTAATAATGTTACCATTGTAAGCGAGTCAATGGATGGCGTTTTTGACGTGGTACTAGATGACCTCTATGCCTACTATTATACGAACAACGATAAAGATAAAACAAAGTCTTGGCTTTTTTGCGCAAGTTGCGAAAAACTTATTCAGGCTATTGCAGAAAAAAAAGACACTAATGCAATAAAAAAAGCAATAAACAAAACAAAAGACATTAATTACTTCACCCCACAATCAAATCCAGCTTTATTTGTAGTCGCTGGTCAACCCGGTGATAAAAAAAAAATTGCTGAACTCTTACTGCAAAAAGGAGCTGACGTTCATTATATTGATGAAAAAACAGGCAACACTCCTTTGCATGAAGCATGTCGCAATAATAATCCAAAAATCGCATATTTGCTATTGCGATATCAAGCCAAAGCAGACATTAAAAACAAATTGGGACAGACTCCTGACCCTGGCTTTCTTTTATCAGCTTTTGCTGATGCTCGCAAACCGCAAGAAGGAGTAGAAATTGCTGAAATCTTAATTAATGAGTATGGAGCCACTATTAATGAACTGCTATTTGCCGTTGCTGCTGGCCCAGTAGGCGATCATGATGCAATCGCTCAATATTTAATTAAAAATGGGGCCAATATTAATTATATTGATGAAAAAACAGGCAACACTCCTTTGCATCAAGCGTGCAGCGAGCACAATCCAAAAATAGCACAGTTACTTTTAGCGCATGGCGCCCAAGTAAATATTACAAACAAAACAGGAGATACACCATTGCATCTCATCCTAAGATCGACAGAAGCAAGATCAGCGCAAAAACAACAAAAATTGGAATTAATTCAAGAAATATTAAACAAGAAGCCAGACTTAACGATTAAAAACAAAGATGGGCAAACCCCTGAAGATATGTTAGAACAATACAACTACAGTGGTGCAACCCCACAGCAACAGAAAAACTACGAAGACTTAAAAGACTTGTTTGAAGATTTTAAGATTAAAGAGTTTACGAATAGCTTACTTAACAATGCTGCCGAAAAAACAAAACCAGAACAAGAAGAAAAAGAAGCTAATTAGTTTGTTATAAAATATAAAGAAAGAGAGAGTGAACTGTGACGTTCGCTCTCTCTTTCTTTATATTTTATAGCGTATATATATGATTAAACTATACGTTAAACTTATACTTTATAGCTCTATTTTGTAACTTCTAAAATATACTGTGCAATCAGGTGCAACTTAACTCTCTTTTTATTTACCGCAACATTTTTTAAACTTTTCACCTGAACCACAAGGGCACATATCGTTTCTGCCAACTTTAGGTTCATGACTATGAACTGTTTCAGGATTTGCCATTTCACCTTCAGACCCAATCAAACTCATCTGCTCAAGCTCTTTTTCACGCTGTGCTTCTATTTCATGCGAATTAAAGTGCTCAAAATTTAAATGGAATATGTGATGAACAACCTCTGCTTGCACATCAGAAAGCATCTCTTTAAACATGTCAAAAGCTTCACGCTTATATTCTATAAGTGGATTTTTGCGTAGCCCTATACCTTCTTTTAAGTGATCAAGATTAAGCATATGCTGCTTCCACGCTTTATCAATCGCTTCTAACATAAGCCACTTTTCTGCTTGTTGAACTTCCTGTTGATCTGCTTGACGGCGATACAGATCATATTTTTCTAATAAAAAGTTAATCGTATCTGTTTGTAACTGTTCCCCGTTTTTGGTGTTAATGCCAGCAGTATCTAAATCTTGACGACTTAAGCCCGTTAAGCGCATACATGCTGCAAATAATGCATCTACTGATTCACGTGTTACCGCATCTGATGTTGGCATTAAACGTTCTGCTAATGTTTGCACTGTGCGGACAATAAAATCACGAATAAGATCAATGATCTGATCTTGACCCTCTAGAACATCGCGACGATATCTATAAATCACCTTACGTTGCTGATTTAACACATCATCATATTCAAGCAAATGTTTACGGGTTTCGTAGTTGTTTTTTTCAACTCGCTCTTGGGCCTGTTCAATTTTTTTAGAAAGGAAAGAAGACTCAATAACCTCATCTTCTAACATGCCTGCACGTTCCATATTACGTTTGACAGAGTCTCCCCCAAAAATACGTATCAAATCATCTTCAAGAGATATATAAAATCGTGATTCCCCTGCATCACCTTGACGTCCAGAACGCCCACGCAACTGATTATCAATACGGCGACTTTCATGCCGCTCAGTGCCAAGAATATAAAGACCCCCAGCCTCTTTTGAAGCGGCAGATAGCTTAATATCTGTTCCACGTCCGGCCATATTAGTTGCAATAGTAATGTGCCCTGGCTGGCCCGCTTTTTCAACAATTTCTGCTTCTCTTTCATGTTGCTTTGCATTCAGCACTTCATGAACAAGCCCATTTTGCCGTAAAACAGCACTAATCAACTCTGATGTTTCAATAGCAACAGTACCAATAAGAACCGGCTGTTTTTTTGCATGACGCTCCCTTACATCTTCAGCAATGGCCTTATATTTTGCTTTTTTAGTTAAAAAAATCAAATCAGGTTTATCTTCACGTATCAGTGGCTGATTGGTAGGAATAGAAAGCACATCTAATTTATAAATACTATAAAACTCTTCCGCTTCAGTTACGGCTGTACCTGTCATACCTGCGAGTTTTCCATAAAGACGGAAATAGTTTTGCAACGTGATCGAAGCAAGAGTCTGGCTTTCACGTTCAATGGTAACCCCTTCTTTGGCTTCAAGCGCCTGATGAAGGCCATCGCTATACCGGCGCCCTGACAAAATACGCCCAGTAAACTCATCAACAATTAAAACTTTGTCATCTTTGACTACATAGTCAATATCACGTTTAAAAAGAGCATGAGCCTTGAGAGCTTGCTGCAAATGGTGCACAAGGTTTAAATGTTCAACCGCATAGATATTTTCTATATTAAAAACCTGCTCAACTTTATCATTACCCGCTTCAGTCAGCTGTGCATTGCGCGTTTTTTCATCAACCTCATAATGTTCATCTTTTTTTAATCGTGCCACCACTCGATTAACATCTTCATATAATTTACTGCTTTTATCAGCAGACCCAGAAATAATAAGAGGTGTTCGCGCCTCATCAATTAAAATAGAGTCAACCTCATCAACAATGGCATATGATAAATCACGTTGTACATAATCTTCAAGCCGAAACTTCATATTGTCGCGTAAATAATCAAAACCAAGCTCATTGTTTGTTGCATACAAAATATCTGATTGATAGGCTTTTTTGCGCTCCTCATCACCCATATCATGAGCAAGAGCAGTAATTGTTAAACCTAAAGAGTTATAAATAGGAGCCATCCATTCAGCATCACGGCCCGCAAGATAATCGTTAACCGTTACCAAATGAACACCTTTTCCCGTTAATGCATTAAGATAGAGGGGCAATGTTGCGGTTAACGTTTTACCTTCTCCTGTTTTCATTTCTGCAATTTTACCCTGGTGTAGCGCTATACCACCCAACAATTGCACATCATAATGACGTTGTCCCAATTTACGCTTAGCCATTTCTCTAACCACTGCAAATGCTTCTGGCAGAATATCATCTAAGCTCTTGCCGCGAGCTAACTGTTCTCTAAACTGATTTGTTTTAAGCGCTATAAAATCATCAGTTAAAGAGCTTATCTCTTTTTCAAAATAGTTGATTCTTTCAACTATTGGTCGCAATGTGCGCAACCGTCGATCATTGTCTGTACCTAAAATCTTTGCCAATATGCGTGTTATCATTGAAAACCCTTATCTCAAAAACTTTTGTGCGTATCTTTAGGTAGTGTAAACCGACAAGATAACAAAAGTAAATATGCTATTGTTTATAATATCTGAAACTATAACACAGCCTCACCTTTTGCTCAATGCTTCTTATAGAGTTGAGGCACTCTATTCATACAGCTTTACTTACTCATCACACGTGAACTATGTAAAATAGGTTCTTACAAAAAGTTTCTATCTGAGTATTATAAGCGATAAATACCTGATAGCCCTATAAAAGAAAAATTATTACGATATCATTAATAGTGACACTCTGGGCAATAATGCTTTTTTACTACCATTGTGTGAGCAAAAGCTTTTTATAACTAGTTACCTAGGGGAACGCGGTGAAAAGACTAAACATAAAAAACTTACTCTTAACGGCTTTATTAGCCTTTAATGTAACCTGCCCACTTTATGCAGCCACAGAAATAAACTCAAAAAAAGTACATACACAGTATTCAATCGTAGAAGCTACCCCAATAACGTACACTCAGTGGGTTAAAATAAAAGCTATCGCAGCTAAAGACGCCTTATGGGGTTGCGGGCCTGGCCACTACGTCCGCCGCTTTTGTTCACTTGTAACCTCAGCAGCCGTCACATATGCACTTTTGCGCGCAAAAAATAGCAATAAGCCAGCACCAGCACCATTACCAGCACCATTACCAGGACCAGCCCCTGAAATAGCTGATGCAACAATGCTTGCGCTTGCAGTTACTGCCCACCCACAAAATAAAAATCTTATAAAACATATTTTAACACAACTTAAAGAAGCAACCCCTGAATGCAGCGTTTGCCAGCAAACACTTGCAGATTGTATGAAAGAAAACGGTAATAATTTATGCCATGCTAATGATAAATGCGCACATATCATATGCGCTAACTGCAAACAAGGCATGCTTGCTGCCGAAAGAAATCCCGATATGGACGTACATATAGTTGACGGACATCGACTAGAAAGACCTGTTATTATAAGAGCTTCTAAATGTCCTGCATGTAACGTAAGTGAAGCAGAAGAGAACAGGCTCCCTGCCTTTTTAACAACAATAACAGCAGAGCAACGGGCACAATTTGCTCAACTTCAAGCAGAATTTAACAGATCACGATTACCACAACAACAACCTGCTCCGGCAGCACTTGACGATGCTGCGGCTATCTGTTGCGAGCTACACCCCAATTGCTACTGCCAAGGAGATAGATTATTTCCCGATGGCGCAAAAGTTTGCGCTATCTGTACTTTTTACAACAATATTCATGCGCGTGAGTGTGAAATATGTGAAGCTAGGCTCTAAAATACTGCACAATAAAAACACGCTATAAAAAACAAAATAGACGTAAAAACACAGAATAGATGCTCCTATATATATTCTGACTGAAAAATAAATTAATAGACAAAAATTATTTTTTATATAAACTGAATAGTAAATGGATGCTGCCTAACGTGGTGTTAGGCACAAAAAACTATATAATGGAGGTTTATCATGAAAAGAATACTATTATCAATAACTTTGTTACTGAGCATGCCACTCATGCATGCTGCAGCAGAAGCAGTTGATATGGCAATGGCAATAACATGCCCAATCTGTACCCTTATGAATGCAGAAAACGTAAATCGTTGTGAGGCGTGCGATTGCGATTTATCACCAGCTCGTCAACAAGCAGGAATACTCCGCAATGTAGCAGCTAGACAAGCTGCTGACCGAGCAACTGAAGCTCTCATTGCACGCTTACACGCTGAAGATAACGCTGCTGTGCATGAAAGGAGAGCCCTGCAAGCTGCGCAAAGCGCGCAAGATAGTGCAATAGCTGCAATGGTCGCTGCTGAACAAGCTGATTTTCAAGAAGCAGCTCAGCTTCAAGAAGCAGCTCGGTTAGGTCAACTCAAAGCACAACAGGAAAAGGCTGCCGTATTAGCTCCATCGCCTGCAGTTGTACAACCTGAAGAAGATGAAAAAGAGGATGAAAAAGAGATGGCAGCTGATCAAACTATGCTCGCCCTTGCAGTTACTGCCCGTCCACAAGATAGACCTTTTATAAGCCATATTTTACAAAAAATGACAAAATCTCAAGATACCCCTCAATGCAGCGTTTGCCAGGAAACACTTGCAGATTGTATGCAAGTGGACGGTAATGACTTATGTCATGCTAATGATAAATGCAGGCATGTTATGTGCACTGACTGCAAACAAGGCATGCTTGATGCGGCACAAAATCCCGGCATAGAAATAAGCATTGTTGACGGACACCGACTAGAAAGACCTGTTATTATAAGAGCGATTAAATGTCCTGCATGTAACTTAGGGGAAGAAGAAGAAAACAAGCTCCCTGCTTTTTTAACAACAATAACACCAGAGCAACGGGCACACTTTGCGCAGCTTCAAGCAGAATTTAACAGATCATCATTGAAGCACCAACAACCTGCTCCGGCAGCTGCTCTAAAAGCTTGCGCTATCTGTACGTATGAAAATGCTAGCAATGCGCAAACGTGCGAAGTGTGTGAATCTAGGTTCTAAAATAATATAGAATAAAAACACACTATAAACAATAGAATAGACGCAAAAATACAAAAGAGGGTGCTTGCATAAAGCACCCTCTTTTACTAACTCATCTAACTCTATAGAGAACTACTATAATTCTACCAGCTTGTACACTATAAGTACTCCCATACAGCAGCCACTATAATTACAATAATCAGCTCTATTGCTGCTTTTCTTGCCGTAAAAAAGACGGAATATCAAGATCATTAATATCTAGCAAGGTAGCTCCCGCGGAATCCTCTTGCTTAAACCCTGTGACTTCTTCTTTTTTCGATCCCACATTCATTTTATCACTACTCTCAAAAGTTTGCTTTTCTGCCATCTGCGGTGATTGATAAAAATGAGACCCTGCCTGTTCAGCCCTAACTGTAGGCTGAATATAAACATCTTTTTTAGTCACTGTATCAGCACTGACTACCGATGCCACTGTTTTTTCAAAACCTGTAGCTATAACAGTAATGCTAATTTTATCGCTGAAACTATCATCTATCACCGAACCAATTATGATATTGGCATCTTCATGCGCTTGTTCATATATTACCGATGCCGCCTGACTAATTTCATGCAAACCAAGATTTTTACCCGCCGTAATATTCATAAGCACACTATGAGCTCCTGCAATACTCATATTTTCAAGCAATGGCGAAGAAATCGCTTTTAATGCAGCCTCTTTTGCTCGATGTTCTCCCGATGCTACACCGGTGCCCATAATGGCAAGACCACGATCTTTCATGATGGTCCGTACATCAGCAAAATCAACATTAATATGGCCAGGCCTAATAATAATATCAGAAATACCACGTACTGATTGCGCAAGCACTTCATTAATCATGGCAAATCCTTCTATCATCGAAACTTCTTGCCCGGCAATCTCTAGCAATTTTTGATTAGGAATAACTAATAAAGTATCAACATCTTGGGCTAATGCATGTATGGCTTGATCAGCTATGCGTGCACGCCTTTTGCCTTCAAATAAAAATGGCTTGGTGACTACTGCAATCGATAAAATACCTTTTTCTCGCAAAGCTTTGGCAATAACCGGAGCTGCGCCTGAACCAGTACCTCCCCCCATGCCAGCAGTAATAAATACGATATCCGCCCCCTCAAGGGCTTCCATGACCTTGTCTAAATCCTCCTCTGCAGATCGCTTACCTAATTCAGCATCAGTGCCTGTACCAAGACCCTTTGTTGCCTTAACCCCAATTTGAATTTTTGTTTTTGCTTTCGAAAATTCAAGCACCTGGGCATCAGTATTCATTACCACAAATTCAATACCAGAGCATCCAGACTCAATAATACAATTGACCGTATTGCCCCCAGCTCCGCCAACACCTATCACCTTAATTGATGCATTAACCTTGCTTAATTGGAACTGTTCAACTTCAAATTCAATCATTATCTCTCCCCTCACAAAAATAATATTAAAAAAAATCTGCTACCCATGACTTCATACTTGCAAGTACCCGTTTATATACAGGCCCACTGACTTGGCCAAAAGAACCCGCTTGTTTTTTAAGAGCATGAACCAACAAGCCATACCCTGTTGCATAAATAGGACTGTATAATGAATTTGGCGAATCAAACTCGACTTGAGGTCGACCTATTCTGACCGGTATATTAAATAACGATTCCGCAGATTCCTGCATCCCCCGCAATAAAGATCCGCCGCCCGTTAACACTAAACCTGCCGGCATAAAAGGAAATAGCTGTCTTTTTGCTATTTCTTCATATACCAAGCGCAATAGCTCCTGTGCGCGTGGACGCAGAATATGAGTTAGATTGCTCACCCTTACTATCTGACTATCATTGCCATGCACCATTTCAATTTCTATAAGCTCATCTTTTTCTAACACATCAAAAAGAGTATGCCCATACTCTTTTTTTATACGCTCCGCTTCGCCAAGCGTAGTACGCAATCCTATCGCCACATCATTAGTAAAATGATTGCCTGCAACAGGTAGCACCATAGTATGTCTAATACTGCCATGCTGATATAAGGCAAGATCAGAAGTGCCTCCTCCAATATCAAGAACAGCTACCCCCAACTCACGCTCATCTTTACTCAAAACTGCATCAGCTGAAGCAAGCTGCTCTAAAATAATATCTTTCACCTTAACGCCAGCCATCTGACAACAGTGTACCAAGTTTTGTACCGATGCAACCGCTCCCATAACAATATGTGCCTGCACCTCAAGACGAATACCATGCATGCCAATTGGCGCCATTACCTTGTCGCGAGCATCAATCACAAAATATTGCGGTAATACATGCAAAATTTGATGATCCTGCTCTATTGGTACTGCCTGTGCAGCCGCAAGAGCTCGCTCGATATCTCCATAATCTATTTGGCCCCTTTTAATAGGAACCACTCCATGTGAATTAATTGATAGTATGTGTCCACCAGAAATGCCCACATAGGCTGATTCAATCATTACTCCGGCCATTAATTCAGCCTCTTTGACCGCCTGCCTAATTGACCGCACTGCCTTACTCACATCAACCACAACACCCTTGCGTAGACCTTCTGATGGGGCTCTACCAACACCAATTATTTCAAAGCGATCACCATCGAGCTGATGAGCCACCAATACACACATTTTTGTAGTGCCCACATCTATTGATACTATAATACGATCATTAAATATTCGTGCCATGACATACCCCCCTTTTTTCTTGACTCACTATTATTTGATCCTTGAAACGAACATCAGCTATCCACGTTTGTGTGCGTGGCAACTCAAACACTAGGCGTGCAACCAACTCCTCCTTTAAAGCATTGCACTGCTGTAACATCATATTAGTAGGTATCTGGTCAGGATGAAATAAAATCGCGAAGCGTGGTTGCTGTTTGTCGTAAAACAGCACGTTGTTGTCGTTTTTCCATTCACATGCATATACATCAAAAAAAGCCGGTGGCACATGCAAAAGAAAATGTTTACATGTAGCTGACAACAAGGGCTCTTGTTTATCAAAAAAAATAGAAACAGTATGAAGATTCTTCACACGAGAAGACTCAAAAAGATCTTTTTTAAGCACATCTCCGGTGGTCGTAACAACATAATCACTATTTACCCCGTATAAAGGCGTATGTGCCAGTATCTCAACACGGACATGATTACAGGGAAGAAGAAAAAGATCCATAGATTCTATCCAATCAAAGTGACTCATTGTCTGAGCGCACAATTGATTAAAGGACATATTTAACACAGGCCATTGCTGGTTAATGTAACGCATACCATCTGTACGTGCTTGAACAGTTGGATACCCCTCTATGTCTATCAAGCATTCATCTATGCGGCATAACAGCGCAACACATCTGCCAGATAAAAAACACAGAGTCAAACCAATAAAAACATACAAAAAATATGCACGGCAGGCTTTAAAGCTTTTCATTTTCTTTCCCCCGCAAGCCATCTAACCATAAGGTAATTAGTGGTCTTGTACTCTTTTTATATCCTTTTCACAAAACAATAGTCAATGGTTTAAAAATATATAAACCATAAATAACCATCTGGTAATCAAAAGGTATACGCTAGAGATATGCAGCAAAAAAAAATAAAGCGCTTAAATACGCTTTAAATGAGAGCTCATTAAAAAAAGAAGAATCCCAGCCGCAACGGACACATTGTAAGAAGTTTCTGATGATTTTTGAGGAATAGTAATATGCTCGCCCGACCGCAATAATGAATTTGAAATACCAAATCCCTCAGAGCCGACCACCAAACACGCTGGCTGCTTAAAAGAAGCAACACGTGCATCAGTACCCTTAAATACACCCAAATACATACTATAACCAGCTGCCTTTAGCTCTTGAATGGCTGCTTCTGATGATGACGGCTGATATATTTGCATATGTTCAGCAAGTCCCGCTGATGATTTAAATGCCACCGCTGTTAAGCCAGAAGAATTTCTTTGCGGCAATATAACCCCATCAGCCCCAGCACAATATGCAGAGCGAATAATAGCTCCAACGTTACGGGGATCTTGAATGCCATCAAGAAGAATGAGCAAAGGTTGTTTTACCGGATCAAAGGGTTTGCTTCTAAATCCAAACGACTGAACCCACGCAATCATCCCTTGGTGATCAGTAGTTCCTGCCATACGATGCAACACATCGCGAGAAACATACTGCATAGCAACGGGGTATGCTGGCATCAGTTTTTGAATTTGCGCAAAACCTTTAGGTTCTGGCTTTGTGGTATAAATGGAAATAAGTTTTCTTTTGCGAGCCTTAAGGACCTCTATAATGGGATTAACCCCAAAAATCAGTTCCCCTGGTGCTTGTTTTGGTTTTTTTATCATAGTGATATTAGAATAGCAGATATTTAGCTGATTTAATAGCAAAATCTGAAGTATACAGACTTTTTTCTAACAAAGCTCCACACCCTTTGACCACAGTATAGAAAAACCCTATGCTCATTAATACTGCTCCACACTCACAAGCAGCACAAGAAATCAAGTAGAATATAGGTTTTTATTAACCTTTCTCAGCATATTAATTATACCCAGTCCCTGCAGCCTAGTATCTCATATATAAAAAAATTAAATCTGTTACACTATTAAAAAAATAAACATACTCACCTATTGAGAGATTTGCCGTGAAAAAGATACTTTTAATAGCTTTAGCCGTAAGCACTTTTTGCACACACGCCGCCCAAGAAAAAATAATCCGCAACCCAAAAAATAATCGATGTGGTCTATTGCAAGAATGGGCACTCGCTAGGTATCAACAGATTGATCCATGTTCCCCGCATGTGCTAGGGTTATTAAAAAAATACATACACAAGTATGGCATTGATGGCACACAAATAGATGCAGTAAAGGCTGCAAAACTAGGATTTAAGCTACCCAATGACAATTTAAGCCCAGCAGATCGCGATCATTATGCCCATGAACTTGAGCGTAAAAGAATAGATATCGCACAAATGGCTAGAGAAGATCATGAAAATGTAAAATATTTTTTATCCTTTCAAGCATCATACTTTCATGAAAGCATTAAGGATATGGAATATTTTGTTGATCAACTATTATATCGAGATACGTATACAGAGGTAGAAAAAGCAGAAATAATATCTTCAATATACTCCGGCAAAGCTGATTGTTTTGCTATGAAATGGATTAATCAGTTAGTACAGCTCAATCCCAAACTAATACAAGATCATAGCGCTCTGCTTGAATTAGAACACCGCTTACGCAAAAAAATTCATATTCAGCGTGCCAATGGCTTAATGCCTCTGCTATCAGAAATATTGAGTGATGCATATAACAGAATAGATAGCAACTTAGAGCCCCATAGCAGCTACACAAAGCATGCTGTCTCGCCTAAAAACTTTACCGGTATAGCACTATTAATCGCCGGCTATGACGGAGGTAAAGACGAAAAAGTTCAGCACTTAATTCATAACATTGACCCTGCCTACGGTATGGGTGCAGACTGCGGTGTACAGTAAAATAAAAAAATATGATTATCAATCCATCATCTTGGCTAGAAATAAGCGCAAGCGCATTTAATCACAATCTTAGCCAATTTAAAAAAGCAATTGGCACTGGGCGCCTACTTGCCCCAGTAATCAAAGGCAATGCCTATGGCCACGGTATGATTGAAATTGCAACACTGTGCGAAGCAAATGATAACGTTGACTGGCTCTGCGTCGTCAAACTGTCTGAAGCATTAGCATTACGGCATAATGGCATTACAAAGCCAATACTCATTCTTGGATTTATAGACGAAGATCCTGCCAAAGCTGTCGGAAAAAATATTGAATATCCGTGCTCTGACTATGAATCAGCATGTGAATTAAACACAATTGGGCAACGTACCAATTCACGAATAAATATTCACCTTAAAGTGGATACTGGACTGGCCCGATTTGGTGTTCAGCCTGATTTTGTTCTGACCTTAATGCAAAAAATTCGTAACCTTCCGTTTATAAACATTAATGGAATATGGAGCCATTGTGCTGAATCTCATAACCAAGATCAAAGCTTTACCCATGAACAAATTAATACATTCAAAACATGTATAACTAATATGGCCGCCAACAACATAGCCATACCATTAAAACATATGGGCAATTCTGCCGCCACAACTTCTCATGATTTATCGTTCTGCAATCTGTTTAGAGTTGGACTCGGAGTGTATGGCTACTGGTCATCAGAGTCGATGCAAAAAATTACTCAACACGCATTTCCCGACTTTACTTTGCAGCCAGTAGCACGCTGGAAAACACGCATCATGTGCATAAAAAAAATAAGTGCCGGCAAAAGCATTGGTTATGACCGCACTGCGTATGCCCAGCAAAATACCACTGTGGCCCTGCTTCCGATTGGCTATGATGATGGCTATAATCCCTTTTTATCAAATAAAGCATTGGTTGGTATTGATAACTGCTATGCTCCGATTATTGGCCGTGTTGCTATGAATGTCACCACTATAGACATTACGCACATAAAAAACGCACAGGTAGGAAGCATAGTAACACTCATTGGCAGTGACCAAAACTATAATGCTCTTACGCTTGCCCAAAGTGTTCAAATCAATAATCCACGATACATTACGACAAACATTAAAGCATCTATTCCCCGTATTGTTATAGAATAAAAAAGCATAACCATAATTAATTTACCAAGCTCCTGACCACCAATCCTTGCAAAATGCAACTGTTTATGATTGTATTATTAAAAAAACCACAATTATATACAATCTAATTCAAGTATCTTTCCCCTCAAAAAAAAAGATCCCCCCATGGCTAAACCATACATAAAAAGTTTATTTATTTTTCGGAGAGATTTACGCCTCCATGATAACTCTGCCTTAATAGAAGCGCTCAAACAATCAGAAAGCGTAATGCCTATTTTTATTTTTGACGACAGGCAAATTGGAGATAAAAATCAGTATCGCAGTACCCACGCAATACAGTTCATGATTGAATCCATAAAAGATCTTTTCATGGACCTTAAAGACCATAACGGAATCCTCTTTTTATTTGAGGGTACAGCAGAAACTGTTATTAAAAATATAATTATTAAAGAATCTATAAACGCTGTCTTTATAAATCAAGACTATACCCCCTTTAGCATTCAAAGAGATGCTACAATAGAAACTGTGTGCCTAGAAAGCAAAATAAGCTTTCACCGTTATCACGATGCGCTCCTTAACAGTCCAGATACAATACAAACAAAAACAGGCACACCGTATTCTGTGTTCACTCCTTTTTTTAGAGCTTGCTCTAAAATACTGGTTAAGCAACCAGCACACGTGCCCAGCTATAATTTTATGCTAACATGTGCCTCAACACATATACCACTTTCTACTTTTGAAAAAAAAACTACAAAAAATAACATTATTTTTCCTCTTGATGGTGGCAGAAAAAAAGGCCTACACTTTCTAAAAAATATATCTCATTTTAAAAATTATGATAAAGACCGCAATTTCCCGTTCAAAGATACCACAAGGCTATCTGCTCATCATAAATTTGGCACTATATCTATCCGTGAATCATATTCTGCCATTATAAACGGACTGGGAGCTGAACATACCCTGATTAAACAACTCTATTGGCGAGACTTTTTTTATCATATTGCCTACCACCACCCCTATGTTTTTGGGCATGCATATAATAAAAAATATGAACATATATGGTGGAGCACAAATAAAAGCCATTTTTTGGCGTGGTGTAATGGAGTAACTGGTTTTCCAATAATTGATGCGGGCATGCGTGAACTTAACGCAACGGGATTTATGCACAATAGAACTCGTATGATTGTAGCTTCATTTTTAACCAAAAGTTTACACATACATTGGCTATGGGGTGAGCGCTATTTTGCTCAAAAACTTACTGACTACGACCCATGCGTTAACAATGGTAACTGGCAATGGGCAGCCTCAACAGGAAGCGATGCTCAGCCATATTTTAGAATATTTAACCCATGGTTACAGCAAAAAAAATATGACCCCGACTGTATCTATATCAAAAAATGGATTCCAGAATTAAAAACAATAACCCCAGCTGCAATTCACAGCTGGGATAAAAAAAATTCATCGTTAGTTTCTGAATATCCACGTCCCATTATTGATCACACAACAGAAAGTAAAATTACAAAACATATTTTTAAAAACCAACAAACTCAATCACCATACAAGCCTGTATAGACTGTCTTGCGCGAACTTAAAACAAGCGCCCAATCAGCTTTAAACAATCTCATTTTGTAGCTTGTTTAGATCAACTATGCCGCGACATTGAGGGCATTGTGTTTTTTGCGTTGCCCCAAAGAACCACTCATATGCGCAGCTTTTACATATATCATGCCCACATGGCTTTAAGTAAACACGCTCAACATCAGCACCAAAATCATCCAAACAGGCGCAGCAGGCTTGCGATGTAAACTGTTTTTCTGCCGGCACAGGTGCGATTGATGGGCGTGTCGCCTGAGGCTTCGGTTTAATCGGAGCCGGGGCCCACTGATTAATTTTATCATTAACTGCTTTTTCTAAAGCTGACCCTACAAATGGAGTGAGCCGCTCAAAACTAATCACACTATTTTGCGCTATAAGGGCAAGCGCATTATTTCTCATTGACTCAGAAATGCGCACCGCAAGAGGCTTGTCTTTTGTGCGTGTATAGGTGTAGTTGTAACTAGTTTCTTCAATATATTCTATCACGGCACTAGCAATAAACTGATCAATACTATCTTTCTTGTATCGCTTGCCAGAAGAAATAAATGACGAACTGTTTTGATATGCATATTGTGCGCTACGAACCGAATCCTGAACGGATCGTTTTAAATTGCTTAAATCGGCAAAACGCATGTGAGCCTGTAGGGCCCGCTCAAGAGCTGCAACTATTTGGGCTATATAATCACGAGCTTCGTTTTCAGTAAAGGTATTAGGTGTGCTTGATGGTGCCGCTGAACTGTAAGTCGCTGGGCGCTCTACAATTTTACCTGGCTTTACAGGTGCAACATATATTGTTGGTTGAACATATGGCTGAAAGTTTTGATGATGTGCTGCGGTAGCCAGTTCTTTTTGAGCTGCTACCATCTGATGATGTGCTTGCGCATTACTCCATTGCGCTGCCGCTATACTTTGCTGAACCTGCAGCTGCTCTTTATGACGTTGCTCTTCTTTAAATTGTTGCAATTGCGCAAGATAACCGGAACTAGAACGAATAATCTTAACCGCATTTTTCATGTTCTCAGAATACGCACCTGCAGTTTGCTTTACGCTCTGTGCTCGGACCGCAAATGCGCTATCTTCTTGCTGAGCCGCATTTACTAAATCAATAACTCTTAACGCTGCATCTGTATAATGAGTGAGATCATTATATGCCGTGATGAGTGGCCAATGTTGAGATATATAAGCATCTTCTATAATGCTCAGCAATTGCGCCTCACTAAAGCAGAATTCTCTTGCCAATCGATAGGAATCCATTCTCTTCAATGCACTTTCTGCACGCTCCATTCTGCCTGCAGGAGTAAATTGATAAAAAAAAGAATAACCAAGATAACCACTAATTCCCATCAAAGGCACTATCACCCACGTTGGACACTTTGATTGGTAACTTATTAGTCCCGCCAAAGAACCTGTTGAAGTGGCGCAAAACACAGCTACTTCCTGAGAAATAGAATGAACTGCGCTTCCCGAAAACAAGATAGTTAATACTAAATAGTGCACTCTTATGTTCATAGAAAATTCCCTTAATAAAAATAATATACTTTGTATAAACTAGTTAGCCACACCAACGACTTTACTTTTTTTAGCAGCAGCAATCATGCTTTTTGTTTGAAACATACTATGTTTTACTGCTTTCAACATATCACACCCTATATCACGCCTTTACTACTATAGGTTTTTATTTTTTAAAATCAAAAGCCCACCTACTGTGCAATCTGTAAGACATTATTTTTTTTAGTAACAAAGCCTTCTTTGATAAGTTGTTCAACTATGATAATTATTCGCGCACTATCAGTTGGAAACAAAATAGTTACATCATTGACTGTAAGCGTATGATGTGTAACCAGTAAGCGAATAATGGCCCCTCTTAGTTGCCTATCTGACCCCTCAAAACAACTTTGCTTTGTATGATGCTTACTTTTTCTGCTGGGATTTGATCCCCTTTTTTTTAAAAATACCCCATAATCCATCAACGCATAATACCACTCTCTGGGATTGTCCCGATCCACGGTTGCTGCAATTAAAGGCAACAATTCTTTATCATCAACATCGGTGCGACTATGAAAAAATGAGTCAATAAAAACAGCCCGAATATTAGTCTCTATAAAAACAGTAGGGCGGTTAAATGCAAAAGCACAAATTGATGATGCTGTTGCCGGACCTATACCGGGAAAAGTAACCAAGAGCTCTGGACTATCTGGGAGTACACCACCATACTGTTCCATGACTTTAACTGCTATCTGATGTAAATACTTGCCCCGACGGTTATACCCCAACCCCTGCCAGGCACTCAACACATCATATAATGAGCTTTGCGCAAGCTGTTCAAAGGTAGTAAACGCTGCCATAAATTGCTCATATTTTTGTTCAACACGATGCGTCTGTGTTTGTTGCAACATAATCTCTGATACTACTATAGCATAGGGATCTTGAGTGTTACGCCAAACAAATGAACGTTTATTTTTATTATAAAAGTCCCAAATAAAAATCTTAAATAAATCAATAGAAGCTACGTTTATTTCCATAATCAATGTTCATGTTATCTGTGTGTTACTATTTCTTGCACTTCTAATTTTTGGACAGCTATTACAGCATATAGAGCGCTAAACTGCCAATAAAAACTCTTTCATGATGGAAGCTATTTATCATATGATAAACACGCCCACTACTTATTTTCTTATTTCTTTAGTGTAAACCTAAAAACAGATAGATCAAAATTAGGATAGGTATGAAACATACAAAAATAGCCATTATAGGAGCGGGTGCCGTTGGAACAGCAACCGCTTATGCGCTCATATTAAAAAACAGTGCCGCTGAAATTTTACTAGTAGACGTTGATGAAAAACGTTGCCTGGGCGAAATATTAGACCTATCAGATGCATTACCCTTCTCACGCTGCTCATCAATTCATAAAGGCTCGGCACGTGAAGCGGGGCAAGCTGATATCATTGTCATTGCTGCAGGTATCAGGCAAAAGCAGGGGCAAACACGGACAGAGCTTATTAATGCGAACACGCTCATAGTTACTGCAATTATTCAATCAATAAAGCCCATACATACCAATGCCATTATAATTGTAGTAACAAATCCTGTTGATATATTAACTCTCTATACGCAACAACACATAGATCTACCCACTACCCACATTTTTGGCACAGGAACTCTTTTAGATACGCACCGTTTGAGGGGACTTATCGCACAGCAATTATCTGTGGCGGAACAATCAGTATGTGCATACATGCTTGGCGAACATGGAGATACGCAATTTGCAGCCTGGTCATCTGCCCATGTTGGCGGGATCAATTTGAAAAACTTTCCACGTTTTACCCAAGATGATCGTGATAGAATTGAAGAACAAACACGCAATAAGGCTTATGACATTATTGCCTGCAAAGATGCAACTTACTTCGGCATCGCCACCTGTGTTGCAGTCATGTGTGAAGCAATTATTTTTAACCAAAAAATGATAATGCCACTATCTTGTTATCAAGAAGAGCTCGGTGTTTGCTTGAGCTTACCCGCTGTTTTGGGCGAACGGGGAATCGAAAAAATACTGCCCATTTCTCTTGATTTGCAAGAACAAAAAAAATTAGAAATATGTGTACAGCAGATAAAAAGCATCCAAAATAAATGCCAAAGCTAAAACTATTTTGGTGCCACATCATATTTATCTGAAGCAAAATTTCTGCCTATGATACCCTTGTTACATGATAGTTAATATGATAATTAATAGGAAAAACAGTTATTATGTTTTATATAAAAAAGAAGGTCTCTTTATGTTTAATTATAAATATCTATTATATGTTTTTTTAATTGCCATTTCTGGTGGTTGCTCGCAAGCTCTTTTTGCCGCAGCAGAAGCTAACCATACAATGGTTTTACCTACGCTTGAGATATGGGAGGAAAGGCAAAAATTGGCACGTATCCCAGCTGAGCTCATTACGCCGGCAGAATATGTTGAAAGCCTGAGAAAAGAAGCTTCAAGGGAGCGGGAGTTACGTATTACGGCTGCTGCGCAAGCACAATTGGGTGGTACTGGACCAGCTCGAGAGATGAGTCCAGAAGAATGGGCTCAATTTATACAAGGAATTCCAAGAGGTGCTGCCGATTTACCTCTGTGTCTGGCCGAACTGACATGTGCTGATCTTGGCATAGTAGGAAATGTACAAACCACAATAAAGGCAAACGAGCACTATTATAATATAAATATAGAGCCTGGAGATACATGGCTCATTTTAAAAAATAAAACATCTGCTGCAACCGGTATACCTATCAAAGACATGTTAATACTACGATATGGCAGGCTAATAAATGAACTGAAAGATTTGCTGGGATGGCGTCAAGACCAAGATACTATGTATATGGCAAAAAATAAGGTACCAAAAGAAAAAAGATAAATTATTTTTTTAAAAAACTTATGATTGCGCTCAAAATTTATGAAATATATCTGTCTAAAAATAAAGCAGTAATTTTAGTTAGCATCAATATGATGCTTTACCAATAAAGAACTTAAATATGTTTAATCATAAATACTTATTACATGTTTTTTTAATTACCGCCCTTGGTGGTTGCTCACAAGCTCTTTTTGCTGCAGCAGAAACTGGACCAGCTCGAGACATGAGTCCTGAAGAATGGGCTCGATTTATTCAAGGCCTCCCAAGAGGTGTTGACGTTTTACCTTTGCAACTAGCTGAACCAACATGTGCTGACGTTGGTATGACTACAAGGGATGCAGGAGCAAAAATGTTCATAACGGTACCAGGAAGACCTATTAGAGGCGTGGGAAGAAGTGTTGCCGAGATAAACATAGAACCCTCAGACACATGGCTTACTTTTAAAAATAAAATATCTGCGGCAACAGGGATACCCGTCGACAGAATCTCAATTGTCTCACAGGCAAGGAAAATAAACCAACTGGCTCCATTGTCTGGATGGCAAGGGCAAAACAATGGATTTGTACAAGTAATAGACACTAGAGGCATAAGATAAATTTTATCTTATGCAGCACATAAATACACTCATAATTAAATAAGAAGTAGCAGCTATGGTTATAAACATAGCTGCTACTTTTTATTGTTATTTAAAAAGATATATACAAAAACTAGTTCTATAAAACTATTCTTTAGATTCCTCTTTTTTATCTAAAGAATCTATGCGCCCAACACGAACTGTTAGCAAATCTTTATTTTCAAGTATTTTATGCGCGGCCTCTTTAACCTGATCTAACGTAATTTTTTCTAACTGTTGCGCTCTGGTATCAAAAAAGTCTGCAGGAAAATTATATTTATCTACAAATAAAAATGCTTCGGCCATACGGTCAGTTGAAGTAAAATTATTAACCAATGAATTGATAACAGCACTTTTTGCTTCAGTAAATTCTTGCGGAGTTATAGTTTCAACCACTGTTTGCATAGTATTTTTGATAGCTTTTTCCGATTCAGCTAAACGATCAAGAGATACAATAGTTTTTACCATAACCATACCTGGCTGCTCATCAGCCCCGGCTATAAGCGAGCCATTAATAGTATAAAAAAGACCTGACTGTTCGCGCAAATCAAATAAGCGTGAACTCATAGAACCTAGTACCCCACCGCCAAATATTTGATCAAAAAGCATCAACTTATCATAATCTTGGTGCTTCCTATCAACCGACAACCCTGCTAAAAACAAAACCACTTGGTCACGGTTAATTGGATAATTAATCTCATGAGCCCGATTGCAGGTTAAAACAGGAAAAACTGTTGGCGCAATAGAATCACCCTTAAATTGCCCCAACTTGCTCTCTAATTCTTTTATTAAATCATACTGTTGCAAATCACCAACAATTGCAATACGTGCCCCCTGTGGGGTAATATATCTATGATAAAAATCTATTAAATCTTTTTTGCCAATAGCATCTATAGATTCTTTGGTGCCTAAAATGTTTTTGCTATATGGATGCCCTTTGTACAGTTCTTGCCTTACTAGCTGACCACTAAATGAATTAGGTTCATCCCAAAAGCGCTTTAACTGTGACCTAATTTGCGTACGAACCTTTTCTATTTCTTTTTCATTAAAAATAGCACTGGTAAGAACTTCATTCAAAATTTCCAATGCAAATGGCAGATCTTCGCTCAAAAGATTCATGGCAATTTTACCCGGAGAAACGGATATACTTATACCGCGCAACTCAATAATACGTGCAAATTCCTGTGCAGTATACTTTTTTGTGCCTTCAGTCATCATACGTGCTACAAAATTATATAGCCCTGGCAACTCCTCACTGTCACAATAAGAACGGGCAGCTAAAGACATAATAATATCTATTTTGGGCGTATTATCAGTGTGATGATACAAAACCTTTATGCCATTTGATAAGGTAGCTCTTTTTGGCTTAGGAAAATCAAAAGATTCTCTCGTGCCAACTTTAATGGTTGCAGCATACACAGGCGGCTCAACTTCAGAGGTACGGACTCTGCCAGATAAAATACGTTGATCGCCAGCGTCAGATATTTTTTGCAACTTGGCCCATTCTTGTTTTTCAGTTTCTGGCAATGGAAGAATGGCTCCCTTATGCATTAAGGTTGGCCGTAAATACTGCGCAATCATATCATTAGTTTCTTTTTTTAATTGATCATATGAGAAATTAAGATAATTAAACACATAATCAGGGTCCCCAGTGGCTAAAAAGTACTTACCAATCTCATAAGCCTGGCTCTCATTCTCTTCAAGCAAAGAATAAAGGTCTATTTTTGTTTGCTTAATGGCACGAGTTAATTCTTCATCTGTTACCCCATTTGCAGCAATGTCAAGTAGTTCCTGCTTGATAGCCACCTGAATAGCATCAATACTTTCAGCATCTTTTGGCTCAACAATTATAAAGAATAAGCCATGATCAAAAAGCTCTTCCGACATACATCCCAATGAAGTTGCCAATTGCAACTCTTCTACTATTTTTTTATATAGTCGCGAACTGTTTCCATAACCCAAGACTAACTCAGCTAAAGATATAATATGATCTTTTTTTGCATGAGAACCAGGAACAACAAACGTAAATACCACTTGGGGTTGTGATACATCACGATACATTTCTATTGCTTTAGCAGATATATCTTGATTGAAGTAAAACTCTTCTTTTGTATATAATGGATCAGCTTTTATGTGCCCAAAGTCTTGTACCGCCTGTTTAAATACTTCATCAGGATCAACATCGCCAACAACTACCAGCGTAGCGTTATTTGGTTTATAGTGTTTTTTATAAAAAGCTAACAAATCGGCAGCTTTAACATTCCACAAATCTTGCTTATAGCCAATAATTGGATGATGATAAGGATGGTCAGCAAAAATAAGCCCTATTTGTTCATCTATCAAGCTACGCATGTATTTATCGCGATACATTTTTAATTCTTGAATAACCGCCTTCATTTCAGAGCTCAACATATCCTCCTTGAAAACACAATTTTCCATGCAATCGGCCATAATAGGAAAAACCTGCTTCCAGTTATGAGATGGCAGGTTGAATAAATAGCCCGTGTAATCATATGAAGTAAATGCATTAATACTGCCAGAAAGCATGTGTGCTATGGTATTAATATCTGACTCAGACAGCTTTTTAGTGCCTTTAAAAATCATATGCTCAATTAGATGAGCAATTCCTCGTTCCCCATCATGCTCATCTTTGGAACCAACATTGTACCACAATTGAATGGATACACTTGGCACAGTATGCAAGACCCTTACTAGAACAACTAGGCCATTTTCAAGGGTGTATTTACGCACATGATTGCGCTGCTCTGATTCTGTCTTTGGCAGCAATTCTGATTTTGTATCTATCAATGACTCTGTCATTGTTTCTGACTTTCTATGTATTGACACACTATCTCCACTTTCTCTCTTATTTTCACCATCATGCATATCTGAAACCATATTTATTTTCCCAACTTTAATCGGCTCTGTTTTTGTTTCGTTAATAAATAGTACCGTCAAAAAACATAGAAAAAATAACATTTTTTTTCTCATAAAGCTCCATTTCAATAAAACAACTCATACCACTCTTTTAATGTTGACTAAATGTACAAGCAAATTTTAAATCTGTATATGTAGAAAAAAAGATTACCAATCACTAATAATTCCTTTTTTTTAAAATACATACTATTATAAAATTAGATTAATTGTTTATAATATAATAATGGTATACTATTTTATTGAGACCCTATAGGTGAAATTCTTTCCTAATTCCTTTATTGCTCTCAATGTCCACATGCTTCTTGGGGCAACATGCTTTTATATAGGTGGGATTCTAAGTGCTACCTGCATAACACCTTATTTTTACGTATATATACTGCTTTCTTTGGCACCTATTGCTGGTATCATTTCACATGTCATGGGCAAAAAAATACCTACCGGGGTGCTTATTGTTCTGGCAAGTTTTGCTTTAGGGCATATTCGCTATAAACAACAATGTTCCTCCTTTTACCACTTTTATAATAACTACCAAGAAACAGCAAAAGCCATTAAAGGCGTTATCACTACTATTGAACCGGTAGAACATGCAAGAATGAAACAATGTGCCATTCTTCACCTTAATGAGCTGCAAACAAACACTGGCGACTGGAAGACTATCGACGTATATATTCAACTATACACCCCCACCATCAACGCCTGGATGGTATCTGACAAAGTTCAAATCAACAACATAGCTATCAAAAAACCATTGAGCGAGTCTTTTTTGCAGTATCTTATAAAGGAAGGCCTTACCTCTACTGTTTTTTGCTTAGAATGTGACTATATTCTTATAGATCGCCCCGAGTATTCTTTTTATCGTTGGCTTTTTGTCGCAAAGCAGAATGTTTTTCAGCGCCTACGCAACAAAATGCCCGCAAAAAGCTTTGCCCTTTTTTCTTCTCTTTTTCTTGGCAATCGATCACTCAATAAGCAAACGATTGATACTCTTGCCAATCAGTTTAAACAATGGGGAATTTCACATTATCTTGCCAGATCAGGCCTGCATTTAACTATTTTTGCGCTTATTTGGCACATACTGTTTCGACTGCTTCCTATTTGTTTTTTGTTTAAACAAGCTATTCTTTTTGCGCTCAGCATTATTTATTTCGCCCTTAGTTGGCCATCTGTTTCTTTTTTGCGTGCATTTTATTCATTCCTATTATGTATTTTATGCAACATGCTAAGCATGCGAACGCATTTTTTACACATACTTACCCTTGTAACCATTTTTGTTCTTTTTTTTAACCCGATTCAGCTCTTTTTTCTCGACTTTCAGCTCAGCTTTTCACTCACTTTTGGCCTTGCATGGATAAATCACTTATATCTAGCTTGCAAAACCAAATGACCAAAGTATTGCGTATGCTTATATTAATAGCGTACAGTAACTTATAAGAATTATGTTATACAGAAAGCCTAAATAAAAAGGGGAGCTCTATGGAAAAATTATTTTTTAAAAAATTAAAAACACTATCCCAACATATACCACTCTTGCTGCTCTTTTCTCTTGGCACGCAGGTAGAATGTAAAAAATCTTTCATCAATGATCATCCTGATGAACTGTTTAGCGAAATAACATCTCTTGAAAAAAAAAATACCCTTAAAGTTCCTGCTTCTGGCAAAACACGAATTCCCAAGAAAGATAAAAAATCATGGACATTCGTTGTTTATATGGCTGCCGACAATGATTTGCGAAGCTTTGCAGCACGCAACATTAAACAATTGGCAGAAATAGGCTCAAATCAATATATCAACATTTTAGTACACATTGACATAAAGGTAGCGGGAAACAATAAAATAACCCGCAGATATTATGTTGAAAAAGATAAAGTTATCCATGTAAACGCAAACGATCCCCTGACTCAACAAATGGATAGCGGCGACCCAAAAACGCTGATTTCATGCTGCAATTGGGCCTTTAACAACTACCCTGCCGATGATTATGCTCTTATTTTATGGAACCATGGAACAGGGGCTTGTGACCCTGTACGAGGACGAGTATTTAATCCTGTGGATCTCTTTTCTTTTAACCCACTTCTTAAAAAATTTGAACTTGATCGCACTAGTGGCTTTATAGATCTTATTGAAGGCAAAACAACATATAGAGGTATATGCTGGGATGACACTACAGGAAACTACCTAACGAATAAAAAACTTGAGCTTGCTCTAAAAACCATAACTCAAAATATTTTAAAAGGGAAAAAATTAAGCATTGTCGGGTTTGATGCTTGCCTAATGTCTATGATAGAAGTAGGAAACCTGCTTGCTCCTTATGCTGATATTATGTGTGGATCACAAGAAGTAGAACTGGGAACTGGCTGGGATTACTCAAAAGCACTTGCTCCTTTTCTTAGGGGGGCAATGAACAAAGAAGAATTGGCGCAAAACATTGTAACGATGTACGCACAATGCTACAGCCTGATTACCAATGATTTTACTCAATCGGCAATCAATCTTGGATCCTTAAAAGAGCTAGAAAGCATCGTAAACAACATAGCTCTTCTTTTATCAGAGGCCCTACAAAAGCAAAGCCTAAATAGCGTCAAAAAAGCACTATGGTTAAGTCATAGCAAGGCGCATTGTACATCATTTGATGAGCCGAGCTATAAAGATATCCATCATTTTTTCTGCAATTTACAAAAAAATCTTGGGCTGTTTCAGCTCATAAAAAAAGAAGATGAAAGAATTATAAAAAACAGTCTGAATGTATTGCTAGAAGAAGGTAAATTGGCTATAGAAAAAACAGTACTCATCAATCGAGCTGGTAAAAATTTAAGCAAAGCAAAAGGCCTTTCAATCTACCTGCCTGAAACCAAAATTCACACATCATATCAACTCACTAATTTTGCGACAACAAATGAATGGTACACTTTTTTACAAAACTATATTTCTACATAAAACAAAACTATAAGCAGATATGAGACTATGAACTCAAAAACAAATAAACAAGCCCTTTTAGATCAACTCTATGCCCCGTATCAAAACTGCCTTGCATGCCCTCTGGGAAAGCAAGGCAGAACACGTATTGTTTTTGGAGATGGCGACCCGGATTCTGCTATTTTTTTTATTGGTGAAGCGCCAGGGGCGCAAGAAGATAGAAACGGTATACCCTTTGTAGGAAAAGCCGGAAAACTTCTCAACAAAGCCCTCAATCATGTCAACTTAAAACGAGAAAATGTGTTTATCAGCAACATAGTAAAATGTCGTCCTCCAAAGAATAGAAAGCCATTGCCGCTTGAGATAAAAACGTGCAAAAGTCTGATTCTCATGAAACAAATACGCATTGTCAATCCAAAAATTATTTTTGTTCTTGGTGCTACAGCACTCGAAGGCTTGATAGAAAAAAAAATAAAAATATCTCACCAAAGAGGTAAAAGTATCGATTTTAACGGCATTATTGTTGTGCCAACATATCACCCTTCATACATAGCTCGCAACCCAAAACTGTTCGAAGTCTTCACAGAAGATCTCAGATTGGCAATAAAAAAATCACAAGATTTGTAAAAACCAAAAAACTACCTATAATTTTCCAAAACTGTTGGAGAAACTGTTGGAGAACTGTTGGAGAACTGTTGGATAAACTCACCACTAACCCCAAAAAAGCCTTTATTAATCGTGTTTTTGTACAGGGTACCCCTCGAAAACATGCTGCCAGAGGCTCATAGCAAAAGGTAAAAAATATTTTCTCCAACAGTTCTCCAACAAAAATCGATAATCGCAAAAGAGCCTCTAGGTCGATCTTTTGATACAGAAAAATACCAGTTATCCAACAAAAACCCGCTCACCTATTACTCTTAATATTAATAACTTTAGTTATATATAATAATAATAGATGAATAAAATCTGCAAGGGTAACACGTCTTGGGGGAAACTTGCTAAGTCTATAAATTTATACTATCATACATTGAGTGTGGTTCGCCGGTAGTTTCTTTTCTTTTTATCCATAATAAACGCAATATCAGGACTGTCGCTGGGTTAAAGCTCAGTTTAAAGGTCCAAACAAAGGACAACGTGAATCTTTTTGATGTAATAGAAGAACTTGTTGAAGATCGAGGCCTTGATAGGGAAGTTCTCAGTGATATTATTTGCGAAGGAATGATTGCCGCCTATCAGCGGAAATACCCCGAGCTTGAGCTTCAGGCCAAATATGACAAAAAAACAGGGGAAATCACTATTTTGGTATGCAAGGACGTTACCGCATCTGTCGGTGAAATAGAAGATGATCTTGCTCAAATTAGCCTTAAAAAAGCTCGATTTGCAAACAAAGACATTCAGGTTGGTGAAAAATTATGGCTTCCTTTTGAAGGCGACATTGGCAGAATAGAGATTCTGCGGGCTCGTCAAGTAATTGCAAGCAGCATTCGTCACGTTGAAGCTGAAGCTGTTTATAAGCAATTCAAGGACAGAGAAGGCCAGATTGTAGTTGGCATCATTCACAAATGTGAACGTGGTGGCATGGCGGTTAAACTTGATGAAAACTTGGCTTTTCTTCCTCAGTCCCTTACTATTCCGGGAGATAAGTGTGTTGTTGGCTTTTCAATTCGCGCTTTGTTAAAAGAAGTGCTGCCGGAGCCAAAAAACGACAATCAACTTATACTCGATAGGGCTTCTGAAGGCTTTTTGCAGCAACTTTTTGAACTTGAAATTCCTGAGCTTTTTGAAAAGCTTATAGAGATCAAAAAGGTTGTTCGTATTGCTGGATATAAGTCAAAAATTGTTGTTTTTTCGAACGACTTAAATATTGACCCTGTTGGAACATGTGTGGGTGTTGGGGGAAGTAGGATTAAGCCAATTCTAAAAGAATTGGGTAGTGAAAAAATAGACATTATTGCATGGAGTGATACTCCCGAAGTCTTGATTAAGAACTCATTAAAGCCGGCAGAAGTTAATCGCGTTGAGCTTCTTGGTAATGGTATCGCTCGAGTTTGGGTAGATGAAGATCAACGGTCATTGGCGATAGGCAAAATGGGGCAAAATATTACATTGGCATCGCGGCTTACCGGCGTAGAAATTCAGCTTATGCAATCAAGTTCTATCGTTTCGGAATTAATAGGTGCTGTTGATGGAGAAAAAGAGTAGCATTGGTTTTGTGTGGAGTAGTAGTAATTAGGTGTTAGATACAATTTTGGAAAAAAGTTATTGATAACCTGCAAGGTAGCTTAATAGATATGCGTGTATATGAATTCTCAAAACAATACAATATTCCCGCAAAGGATGTTATCACTACTTTGCGAGCAGAAGGTTTCGATATTAAAAGTCACATGTCAATAATTGATGAAAAAGCGATGGTATTTTTGAAAAAAAAGATTAAAAGTCACGATAAGCCTCACGATAAGTCTGAAAAAAGCGATACCATTAAACAAATTAATGAAAAGCCAGTCTCAGTTGTTTCTAGCGCAAAAAAAGAAATCAGCGCTGGCGACAAAAAAACTGTTGACCAAAAGGTTGATGCGGGTACGGTAATTCTTAAAGAAATGAGCGTTGCTGATTTTGCGCACAAAACAGGCATACCAGTAAGCGATATTATTTTAACATTGTTAAAAGCTGGTGTTGTGTCTTCAAAGAACAAAGCTTTACCCGAAGACGTGGTTCGTTCTTTGGCAAAACATTATGAGCTTGAAGTTGTAGCGCCTCAGCTTTCACAAGAAGTTGAAAGATTAGGAGAAGCTCCTAAAGATGTCGCTTTAAATGAACGATTGCCAGTTGTTGTTGTTTTGGGACATGTCGATCATGGCAAAACAACGTTGCTTGATTTTATCAGAAAAACACGCGTTGCTTCTCGAGAAAAGGGTGGGATTACCCAACATATAGGGGCCTATGAGGCAATCACCAACCATGGCAACATTGTTTTTCTTGATACTCCTGGCCATGAAGCATTTTCAAAGATACGTAAGCGTGGTGTACGTGTAGCTGACATAGTAATACTAATTGTTGCTGCCGATGATGGTGTAAAGCCACAAACGGTTGAAGCTATAAGGCATGCCTTGGCTATGAAAGTTCCTATTATTGTTGCAATAAACAAGATGGATAAAGTTGATCCTGCACGTGTTGATGTGGTAAAAAGAGAACTTTCGCAACATGGAGTTGTACCTGAGGAGTGGGGTGGCACTGCTATATGTATCCCTATTTCTGCAAAAACAGGAGCAGGTATTGATGGGTTGCTGGAAATGATAGCTTTGCAGGCACAGTTAATGGAGTTACGAGCTGCCCATGAAGGATTTGCGCGTGGCTTTGTTTTAGAGTCCAGTCTTGAAAAAGGTTATGGTCAAGTTGCTACAATTATTAGTCAGCATGGCGTTGTTCACGTAGGTGATTTTTTTATTGCGGGCAATACAGTAGGTAAGGTTTCTACTATTACCGACTCACATGCAAAGCGTTTAAAAGACGCTGGGCCAAGCATACCAGTTCGTATTTCTGGTTTTGAGTCTTTACCTAAGGCGGGAGATTATTTTGAGTGTGTCTCTAAGAGCGATTACTTGGCTCGTAGAGGAATGGTCGACGATAGGCAATCTTTTGAATATCATGGAGACAAAAAAGAAGGTGCGCTTAAATTTGTCATAAAAACAGATACAAACTCTTCAAAAGAAGCTCTTTTGGATTCTGTAGCAACCTTGTCACGCAAGACAGATAAGGGAATAAGTGTATTGTTGGCGGGTGTTGGTGGTGTAACAGAAAGTGATGTTGAGTTGGCCTATAATACAGGTGCAAGCATTATTGGATTGCATGTAAAGGTCGAACCAAATGCAATTTTATTGGCACAACAACGAGGTGTCTCCATTCATCGGTTTGATATAATTTATAAATTATTAGAAAGCTTTGAAGTTTGGGCCAAAAAGACGGCAACGACTAAAAAAGTATATACACGAGTTGGAGAGGCAAATGTACTTCGTGTTTTTGACATTAAAGGGGTTGGCGTAATTGCGGGTTCATATGTTAAAGAAGGCCGCTTTGCTGTTGGAGGGCGAGTAAACATTCTTCGCGGTAATAAAAAAATCGGCGAAGGTGTTATTAAAAGTTTGCAACGCGATAAAAAATCAGTCAAAGAAGTCCATACAGGATTTGAATGTGGCTTTGTGGTTGAAGGATTTAGTGATTGGTTGCCAGATGATGTTGTTGAATGTCTTTTGGAGTTGCCAGCTAAATAATAAGGGCTAACCCGCGGCAGTTAACTATAAACTAATCGACAGTAATTTAAAAGGGGAGCGCTGTAAAGCGTTCCCCTTTCTGTTTTACCACATTCAGGCCGGGGTATATTGCGTGTTGTTCTTATCGTCTTTAATTCAGGCAGTCATTGCTGTGTTGCGCTTGCATCAAAAAAATACCTTATTCTTGTTGCTTTCGCGTTGTTTTCCAGAAAAATACAACAAATTGGCCCTTTTTTGACTTAAGGGGTAGCTTTTGGTTTTTGTTGCTTTTTTATTACTATACATATCGAGTTGTTTTTTTGTTCTGTTACTTCAAACTAAGTACTGCTTCCTGCATGAACTTTATTCCTTGGGTGGGTAAAGAGGTATGGTTAGAAGCACTGCTTACCGAATGAGACAAGTAATAGGCAAGGTTGTTGATTTTTTTGCCACAATTTCTTTTTAGCCTTTGGCTCTAGGGGGTTTGTCTATTGCTTGCTCTTTCTGTTTTATGCCTATCTATTTTGCTTTTAGTTATCAACTAGCTTTTCTATTATACTAATATTATTTCTGTCATCTTCAAGGGTTGTTTTGGGAGTTTCTAGTATTTTGGGAACAGATGCCAGATTTTTATCATTTATGATAAGGCGAAAGGCGTTGAGTCCTATTTTTCCTTTTCCTATATTTTCATGCCTATCAACATGCATGCCGAGATCTTTTTTTGAATCGTTAAGATGAATGACTTTCAGCTTTTCATATCCAACGATTGCATCAAATTGCAGCCACATTGCTTTATATGTTTCCGGGTCTCTAAAATCATATCCTGCCGCAAATACATGACAAGTGTCAAAGCAAACACCGATTTTTGTTGGGTTTTTAGATGAGTTGATTATGGTTGCTATGTCTTCAAATCGATAACAAACGGAGGTTCCCTGGCCAGCCATTGTTTCCAACAAAAGCATTGTATTGCTTTGTGCTTGTTCTAGCGCACTATCAATGTTTTCAATTATTTGTTTGATGCAGATACTTTCTCCTGATTCAAGGTGTGATCCTGGATGCAGTACCAGATAGGGAATATCAAGTTGGTCGCAACGCGCGAGCTCTTGTACAAGAGCGAGAACAGATTTTTCAGCCACACTTTTTTGTGGAGATCCAAGGTTAATGAGATATGTTGCATGGGCTATAACTATTTTAATCGTTGAGCTAGTCATTGTTTGTTTGAACAATAAAGCCTGTTCATTGGTTATTTTTTGTGCGTGCCACTGGCGGTTGCTTTTAGTGAAAATTTGTATTGCGGTGCATCCTATTGATTCGCCTCGTTGAATTGCTTTCTCAAAACCACCAGAGATTGACATATGTGCCCCAAGCAGTAAGGTTTTTTTTTGTTTCATAGTAGCACCTTTTTGTTTAATTGGCGGTTGTTTTTGTGCGATAAATACGCCTATTTTTACTTATAATTTGACTTATAAAATGAGGCTTAGGTTTGACAATCTAGTAAAAAACAGTAAGATTAAAATCCTCATGTAATTGGTTAAAAAATGCCATTAATGTCAAAAAGTGTTAGACTGTTTTTACTTAGGCAATCATCTTGTTATTTTAGGTGCATATAGGGATATAATGAAGAACTTGAATGTTATTGTGTTGCTTGTCAGTTTTTTTCCGTCACTGTTTGTGTATGCTGCTCCGCGAATATCAGCTGATTTTGGCGATATAATATGCGATTTTTCTGGCACATATAAGCCAGAAACATTTTACGCAAAAAATGTTAAATTGTTAAACAATAATAATGTGAATGATAGGTTGTGGTGGGCTCGTCATACCTTGGATTTAAAAACTCATTTATTGTATGGCAAAGAAACCTATTGTGTTCCTGTTGCCGAGTTTCAATTTACTTTGCGCAGCAGGGGGATGTGGGGTAATCCTGAGGGGGTTATAAAGTCAACGAGTTCTGAAACCAAATTGTTAGATGCAGTTGGACAACCTCATACGCATGCTATTCCACATTATTTATTTTGGATGAGAGAAGCATGGCTTGATATTAATATGAGTCAAGCTCTTGGTCTTAATATTAACAATTCGCATCGATTTAAGCTTGGTGTTTTTCCCTTTCAGTTAGGTCGCGGTATATCCTTGGGTGACGCATATGCGGTTGCACCAGAATATCTTGGTTTTTATACTGAAACTGTGGTTGATCAGTATGCATGTGGCGCACTTCTTGAAGGAGATATTATTCTAAAAAAACTCCACTATGACATGTATGCAGCTATATTGCAAAACAAATGTGGCAACTTTAACGATGTCGCTCAAAAAATTCGTGGGCAAGAATACGGTCGCTTGGACAATCCTCAGCGCGGATTTGGGAAGGTAAACTTTATTATTGCCAGTAGGTTAAAATGGCATGCATTTGATAATGCTTTAGGGAAGCTAACCTTTGAGCCTTATGCATTATTGAACCATGTGCCAGAACAAAAAATAGAATTTGTTGCTGATGCTTCAGCTAAGTTGGGTACTTTTGGGTTAGCAGGAGAATATTTTGGAGAGCGTTGGGAATTTGGATTTGATACTGCGCTTAATATTGGTAAACAGCGCGTAAGCGGGTGGGACAGAAACCAGGTTATCGGCATAAATCGTGAAGGGTATGCGGCTTTAGTCAATTCGCATGTTGTTGATCAAAACAATAACAATATACCATTTGTAGGTGGTAGCGCTGCCCAACGAATTATAAGAAATGAAAATAAAGCACAGCAAGATGAATCGCTTAATGGTAAAACAATTGGGCAAGTTGATGCTGTTGGTTTCCTTCCAACTGCTAAGCTGCCAGGACCTGTATCTCTTATAAATAAAGCAGACCGTTACCGTAATCCTTATAGCAATAAGTTTGAAGGTTATATGTTTGTTGCTGATGCAGCTTGTTGGTTGTACAAAAAAGAGTTGCAGATGGGGGTAACTGCCGGGATTTCTTCTGGAGATGACAATCCGAATTTAGATACAAAAGACCAACAATATGGCGGGTTTATTCCTTTGCAAGAAATTTATTCAGGCAAAAGAGTGCAAAGTGCTTACTTGTTGGGTAGTGGTAAAATTGGTCGTCCTCTTTCTGTTCCGCAAGGCGCTCAACCGGCATCAAGCAAGTTTGCCAAAACAGTTTCGAATTTTTCTAATTTAGTTTTCTGGGGTACTGGGCTGAAATGGGAGCCGAGCAACTGGAAACGTAAATTAAGTGTGCGCCCTAATGCTCTTATGTATTGGGAAGATTTTAAAATTAACAAATTTGATGTAAAAACCAAAAAAGAGCTTAATGAAAAAGCAAGCACCTATTTGGGCTCAGAGATAAACGTTTTTATTGATTATTTTTTCTTTAGAGATATAAAAATATTTTGTGTAAGTTCTGTATTTATTCCTGGTACCCATTTTACTGATATAAAAGGGCGCCCTCTCGATAGAGACCAAGAGTTAGAGCTTGAAGCTTACGATGTTACTGGTATCACAGGAGAACGTGTTCCAAATATAAGTGATAATGTGGCATACACCTTTAATATGGGGCTAGAATTTAAATTTTAGGCATATAGAGAGTTAGTATTTAAAAGGGGTTCGTATAAGTACGAACCCTTTTTTACTGCTTACTGACGCTTACTAACGCCGTATAGTTATGTTAAGATTAATCACACTCTTTATCGTAGAGATAAAATGAGTGCTTTAGGTGCGAGAATAAAAAGAGTAAGCGCGAGAATAAAAAGAGTAAGTGTGAAAATAAAGAGAGTAAGTGTGAAAATAAATAGTGTAATAATGTTTTGTTAGTGAGGGGATATTCAAATGCAATCTATTGAGCGTACTGTGGGATGTGGCCTTGTTGATTCATCTTTTTTAAATAAATCTATTTGCCTATCTGGTTGGGTTCATCGTCGCCGTGATCATGGTGGCCTTCTTTTTATTGACTTGCGGGACCGTAGCGGGATTATGCAGCTTGTTTTCAACCCTGACTTTAATGCAAGCGCGCATCTACTAGCTCATTCTTTACGTTCGGAATTTGTGGTCAGTGTGAGGGGTACCGTCGTTGAGCGACTGGCGGGAACGGTAAATAAAGATATGGCAACAGGACAATTTGAGTTGCAGGTGCAAGAGTTACTTATTTTAAATAAGGCAAAGGCGCTTCCATTTGCGTTAGAAGACGGCCACATTGTTGAAGAAGAATTGCGTTTGAAGTATCGTTATCTTGATTTAAGAAGACCAGAAGTACGTAAAAACTTTGTGTTGAGGCATAATATTATTTTTGCAATGCGTGAGGCATTAGATAAGCAAGGCTTTTATGAAATTGAAACGCCTATATTAACTAAAAATACACCAGAAGGAGCGCGTGAATTTTTAGTTCCTTCTCGGTTGCATAAAGGCAGTGTGTATGCGATGCCGCAATCGCCACAGCTGTATAAGCAGTTATTGATGGCTGGGGGAATGGAAAAGTATTTTCAGGTTGCTCGCTGTTTTCGTGATGAAGATTTACGGGCAGATAGGCAGCCAGAGTTTACGCAACTTGATTTAGAGATGTCTTTTATTAATGAGATAGATATCCAAAATGTTATTGAGAAGTTGCTTGCTTTTGTATTAAAAAAAGTAATGGACATAGAGGTCTCATTACCTATTGCTCGCATGACTTATGCAGATGCTTTTGTTCATTATGGTAATGATAAGCCTGATACTCGTTTTGAGCTTACCATTAAAGATTGTACGATGCTTTTTGCCAGCACAGAGCTTAGTTTTTTAAAAACAGTGCTTGCTAGTGGTGGTAAAGTTGGTTGTTTGCATGTAGATACTCATGATTTTTCTCGGTCAGAATTAGAAAGTTGGGTTGGTAAAGCACAGAAGCATGGAGCAAAGGGGTTATTGTGGATTAGGTTTGGTAAGGATGGAAAAATTGAGTCTCCAGTAAGTAAGTTTTTACCAGAAGACTTTTTTGTGCAAGCTCAGCGCGTAATGCCAGCATTAAAAGAGGGGGGTACTCTCTTTCTAGTAGCGGGCGCCTATAAAGAAGCGTGGGAAATTTTAGGTAGATTACGGTTAGCCTTTGGACAAGAGTTGGGGCTAATACCTGCTCAGCAGTATAATTTCTTATGGGTAACTGATTTTCCTCTGTTTGAATACGATGAAAA
This sequence comes from Candidatus Babelota bacterium, assembly GCA_026388985.1. GTDB lineage: Bacteria > Babelota > Babeliae > Babelales > Vermiphilaceae > JAPLIS01. The sequence continues at coordinate 63,128 of JAPLIS010000020.1, read as the reverse complement.
AGAAAAGCGCTTAGATGCGGTACATCATCCTTTTACAGCGCCTCAGCAAGGGTGGGAAAATCAAAATCCTGTTGATATGAAAGCGCGTGCATATGATATAATACTCAATGGTATTGAACTTGGCGGTGGATCAATTCGTATTCATCAGCGTGATATGCAGCAAAAAGTATTTGATCTTTTGGGCTTAACAGAGCAGGAAACACAGAAAAAGTTTGGATTTTTGCTTGAAGCTCAAGAGCTTGGCTTTCCGCCACATGGAGGTATAGCTTTAGGTCTTGATAGATTTATAATGTTATTGGCCCAAGTCCCTTCTATCCGAGATGTAATAGCATTTCCTAAAACGCAACGAGGGTATGATTTAATGATGGATGCGCCAACATCTATTGATAATGCGCAATTGCGTGATTATGGATTAAATTTGTTGCCACAAAAAGACGCATAAACGATAGAGCCCCTTTCGAGGGGCTTTTTTGTAAATAAAAAAGAAGAGACTTGTTTTATATAGTATACAAAGGAGAAGAGTATGAAGATAAAAGAGGTTCTTGCTCGTGAAATATATGATTCTCGGGGATGGCCAACGGTTGAGTGCGAATTAATTTTAGACAATCATGTTGGTGTTAAAGCATCAGCTCCTTCAGGGTTATCTATTGGGAAACATGAAGCGGTTGCGCTCATGGATAAAGGATCCCGATTAATGGGACATGGTGTGTTAAAAGCAGTTGAAAACATACAAACAAAAATAGCCCCGCTTTTAATTGGTCAAGAACCTAATGTGGTTCAGTTTGATACTGCCATGATAGAACTTGATGGCACAGAAAATAAGTCCGTACTTGGTGCTAATGCTATGATTGCTGCAAGCATGGCAGTGTGTAAGGCGCAGGCTGTCTGTGAAGATATGGAGCTGTATGAATTAATTGCTTATTTGTGTGGATTTGAAGAAGTTACTTTACCCGGCCCCATGTTTAATCTTATTAATGGGGGCATGCATGCAGATACCAGTTTGCAAATTCAAGAATTTATGATTGTCCCTATAGGAATGGGTAGTTTTCGCGCAGCTGTTGAGACAGGGGTTATGGTATTTCATATTTTAAAACAACTGTTACAACAGCAAGGTAAATATACATCAGTAGGAGATGAGGGTGGTTTTGCTCCGAATGCCATGTCAGATATTGATGCACTCGATTGCTTAATGACAGCAATTGATATTGTACAAAAAGAGTGCAACGGTACCATTATGATTGCTTTAGATGTTGCAGCATCACGTTTGTATGATCCTCATCATAAAATGTATAACTGGCAGGGTAAAAAGGTGCTGGCAGAAGAGTTAATAAGCTGGTATGAAAAAATAACTCAGCAGTATCCTATATATTCTATAGAAGACGGACTGGCTGAACATGATTGGGCCAATTGGACGCGTCTTTCCGCTCAATTTGAATCAAAAGTGCGTATTGTTGGTGATGATATTTTTGCAACACATTCACAGCTTATATGGGAAGGCATTCAACACAATAGTGCTGATACTGTATTGATAAAACCAAATCAAGTAGGAACTATAACTGAAACGTTACAGGCCATAAAGCTGTGCAAAGAGCATAGTTTAAATACCATTGTCTCTCATCGGTCAGGAGAAACAAATGACACCTTTATTGCTGATTTAGCAATTGGTATCAGCGCCAATCACATAAAGGCAGGCTCTTGTTCTCGCGGTGAGCGTATGGCAAAATACAACAGAATACTTAGGATTGAAGAGCAGTTGTTGTATTTTTAGTTAAAGCCAAGAACGGATTTTCTGTATTTTTGAGCAGGTCTTTAAGATGCTGCTCTTGTTCTTTTTGCTGCTCTACAATTTCTATTTTACGTATGGTATTCTTTTTTTTATTAGATTGTTCAGGTTCATATTTAGCCGGTTCCTGTTGAGAGGGGCTGGTAATAAGGTCGAGCTTAAACTCATCTTTGGTGAGAAAGTTATTAAGAATATTTTCTGTATTAACATCTGTTTTAAAAAACCAGCGCGTTACCGGATCTTTAAGTCCATTAAAGAGATCACCTTCTTGTGCATACTGTTGCGCAAGGGTAACATAATCTTGTGTGTATTTATTTACCCCAGGGCGCAAGCGTGGCTCTATAATAGTGGGCAAAATAAACACCGTAAGATTAGTTTCTTCCACTTTGCCTGTTCTGTCTTTAAAGAGCCATCCAATAATAGGAATGCTACCAAGCACCGGAGTCTCTTTTTGGCTCGCGCTGTTTGTTTTTTTGACGAGTCCGCCAAGAGCCAAAATACTGCCATTAGCAACATTGGTATTGGTTACAAACTTGCGGATTAATCGTGTATTATTGCTGGGAGAGAGAAATTGATTAATGTCTATATCTATCTGTAAGTTGACCAAATTGGCAGAACTTATACGTGGCGTAATAGACACTACAAGATCAGCTGTTATCTTTTCAAATGTTTGCGTTGCTGCACCACCAGTTGCACCACCCACTGGACCTGGCAATAGGCGCGATTCTCCCGTTGTTACTACAGCTTTCTGGTTGTTAGTTGTAATAACATGAGGGTGAGAAATTATTTTAGAGGTAGAGCTTGTATTGAGAATTTGCAGTAGGCTCCATGTTTTGCCATCGCTATCATTAAGAGAAATAACGGTGGCTCCTTCATTGGGAACTTTTGCGGCATTAATGTTGGCAAAGATACCAGCTTCTTCACTTGGTGGCGGTGGCGTCAAAGTGGTGTTGGTACTGGTTGCACCAGCTTCGATAAGAGCAGCATTGGCTTGCGTTGAATCTCTATCAGGGGGAATTATAGCATCTTGTCTGAGTAAGTCAGACTTTATAGTTTGAGGGTTATTAGTATTGGGTTCCACAATAATGTTGCCAAAGTGGGCTGATTGAAAGTTTATGTCTCCCGGAAGGGGTGTTCTATTTGGGTTACGGGTGATGCTGCCCAATTCACGTGCATCTGAAAGGCTTAAATCAACGATAAGAACCTCAATTAACACTTGTGATTGAGGAATATCAAGCTGCTCGATAAGTTTTTTTATTTGTACCCAATCGTCATTGCGCGCAGCAATAATAAGCTTATTGCCACCACTGTAATTATAAGTGATATTGTCAGTGGAAACCTCTCTTCTATTGTTGCCTTTTTCTCCTTTATCAACTTGAATAATAACCTGTTCAAAAAAACGTTCTGTGCTGCCATTTTTACTTTTATCGCCACGGGATTGCCCGGAACTTCCGATACCCTTATGGTTTATGATATTTTCTAAGGTATCTTTTAGTACCTGTGAATCAAGATATTGCAGTTGATATACATGTATCATTGATTGTCCTGAATCAAGCTCAACATCAATATGTTTATAAATAAATTCTTTAATGCGCCCTATTGCTTGTGGGCGCCCCAACAAAATAAGAGAGTTACTTTTATGTTCAGGAACTATTTTTGCTGTATCAGCAAAATAGGTATCACGGGGTTCTTTGCGGGCATCAAGTTTATAATGATCTCGATTTTGTGCCGGTTTGAGTATTTCTTCAAACATTTTTGCTACTGTCTGCGCCTCTGTATGTTTGAGATGGACTATTTCCATTGTTTCCTGAAATCCAGTTTGATCTAACTGAAGAATAAGAGACATGGCAGCTTTAATGTCGTTCGATTTGGCACATAAAATAAGCGCATTGGTTGATGGATCAGTTTCCCACAGTGTGTCAGCAGGTAATAAGCCAGCTGATCCAGTACCGGTACCCGCAATTATCGCCTGCAAAACTTCTTTTATTACCCCAACTTTTATGTTTGCGAGATAATAAAGATAACGAATTCTTTGATCAGTGTTGGGTAGTTTTTCTGGTGCAACGCCAATATAAAGAGGCATTGGTTCTTTACCAATATTTTTATCATTTTTAATAATAGTATAGGTATTGCCTGTGTTGCTCATGCTAAAGCCGGCAACATCTAAAATGGTGGGTAATAGTACATTCCATACCTGTGTCAGATCAACTTTTTTACGCAATTGTAGAGTAATTTTTTCTTTAATAGCAAGCCCGCCTTGTGGCAGCAATATATTATTACCTGTTAGTGAGGCAAAATGGTTGATGACAGAAACAAGATCTTCGTCAAGATAGTTAAAAGAAAAAAGAGTAGTCTCGGGAGTAGTTTTTTTGTTTGTACTACCATCTATTTTTTTAACAGCATTGGTTGTTGTGTCATCAATGGCAGACCCCGATGCCAACGTGGTTGATTTTTTTTGAGTTTCTTCAGTCTGCGCAGGTGCTGATGGGGCAACTTTTGCTTGTGCGCTACTATGTATGCAGAGGTTTGCTATGCATACTAAAAAAAAAGTACGGGGGAGTGTAGAAATACTGTTCACCTATTTTCCTAATTCTTTTGGTTGCAGAGCTGCAACGGTAAGTGAAACTTCTATGGTGTTAGGCTTTTTCTTTGATTTTACTATTTCAATGCTATTCAACTTAATGCGCTGATTGCCTTCTATTATTTCAAGAAATTGAGCAATTTGTTGTGTAGTAATATCTACTAACTTTATATTTACTATTGTTTCTAGATACTTTTCTTCGCGCACGGTCTGAGAGGGCTGCTGTGTTTGTGGCTTGAGATGTAATGAGGCCAATTGGTCTTTTATGTAGCCTTCAAGTTTAAAATCAGGATCTTGTGCAAGCAATGCATCAACTTGTTCTTTTTGTTTACGCACATTTTTAGTGCGGGCAAGAAGCGGCTGCACTTTTTCTTCGCGCAGTTCATTTATTGCGTCAATATTCTTTGTGAGCTCATTTATGATTGTGTAGTGGTTAAAAAGAATAGCCGCGTGAAGCATAAAGACAATACCAACAAAAATGCCACTATAGAGGTAAAAATTTTTTGTATTTAATGAGTCAATGGCAGAGGTTATTTTTTTTATTAATTTCATTTTGTTTCTCCCCCGGTCTGAGCGAGCATTATTTTCATGGTAAAAATAGGAGATGTTAGCTGTTCTTTATAGCTGAAGACTTTTGACTGTCTCAGTTCGCGTTCCAATAGTTTGAGAGCTTCATGGTCCTTAACATGTGCTTTTATAGTCATGGTATCAGCTGATATGCCCATACTATCAATGACAAACCCAAGTGCTTCTTTATCGACAAGATTTGTCAGTTCTAGCCAATACTGTAAAAAAGAGGTACGTGATTTGCCAGAAAAAGCGATCCATGTTTTTTCTTCAGTTTTGAGAGCTTCAGTTGATTTTTCTACTGCTTCTTCAAGACCTGTTTCGTCTTCTATTTTTTTTGGGAACTCTTTTTTGAGAAGTTCAATAGCTTCTTGTTTATTTTCAAGCTCTTCAGCTTCCATTTTTTGTGTCTCTAATATCGAGTAGGTAAGTAGCATGGTTAGTGATAACACGCTCATTAAAAGAGCAGCGCCAATTTGCTTAATAAGAAGTGTGCTGCGGGTAGGACTAAATTCATTTTTTAGGACATTAAAGTTATCAGTAATGGCGTTTGGTAGGGTAGCAGCCAAACTGACCAAATGAGTACTGGTAATGCAAGATGTTGTTTTTAAGATAATTTTTTGTGTATCTATGAGTTCTTGCACACTAAAAAGTGCTACAGGAGTTGGCATTGTATTATTCATAAACAAAGGTAACTCATGAATAAGTGCTCCATCACCAAAAAGCAATAGAGAGCCGATAGTTTCGCCTTGAGAGGTCAGAGAAACAAATGAATTGAGAGTAAAAGAAACATCATTTAAAAAAAGCTTTGTGGCCTTTTTTAGTGCATCAGTTACGAGGGGAGTATCACTATCGGCAAGGCCAAATCGCATGAAATGATCTAATACGTCGCGGGGAGCTATTTTTATATCATCGCTTGCCATTTTTACTATAGAATAGAGTCCCTTGCTCATTGTTCTAATGGAGCGCAACTGATTGTTGTATAGGTGGCCGATAGAGGTGGAGTGCATATCGAGTCCTAACAGAGTAACACTGCCCTGTTGTTGTGAGTAGTGTGGAATCTGTTGATATAATCCATAGAGGGCAAAAAGATCAACAGTAACCACTTGAGGCTTCATTTCAGCTTGCTCAAAAAGGTGTAGGTGCTCTGCAAGGGATTTTTTTTGTATTGCTGCAACAAGGATCTCGCTGCTCTGTTCTTCTGGTATTTGTTTAGTAATAATAAAATCAATGACAGCATCTTTTGCTGCAAACGGGAGCAAAGGCTCAACTTCAAAGTTGATGACCATTTTAATTTTTTCATAATCATAAAAAGGCAGTTTAAGTTCCTTTAATACAATAACGCTGCTTGAAAGGACAGTATGCAATGCATCAAATGGATCAAGTTGTGACTTAATTTTTTTAAGAGTGGCAATAGTACGTTCAGTGGCTGTTGCAGTAGTATCGCTATCTACTGTTTCTTGTATGCATTTTTCAACAATGTATGATTTACCTTTTATATACAGCTGTGTTGCATTGATATGCGTCGGACCAATGGTAATGCCCACAATGCGCTGAGCAAATAAAAAATAACCATTGATTTTTTCTGGTAAAAAAATGTTTTTAATCATGCGCGGGCCTTCGCGTCATCAAAAAAGTCGGTGAGTGATAATTTAGTTCTTTTTTTATTAAGAATTGCTTCTTGTAGAGCAGTAATATCATGAGCAATAGGGAGATTTTTAGACATGGCTGGCGGCATCGGCACTTTTGTTTCAATCCGTTCTTTATGCGAAAGTTGCGCAGTTACTGTTGGTATAGGTATTGGAAGGGGATCGACAGAGCCACCCTTATTTTTGTTGCGCAATCTTTTTTCTCGACGTAACGCAAACTTGCTTTTTGGTTCTTCCATTCCCATAATGCTGCCACGTTTTAAGAGGAAATCATCCATAACTTGTTCTGTTCCTTCACGGTCTGGAGCAAAAAAGAGATGTTGTATGGGGTCTTTGTCGCTCATTTGATAGTTCATTTTTGCTAAGGCTCCATGATAGTCATCAATGTGTCCGGTGTTAAAGCGACTCACTTCTTTTTTTTGATGAGGATCTATGATGCGTGTTGATACAAGTATAAGCAGGTTGTCTTTATCTTCTGTTTTTGCTTGGTTTTTAAAGAGCCAACCTAAAATTGGTATATCACCTAAAACAGGTGTTTTTTTAAGGTCATTAAGAACATTGTTTTTGATCAGACCTCCCAAGGCAAGAATTTCTTTATTGGAAACAATAGTAGATGTCTCAATTTTACGAGTAATTTTTGTAGCACTGGTTGGGTCACCTGGATCGGCAAAGTTAGTGATGTCAACAAGTAAATTTAATACAATCATCCCATCAGCGTTGATCTGAGGAGTTACCCTGACAATAAGGTTTGCAGGTTCATCCCCAAGAGCTGAGGTGCCTTTTTCTGAATTACCAGCAAACACAAGGCCTGTTTGTACTCGTCGAGTTTGCCCTACCTTTATTGTTGCTTCAGTATTGTTGGTGGCTATTAAAAAGGGGTTAGAAACAATTTGAGCGTTTGCGACTGTTTGAAGCGCCTGGAAAATACCCCATACCCCAAATGCATCAGATCCTAACGTAATAATCGTATTGCCAGGATTAGCACCCGTTGCTAATGTTACCAGGTTACCCAAAAGGCGTGATGCCCCTGATGAAATGGCATTTCTCGTTACCACCTGCTTGGTTTGATATAATCCCGATGTTTGAAACTGTACATTATTTCCCAATAAGCCATTGACTCCCGGATTTTTACTACGAATTTGCGTACCCAATTGTTTTCGGTTGGTTAAGGTAACGCTTATAATGAGGACCTCTATAGCAACTTGTGGTTGAGGTTCATCAAGTTTTTCTATGACCGATTTTGCGGTTATATAGTCATCATAGTGCCCTTTAATAATTATGCGATTGGTTTCTTTTTCAGCAACAAAGGTGATCGGTTTCATATACTTATCTTTGCCCCGTACGCCACCATGTTGAGCTGCAGGGGTACCTGTTTCTAACTGGGTTACTTGAGTCATGATATTAGCGATGGTGTCAGCATCTGCGTATTTAAGTTGATGCACGTAAAGAGGTGAATAGGGAATATCTAGTTCAACATCAATATTTTTAAGAATAAATGTTTCTATTTTATTAATAGATTCTTTTGTACCCAGCAAAATTAATGAATTTGTGCGTTGCTCAGCAATAATGGTGGTGTTTTCAGGGAAAAAAAGTGAAGTCGGCTGCTTGCGAGCCTGAAAAAACTGCTGGGGTTTGTTTTTATCTGGATTGATCAGACTATCATACAGTTCTTTGACCTGCACAGCATCAGCGCGTCGCAACTTTAACACAGACATTGATTGAGGCATACTCACTTTGTCGAGCTCTTTTACAATTTGCATGAGAGTTTTAATATTGTGAGCTTTATCTGTAAGTACAAAAGCCTTGTGATTAGTAAGAATAATTAAATCTGATGATGGGCTGCGTAATTTTTCTAGAATAGCTTTAATAGTATCTATTGGACTGTTTTCAATAAAATAGACATAGCGGATCAGTTGATCATTATTGGGCAGTGTGGTTGGATCAATGCCTATAAAGGTGGTGAGAGGAGATTTTTTTGCTGCATCTTCTGTTTTTATTCTAAAAATGCGTGGATTGCTGTCCGGAACAACAGCAAATTTTGACATACTTAGAAAGGTGATAAAAAGATCCCACGCCTCTTTTTTTGACAATAATTTATTAGTTTTAAATGATATTTTATTGCCCTTAAGTGCATGGCTACCTTGCGGCATTGGTTGAATCATATCATCAGTAATAAAGGTAATATCAAACAATTCTGCAATATGGGTTACGAGTGTTTGCAAATCAGCGTCTTGAAAGTTAAATTCTATTTTTTCATCCTGATCATCTAGAGCCTTTGTGCTTGCTGCTAATTCTGATGTTGGCTTTACGGTGAATGACTGTTCAGTTATTTTATTGGTTTGCAGCTCAAGAGGCAGAGATCGGTTGCTTATGTCAGGCTTTATAAATAAAGGTAAAGGGTTGTTTTGTGCAACAAGTATAGTGTCTTTTTGTGATTGAGCTACCGTATTTTCTTCTGTTAAAGTGGTACCGGATATCTTTTGCTCATTGTTACTATCAACTGTTTTTTTGTTGCGGCGATTCTGGCGAGCATTGCGAGCATGTGTCAGCCCATTCAATCCAAGTATTGATAGAGTACAGAGTAAAAACAGGTTAAAATTCTTTTTTTTATTCATAACCATTACTTTTTAGCACGTGTTGAGGATGATGTATGTTCTTTGCCTTTATTGAGCATTCGCTCTTTTTCTTGTGTACGAATTTCTTTCATAGTTGGGGCAAAAGAGTATTTCTTTTGTAATTTAGAAACGTTTTTTTCTTGCAACTCTTCCTCGCTGTGTTTCTGAGGAGTGAGTATATTTTCTAGAGTATCAGCTTCTGTTTGTAATGTATAACGCATTATTTGTTGAGCTTCGTTACGCAGCATAGTGACGGTAATCACATCATTGTTGGCAAGAGACATAATGTTTTGATAAATAGCTAGTCTATTTTCAGTATTGTTAGCAGGAATGTTATTTATAGAAAGAATAATATCTCCCTTCTGTAGACCTATTTGTGGACCGAAAGATTTTTCATCTAACATCCCTATTCTGCAACCGATACTTACCCCTTTTTCATAAGCGGTGGTAAGGCTTAGTATATCAACTATTTGTCCAAGATTATGAATACGATGCGTAAATTGCTTGATATCAATGAGGTAGTCGTTGTCCGTTGTTTTTTTAATAACCTCATCCCATTTGTCTATAGCAGCATAGGCGGGATCATTTTTTGCATCTTGTTCTCGCAAATACAAGACTTCTTGTTGTCCATTTGTGCGCAATAAAATAATTTTGTTATTAAAAATCCGAATAAGACGCGCATCTTCAATGCTGTCACCAACGCGATACATAGCTTCTTGATTTGTTTTATTGTCTTCTATGATAGCGCGATTTTTGCCGCTATCCGATCCTACTGTCATAATGCCCTTAAGGGTTACATTAATTGGTTCTAAGAATTGTGGCTCAGGTTGCTCTGGGATAGAAACTGTTTGCGGTTGTGGTGGCTCAGGGAGCGGCTCAATCAATTGAGAAGCTTCAGCAACAGGTTCTTCTTTTTTGTAGGTATCAAAAAGATCTTGCTCATAAATTTTTGTTATATTGATGAGCAGTTTTTCTGTGGTAACTGGCTTAGAAGTTTGCGCCAGTTCAATATGCTCTCTTTCGGGTAATGGGGATCTAAAAAAGTATACAAACCCCAAAACAAAAAGGAGTAAAAAAAAGAGAGAGCTATTTATAATCCAAAAAGGATGTTTCATTAAGCGTCCTTTGTATGAATTTTACTCTTCAAACGATACCTTCCTTTTGTTTTCTTTGTCAAGTGCGGACCTTTAAAAGTATAAAATATCATGCTTGTTTTTATGGGGCCGGAATCGAATTGAGAATAGTGCTGATAATAGTAGAGTGTTTGATGTTGTCAGCTTCTGCTTCATAGGTGAGCCCCAGGCGATGCGCTAAAATAGGTAAAGCAACAGCTTTCACATCATCAGGAGTAACAAAGTGACGTTGCTTTAAAAAAGCATGAGCTTTGGCTGCTTTATAAAGAGCTATTGTTGCCCGAGGCGAAACCCCATACTGTATATAAGGCTTTAAAGCACTGAGCCTATATCTCTCTGGTTCCCGTGTTGCAAAAACAATATGTGTTATGTAATCAATAATTTTATCATCAACGTATATATCACTCACTAATTTTTGCGTTTTAAATATATCATCTTTGCTGAAAACAGGCATTATTTTAACGTTATCTACTGAGCGCTTTATAATTTCTTTTTCTTGTTCGATTGTTGGATACGTAATAGATAATTTAAATAAAAAACGATCAACTTGGGCTTCAGGTAATCGGTATGTGCCCTCTTGTTCAATAGGATTTTGAGTGGCAAAGACTAAAAAAGGTTTGTCGAGAGCAAATGTATTAGATCCAAGAGTAACCTGTTTTTCTTGCATCGCTTCAAGAAGCGCAGATTGTACTTTTGCAGGAGCACGATTAATTTCATCTGCAAGAATAAGGTTTGCAAAGATTGGGCCTTTTTTTGTTTCGAACTCATGCGACTTTGGATTATATATCAGAGTTCCAACAAGATCAGCCGGTAGCAAGTCTGGGGTAAACTGAATACGATTAAAGCTAAGGCCCAGGGCATCATTGACAGCCTTAATCATTGTTGTTTTTGCAACACCAGGCATACCTTCAAGCAAAATATGTCCATCACATAAAATGGCCATTACAATGAAGTCAATAATGTCATCTTGGCCTACAATTACCTTGCCAACTTCACCATTTAACCTTCGTAGTCGAAGACTTTCTTCTTTGATTAAGTCGACAGTGTTATCAATGGTGTTATTAATTACATTTTGTTCTATCATGGTTACGCTCTTACTATTTTTTGGCAGAATGAGTATATTAATGATCAAGTATTATTTATTATGTGTTATTGTAGCAACCTTGCAGTAATCTTACAACAGCAACAGAACATGGAGATTTAGTATGATCCTTTCCGGGCGTGAAATAAAAAAAAGGATTGGGAGCGATATTCATATTGACCCATTCAATGATAGTCAGTTAAACCCGAATAGTTATAACTTGCGTTTGCATCGAGAGCTTCTTGTTTATGAGTCTAAAGTTTTAGACATGAAAGCAAAGCATAGATTAAAAAGTTTGGTAATTCCTGAAGAAGGATTAGTATTGGAACCCGGGCGTTTATATTTAGGCCGTACCATTGAGTATACTAAAACGGATAATTTAGTGCCTATGCTTGAAGGGCGCTCATCTGTTGGTCGTCTTGGACTTTTTATACATGTCACTGCGGGTTTTGGTGATGTTGGCTTTAATGGATATTGGACGCTAGAAATGTTTTGTGCTCAACCAATTCGTATTTATCCTGGCGTAGAATTGTGTCAGATATTTTATCACACCATAAAAGGCTCTTATGATCGCTATGAGAGTGATAAATATCAAAATAATGAGGGAATTCAACCGAGCTTATTATACAAAGAATTCCAAAAGCAACCTGAGTAGTTCGTAGTTTCAAAAATATTTGCTTGTTTGGAGCTTTAAACTAAAAATAACCTTTTTTGTGGAGAGCTCCCAACTAAAAAGTTATTTTTTATAAGTTTTTATCTGTCAGTATTTCATTAACAACCCACCAATGAGTTCAACGGGTTTGATTTCAAGATTTGCCCATTCTGGGAATTGTTCAGCAATAAGGCGTTGCACAATTGAAACGTCAATGGGGATTTTATCATGATTGGACATCGGCACCCTTTTTTAAAAACATTATTCGATTAATCTGATTTCAATTCTTTCTTTTGATTTTCCCGGATGTTCTCTTTTTAATGACACAAAGCCAACCTCACCTGTTGACTTAACATGCGTTCCTCCACAGGGCACCTGGGCAAAGCCATCAATTTTCCAAAAACGTCGTTGATTTTTGATATCAGAAAAATCGGTGTGTATGATTTGATTATTTTTAATAATCTGATTATATTCGGCTAAAATTGATTCAAAAAGTGTAGATATATTGGTATCAGATATAAAGTCTATGCGCGCTTTGCTTTCTGCAATATGAGCACCAATTTTTTCAAGATTAAATTTTTGTGTGATAATTTCTAAAATTAATTCAGCAGCAAAGTGTAATCGCATTAGTTTGTGTCTACGGGGCCAATCAATGGTCATAGTGACAACATCACCTATAGAAAGGCCATGTTCTTCAGGAAGGGTATAATAAATGAGATTTTCTATTCTTTCTGAATCAAGTATCGGCAGATTGTTAACCCATGCCTTATCGCTTTCTTGTCCGCCCGCAAAAGAATAAGCTATAGTTTCTTCAAAAGTAACCTTTTTACCATTAACAGATGCAACTTTTGTAAGAAATGTCCATTGATATGGATTATCCCAAAAAACTTTATGCATGTTATCTCACAGTAATTATCGGTTATTATTTTGTTTTCAGTAAAACTATATACAAAATTACATGCCCCATATAGTAATAATCTTATTACCAATCTGTTCTTGCCTGTTGTATATTTTTTCATCCCAGCTTTTTTCATGTTTATCAAAAATCACCAAATGTCCTTCGGTAGCATGTGATGTGTCCATATATCTGGCAGTTTGTTCAAGCCCATTTAGTAAGGTTTTTGTCGCGCTATGCCATATTTTAAGCTCAATAACAATTCGCTGTGTTTTCCATAGTATAAGCAGATCGACACGGTCACGGCCCAATGCATATTCTCGATTGATGCGGCCGCCACCATTTATGATTCTTTGTAGAAATGCCATAATAAGTAGATGGGGACCAGCTTCTTTATAGGCAAATCTTTCAAGCCAAATAGGAGAGTTTTCTCGATAAAATTGAGTAAATTCGGTGAGCATTTTATGTATATTTAGTGAACCATCGGTATTGATATACCAGGCTTGTTGTTGAGGCAAAGTTAGTTGAGTAGAATAGGTAAGTTCGCGTGGAAGAACTTCTTGATAAATGGGATTGGCAATGACAAGATTGTTGTTTCGGCGGGCAATAAGTCCTAAGTCTAAGGCGTATTGAATGTCGTCAGAAGGGAAATTGCACGAAGTATCTATACCGGTAACAATTGCATCAATAATATTTTTAATGCGTGGTTCTTGTAGTCGATCAATTAACACATCCAAATGAGTATCTCGGCGTGCGATTAACGTTTCTTTTGCGCGTTCAATTACTTCTTTAGTGATTGATGTTGTTCGATTTGTTACATCGCGAAAACATGCCTGATATGCTAATGCATTCACTAGCCATGGCTGCCCACGAGTAATTTCGAATGCATAATTAAAGGCATCATCGCTAAATTGTTGCCCAGTTGCATTGGTATGTTGCAAGTAGAGGTCTTGTACTTCTGCCTTGGTAAAATCATTCAGTCGTAACGACTCTGCTTTGATATTAAAAGCACTGCCCCCAAGAATAACTTGCTTGCCAGCTTCTGACCAAATGCGGTAATCGCGCACATCGCGTACACCAATAAGGCATACTGATTGTGGAAATGCATGCGGTCGTCCATCGTAGCCAGATCGTAATTGACGTAAAACTGATAACAACGTGTCGCCAATGAGTGAATCTATTTCATCAATAAAGAGAACGATCGGTTTTGGGCTTTGCGTTGCCCAATTGTTTAAAAAGGTTGCAAGAAGGCTGCCAGCAGGAACTTGTTCTGTTTTTAAGGATTCAAAAATGGTAAAGATTGGATCTTCTGGTGGGAGTAATCCTTTTGCACGAGTATGAAATTCTTGTATTATAACGGGCAAAGCTTTTTCAATATTGTCTCGCAGGGCTTGCGCTGATTCAATGTTAACATACAGGGCTGTATATGTGCCTTGATTATTAAGTTCTCGAGCAAAATTAAGAACAGTCGACGTTTTTCCTGTTTGTCGTGGAGCATGTAAAATAAAATATTTTTCTTGTTCAATAAGTTCGTAAAGCTCAGGTTCACTTAATCGTGTTGATAGTGGTACATAATAATGTTTATCAGGTTTAACTGGTCCAGCGATGGTAAAAAATTTTTCCATAACAGTATTTCCTTTTTATATTTTATATGTATGAAAAATTTTTTTATTTTTTAAAATAGGTGCTATCAGTCTGGATAGGGCCCTGTGCCAGACCGCGAATAAATTGATAAATGTACGGATTATCTGATTCCCAGATAGTTTTTGCATCTCCGAAATATTTAATAACTCCTTCGTGCAACAAGGCTATATGGTCAGCATACTGAAAGCTTTCAACATCATGAGTTATCATAAGGGAGGTTACCTGCAGCTTGTTCTGCATGCTGTACATTAGTTCATGAATAACACGTGATGTTATTGGGTCAAGTCCGGTAGTAGGTTCATCGTATAAAATGATTTTTGGATTGGTAATCAATGTGCGCGCAAGCCCCACTCGTTTTCGCATACCACCAGAAAGCTCTGATGGATACTTATTGAGTGTATCAAGGCTCAGGTTAACCATGTTTAATTTTTCTTTAACTAAAGGAAGAACGACATCTCTGTTTATGCCTGATTCTAGTAACGTAATGCCTATGTTTTCAAAAACAGTAAGAGAATCAAGAAGAGCCGCAAATTGAAACACATAGCCAAACTTTGCAAACTGTTGGTCAAGTTCATAGTCATTCAGTGTGGTTAAATCTACTCCGTCAACAATGATACTGCCAGATGTTGGCTTTAGTAGCCCGATTATTTGTTTTAAAAGAACCGATTTCCCTTCACCAGAACGTCCCAAAATTATCGTCATTTTACCCGCAGGAATATTTAGATTTACCCCTTTGGTAATAAAGGTATCGCCAAATTTTTTCTTTAAGTCTATTAATTTAATTGCTGTTGTCATGATGGTATGGGATGCCTACATATGCTCTAGCATTTTGGTTAAAAAATAGTTGCTTATTAAAATCATAATTGAACTCAAAACAACGCTTTGCGTGGTGGCAATACCCACTCCTCGTGCTCCCCCATGGGTATAAAAACCTTTATATGTGCCCACCCAGCTTAAAATAAGGCCGAATGCGGCAGCTTTGACAAGTCCCCCGGTTACATCAGAAAGTTCTACAAAACCTTTAATGCTATTCATGTAGTCTTCTGGGCTTAATTGTAATACATGTACTGCGGTAATGTAGCCACCTACAATGCCACACATCATTGCTATAATGGTCATACAGGGGACAATAATAATGCTAGCCAATATGCGAGGGACAACAAGGTATTGGTGTGTATTTATGCGTAGCGTACGTAATGCATCAAGCTGTTCTGTAATATTCATGGTTCCTATTTCAGCAGCAATAGCTGATCCAGCCCGCCCTGTGATCATAAGGCCAGTCAATACGGGCCCCAGCTCGCGAATCATGCCAAGAGCAACAACAGCTCCCAGAAATTGTTCTCCCCCAACACGCTGAAAACCAATGTAGGTTTGAAGGGCAAAAACCATGCCGGTAAATGCTCCCGTAAGAACTACAATATTAATTGATTCAACACCAATATCATTCATATGGGCAAATAGTTTTTTAATTTTAAGGCGTGTCGTAATGCCTGTTTTACACGCTTTTATTAAAAACAATACAAAATAACCAATAGAATTACAGGTGCTAACTATGGTTGAGCCAATAAAATGAGCAAGAGATATAACCATTTATTCTTTAAGGTCAGATGTTGGTTGTGATGTAGGTGCTGCTTGTTGAACGGTTTTTGCATAGCTCAAAGATTGACTTTGTTTTGTTTTCATGATGGAAAGTGTAAATGAGCCAAGCATGAATAATGCACCGAGGGTCCAAGTTGCTTTTTGAAAGATATCTTGACCTCCTGAACCACCAAAAAGCACCTGAGAACTAGAGCCAAAAACGCCAAATCCAGCACTTCCTTTGCCTTTTTGGATAAGAATTAAAAAGACGAGCAAAACACACACAAATACATAACCGGTAATTAATAATTCATATAACATTATACATTCTTCCTATTTTATTGTTGTAACTGTATCATCACTTGATGATACTATATTTTGAAATTTTTGAAAATTTAGACTCGCATTACCAATAAGAAAACCATTTATGTGAAAAATGCGGATTATTTTTGAGGCATTGTTTTCATCTACGCTGCCCCCATACAGTAAATTGATAGCGGCTTTAGGCGCTATTTTTGCAGTTTTGTTTGCAAGCCAGGTAAACACTTTTTCTAGATAGTTAGTATCAGGAGTGACACTAGTGCCAATTGACCAGACTGGTTCATAAGCGATAATAAGCTCTTGTGCTTGTTGAGCATGTACAAAAAGGGGCTCTAGTTGTTGTTGTAGCACTTCAAAAGTAAGGCCATTAATGTAATCGTTGAGCGTTTCGCCTATGCAGATGATTGGTATAAGATTGTTTTCAAGCAGGCAGGCAACTTTTTGGCCTAAAATCTCATTGTTTTCGTGGTAATGATTCCGCCGTTCTGAGTGACCAATAATAACATACGTGCAGCCGGCCTGAGCAATGGATATGGCGTCAACTTCTCCCGTGTAGGCGCCTTGAGAGTGTTGAGAGCAGTTTTGAGCGCCAATTTTTATAGCTGTTAAGCGCGTTTGAGCGCATGCATCTGTAAGAGATATAAACGATGGACATACAATAATTGTAGTATTTTGTTTTTGCGCCATAATTTCCAGCGCTGATAGATGTGTTTTTATAAATGTTTGTGCTTTATAAAAACACATGTTCATCTTCCAGTTAGCAACAAATATTCGTTTTTTTATATTCATATTTTTTTTAATTGAGCTTTGTAAGCGTGCGCATTTTAGCTTTTATTGAGATATACATGATAGATATACCATCTTGTGTGCATGGTGTAAAAAAATATATAATCTGGATTCAGTCTTGATCGTAATTGTTTTTATAGAGCCGCCGAGAGCAAGGCTTGTCGTTTAGGGTGTTGTTCTGCTCGAACTTTCAAGGTAAGATTGAATTTTTCAAAAACTTTTTTTATATCTTTAGCAAGGAATAGGGCTTTGTTTATTTTACTAAGTTGGTTATTTTTTTTAGATTTCTATCTTCATGAACAGAAGCATATTTATTTTCGCCATGGGCTAAATCTCTGCCAGGTTCTGCTTGCAAGAATAATTGCACTATATTTAATTAATGATTGCTAGCACTATTGTCCGATCAGAACATGTCTTAAAGCTAAGATTATAGAGTGTTTAGCAAAGCGTAAAGAAAGTTAGTGGGTCTTGCTTTAAAAATGGTGTAGAGTAATGGAATGAAAAGGGTGAGCGATACGCAAATTAAAAAGGGAAAAAACATGTATAATAATTATCGTATAGGTATTTTATTGATGGCATTTGTGTGTGTGTTTGCGTATGGCATGGAAGATATTTCTCCAGAATTATTTTGTTCCGATGGACAGGATGCATGGTGTTTGGTTGATACCCAAGAGCCAGCTTTTAGGTTAATAGATAACCTGATGGAACAAGCAAAAGAGATGAAAAAAAAAGCATTAGATGCGCAGGCCGCTTATGATCAACAGAAAAATGTTATGTTTGTTTTAATGCGCAGAACAAGTCCTGATTTTTGTTGTGAAGTAGCCGCGTCTTTGCGCCATAACTTTCAGGGTACAGATATTGATCCCAAGCGAGTCTATGAATATGTAGGTATACCTTTTAATAGGGGTAAGTATATGTTACATGATCAAATGTTATCTCATCTACAAAAACTCTTAGGTGTTCAAAAAATTACAGAAAAACAGCATAGGCAGTTGCAATATGCGTTTAAAACAGCTGAATCAAAAGAGGAATATGATGCCTTTTACGCCGATACATTAGAGCAATTAAAGGTTGATGAAAAAAAAGCTGAAAGTTTTATACAAAAATATGGGCAAATTGTACGCTATGGTATTAATCTTGCTGAGGTGAGTCGGGTAGCGCGGCAGTTTGATGAGATCGAACTTGCTTCTTGCGATCAAGCCGATGATAGGTTATAGCAAAATGATGAGCATAGTCACGCAAAGAAATAAGCAATTTTCCCACATCGGTATGAACGTCAAGAGGAAAACCGTGAGGGTGCGCGTCGCTAAATAAAAGCTCTTCTTTTTTTGCCAAGCTAACACATTTTGTATGAGAAAAAACATGTTTTACCGCGCTTAGTTGACCTTTCCCGCCATCAATTAAGATTAGGTCAGGGATATCGGTGCTCAGCGCATACCTGCGGGTAACAATTTCTTGCAATGCAGCATAGTCATTTTGTTCTATAATTCCATAGATTTTAAAACGTCTAAATTTATTTTTGTCTGGTTTGCCATTGGTAAACCGTATGCATGAACCAACAATGCTTTTGCCTTGAAAGTGTGAAATGTCAAAACAATCAATGGTGTTTACGGGGTTTTTGCTGTTGAGGATTTTTTGCAGTTCAAGTGTAGCCGCAGCCGTGACGTCTACTATGGTGCTATGAGGGGTTGTTGCCGCGCATATATCGGTGGCAAATTTTTTACTGGAATAGCGAGCTTTAATGGTGGTAAAAATAGTATACAAATTATCAAGATAGTTACTTAAACGCTGAGCCTTTTCAAATGCAAGCACGTTGCTATATTCAGCAATTTTTTTTTGAATATTAAGGGTGAATTCTTTATCTTTGCCATTTAGTACATTTTGTGCGAGTTGCAAATGAAATAGATAATCCTGGGGATCAAAGTGTGGCAAGCAGTTGCCGGGGCATGTGCCAATGTGATAATCTAGGCAGCCATGCGCAATTTTTTTATTACATAGGTTGAGTCGAAACGTTTGTATTAGAAAATGATATACGGCACGCGCTTGTTGCTTGTGTAAAAATGGTCCAAAGTAAAGACCCTTTTGATTTTTATTACGCACTATTTTTATGGTAGGGATAGCATGGGCAGTAAATAGGATATAAACAAAAGGTTGTCCGCTTTTAAGAAGAATATTATATTTTGGCTGATGGCTTTTTATAAGTTCGGCTTCTAGCAGAGATGCTTCAATTTCTGTATTAGTGAGAATATATTCAACTGTTTCATGTTCTTTAATGAGCGCATCTATTTTCCAATCAGTAGCTTGATGGTGAAAGTAAGAGCTGACTCTATTTTTAAGGGATAAGGCTTTGCCAATATACAATACTTCTTCTTGTGCATTCTTAAAGAGATATACACCGGGAAGGCTGGGGAATGTTGCATATATCTTGTGAGACATCACTTAACCCTTTTTTTTATAGTTTAGCTATAAATTATAGTATAGCATACTTTTTACCATCAAGCAAAGTATTCAGCTTGTAAATATTGTTTAGCTGGTCAGGAGGGCAGGGTTATGGGGGAGATTGTAGGTGAAAAAAAAGCGATTCACTTCTTGCTGAACCATTTTTACTGGTGTAAGGCGGCTGTGGCGGGCGGTTGCATCATCCGTTGTTACAAGGTGAATATTTTTGTGTTCTGCTTTGCGCAGTGTAGCTATAAAGTCGACAACTTGTTCTGTTGAAACGAGCGTATCTCTATTGCGATGAGCAATAAAAAGCGGTATATCTTGAGAAATAGAGGTTATGTTGGCGGCAAATAGCTTGTCAGTGTCGGGATTATAGCTTGGAAACCATAGCTTAAAAAAATTATGCAAGAACCCAGAAGAACAAGGCAACCACGAAAGATAGTTCTGAGCAACTTGTTCAGTTAATTGGTGTGCTGAAAAAAAGGGAGAAAGAAGGACTAATGCTTTAATATTTTTTGGTTTTTGTGTGGCAAAGTTAAGTATTGTTTTTGCTCCGCGACAATCTCCAACCAATATAATATTCGCATTAGGGTTTTGTTTGAGTGTATGTTCATGAATAAGTTTTAAGCATTGCACATCTTTGTTTTGACCAAAATTAAAGCAGCGGCGACGGTCAGGATAGTCAAATGTAATGCAAGGAGCGTTATTAATAATATTATCTTGTATTGGCATATAGGCAGCCATGGCGCAACCACCCACTTGAAGCATATTGTCATTCGTGCCGGGAGTGTTGGTGCGAGCATAGCCGCGAGAAAAAATAAAAACAGTGGGGTCTTGAAGGGTAGTAGTTATTCCTTTTTGAACCAGTACTGTTTTTGCATTGCCCATCTCCTGAGGGGGGACAAGAATATGAGCTTGTTGTGGGGTTTTATTTTTGTTTATTTTTATTACGAGTTGATCAATGTTCATTGAAGAAATAAGAGGGTCTTGTTGTTGATCAAGGCTGAGGTTAGCTTGATGGGCGGTCTTAAACGTAAGGGTGTTGAGGTTATCTATGGTTGGATTGAATGTTTCTTCGGTTCGTAGCCATCGATAAAATCCATACAGTCCGGCAGCACTTATGCCGATAGAAACGGCTACAATAACTCCTTTTTTATACGCATAGAGTGGCTGATGAGGTATAAAAAGTACAAATATTAACAGTATAGGTAAATGATTAAATGTATTCATTTGTTTTATGCCTTGTTATGCGATATTGATGCATTTACGCGCAATATAAAAGTCAGTATAATGAAATAGATTTTACAAAGTCTACAAATGTGATTTATATATTTTTAGGATTATCATGGCATTGAGAATTCGTCACCTCATTATATTTTTTTTATCTGTTTTTTTTGTATGGTTTGGTTGGGCAACATACACCTATTTCTTTGATATACAAGAACCGCATTTGCAAATAGTAGGGCTTGAACAGGGGCAATGGTGCGCTGGGGATGTGCAGTGTAGCTTATTGAGCAGCAAAAAAGGAGAAATATCATTACTTCTTGACGGTAAGCCATTGGTTACTAAGTTTAATATGGTATACAGACAGGAAGATCATCCTTTTATTCTTCCCACAAAAACAATAGCAAATGGCGCGCATGAATTGGTGGTTGAGTGTGTTGATACAACTTATCACAAAAACAGAATATGCTTAAAACGGTCATTTTTTGTAGACAATATCCCTTTACAGGCAGCATTGGTACGAACAGATGCAACGCAAAAAGTTTTGCAGGGCAGAACTCTACATGTGCAATTTCAGGCTAACAAAGAGGTTGATCATGCTTTTGCGTCGGTACTTTCAAATAAATATGAATGTTTTCCTGAATCAAAAGGTTCCTTTATTTATGAGTGCTATGTTCCTATCTCTTGTGAAGAGCAGCCTAATGAATACTTGGCCACGGTTGATCTAGTAGATAAGGTGGGTAATTCATTGTGTCTTGACAATAGATTTCAAGTAATTGCTTTTCCCTTTAAAAAAGAATTTTTACATATTAGTGCAGAAAAAGTTAAAGAAGAAGAAGCCTTGGGAAATGACAGTGCCCTGTTTGAGAATGAAATTAAGGAAATAGTGGATCAATCTCCGCGTGAAAAATTATGGCGGGGATCATTTTGTACCCCAATAGATATAGCTCGTATTACCTGTGATTTTGGGACTATTCGTACAACTCAGCATCGAGGTCGCTATGCGCACAGAGCAGTCGATGTAATTAATATGCCAAAAAGTGTTGTGTGGGCACCACAAGATGGTATAGTGGTTATGAAAAAGAGATTCGCATTGAGCGGTAATTCAGTTATCATTGATCATGGTTGGGGCATTATATCATTGTTTTTTCACTTAGAAGATTTTGCGCCATCTATTAATGTGGGGGACACAATAACCAAAGGAAGACCGCTGGGCTATTTAGGTAAAACGGGTTATGCAAGCGGATATCATCTTCATTGGGAAATGAGAATAAATAATGTGCCAGTTGATCCTATGCAGTGGACTAAAACAACTTTTTAGTTGTTAACAAGGCGGAGAGTAATAAGCAATGTATTTTATACCACGTACTAATGCCTTTTATTCATGGGCTATTCAATTAAACGTTATTTATCGTTTTTTTGTCACTAGTATTAGTATTTCGGCTTTGTGGTTTTTTTGGTTTTATGTTTTATACTCAAAAAACGATTTTTTTATTGAACGATATCGCACGGATATAGCTTCATTGCATGCGCAAGGAGTGCAGACCTCTTGTATTGAACAAGAATGCGCGACTGCCCAAAATGCTATAGATGAATTTCATGATTTTGTGCATCCATACTGCGCACCATTGTCTGAAAAGGTAATCACCCAGTCTCGCATGATTGAGATAATAAAATATATTAAAAAGTCAGGTCTTTATCTTACAGGGTGCACTGCTGGCAAATGTTTAGATAAAGGCTGGTATATAAAACATATAGTTCATGTAGATGTAACAGGTACCATGGATTCCATTCAGCAGTTTTTTTCTCATATTAAAGCATCAAAAAAAATGATCCAATGTTCACACGTTCGGATTGATCGTAGAGATGATGCATTATTCCATTTAACAGCTGATATGCATAGCATTTGCTTAAAAGATAAAAAAATCCCTTCAACTTGAAACAAGCTGAAGGGTTAGGGGGTGAACAATACATAAAGTATTGTTCTTTTAGGGACTTTTTTAAAAAGAATTTATATTTATTTCCGTACAAAGTTAGCAAGCCGAAGTAGTAATGTCAAGACTCGATATAGAGGTCTAATGATCGATGTAATACATGACAAAATTTTATTTATGGTTGTATCGAGCCGCTTACAAATGAATGTATCAGAGGAAAT
The DNA here is from genome assembly GCA_026388985.1 of Candidatus Babelota bacterium. Taxonomy (GTDB): domain Bacteria; phylum Babelota; class Babeliae; order Babelales; family Vermiphilaceae; genus JAPLIS01. The sequence continues at coordinate 40,022 of JAPLIS010000020.1, read as the reverse complement.
TTTTCTGGATTGCCTCTAAAGTCTTGAGATAAAGCAGTTTGCACGATGCCATTTTCACCTAGTAGGTAAATGGTACAGTTCAATTTATCAAGTAGTGCTGTATCGTGTGAGGCAATTAGTATAATATATTTTTCATGAGCAAGTTCGGTAATAGTGTTGGCAACATGCGTAGTAAGCAAGGGGTCAAGCGCTGATGTTGGTTCATCCATGCAAATAATAGTAGGCTTAAGAGCTACCGCACGTGCTATAGCAAGGCGTTGTTTTTGTCCACCTGATAGACGAGATACAAAGGAGTCAGCCTTTTGATCAAGGCCATAATGTGTCAGAAGTTTGTGGGCAATAGCCAGAGCTTGCTCGTGTGTTTTATGTATAACTTTTTCAAGTGCCAATGTAATATTTTGTATCACGGTTAAATGTTCAAAAAGATTGAACTGCTGAAACACCATCCCAACAGTATGGGTTGTATTCACTTTGGTAAGATCAAGTGGCTTACCATCAACAGTTATGATGCCAGAGTCTATAGTTTCTAAATTGTTTAATATACGAAGTAATGTTGATTTGCCCACACCAGAAGGGCCAAGCAGTAATGCAATTTCACCACGATCTACAGAAAGAGACATATTATGTAGTATTGTTTTACCCGCATATAATTTATATACATTTTTAATGGCCAGCATGTTTATTCATCCTTTCTTCAAGATAGTGCATGCCAATTGAAAGTGTGGTGGTCATGATAAGGTACAGCAATGCAACCATAGGAAAAATAGTTAATGAGTCATAGGTTCGGCTTCTAATAATTGAACCCTCTTTAGATAGCTCCACTACGCCAATAATAGAAGCAAGTGCCGAATCTTTTATGAGAGTAATGAATTCATTGCCCAGTGACGGTAGCACTACTCGAAGCGCCTGAGGAAGAATAATAAGCTGTATGGTTTGCGCTGTGCTAAAGCCAAGAACCTGTGCTGCTTCGATTTGTCCTTTGCCAACAGAGGCAATCCCTGATCGGATAATGCTGCTAATATATGCGCTACTATTAAGCCCAATGGCAAGTGTTGCTGCCCAAAATTCAGGAATAGAAATACCTATTTGCGGGAGTACGTAATAGGCTATAAAAATTTGTATAAGCATTGGTGTACCACGAATAATAGTGACATAGACATTAGCTATCCAGCGAATAAGAGTGTTGCCATATTCTTGGATTAAGCCAATAATGGTGCCCAAGGTAAGTCCTATAAAGCAACTTAGCGTGGCAATTTCAAGAGAAACAATTGAGCCCCTTATGAGGCTGGGAAGAGAAGTAAGAGCAAGTTCTGTGTTTATCATAAATGCCACTTCTTTTTTATTTGATTGATTGTTCCATCTTTTTCCATGTCGTTCATTATTTTTGTTATTCCCATGTACAGTTCAGGATATTTTTTTGATATCACCAGCGCATACTCTTCCTGTGTGCCAGGAATTATATGTTTAACAAGGTTACTTTCGCCATGCAAAGCAAAGAAGGGTTGAATAGCGCTTTGTGCCGTGACAAATGCATCAGCACGATCGCTTTGCAGAGCCAATAATCCTTCTCCTATGGAAGCTAGGCGGATGATGTGTGGTATTTTTAGGCTTGATATGTAGTAGTCCGCGGTAAATCCTTCATTGACTACTACTCGTTTATTGCGCAACTCATCAGTGGTGGCAATAGGGTTGTTTTTTGTACTTAAAATAAGGAGTGGATCTTCAGCCAGATGAGGAAGAGTAAAAAATACCTGTTGAGCACGTTCTGGCGATGGGGTCATGCCAGCAGCAATTATATGAATACTTCCGAGTTGAATTTGTGGAATAAGCGCTTCAAAAGGCATATCCTTTATGACAATTTGTTTGCCGAGCCGATACACCACTTCTTTGATGATATCAATATCGAACCCTACTATGGTGCTGTCTTCTCTAGAGCTAAAAGGGGGGTATTCTGCATTGGTACCTACAATAATAGTTGAATTAATGTCTTGCGAAGAGTTGCTATTTTTTTTATACATAAAGATAGATGAAGCAATGCTTATGCTTATCAGAGTTATAAGTAAGATTTGATTTTGATGAGTCATGGTATTTTTCCATATAAACAGTTTTTCTGTCACAAGATGAGTATTAACGCGCATGTTGTGTATCAGGTTAGCAGTTTTATTGATCAACGCAATAAAAAAGGGATCTCTTTAAGAGAGAACCCTTTTTTGTGTGATCTATTTAATAATGCTGCTAACGCAAGCTAGGCGATATCATTTTGTAGTTTATTTAAATCAACTGAACTGCGACACTGTGGGCATGTTGTTTTTTGTGTAGCCCCAAAGAACCAATCAAAAGCACATTTTTTACACATATCATGGCCGCAAGGTTTTAAGTGAATACGCTGTATATTTCCACCAAAATCTTCTAAGCAGACACAGCATTCTTCAGAAGTGTGTAATTTTTCTGCCGGTTGAGCTGATGGTCTCTGTGACTGATATGATGGAGCAGTCGGTTTAGCAGGTGCAGGAGGCGCACTTGGTCTGACAGGTACATAGTCATATTCTTGTCGATTAATTTTGTCATTAATAGCTCTTTCTAGAGCATATCCCACAAATGGTGTTAAGTGTTCATAATTAATGGTGTTGTTTTGCGCTATAAGGGCCAATGTATTGTTTCGCATAGATGCTGAAATGCGAATAGCTATATCGCGATTATAGGTACGTGCATAGGCATATGAGTAACTTGTTTTTTCAATATATTCCAATACTGCGCTGCTTAAAAACTGATCAATAATATCTTTTTTGTATCGTTTCCCAGCCGAGATAAAAGAATAGTTGTTTTGATAAGCATATTGTGCGTTGCGGATGGTATATTCAATTGAGTTTTTGAGATTATATAATTCTATAGATGACATATGTGACTGTAGCGCACGGTTAAGAGAAGCGATACTTTGAGCGATATAATCGCGAGCTTCATTTTCAGAAAGAGTGTACTGAGTTGTTGATGTTTCTGTTGAAAAAAGAGAACCAAATAATGAGTCAAACCAACCAGCAGCAGATAAATTTTGTATGCTCAGTAATGTCATAGCAGATAACAGTAAAACACGATTTGTTTTTTGCATTGTATACTCCTGATTATCAAAGGATAATCGTCGAAAAAGTTAAAAAACTATCTAACATTATTTATAGTTATATGCGGTGTTTACGTTATTGTCAACCGGTTACTCTGCGGCAAATACGTATCAATGATTGAATAAGGGTATTAAAGTTATTGATCAAAATGGTGCCTGTTGTAAATATAAAGAGGAATAATACTGACCCCAGAAGCTCTGTGCTGTTATGATTGGGAACAACAGTTGTGGTAGCAGCAGCAGTGGACAAAAAATTACTAGTTAGAGGGGTAAAAGCAAGACAATGATCCTTGTATTTTGGAAGACCGTGTTCCAAAATACAAGGTTAATTATTAGTTTTTATTTAAAATTGAGCAGGAAATTGTTTAATGATACCATCAGCCAAATCTTTACCCATCATGCGGGCTTGCAGAAAGATTTGATCATAATTAGCACTATTGCAGCCCAATTATCTTTTAAGCGATTTTGTAGCTATTTTTTTGGCTCTCGTGATTGATTAAGGTGAGAAAAAAGAAGGTTAACCATTTTTTTATTCTTTTGATCATATGCTATTTGCAAGGGGCTCACTCCCCAGTTGTTTTGCAGAGTCATACTAACACCGTTTTTGAGTAATGCTTTTGTAATATCTATAGAACTGCTATGAACTGCCTTGGCGAGTGCGTTTTCTCCATAACTATCAATTTCATGTGGGTTTGCTCCATGGGCAAGAAGAAAATAGACTGTGTTCGCGTTACCCATTGCTGCTGCCCTCATGAGTACAGTTTCTCCCGCGGCGGTGGCAGTATTTACGTTTGCGCCACTATCAATCAAAAGAGAAGAAATTTCAGTGGAGTTATTATTGACGGCTTGTATGAGTGGGGTTGTTTTATAAATACTGGATGCATTAACGTTAGCTCCATGTTCAATCAAGAGCTTTACTGCCGATAAGTGAGCCATGTAAGCCGCCATCATAAGAGGGGTTTTGCCATATATATCAGTGGCATCTGGCGGTGTATGGAGCTCTAAGAGTCGTCTTATAGTTTTGAGATCGCCAGCGGCAGCAGCTTTATGTAGCTGATGGGGCCTCACGTGTTGAATAAAAAGGCTATGAGGGTTAAGGGCACGCTTTATGGTTTGACGTAGCGCTGAACTCGTTTTTATGCATCTTGTACTCGGTGCTGCCAAAAATATTATACTAAGAAGCGTTGTTCTGATTAGATATGTATACGGATTATTCATGTTTTTTAAATTTTTATTTTATTGGTTTGGGTGAATAATTAAACAGTAAATTCATTATCTGTACATGATCTAGTTCGATCGCTATATCAAAAGCATTTTCTCCCCATATGTTTTTTTGATACCTGTCAGAACCTCCTTGCAGGAGTTCTTTTACTAGGTCTACAGAATTGTTGCGAATGGCTCTAGTGAGAGCGCTTTCTGTGTAAATATCAACAGCCTGTGGATTTGCTCCGCGAATAATAAGCAAGCTTGCTGTGAAATTGTTGCCCTGCTGTGCAGCTATCATCAGTGCGGTTTCTCCCATCGTATTAGAGGCATTGATATCAGCGCCATATTTAAGAAGTAGCGATGGGATTGCGATATTCTTTTGGTAGGCTGATTTAATGAGAGGCGTTTCTTCGTGTATATTTTTTGCATTAACATTTGCATTATTTTTAAGAAGTAATTTTATTGTTGATAAGAGCTGTGCGTTTTGAGTAGCTATTGTGAGGGGGGTTGCAAGGTTATGGTCTGGCAAGTCGACCGGCACTCCTGATTTAAGCAGGCGACGAATAGTATGGTTAGTGCCATTTTCAGCAGCTTTGTGTAAAGAATGACGGTTGTTTGCCATGGGTAAGATTTTATTGATTTTTTGCGGGGGGGTAACTGTTTTTATTGCCCGCATCAAAAGCTTGCTTGGGCGCATGCCATGTGCGGCTGAAGTTGCGATTAGTATTAAGCTAAAAAAGATGATGTTGGTTTTTTTCTTAGGCGCTGTATTCATATTTATTCTTTCAGTTGTAAGAGTTATATCGCTAGTTTTTTTATGTTACTTCGTATATCGTAGAGCGTAGTGAAATTAAAACATGCAAAGAAAAAAAATACAAATTCTTGACTGTTTAGTTATTGTTTTTGTATGAAAATTATTCGCTCAAGTGCTTTTGCATGAATAGTAGTAGAAATTTTTAAATTATATATAAAAAGAAGCCCCTGGTTAAAGAGGGGCTTCTTTTTATATACATGAATTTATGATAAAGTATCAGGACTTTATTTTTTTGACTTGATTTATTCTACTTTTGCATCTTTTAGACTTAAAGAAAGCATTATCCAGTTCCACCCCATAAATATCATGTCAATTCCTAAAAACATACCAATTACCCATAGCCCGGATACTGGCCATTGATGCCAGATTAACAGTCCAAGAATTAAGGTTATAATGCCATTAATAAGCAGCCAAAATCTATGTGGTGTATGCCCAGTAACTGAAAAGATAATTCTTAAAATGCCGGTTGCTACAAAAAAGAATGCCAGTAAGAGTGTTAAACTGAGAGCATTAATGGCGGGATAAAAAATAAGATATAAGCCAGTAATCGCACAGATCGTGCTTAATATAAAATGCAGAATACATCTGCTGAGTGGGTGTATTTTAAATGACTGAACAGCTTCAAATACTCCCAGTATGACGAGCATGCTTCCCAGGTATATTACAGAAAAAATGGTGCTTGCAAATGCAAAAATAATGGCAGCGGTTCCGACTACATTTAACATGATGCCAAGGGCTAAATACCAACCCCAATTATCTTTTAATTGTTTAGCAGTAGCCGGATCTATGGCATACATACTGTTCATATTCTCTATACTATTTATATTCTCTCTATTGTTCATATTTTTTCTCCCTTAATAAGCAATAAAATAAGCATAATTAAAGCGTACTTGATTACTTGTTCGATATGCAATAGTTATCTGTTTTTTGATTGTAAGGGTGCTTTTTTTAAAAGATATGCTGTATAAGCTTGCATATAATGGTATGTGGCCATTGTTCAAGAATAGCGATACATTTTTTTAGACGAACTTGTCTTGTATTGTCATGTTCTAGTGCTACATTATTGTGTGTGTGAGTAAGAGCTGTTTCTTGTTTATCATTTTCTTGAGATAAGCTCGCTAAAGGCTGATCTAACCCTTTGTATTCGATTATTATTTTGATAATGTCTAGGGGCAAATGTTCAAGATGTGATGCGGTGAATCGTAATTTTTGACACTCGTTCGATTTCTGTTTTTGTTTATTGGCATCTATAGATTTACCTATGAGTTGTTCATACTCATATTCTAGCAAAAGAGTCAGCGTTTTATGATAGCCCATAACTGAGGCACAGTGAAAAGGAGTATCATTTTTTTTTACACGTGCATTGATATCTGCGTTATGTTGTAAAAGACAGGTGACTACGTCGCAATGTCCTCTCATAGAGGCAAGAAGAATAGGAGTATATTCCCTATTACTCAATTGATTAATGTTAGCTTTATGCTTAATCAGGCAAGCAGTCATGCGTCGGGTGGGCTGGATGGCTGCAAGGTGTATAGGGCTGTAGCCGTTATTGCCATGTGCGTCAATATCAGCTTTCTTGCCTAGTAAAGCGTCAACCCTTGTTGTGTCGCCTCGGCAAACAGCTTCGCATAGTAGCTTATTTTTTTTTTTTGGGGGCAGTAGGGCCAACTTAGTCGTGGCATCTTCGGGTTGTTCTGCTGCCGCATAAGATACTCTATAAAAGGTGACTAAACACAAAAATAGCATGACTTTTTGTATTAGTAGTGACATGGAAAGCTCCTGGTTAGGGGTAGTAGTCTACAAGCTACATTGTGTAGCATATACCAAGTGCATAAAAGAAAAGCAATAGAGGGGCTATATCAAAAAGAGAGTTGATAGGAAGAGGGTCATTTGTATTATAGAACATGAAAAAGATTATTGAGATTCTGCTCTGCTTTGCAATATTTTTTTTACTTTTTTAGCAGGGGGGCTTGCTTGCGTGGGCTCTTCTGGAACATCTTGGGATTGTGTCATGTTATCTTCGAGTTCATGAATTCTGCGCTTAAGGGTATGTATTCCCATGTGTAACTGTTTATTTTTCTTTTTACGGTCTGTGAGTTGTTCTCTCAGTTGATTAATGGTTGATTTTCTGAAAATATCAGTTATTTCCAGGTGTACTATATCGCGTTGAGCTTGGCTTAATTCTTCAGTTAAAGAGCTAACCGCTTCAGGATTTGCAAAAACTTCTTGTATATTTGCTCGGCACATAGGGCAACGGCCTCCTTCGGGTTGCATGCGCCATGTGGATAAACATTGATAGTGGAAATTATGTTTTTTGCTGCAGGGCAGCTGTATTGTTGCTTGTATTTTATCATGTAATATGTCTTGGCAGATTGAACAAGAGCGTTGTTCTTGTTCAACTATTGGTTGTTGTTCCATGGCTTTTGCGCAAAAGACGTTGCATAAAGAAAAGATTATTATAGCATACATATGTTTCATGGGTGCTCCTTTTTTAAATACTTTTTTATCTTTAAAATAGTTCTTCAATATATCTACTAATCTGTTGCGGACTGATAGTTGTTCCCATCGCTTGGTAAAATGCTTCATCATATTCACGTGTCTGAATAACCACTGGCATAGTGAGAGCATGTCCTAAAAGCAAAGCCTGTTTTTTACTATCAAGCGAGGCTAAAATAATGCGTAAACTGTGAGCACCTGAAGTACCGGTAAGCACTGCTTGAATATCTTTTTCATCACTGAGTTGCGCAACAATTTTGGTACCTATTTGTGAAATTATTTCAGGGTCTATACCAGAAGGCCGCTGATCAACAACCAGTAATGATACATAATATTTACGCATCTCACGTGCAATTATACCAAAAATAGTTTGCTTTGCCGCAAGAGGATTTAAAAATTTATGAGCTTCTTCAATAGTGATCATTAATTTGCGCGGTTCATCTTCTTTTCTCTGTGAACCTAAAAATTTTTCTGTTTTGGCAACATACCTACTGTGAATGCGTCGACTGATAATGTTAGCAATAAGCAAATAGGTAAAGGTTGAAGTATAGTTACCAAATTCCACAATGATAGATATGTTTCTATCAAGATGTTCAATCATTTGATCAATTACTGATTCATGCTTGTAAGCGCCACCTGATTTTTTTGAAACAAAAAAGGGTAAGCGTTCGATACGTTTTAACTTACGATACAGTGCGGCTATTGACTCAGGATGCGCACCTAAGCTTTGTGCAAATTCTTTTATATTTTCTCCTTGTTCTAATAATACCGCAAGCCAATCATGCTTATGTTTTGCCGCAATTAAGTAGGCAGCTTCAAGCGCTGTTGAGTGAAGGTTTAGTTCATTTTCAAGAGATAAGATATCTTCTACTTGTACTGCTTGGTAGGGGATAATAATTTCAACATCCGGACTGCCACCACGGCGGCGTGTTGAAGCAGGGTCAAGAGAAAAAATAGCAACACGGTCAGGGAATAATGTTTTAAGACCTTTTACAAAAGATTGGTTTTTTCCTTCTTTGCGAGCCTGTAATCCATATTCACTGTGCATGTCAAAAATGAGATTTACCGCTTTTTCATTTTTAATAAGTCCGGCAAGCACAAGACGCGTTAAGAATGTTTTACCCGTTCCTGTTTTACCAAAAATACCATTGCTTCGTTCAGTGAGCCGCTCCAAGTCTAAACATATAGGTACATCCATATCAAGAGGAGAGCCTATATTAAAGTAACGCCTTGTAGCCTCTTTTTCATCGCCAAAAATAATGGCTATATCCTCTTTTTTTGTTTCATGCACTGGCGCAAAATGAGGGGGCAGTATTTTAACCGGTTGAGGACGCTTATCAGCTCCCAAGACAAGCATAGGCTTGAGTGTTGCAGTAGCATAGATATCACGTTGCTTGAGTAAAGAGGTAAGTAGCGTTTCTTCTGGCGTTGGTGGAAACAGTAAAATATCTGGATGGGTAACTTCTAATTTTAAATCAGTTATTAAAGAAAAAAAGGTGTACTTGTTGCCCATAACAGAAACAAATTTGCCGGTTTTAATAGTTTCAAGGTCAGCATGGGGGGCGATGCGCATTATTAATCCATCAGTAAGAGATCCGCTAATAATGCTGCCCAGTAGTTGTTTCATTTTTTAACTATTGTACTTCATGCATAATGATGGTTATTACAGTCCGTGTCACTTCAAGTATACCCCGCCCAATAGGCATTGATTGACGCTTGCCATTTTTGAGCATAAAAACAATTGGTTTATCATGCGTAAGTAATAATATGATCGGCGCGTGCCCAGCCTGAATGATAAAACTTCCATGGGAGGTCTGTGCTTCAAGCCATACAATGGTAAAGGTATGCTGTGTTTCAGGGCTAATAATCCGTAACTCCATAGTTAGACGCTACGCTTTAATTGTGCTGCTTTTTCTTTCACCTCATCAAGGGTGCCAACCATATAAAATGCGTCTTCTGGTAAGTCATCACATTCGCCAGCAAGAATTTTTTCGCAATCATCAATAGCGCGTTCTCGTGGAACATATCTGCCAGAAAGACCCGTTGAAAACTCTGCCGTAAAGAGAGGTTGTGTTAAAAATTTTTGTATTTTTTTAGCACGCTTAACAATAAGTTTATCTTCTGGCGACAATTCATCCATGCCTAGAATAGCAATGATATCGAGCAACTCTTTATAGCGTTGCAATACATTTTGTATACCACGCGCAACGGTATAATGCTTTTTGCCGACAATAGCAGGGTCTAGTCCTTTTGATGTTGATTGTAATGGGTCAATGGCTGGATACAGACCAAGTTCAACAAGTTTTCGTGAAAGAACGGTACTTGCATCTAAGTGTAAAAATGTTGTTGCAGCTGCCGGATCGGTGATATCGTCGGCCGGTACGTAGACTGCCTGGATGGAGGTAATTGATCCATTAATAGTATTTGCAATTCGCTCTTCGAATGCACCAAGTTCAGAAGCAAGTGTAGGCTGATAACCAACAGCTGAAGGCATACGCCCTAACAGTGCCGATACTTCAGATCCGGCTTGCACAAACCGAAAAATATTATCAACAAATAAGAGTACATCTTTTTTTTCATGATCACGGAAATATTCAGCCATGGTCAATCCAGTAAGGCCAACACGCAGGCGAGCGCCAGGCATTTCACCCATTTGTCCAAATACTAGTGCGGTTTTATCAAGAACACCTGTGCGTTTCATTTCTAGCCACAGTTCATTACCTTCTCGTGTACGTTCTCCAATACCAGTAAAGATAGAAACACCACCATGTTCAGTAGCGATATTGCGAATAAGCTCTTGTACAATAATAGTTTTACCAACGCCAGCACCACCAAAAAGACCAATTTTTGATCCTTTGATATAGGGGCAAATGATGTCAATAACTTTAATACCAGTCTCTTGGACTTCATCTTTAATTTTTTGTTCAATAAGAGCTGGTGATTGCCGGAATATAGGTAGTTTAGGGGCGTTTATGAGGGGAGATTTACCATCAATAGTGTTGCCAAGTACGTTGAATATGCGGCCTAGAATTTCATTTCCTACCGGCACTTGAATTGGTGATCCGGTATCGATGACTTTTAGTCCTCGTCTAATGCCAAAAATGTTTTCAATAGCAATGCAGCGCACAACACCGTCACCGATTTGTTGGGCAACTTCTAAGCTAGCAGTGGCCTCTTTTTGACTCATGCTTGCGGGTATGGTTATGCGTACTTCATTAAAAATATCAGGAGTAGATTTACGAGGAAATTGCACATCAATAACGGTACCACTGATACGTAATACATATCCTTCATTGTTACTACATGCGGTTGTTTGATTTTCAGTCATGTATCAGACCTTTTTATGTGCAATATATGGCGTTTATAGATATTTCTACTAAAACTACTGAAACAACTTTGGTTTGTAAAGATTGTGCTTTTATATCAGTGAAAGAGCCCCAATTGTGCCAGGGCTCTTTTTAGACAATTAAAAGAATAGGCACACCTTAGTGTGCAGAAATGTTTTTAGTATGCTCTCGCAAGATACGTATAACAGTGTCATGTTTTTTAACAATCGCATAATCATGCGCAGTTTTCCCCGCGCTATCTTGTATGTCTGCATTGGCGCCAGCAGCAAGTAACATTTTTACTATGTATAGGTGGCCTTGAATCGCGGCGGTCATTAACGCGGTGCACCCTTCAGGTGTTTGTATCTCGGTATCTGCTTTAAAGTCAAGAAGCGTTCGCACCACGTCCGCATGTCCTTTATAGCAGGCAGACATTAATGCTGTCATGCCATGCATGTCTTGTGCATTGCTATCTGCATGTGCACCAAGAAGCATATGCACTATATCAAGATGACCGTTACGGGCAGCCACCATTAATGCTGTTTGGTCGTTTTTATTTTTCATGTCTATCTGTGCGCCGGCATTTAACAATAATCGCACTATTTTCAGGTGTCCTGCATAAACAGCAATCACTAATGCGGTGTAGCCCTGGTGTGATTTTAAATCAACCTGCGCTCCAGCATGTAATAATGTTTTAACCGCATCAACATGGCCTTTACTTGCAGCCGTGATTAATGGGGATAGGCCTAGATCAGATAGTATATTAACGTCAGCTCCAGCATCAATAAGAGCTTGCATGGTTTGTGTGTCATTTTGTGAGGCCAGTACCACCAAGGCGGGGTTACCATTTTCAGTTTTAAGGTTAACCCATTTTTTATGAAGCTCTGTCATATCTATAGGTTCAGCTTTATTTCCCTCTTGTTCCTTGAGTGCACTCAAAAGATGCTTAATTTTTTCTGCCAGCTCAGTTGATTGTTCTGTTTGCACGGACAGTATCTGCACAGATACAGCACTTAAAAATCCCGCTAGCATAAAAAAATATTTTTTATTCCTGTTCATACTCTCTCCTTAAAAATAGTATTTTTATTTACAGTATTAAAGGCTATTTTTTTTCCGTAATTATAATTATTCTTGATCTATGTGCGCTCCAGCATCAAGCAATATTTGTACAACTTCAGCATGACAACTTAGATCAGCCAACATCAATGCAGTATGAGAATGCTTGGTATGTATTTCTATGTTTGCACCGGCCTTAATTAAGGTTCGCACGGATTCACTGTTACCCTGTTGGGCAGCTTCCATTAATGCGGTATATCCTTCACTATCTTGCATATCAATGTTTGCACCAGCATCAAGTAATGCTTTTATAACTTCAACGTTGTCCAAAGAAGCTGCTTCCATTAATGCGGTGTAGCCATCACAATCCTGTGCATCAATTTCTGCGCCAGCTTTAATTGCTGCCCGTACAATGTCAGCATTGCCAATAAAGGCAGCAATTATAAGTAATGTTTCACCATAGGCACTTTTTTTGTTAATAGTTTGACTATTGTATTTTTTTAATACCTCTATCATTTGTTGTGTATTATCAGCATTAAAGGCCTCTATAAATTCGCTGTGCTCTTCTTCTGCTTTGATATTGGATGTGGATCCTACGCTTAAAAGTCCCGCCACTATAATAAAATGTATTTTGCTTGTGTACATGTACTCTCCTTGAAAAAAATAAGTAAATAATGTTAATTATGTGATGCGCCTCAAGTCTACCAATTCGGTGATTAGAAGCAACTTTCCATCTATTTTTTTTAAAGCGATTGCTACGTATATGTAGGGGCATCTTTTTGCATACATAAAAATAATAAGTAACGCTTTTTTTAGTCAACAAAACTATTTGTATTTCAAAGCAGTATTATTTTTTGCTTTGACTAATTTACAAAAAAGCATTATCGTCTTTTGTTGAGCAGTGTTTATTTCTAAATATCTTTCATCTAAGGGGTGTGCATTATGTCACGTCAAAATGTTTTTTTGCTTTTTTCTTTATTAGTCACTACACATTATGTTTCTATGGTGCATGCTGCGGCAGAAGCGGTTGATCCATTTGCACAAGAACATGCGTTTCATGAACGGCTTTGTGCCCCACATGATTTGAATGCAGAGGGAGTGCAATCTTATTACAAAAAAATAGGGCCCGTTACTTCTACGCCTCCAGTTGAGGGTGTGGATCAGTGGGTAGTTACCGAGGTTTCTATTGGGGGACGAACATTAAATCCAAGAAGTAATGGGAATTATACGCATGGGAATATATCTTTTAACACTAATCTTGTGACCAATTTGAATCCAGCCCAGCCCTTAAGTATTCCAGTAACATGCGCTGGGAATCTTGGAAATGTTGAGTTTAATATAATAAGCACAAAAAGGCCCATGCTGCCAGACTTTAGGTTGCCAGCACTAGCTTCTTATAGTGCAGTTTTAGATCAAATGAGGCTTGGGAAATTATCATCAAGTCATTACGTAGAGCTAACAGGTGATGTAGCTACACCAGAAGGAGGACGGTCTTCTATTGTTATTGAGGCCTGCAAAAAACGCCTTCAGTCTATCACGCTTCGCGGAATGGAAATTGTGTGTAAAAAAAATCAAAATAAGACACAACTATTTTTTGATTTTGTCGCTGGAGTAAATGGTGAAGTGGATATTGCTGATCCTATTGAGTGTGACAATTTGGGTGTTCCTATACAGGGAGGTCCCGTTGTATGCATCAAAAACCATAAGATGATTGAATGTGAAGGTAAACAAAAACGTGAATTGTTTGATTCAGTACAATCGCGTAATAAGTGGGTACCGAATGCATCTAATTTTTATCATCATGAAGCGCAAGCAATGGTCTCTTTACCAAAATATTATATTGATCCTAATGGTCAGGAAACGCTTAAAGAGAAAGTTGTTTGGGTTTTTGGGGGTGATCGCGATGGATTTTACCAATTAACCAATAGGGCTCCAGAGCTTGTAGCTAATAGCGATCATATATACAGCGAGGGGGGGTCTTTGTATCTCACGTTACCATATAAAGCAACATACAAAGATTGCTTTTCTGAAAATGTAATAACCTTGAGTTATTTGGAAAAAGTATCCAAGCCTCGTGTTGTTATACTAGGTTCGATTGAAAGAGGGCGGCATGTATGGGATACCGGTACTTATAAAAAAATAGGAGCAGAGGCGAGATCGTGGAAAAATGTAGAAAATCCTGGAGATCAAGTAATACGTTTGGGTAAAGGTCCAGCTGAATTTGATGTAGTGTGGCCAGACGCGGCGAATCCACTTGATGCTGACGAGAGTAAGCGGTGGTGTGATGCAGCGCAACGATTTTTACCATCTTTTGCTGCCGAGATTCATCGTTGTAACCCAGAGTTAGCAAATAAGCTTACAAGAACCCCGATGCGTCAACATGGAGCGTGGACTCATTTGCTAGATTTAAATATGTCTAAGTTAACATTAGAAAATGGTTTGACGTGGGAAGCTGTTTGTGATGCAGTGGGGACTATGACGCAACTGCAAAAATTGGATGTTTCAAATAATCATCCGATTGCAGATCTTTATAATCCAGGTTGCTGTTCTCATTGCGTAGCTGATCGTTCCTCGGCTCATTATTTTGCTCTTGCGAGATGTATTGAAGGGTTGCAGCACCTCACAGAACTGCGTATCCATGGTGCATGGCTAAAACCGCATAATGACATGCCTCGATGTTGTTGTCCCTTGGGATTAACAGGCATTAAAGCTATCACGCACAATGTTTCTAAATTGCGGCACCTTAAAGTTTTATCCATAGATCAAATTAAGGGTTGCTTGACCCCTAGAGACAACAACGAAGGTTATTTTAAAACTTTCGTACGCATGTATGGTTCAGCCATTTATGGGATTAAGTGGCCCGAGAGAGAGTGCCAAGATAATCTTATGGATCGTGATCGCTATAGGATAACAGAAGAGTCTACTCATGATATTGCGATAACACCTTTGCTAAGAATGATATCTATTTATTCTCCAAGAGAACATTGCGTTGATCCCATTTTTAGAGAACGGCTTATAGAAAAGAGAAGAGTTGCAAGAGCAGCTGATCGCACCTTGCCAGCCCTTACCGTAACTGCAGCGGTGTTAGAATAATGGTAACATTTAAAAATTGGTTTTTTAAAAAAGCATTTCTTTCTCTTGTTATAGCAAGTCTATTTTGTGGGCACATATCAGCCATGAATAACGTTGCGGTTGAAGATGAGCAGCAAGAAGATCAACAAGCGTATGCCCAAGCCGCTCCAGAACGTCTCTTACCTGAACTGCAAGTTGCGCAATTAATTGTGCCACTTGTAGCAATATCGCCAAATACATTTCCTTTGATTTTTAACCAGCCGCAAGGGATCGCTGTTGTTCACTATCAGTTAGATGGGACTCGTGTTGCACAGCTTACGCAAACACAGGATATGTTGACTTTTGCAAGTCAAGATCCAAAGAAGTGTAATTTTTTATTGCAGAGTTCGTTAAAGGCGGGTGCGTTTACGGTTAATACATTGGGTAGTTTTACGTTTCAAAAGCCAGCTGAAGCTCAATCTTCTGCCCTTACCTGTCAATCTGTTAAATTTCAGAATACATTTGCAATTGCACAAAATCTTCATATAACTGCTGATTGCTGCGACAATTCCAGTGAAGTAACATGTGCAGACATATTGTTTAAAGGTAATCATTTTAATGCATTAGATAAAAGCAAGTTGAATGTGCAGAGATCAGCTGAATTGCTGCCAAAGAAATGTCTTTTTAGTCGCGGCCTTATTTCTTGCGCACACAGTGTGATAGTTGATACACCTTTATTTGAAAATAGGGGTACTTTCAAAGCTGGTATTCTTTATTTTGATGGTGGCAAGATTCTCAATATAAGCGACATGAAAGTTGATGATTCTTTTAAGATAGGACTATGTGATTCATTTGATCATCGTGGCACCATGGATGTCGGCAATGATTGTACTTTTGCAAAAGTAGGCACATTTTCTACCGCAAAAGGTTCTTCATGGAAGGTTGGCGGAGATTGGCGGGCGCAGATTGCGCAGCTTAATTTGACAGGCAACTCTGTTGTTGGTAGTTCAGCCTTGATAGGAGTAGATTCTCAGGTAAGATTGAGCGCCCCTTTTAGCGCTCCTGTTATGCAGATTGATAGCAAGGATAGTATTACTTGTAGTTTGTTTGCTGAATTGCTTGCAATACATCATGTTGGATTAAAAGCCAAGCACTGGATTGAGTTTGAGGGTGATATTTTTAAGACATTTTCTTATTTAGGTGCAAAACCAAAGCCTTCACCAAAGTTAAACGCTCTGTTTAAAGCATTCCCTTGCGGTGTCTTTTTGCATTCAGAAGATAGTGGGATTAAAAAATCTGGCACCATTCTTTCAAAAAAAGGAACCGTACGTTTAGATGCAAAAGGAGTGTTAACGAATACGGGCAAAATAGGGGCAGGGTTTGGGCCAGATTCAGTGCTAGTGATGAATGCTGAATCATTACTCCTGGATCAAAAATCGATACTGCAAGCTTCTGATGCACGTTTGAGCGCTCATAAAGCAATTGAACAGCGCGGCTTAGCTGAAGTTCAAAATTTACTTTCTCTGCAAGCGCAGGAGGTTATTCAAGCTGGTGCTGTAAAGGCAGGAAATTGTGCGGTCAAGGCTGATAATATCGTCATGACAGCAAAATCGGGGATTGTTGCCAAAAAAGATGTTGTACTTGAAGCTAAAAAAGATATTGCCCTTGAAGGTTCTGTAAAGGCAGGAAATTGTGCGGTCAAGGCTGATAGTATCGCTATGCCGGCAAAATCGGAGCTTGTTGCCAAAAAAGATGTTGTACTTGAAGCTAAAAAAGGTCTTGTCGTTGAAGGTTCTGTAAAAGCTAGCGGGCATCTTGACGCAAAAGCTCAAAGTATGGTGTTTGCAAAAACATCTGATGTTGCTGTGGGCAGTGCAGAACTTAAGGCGAAAGAAAAGATTGCTCTTGCGAGTACATTCAAAGCTAAAGAAAATCTTGCTGTGCAAGCTGAAATAGTAACTGTTACCAAAAGTGGCCAGGTTTCTGCAGGCAGCGCGCAGTTTAAAGCAGATGAAACGTTTCACAATAAGGGCACGCTGGATGTTGTTGATCACCTAGCAGTACGCGCTAAAACCGCAAAAAATGCAGGCACAATGGCTATGGGAAGTGGGCATATTAAAGCTGATCGCCTGTGGTGGAACCAAGCAGCTGGTGTAGTAAAAGCTCAAAGGGCGCTCACTATTGATGCGCTTGCTTCTTTAAATACACTTGGATTAATGCAAGCCGATGACCTTACGGTTAATTCGTTGATAGATTTGAATCTTTTGGGAGTTTATAGAGCAAAAAATACCAACATCAATTCGATCATTGGTCTTAATGCGGGATTATACGTACCAAAATTTAATTCATTAAGTGAGCTTGTTTCCTTTACTAATGCCTTAAAGATAGGTGAAATGGCGCTTAATAGGTTTGCTCCTGCTGCTGGTTTAATGTATTCATTTGGCAAAAGTGCCGTGGGAATATGCAGGCAAGGGCGCGCGGTTTATGGGCAGTATCAAGAGCTAAGCCAACTAGAAGATCCTGGCGTAAGTGATTTTATGCCTCTGTTGTGTGGGACTAAAAATTTGGCCATGTCTGCAGCGCAAACGGGTAGAATGGGGCAGCAATTAGCTCAACAAGCTCCTGAAATAGCGATGCAAGCAGGCAGATTCGCAGGGCAAGTGGCGCAACAAACCTTTTCTTTTGGAGGGCAGGAAAATTCAGATTCACCTGCAGCGCAGAAAGCTGAAAATGTTGCACCAGAAGCTACTTTTGCAGCCATGCCAAAATCTAATATGACTGAGGATGATTGTAAATATGCAAAAGAAGGTTACCTTACATCTCGGGCTGATGTTACTAGGGCGCCAGAAGTTGAGTTGAGTCGATCAGAAGCATTTGCAAGAAACGTGAAAAATGCGGCTGTACCGGTAATGATGAGTTTGGCATCAGTATGTGGTCCACAGATAAATAGAGATGTGCTGCTTGATTTAAATCTAGGCATAATGCTTGGTGTGGATGGGCATTCACATAGTCTTTATGCTATGAATTGTGGTGTGATGGGCTTTGCCAATAGGTATTCAGCTGATATGTGTTATGGCACTAACCGTGGTATTTTAGTTGCACCAACTGTTGATGTTAATGCAACTAAAACATATGCCAATAGCGGCACAGTTGCAGGTGTGAATGTTAATGTTAATGCAAAAAAAGAGGTTAAATTAGAGGCTGGATCAGCACTGAAGGGCACTCGCGTTGGCATCGAAACATCTTCATTAAAGGGTGTGGCCGGCACTAGTATTGCTGCAGATAATACGCACGTAAAAGTAGCTCATTTAGATAATAAGGGATCCACCAGCGGAACGTTAGAAGTAGAACACACCGGAAAAGCTGAAGACCTTAAAAGTTTTGGATCAGCTGAACATCTTCGCTTGGTAAGGGAAACTATAGATACCGATTTAGCTGATGCGTTGGCTGGAAACAAGAGTGATCTAGGCACGGTTAAACCAGGAGGCTCGATAGCTCTTATTGCCAAGAAAGGTGATGTTCGCTTAGCAGAACAGCATACCATGGAACACGGGTTCCAAGTCTACGCGTTAGAAGGTGCTATAACGGCCGATAAAGAACTGACCTCAAAAGAATCCGTTGGATTACAAGCGAGAGATAATGTTACTCACAAGAGTTTAAAAGCAGGTAAAAAAGTTGCACTACATTCAGCTGAAGGCAGTGTAAAAGCTGCATCAACTGTCAAGCCTGAAGGTGATGACAAGAACTTTAATGATCAGCTTGAGCAGGTAACTATTGTTGCTGGCAAGGGTGCCGCAGTATATGCCGCACAAAATATCGAACATGATGCTGTCAAGATGCATTCAGGTAAAGAGGGGACAGTGCTGGTTGCGGGTCGGCATATTGTGGGCACAGCGATTAAATGCGTAAGGCAGTTAGAAACGCATATAGATGATAAAAAAGAGGGATTTGTCGCGAATGCAAACTCTACCGATGGACGAGTAGCTGTTTGTGAATATTCATCTGATGCGCAGACGCGTGCTTATGCTGGCGGTGTGTGTGGGTTTGAGGGTTCTACATTTAATTCACGCGGCGGCGCTACCAGACTTCATGGCACTCAAGCGACACAGGTATATGCAACGCATGAGACTTTAGAGAGTAAACTTGATTACAAGCAAGATGGTGGGTGGTTCGGGACGTCGGGTGATGGGAAGGAGGTACTTTCCAGTGTTGAGGCTCGTGCTGCAACATTTGCCGGTGGGCACAAGCCGCTGATAACTTCTGATGGTGATATAACTATAGCTCTTGGTGCCGAGACGGCTGCTGATAGCATTACTTTAAATGCTCCATTGGTGAAAGTGTTAGCAGTTAAAACCACAAAGAAACATTCATATGTGCATAACACTAAAAATCTTGTGTGGTGGACCCAAGATTATCTTGAAGGGAAAGAGCCTGTTGTAACCGCATCATCGTATGCAGGAGTTGTTGAAAGTAATGCGAGAGTT
The DNA here is from genome assembly GCA_026388985.1 of Candidatus Babelota bacterium. Taxonomy (GTDB): domain Bacteria; phylum Babelota; class Babeliae; order Babelales; family Vermiphilaceae; genus JAPLIS01. The sequence goes on along the minus strand of JAPLIS010000020.1, from coordinate 20,474 downwards.
GTACACACGCAAGAAGCTGAAGGGTGTGCGCCGATACAGTTTGAGATGACTGATAGTCATGTACAACCTATTCGCGAATTGTATAAAGAAGTACACAAAATAAATGCACATTTCTCTCAAGGCCCAACAAAAGAAGCAACCCTTGTGGTTGTTATGGCGGTATCTATGGCCACAGCAGGTATGGGGTCGGCAGCAGGGACTGGTGTAGCCTCAGCTCTCGGCGTTAAAAATACCGTTGGAGCAGCGATTATCTCCAACATGACTTCTGCAGCGATTACATCGCTAGCTCAACAGGCAGCAGTTCTTTTATTGGAAAATAAAGGTGATTTTGTTAAAGCAGGGAAACAGCTGACGAGTACAAAAACCTTCAAAAACATGATGAAAGCTGCTGCTAAAGCGGGTGTTACTGCTGGCTTTATGGGTGGGTTGAATGCAGCTGGTTTGCCGCGGGTTCAAGATGCTCATAATATGGCAGAAAAATGTGCTATTGTTGGCGCGCGTGAAGTTAGCTGTGCCGCTATTAACACTGGTTTTGATGTTGCCGCAGGTCAAGATTTTGAAGATTCTTTTTCGGCAAACTTTCGTGGTGCATTAGCGAACACAGGTGGGGCTGTTATTGCTGGTAAAATTGGTGATTTATATAGGGAAGATCAGATTACCTTTGTTGGTCATAAAGTATTTCATGCCGCGTTGGGTGGTGCACAAGGTGCTATTCGTGGAGGCAAAGAGGGAGCAGTCGCAGGCGCCTTGGGTGCATTTGTTGCTGAAACCGTTGCTGATGTATTGAGACCTGAAGCACCTTCGATGGATAAAGTTTTTGAACTTGAAGAGCAGCTTGGCCGCCCATTAACAAAAGAAGAGTTCCATCAATCGTTGAATGATCAACATGCAGCTTACGTAAAGAGGCTGCATGCAACTGGTGATGCGGCAAAAATAGCGGCTGTTACAGCTGCACTTGTTGCTCACCAAGATGTTGAAATTGCGCGGGATGCAGCGGGTATAGCGATTGATCATAATTTTTTTCAAATTCCGGTTCTTCTTGCTGTTGGTAAGGGAGCATTAGACGCTGCAATGTATGCTAACATAGCATATGATGTGTATAATACCTATCATACCGATGGTGCATTAAAAGCATTTAAAATGCTTGGCATAGAGGTTATTACGCAAGCTGCAGGCTATAAGGCTGGTAAGTATGCTTTCAAGTTTGGTGGTCAAATATACACAAAAGCTAATAAGGCTCTTGCCGCTGTTTATAAGATAGCTCCGGGCTTTAAAGGGGCTTTAGGTAAACAGTTTACCAACACCCTTGTGCGTACCGGTGAAAAAGCTGCTTTAAATCAGGCAAAGCAAGCGGCATTACGTAAAGGTGGATCTCAGCTTCAAGGGCATGTGTTTGGTCAAGGTATTCAAACGTTTGCTCAGTCTGGCGTGCTTGCACCCCTTAATAAAGGTGCTGAAAAACTTGTCCAAAAGGGTGCACAGGTAGTAGGTCAAGGTGTTGCCAAGAAGGCTATGCAAGAAGGTGCTGGCGCGGCAATTGCCAAACCGCTTGATTATGGGCATAGTGTTATTCAGTATGAGCTTTTAAAAGAATCACTAAAAAGAGAAGAATTTACAAGTGTTGTGAAGGTTACTAAACATGGCCTTGAAAGGTTAATGGAGCGATTTAAGCCAGAAGAGTTAAAAGCATTGCTGATGTCACCAGATTTCACAAAGATTCAAAATAACGGAGCTAAGGCATTTATTAAGCAGTTTGGCGATCGCTTCAGCTTTGTTGCTCTAAATGAAAAGACGGGTGAGGTTGTAACAGGATTAAGTAATATTGATAAGCAGGCATTATTGAATTTAGCTAAAAATTATGGCTGGGAATTGTAATGAAAGAATTAGGATTTGAGTGTTGTTTTTGTGGTGAAAGTATTGAATCAAATAAAACTGATCCATGTGACATTAATGTTTTAATTAATATCGATAAGCAAAAAGATAAGCAATACAATCAAACTTTTTATTGTCACTTAATGTGCTTTAAAAAAGTAATTACATCACGGGTTCCTCTTTATTTAGAACATTTAGTGAGTGAGTAAATAAATGAATGTCATAAGGGAACGGAAAAGACCGCGCTGTATATTTCAAGATAAGGTCATGGCTTACTCATGGAGCACCATCAAGGTTGGCCGGGATATCCAAGTTGTTACCCAAGTTTGCCAAGATATCCAAATTATTACTTTTGATGATATTGCTGAATTTGCCATACATTTTTTGGAGCTGCATCCGCACCTTGTTAATCAATATATTTCTGAGTTTATGTTTAAACAACAGCGCCAAGATATTGATTGGCTTCTCAAAAATATTTTTGTTAGTTTGAACTTGGAATTCCCTGAAAAGGGTTCACCCGCTTGGAATAAAGAATGGAGAAAGTGGCGTTATTATTTGTTAACGGAATTGATTCGCGTGACTGAGAATAAAGAAAAGTTATTGATTAAAGTGGCAAGTTTATTTTCAGATTTTGGCTATCCAAAAGATATGATATCATTTATTTATTATATATTTGCAGATGATAATGTCGCAGGGTCCAGCTTGGAACGTACGCACGCGATATTTCTTAATAATTTAAAGTTATTTCTCCATGAAGAGAAATTACGCATAGATCAAGGTTGCGACACTTTGCCTGATAAAATTTATTAAATCGTTTTTAGGTTGTACATATGGCAAATTTTTTTCTTGTTTTAGATGAAATTAAAACAGAGTTAAAGCAGATAGAAGAGACAGGGTTGCGGCTTACTGAGCAGTTGGCATTGTTAAATCAATATGTTGTTTTTATTTTTGCACAAATAAAAGCATGTGAAACTCAAGAGGCAGCCAATGAGTATTTTGAGATGCTTGAGGCAATTCAATCTACGCTGGCGACGCTGATTTATGGGCAGGACATAATCCTTCCAGATAGTTTGTGGCGATTTGCGCACGATTTTGATCATTTGGCGGAAGAGCGACAATTTTATTTTCAAAAAATAAGAAGTGGTGATTATGTATTTTAATAGAGATTTGATATGAAAAATACAATACTAGAGCAGGCGCGTGCAATAGCTCGTCCAGGCAAAGAATCTGATCTTGAACAAGCTCAACGAGTACTGATGGATCATTTAACAATCAATCAATGTGATACTGATGCCTGGTTATTGTTAATAAGAATAGAGTGCAATATACCATTTGATGATCCAGAAAGAATAATACATTATGCTCAACATATTTTGTTATATGACTCTTCAAATGCATATGCCTTATTGTTTTGGTCTTATGCTGATCATTATTTAATGGGCAACTCAGATGATGATCTTTATGATAAGCTACGCATGGCCCATAGTGATAATCGGGAGATTATGTCTATGATCGAATTAGCTAAAGCTCGATATTTTGATGGTAGAGACTCAAAAGAATGTGAACAAGCACTAAAACGATCAATAGAATATTGTTCGACTCATGCAATGAATTTTCATATGTTAGGCAAGCTATATGTAAAACAAGGCAAAGATCAAGAAGGAAAGTTGCTGATTGAGCATGGATTACAAAATATTCAAAGAATACGTAGATGCCAAGAAGTAGATGAATGGGTACTGGATTGCACGAATATTCAGGGTCTTTTTGATGAATTTTTTTCTGGTATATCTACCAATGATATTGCACTATGTGGATGGTAGCTTCTACCTAAGACTAAAAAAGGTTTGATTACATCAGTTTACCCTAAGTTTACAGGGAAAGGTGAATAATGGATTTTGTAAAATTGGCACTAGATCCTAATTTTTGTGGTTATTCATATGATGATGCATCTAATGTTGGAATGACTATTTTGGGTCGTTTTTTGAGGAGCGATGTTGGAGGTAGTGGTCGGCCATTTTTTAGAGAGTGGGCATTAGAAAGTATTGATGGGGATATTTGCGGGGGTAATATTACTATTTTAGAAAAAGTAGGCGATGATATAGTGCTTGCAGATGAGTATTCTGATGAGCCAGTGCCTACAAAATTAAAAATGACTACAAAGCAATTTGTACTGATATTTGATGAGTGGCAAAAAAAAGTTGTGAAGTTAAAGCCCAAAGAAGTAATCATTAAGTATGAAAATGATCAATTTTTTATAGAGACTTATAATTAAAAAATTAGTGGGTGGTTAGGGGAAGAGCTTTGGTAATAAAATATCGGAGCTCTTTTTTTAGATTATTTTGTTGTGTGCTATTTTTGCATCGATCGCTTTTTATTTTGACATAAATTCAAGCCTTTTCGCAGCCTAAGAATTCCATTCGCGGTGAGGTGTCGAGGCCGAAGGCGAGCCTCGAATCCGTGAATTGCTTTTGAGGCTTGAGAGTGGCTCGGATCTTTTAAAATTGGAAATTACCGATGCAGTCAATAATATTTATGAAAAAGTGACATTTAAGCTAAGAATATAATGGAGAAAAATGTTTGGCATTGTAGAAAATGGTATCTGTGTTGACATAGGACAACTAAAGAAAATTCTCATCGAAGATTGGTCAAAGTTATATAAAACATCCTATGAGTATGGAGAGTCTGGGGAGGATTTTTATACATTTATTTTGGGTGAAATAGCTGATTGTGCAGATGCTTTTTCATATAAAATGGAAGATATGGAGGCAAAACGTTTGGGTGTACCTGGAGCTAGGATAGCCTGGCAGGATTATTATCCAAAATCAGATGTGCGGTCGATCGGATTTGAGGTTTTAAATTTTTTGGAAGGTGTTTGTGCTGGTCCTATCGAAAGATTAACCACCGATGACATTTCGGTTATTTTAGAGTTTCTTGATACACCACCAGATAAATCATTAGAAGCATGGGATAAATGGGAAAAGTATTGGGATAGTCTTGATTATCCAGAGAGGCGAAGGAAGTTGCTTGATGAGTTTGAGGCATTAAAAGAAGCTGCAAAAATAGGTAAAACGTTTTTGAATACTGAGCGTCATGGTGGCATGAAAGAAGCACAAGAAGTACTTGATAAAACAAAAAAAGAATTTATCTCTAGAGAGTTGAGATCCGAAGGTGTCATGACAATATATGGCGTACGGATACTATATTGTTATTATAAAGATAGAAGTCGGATTCAATTGAAATCTGAGGGCGACCTAGGACATTCTGTTGTTGTTGAGATTGTTGATATCAAGAACGATATCATTGAAACAATAACATTTAAAGAATAGTGTGATAGCAGAAGAGGAAAACATATAATAAAGATATAGCATGCAAAATTCAATATTAGAGCAGGCTCGTGCGATAGCTCGTCTAGGAAATCAGGGAATTGATATAGAAAGGGCACAACAATTATTAATGGATCATTTGATTGTTCATCCTCAAGATACTGATGCTTGGTTGTTGCTCATGTGTTTAGAATGTAATCCTCCACTGTATGATCAATATAGAATTATCCATTATGCGCAGCACGTTTTATCATATGATCCGTCAAATGCATATGCATTGCTATTTTGGTCATATGCCGATCATTATTTTATGGGTGATTTGGATGATGATCTGCATGAGAAATTATCTATGGCACATAGTGATAATAAAGAAGTTATGTCTATGGTTGAGGTTGCCAAGGCTCGTCATTTTAAATATAGAGATTCTAAAAAATATGAAGAGGCATTAAAGAAATCAATAGAATACTGCTCAACGCATAGAACTAATTTTCAGATGTTAGGAAATTTGTATATTAAGCAGGGAAAAATTGAAGAAGGAAAGTTTCTTATTGAGCAGGGGGCATTAAACGTTAAGAAAGACTATGATGATAGCCCAGAAGCATGGCAGTTACGAGCTTCTAGCTTAGAAGATATTTGGCGGGAATTTTTTGCTCGCATATAAATAGACAAAAAATTAGTGGATAGTTAGGGGGAAGAGCTTTGGTAATAAAATATCGGAGCTCTTTTTTTTAGATTATTTTGTTGTGTGCTATTTTTGCGTCCACGTAAAACAATTATTGCCTTATTATCCGTATATGGCACTTTTTATATAAACCTGAGGCTATGGGGCCATTATTGAAAGAGAAATAATTATGTTTCAAAAAAATGATAAGAAAAGATTATTTTGGCTGATTGATAAATACTTATCAGATAAAATAGATGCTCAGACTTTTGAGCAAGAGTATCTTGGGTGTTATTATGCAGAAATGGATTTTAATACGCTTATGCCAATAGAAAGAACATTGTTTGCAGAATTAAGTACTATAGTGGAACTATTTTCACCTCATGAGGAGAGCCATAAGGAGCTTCCTGGTGTTTATTATACTGAACAAGAACTGAGACAAAAAGCAATGGAGCTCCAAGAGTTAAGGCACCGTGAAGTCGATTATATAAAAAAACGGAAAAAACCTCATGATGCATTTCGAGACAATGATATAATCTACTCATGGCAAACTATCAAAGTTGGACGAGACATTGAAGTTGTTACTTTTGATGACCTTATTGAGTTTGCCTTACATTTTTTGGAATCGCATCCAGGTCTTGCTAACCAATATATTTCTGAGCTTATGTTTGCATCGCAAGATCAAGATATTGATGAGCTTTTCAAGAATATTTTTGTTAGTTTGGATTTAGAGTATCCCCAAAAAGGCTCCCCTGCCTGGAATAAAGAATGGAGAAAGTGGCGTTATTGCTTGTTCAGGGAGTTGGTCAGGATAGTTGAAAATAAAGAAGAGTTATTGTTTTTGGTGGACAGTTTATGTGCAGATTTTGCATATCCAGAAGACATGATATCATATTTGCCATCAGATGATAATGCGACTGAAGATGATCGTGTCAGAATTGTTAATGAACTAAAGCTATTTCTTAATGAAGAAAAAGTACGCATAGATCAAGGCTGTGACACTTTACCTGAAACAAGTATAAGATTATAACTTTGTATCGCAGTCGATTGTACTTTTTGGTGAGATTATTTTGAGCCCCTTTGCGCGGTGCACAAAGCTGTTAACCCCGTGCACGAACAGGTGCTCATTTCAAGAGCCTCGTTCAACCGCTGTAGCCTTGGCGTAAGTGGCACCACTAATACCTTTGATACAAGGGCATCAACGTGCAGTTGAATGGCTAGACTTTTTTGCATGCGGTTTGTTCGTCTGGCAGCTGAAACCTTCAAATAAATTCAACTGATTTTATTGATATTTTTTTTGCATAACTATGATACAATTAGATTCAGCAGTGCATTAATATCTAATTTTTAACTATAAAGGTTTTTCCATGTATAAATCAAGCAAGACACTATTGGTAATTACTGTTCTTTTTTCTTTTGCAATTCCAAATGCGCAGGCGGCGACTTCTGATATGCCAACTCAATCTGTAACTTCTCAACAGGGCACACACAACTCGAATAGAGTGCAGAGAGATGCTAAAAAAGAGGATGGACTTTGGTCGTTTGCTAAAGGTGCTGCTGGAGCTATATTGGTTTATAAAGGTGGAAAAGGCGTAGTTGGGAGCTTTGTAGGGCTAATGTTTGGTGTAGCAATGAAAGATGATGAAGATGGACGCTTTCTTTCAGTCATTGCAGCAGGATCATTAATTGTCCATTCTGCGGTAACATATGCCGGTTATAGACTTATAAAGAGTGGTTGGGAAGGGTACAATCAAAAGGATACTGAAACAGTTGAGGTTGTATAAGATAGGTAAGAAGCTGATTTAATCAGTTTATACAAAAACTTTTTTAAAAGAAATAACCCCTAGTTAGAAGCTAGGGGTTATTTCTTTAATCTGGCTGTGTGCGCTTGGCAATATACTAACACACAGAAATACATGTGGCGTTAGCGCTTTGGTTGCTGTGTCCCACTTGTTTTACTACTCAACTGCAAATTGTTACTTTTGTTCTGCTATTAACTTGCGATACATATATGCAACTGTTAAACAAGATAAACAAATTAGTTGGTAATAACGCTTTCTATATTTTTAATGTTAAAAAAATATATATGTATAGGTAAAATAAATACGCTGCTAAGTAACTAGTTGTTAAAGGCCAATGGCGTTTAATAGTTGCCCATAAAGACTATTGTCGGTACTTTTACTTTCGCTTGCGTTTTGATTCTTGCTTGTGTTTTCACTCTTGATCTTACTATTGGTAAAGCTTCTAATATTTTTTGCTATCTGTGTATGCTTGCCCAACCATGCACAATCTTGTGCTGTTTGGTCTTTGCTATTCTTTAAATCTGTTCGGGCTCCTGCTTCAAGAAGTAGTTGTACTATATCGGCATGACCTTTAAAGGCGGCCCACATTAATGACGTACCCCGAGCTGTGTTTTGCGCGTTAACATCTGCTCCCGCATTGAGTAACATTTTTACTATATCAATGTGGCCATTAGCACAGGCTTCTATTAATGCAGTGGCTTCGCCTTCACCTTTTAAGTTAACGTGTGCCCCAGCATCAAGTAATGCTTGTACTATATCGGTATGGCCCTTATGAGCGGCCAATAGTAATGAACTGTTTTTTGCCGCGGTTTGCGCATTAACATCCGCTCCCGCATTCAGTAAGATTTTTACCGCATCAAGGTTGCCTTTGGCAGTGACTTCTAGTAATGCTGTAACCCCATCAGTACTTTTTAAGTCAGTTTTGGCTCCAGCATTAAGGAGCATTTGCATAATGGTAGTATGTCCCAAAGAAGCACTAAATAGTAATGTTGTTAGGCTCTTAGTTTCTTCTTGCACATTAACATCCGCTCCGGCATCAAGTACTATTTTTACCATATCAATACTGCCTTTACAGGCAGCTTCCATTAACGCGGTGATACCGTTTTTGTGTTTTAAATCAGCATCCGCTCCGGCATTAAGTAGTAAGTATGCAATGTACGTGTGCCCCATATAAACAGTACACATTAATGCTGTTGTGCCGTCATTATTTTGTTCATTGAGTAATGCCTTGGCACTAATCAATGTTTTTACGGCATTAATGTGGCCCTTATAAGTGGCTTCTATTAACGCTGTATTGCCCGCATTATTTTTCAAGTTAATGTGCGCACCAGCTTTAAGTAACATTTGTAGAATAGTGTCATGGTTTTTATAAGCAGCAATTATTAATGCTGTTAGGTTTAGATTGTTTTGTGCATTGATGTTTGGTCTGGCACTAAGCAATTTTTTTACCGCATCAATATGGCCCAGGTAAGTGGCTTCCATTAATGCTGTGCTTCCAGTGTTGTTTTTTAAGTCAATATGTGCTTTTGCATTAAGTAGTATTTTTATAACATCAATATGATTGTTGAAGACAGCAGCCATAAGCGCTGTATACCCCTTTTTGTTTTGCAGGTTAACATCTGCCCCGACGTTGATCAGTGCTTTCGCTACGGCGCTTGCACCATTCGACGCAGCAACCATTAATAGGGTTTCTTCATTTGGATCTTGATCATTAATTTTTTCACGAAAATGGGAGCGCAAAACTTGCTCTATCGATTTAGATCCAGACAAATCAGTATTAAAAACGTGTACAAATTCATTGTACTTGTGAGCTGCCAAATTATTGAATGGCCTCCACTGTGATTCGAACTTGAGTAATTTGGCGTTAATATGATCGCCAAATGGGTCATTTTCTGAATCTGCAAAAGAATTAAGGGCGATGCCTATACTTAAAAGCCCAACTGTGATAAAAAAATACGGTTTAACGTTATTCACGCTGTGCCCTAAAAATAAATTAATGTTGAAAGTCTTGTTAAAAAAAAGACTTGGCTGTTATGGCTTAGATTTTAAATAAGCAATCAACTCACTGCTGGCGATAACTTTTTGTTCACCCGTAATCATATTTTTTATAGTAACTGTATGCTGTTGCTGTTCATCATCGCCAATAAGCAGCGCATAAGTAGCGCCTACTTTATTAGCTTTACGCATCATATTTTTAACTGAAGCGCCATCAAAAGCAACCTCAACGCAGAGGTTATGAACATGCAGCTGATCAGCGTACATAAGAGCAAGAAGTTGTTGTTTTTCAGTGAGGGGCATAATCATATGACTAGCTGGCTTTACGGGTAAAGCAAGAGGTTCTTTTTTAGCTTCAAGCAGTAACATTAAGCGTTCTAATCCAATGGCAGCACCTATTGATGGTACCGGTTTTTTTGCGCCACATTGCTGCGCAAGCTCGTATCTGCCGCCACCACAAAAAGCATTTTGTGCACCAAGATCATCGCTTGAAAATTCAAAAACTGTTTGGTTGTAATAATCAAGGCCACGAACTAATTTTGGATTGTAGGTGTGAGCGATATTTAACACAGTGAGTTGCTGTTGCAGCATATGCCAGTCTTGAGCGCATGATGCGCATACGTGATCAGCAATAAAAGGAGCAGCGTTATATATCTCTTGGCAGATGCTATTTTTGCAATCAAAAATGCGCATGCTATTGGTGTCTGCACGCACTGAACAGGTATCACAAATAGCAGCAGCGTTTTGCGATAAAAAGTTTTTCAAGATATCACGATAAGTAGCTCTATCAGATGGACAACCTAAGCAATTAATAAAGAGAGAGTAGTTGGTAAGGCCCATGCGATCACGCAAAAAGCGGTCAAGTAGGGCAATAAGTTGTATGTCATGCATGGTGGAAGGAGTGTGAATAATTTCAATATTGAGCTGATGAAATTGCCGAAACCGTCCCTTTTGTGGCCGTTCATAGCGAAACATAGGGCCATGTGAAAATACCTTCCAGGGCTGCTCTTGAATAGCATGCTGTAAAAATGCACGTGTAGTTGATGCGGTTGCTTCTGGCCGCAAGCAGATCTGTTCACTGCTGTTGGGATGTGGCTGGATAGTAAACATTTCTTTGCTGATAACATCAGTATGGGTGCCCAATGTGCGCTTAAAAAGATCTATTGGTTCAATAAGCGGCGTAGCTATTTCAGTAAAGCATGCGTTGTGTAAATGGATGCGTGCTTGGTCGATAATAAAATTATATACAGTAAGATCTAAAAAATCGTGAGTACCTTTAATGGGAGCAATCATGCTACTATCCTTTTCCACCGCACAGTCTAAATATGTATTTATAAGTCGAATACTGCTACGAGTATATCTCTAAAAAAATAAAAGAAAAAAACGGCACATAATATGCCATCAAATCGATCTAAAAAGCCACCATGGCCAGGCAAGCTTGTGCCCGAATCTTTAATATTAGCATTACGCTTAAGCCATGATTCAAACAGATCGCCGACACATGAAAAGATGCATACAACGGCGGTAAAACTAGCAATTATCCACCATGGCTTGAGTTTGCCAAGTTCGTATAACAAGAAGGTGAAACTGAGACATGCGCATATATAGCCTCCCCAAAAACCTTCCCAGCTTTTACGCGGACTAATGCGTGGCGCCATTTTGTGTCTACCAATCAAAGATCCTACCACGTAACCGCCCGTATCATAGCTTGATACAATCACAAATAAAAAAAGTAGCAGGGTATGGTAGTGTGGATTGTGATTCAGGTACATCAATAAAGCAAAGGGCAAAATTGGATATAATGGCATGATGAGCCAAAACATAGGCCTATATATGTTAAATAAATTACGCCATTCTACTACAATGATAGTTGTTAAAATAAACGCCAGTAAGCATGAAAATAAAATTGGTGGGGCGAACATAAGGCTGGCCCAAAAACAGAGCCCCAATATGAGCCCGGTTGCTATACGTTTTATAGAATTATTCATGCCCGTAAAACGCATTTGCTATGTAAGTAACGGCAGAATTGCTCTCTTGATGTTCAAGGATGGCAACATCAAATCTGCAAATTACTTCGGGGTTAGGGTATTGGGCCAAAAATGCTTTTGCAACCATAATTATTTTTTTTTGTTTCGCCGGTGTGATTACTTGAGATATGTCAAAAAAAATATGTTTGCGAGTTTTAACTTCTACAAAAGCTATAGTGTCTCCTTGTTGTGCAATGATATCTACTTCTCCAAATGAGGTTCGATAGTTACGCGCAAGAAGAGTAAATCCCGCTTTTTGCATTTTATCGGCAACCACTGTTTCTCCCAGATCGCCCAATATTTTGGTCTGTGTCTTCATATGTTAAAATCGTGCGCTAAATGGTTTTGCTTGTTCTGCTTGAGCAATGACTGTTGGCGTTTCCTGAGGTAGAAGCGTTTTTGCAGGAAGAGAAGAATGTGCTCTTGTAGGTATTTTGCCCCCAGCAAGAAGCACTATTTTGTCTTCAAGTTGTATTTCCATCTGCGTTAGTTGCATTTCTATTTCAGGAAATTTGGTGAGCCAATCTTTGCGTACATTTTTTAATCTATTTTGTGCCGATACAATTTTACCACGATTAACATAAAAATTAAAAATATTTACTTCGCTTTCTATAGCCTTTTTATAGCAGCTTGTGCGAATAGAAAGAACTTCATTTGTGTATTTGTTAAAAATATCTTTACGCTCAATAAATGAATCTGCAAGGGAGATAGTATGATGCGTTTTACTTTGATCACGTTCAGCGTTGAGGGTGGCATAAAATGAGCACAATATAGCCTTGTAAGAGGCATACTCAATTGAGTTGCTACCAGGATAGAGTCGTGAAAATTCAGTAAAGAGTATCTCTGCTGGAGCAAGTTCTCCTATGTCAAAATAAAGGTCGGCCAGTTCTATGGTGAGATCGCTTATCATGGCGATGTCTTCACACATTTTAAGCATTCGTTCAACATATTTGATTGCCGTTTGCTTGTCCTTTTTAGAAAGCAATACTTCTTTTGCAGCTTTGAGTTCGTTAAAATTCATTTTGCTGAGAGTTTTTGTTTGATTAGTAAGATTTTTGGCGATTCTTTGTTCACGCCGAATTCTATGCTTTGGTTGATGTTTTGTAGGTAATGGTGTCTCAGTGTTGGTAGGTAATGTGTCACCAACAAGATAGCCAGATGCCAATATAAGAGGAAGAGCAAGCAGTATGCGTAGCGAGACTTGTGTATTCATAATGACCTTTGTAATGCTACTGATATACAGTAGGGTAAATACAGTGCTGTTTTTTTACGCCAAATTAGTATACTTGCTTTAGAGAGAAATGAAAAGAGGGTTAGATCCCATCTGCTTTGGAGATTGCCGTGATTACAAAAAATATTGGTGAGTTTTTAGTATCTTATGGGCTTATTACTGTTGATCAGTTGCGAGATTGTCAGCAGCATATGGTTCAGGATGGGGTCTCTTTGCAGACCTGTTTAATAACAAAAAAAATGGCAACTGCAGAGGCAATCGCACGTGCTTATGCAGCATATGCATCTTTAGATTATGTGGGCATTATTACTGATAAAATGGCCGATCTGGACATGTTGGCCAAGGTTCCATTAAAGTTTTTACGGGATAATGTGGTTATTCCAATTTCTATAGATGGGCGGTTGGTTATTCTAACAGCAGATCCAATGAAGTTTCAGCCTCTCGATGAAGTTAATCTATTGCTCGGAGGAGAGGCACGTTATGCGGTCTCATCAGCGGTAATTATTATGGAAGCCATTAATCGGTATTACCCGATTGAAGGAACCAAGCAAATGATCGAAGAGCTTGAAGGGCAAGAGCAAGAGGCGGGCGTTGCATTTGAGGAAATAGAAGAAAAAGATATTTTATCAATGGCCACAGAAGCACCCATTATCAAGTTAGTTAATAATATTCTTTTTAAGGCGGCAAAACGTGGGGCTTCTGATATTCATATAGAGCCATTTGAAAAAGAAATTAGAGTGCGTTATCGCATTGATGGGATTATGTATGATGTTATGACGCCACCCAAGCGCGCTCAAGGGGCACTTATTTCTCGCCTTAAAATTATGGCTAACTTAAATATTGCTGAAAAGCGTATGCCGCAAGATGGCCGTATTCAAATTAAAGTTGCCGATAAAACAATTGATCTACGTGTGTCTATTTTGCCAGTCAGCTGGGGAGAAAGAGTGGTGATGCGACTGCTTGATCGCACACGGTCAGTTGCAAAAATAGATCAGATTGGGCTCAGTGATCGCGATTATGCGGTGCTGATTAAAAATATTGAACGGCCAAATGGTATTATTTATGTAACCGGGCCTACTGGTTCAGGTAAAACAACCACTTTGTATTCAGTCTTGGTAGAGTTAAATAGTCCCGAAGTAAACATTATCACGGTTGAAGATCCTATTGAGTATCAGGTAGCCGGGATAGGGCAGGTACAGGTAAGAGAAAAGGTTGGCCTTACTTTTGCTATCGCATTGCGTTCTATTTTGCGACAAGATCCGGATGTGGTGATGATTGGTGAAACCCGAGATCCAGAAACAGCGCAGATTGCGATTCAGGCAGCACTTACCGGCCACTTAGTATTAAGTACGTTGCATACAAATAGTGCGCCAGCAGCAATTACCCGCTTAATTGATATGAGTATTGAACCTTTTTTGATTGCGTCATCAGTAGTGCTGGTTGTTGCACAACGATTGGTACGCAAATTGTGCGGTGATTGTAAAAAATCTTACAGTCCACCCGTTGATTTATTTGCCAGACTTGGTTTGGATGCACAGAAAGCAAGTGATATTAGTTTTTATAAGGCTGGTGGTTGTGAAAAGTGTTTAAACACAGGGTATTTGGGTAGGTTGCCTATTTTTGAATTAATGGAAGTTACTGAGGGCATTGTACGTTTGGCTATGGAACGTGCTGATACCGCGCGCATAACAAGGCAGGCGATAGCTGATGGAATGTCTCCTTTAATTGAAGACGGTGTACGTAAAATTAGAATGGGATTAACCACTATAGAAGAGGTGCTTTCTGTTGCCACGATTGAGCATGGGATGTTGGAACAAGACTAGGGGCTTTTTGCTTTTTGAACTGCTGGTGGTGATTGCTTTAATGGTTATATTAACCGGATTGGTGGGATCGAACAGTAGTTTTTTACGCAAAGCTCTTGTTCGCGCCCAAATAGAAAAATTGCATACTGTTTGCTGTTATCTTAAGCAGTTGGCACAGGTGAGCAATAAGCAGTATGTGCTTCGTTTTGATGTTGATCAGAGGAGCTATAGCTATGATAACATGGTTGAAATATTGCCAAGACACCTAGTGTTTGGGGTTGCGCCAGGTATTCTTGGGCCCCCATCAGCACCATATAAGCTTATCGCGCGAGGAGTGACTTTTCCCAATAACCAGATTATTTTTTATCCAAGTGGCATTGTTCATGCAGGTACTGTGTATATATCAGATAATGATTATACCTATACCTATGCGTTAAGCTGTGCGGTGTCTCACTTTTCATATATACGCAAATATTTTTATGTTCACGATTGGCAACTTCTTGTATAGGTTATGATTAAAAAAATTATTTTTTCTTTTATTATAAGCATAGTTGGTATCCTTTTTGTTGCACAGTATGATCCATGGGTACACGAAACATGCGCACTTTTTGTGTGCAAGTATATCGAGCGCGGATCAGCATGTAAGGTACTATGCACTCCTAAAGCGGTTCGGTTTTTTATGCCAGAAATAACCCTAGATGATGTAGCCATTACCAGCACGCACGGTCCTGATTGGCAATGGAAAGCAAAGCGTCTGACAGTATCATTTTCATGGTGGCATTTTATAAGATATAGACGCATAGATATAATAATACAGCTCTATGAGTGTCATGTAGAGTCACACGTTGTTAACAATTCACTCGCTATTTTTCCCCATTTAAATCAATTTTTTGCAGCATCATCATTACCTGTCGCTAGCTCTGTAAAGCTCATAGAGTTACATGAAAGCTCTGTGTCTATAGATGACAAAAAAAATGATCTACGGGCTGCTTGTTTTTTTAGCAGTACGTCAAAAGAAATGAATGGGGTATTTAAAACAATAGTAACCATATCAGATGGTAGCTGCACAGTTGGTGATCGTCTGTTGGTTTCTCATATAGCCGGTATAGCAAGCGTTGGGGCACCTTTTTTTGTATCGGTACCGATGGGCAAGGTAACAGTAGGGGGGCATATTGAGGTACGTATTGAGTTGCCCCATTTGGATAAGCCAATCTGTTTTGTGGTGGGCAATTGGGAAAACGGCAGTGGTCGATTTTCATTGCGGCATATTGAGCAAGTATGCACTATTGATCCTTGTATTATTAGTACCAATGCTCAAGGAGTAAAGATAGACATAGCATCACGGTTCCCTTTGTCATATCTGTGGAACATGGTATCTGGCCGTGAAAGTCGGCATGCGTTCACCGGCAACTGTTTAGTGCGAGTGCGCGGGGGTATTGGAGCAACTGGAGATCTTAAAGGTCAATTGGTTATTGAAGATGTTATGTATAAAAATCACCAGCTCTCTTCAGCTTTTAAGGTGACGTTGCATAAAATGAAATCATTATTGACAGGTGAGATGAGGGCTTATTTGAAAGATGTAGAAATCGGTGGTTCATGGCGATTGAATGGAGATACGGGTGCCGGATCATTGACATTAAATAATGCCCGACGATGTGGGGTACCGGGATTGCCTTACTGGCATTTAGATGCAAATGGCTTTATGGGTAGCATTGCAAGGCATAACGACGGTTCATATGTAGCCTCTTATCAGTGTAAGGCTCAAAGCTCAATGCATAATATGTCATTTGCTTCTCAAGGGGTAGCGAGCAGTTTGCATGATGATTTTACCATGCAAGGTTCTGTCAATGATTGCATCTATAAAGGCAGTGGTTTTTTAAATAAAACGCCATACGTGGATAATTTTCAGTTGTCTAGTGCAAGTGGTGAATCGTTGATAGCCATTCAGGGGGCAGATAACAGTGCATGGACTGGTGCTATTTCATCTTCTTTTATGCGTTCATTGCTGCATAGTGTGGCAGGGTTTGAGTTGCAGGGAAAAGGTATGATGCATTTTGATGCGCGTTACAATAATAATCAGGTTCATGCGGGTATTCATCTTAAGGATGGGATAATTCGGTTGCCTTATACCTATAATTTTGTTGATAGTTTTGATATGCAGCTGTTATGGGATATAGGGACACGTGCAGTATGTGTGCACAATTTGCAGTGTGGTTTGCATACAGGAAAAGCGTACTGTTATCTTGGGCAGTTACAGTTTGATTCAGATTACTCATTGGCATCGATGCATGTACCGCTTGTGTTTAATCGTTGTTTGTTTAATATAAAAAAGGATGTATTTGCTATGATGTCTGGCCATTGGTTATTGTCTAAAAAACAGGCTGAACCTATATGTTTGGGCGGGCACATTATTATTGATCGAGCACACATAAAAGACACTCTTTTCTCTTTAGATATATCGCGAGCATTGTCTGCTGATACTGGTGCTGTGTTTAAATCACTGTATAGTTCAATTGGTTTGGGTATAAAGATAGAAACTAAAGATCATGTTCGTATTGATACGTCATTGCTGCAAGCTCATGCCGCGGTGCAGGTTGATGTTGCGGGTTCACTGGCTAAGCCTACTTTAGAAGGAGATATAGTGCTTGATTCTGGTTCTATTATGTTACCCTATAAATCCTTACCGATCATAAAAGGTCGCATACATTTTGAGCCAGAAAATACCTTTAACCCAACGGTGGAATTGCGGGCACGGAATAAAATAAAAAAATATCTAGTGACCCTTTATTCTCAAGGAGTATTAAATGATCATCAAGTACTTCTTGATTCAAATCCACCATTAACAGAAGAGCAGATTGTAGCGTTGTTACTGGTAGGATCACCGGAAGAATCTTTAAATGCAATGATGCCAGCATTGCTTATGCATAATCTTAAGATGGCTTTGTTTGGTTCAGGTTCAGTGTCATTTTTAGATAATTATTTTAAACGAGTTCCTGTACCTTTTAGTATTAATTTGGTGCCGAGTTTTACCGATCAAACAGGGCGTGGTGGATTGCGTGGAGGCTTAGAAATTACGGTAAATGATCGGTGGCGAGCGTTAATTCAAAAAAACTTTAGCTTGTCGGAAGATACACGTTTTGAGCTTGAATATCTTTTTTCTGATGATCTAGGAGTACGTGCCATTAGAGATGAACGTCGTGACATTGGAGGGGAAGTGGAAATGAGATGGAAATTTTAATGGACATATAGTAAAAGCAAGGATTCTGAGATCTTTTGATAAGCTACGCATGCTTAGGTAATTTTTTTTAAGAATAAAGGTACTGTGTGGGCACAGTTTTTTGGTGATTGCAGTTTTTCAGAGCACACTGTTAGAAGAAATGTATTGTATAAAGTTTTTTTGGATCAAAGTATAAAAATAATCTGATTGCTATGGGGAGTATTGTATGAAAAGTAAATCATGTAAAGCGCTTTGGAGTGTGAGCGGTTTGCTTTTTTTGATAGGGTTGAGTTTTTTTGGTGTTAACTATTTGCATACATCAAATCATGGCATGTCACAAAAAGGAATCAGACGGGCAACAGATGCCGTTCCCGCCAGTTTTGGTAAAACACATTTTATAGTTGGGCAAACAGCTGAACAGCGTACAGGGGCCAGTTTGCAGAAAAAATCTGCTTCTCTGTTGCTATCCACGTCTGATCAGTCTAGTATATCGGCTCAATCTACTGTGTTTTTTACACCAGATGACGATGTGCGCAGGCATCTTATTAATTTAATTTTACATGAACAGGAGCGGATTGCTGTTGCAGTGTTTGTATTTACTGATAAACAGATAACACATGCGCTTATTGAGGCCTTTGATCGTGGTGTTTTTATAGAGGTGGTTACTGATGCAACCGGCCTGCGTGACCGTTACAATAGAATACGTGATTTGTGCGACGCACGAATACCGGTATTCGTGTATGATACGCGCCATGGTAAAGCAGGGCTTTCAAGTGTGATGCATCACAAGTTTGCGATATTTGATAAAAACAAAAACAATCAATCATGCGTGTGGACAGGTTCTTGTAATTTTACCAAGTCTGCCTGTGAAAGTAATCAGGAAAATGCTATTTTGCTGACCGATAAAGCTCATGTTCAGAGATTTTCGGATCAGTTTGAGGCACTCAAAAAAAGATCATATCGTTATCAAAAATAGGTTTTTTTAAGATTGTAGAATGCTTCATTACCACAATTCCTTCTTAGCCCATGCATATGCTATCGCTCTTTTTTTTAAAAAGCAAGCGGATTTTTTGTACGAAAGGGAGTGCTGTTTTTTTTATTCAGATTTAATGGAGCTTTTTGCCCTGTATTCTTTCTTGGGGTGGGTACAGGTTAGATATTGTGTTGCAACCATTCAAATTCTAGCTGTTTTTCTTTGAAGTTAACATTGATGCCAACCAGAATAATAGCTTTATTTTTATGCATATATTTTTCATGATATTTTTTGTGCATAATCTGATCTAACGCATCTTGCGCTGATTTGCTAAACTTAAATTCAAACACCATCACACTATCATCCGTTTCTAACACCAAATCAGATTCACCCCGACTTGTCGCTTCTTCTGACTTTGGTTTCATGCCCAGTAAGTCAAACATAAAGTGGAACAGTGAATGATAATAAGCTTCTTTTGCAATATGCAAGTTATGAGGAATGCCAGCAAAAAGTGTTTTTACTGACAAGCAAAACTGTTCAAAATTTTTGTGCGTCAAAGCACCCCGCATTTTCACTAATTCTTTATCAATTACTGCGGTAGAGGCATATGAAAAAGCTTGCATCAGATAATCTTTAAAAGATTCACGTATTTCTTTGTTGGGATAATCTAAGGTGAAAATTTCTGTTTGCGCATTATAGTCGACGATGGTCAGATAGCCGGTTTGAAAAAGAAGCGGGAAAAGGGGAATATTTTGAATATCAATGGCATTCAAACTTTTGATTGATAGTTGAATGATGTCATGCATCTCAAGATCTATGCCATTTAAACGCAAAAGAGCTATCAGAAAGCCCGGATTGCCAGTGTTAAACCAATAGTTATCGATACCCATCATACCATTCTTTCATGCTATCAAGCGTTGCTTGTCTGGTTATACCTAAATGCTCAGCGAGACTATCTATGTATGTCGGGAAATAGGTAATAAGCTCTTCGTGTGTATAACCAAATAGTTCGGCGGCTATTGGATCCATTGAAATTTCTTGGAGATTATTAAGGCCAGAAAAAAGGGAGGTTTTGGTGAATTTACTTACTCCTGTGATAAAAATAGCACGCCAGTATACTTCAAGCGATTTTACCGTTGTATAGAAACTATTGAGCACTTCTCTGTTATCTTCTGCTATGGGCAAGTTACCTATATGGTCAACCATTGGTTTGTCATATTCATCAATAAGCAAAACAACTTTATTTATTTTTGATAGTTCTTTAACCAGAAACTTTAATCCATCTTCAACTGTCAAATAAGGTAGGATTATGCCATGATCTGTGGCAACTTCATTAATAGTGTTATAGAGGCTTTGCATAAGATCAGTGGCCGTTTTATGTGCAATGCCGCCAAAGTCTAAATGGATTACCGGGTGCTTTGGCCAGTCATAAGAGCTGTTTTTGCCAATCCAATATTCATTAAATAATTCTTTTTTGCCAGAAAAGATAGCCTTGAGCGTTGAAATAAACAATGATTTACCAAAGCGACGGGGCCGGGAAACAAAGTAAAAATGCTTTTGATTGCGAGCTG
>JAPLIS010000014.1 GCA_026388985.1 Candidatus Babelota bacterium | reverse complement strand
CCCACCTCTCCATCAAATAAATGTTGCATATTTAGTTGTAATGTTTCTTGGCCATAGGGAATGGCAAGGTAGCGATTTTTTTCTGTAGTGCCAGTAGCTTGCTCGATATTGCTACCAGCTGGTTGTGGGGCATTACTAGAGTAAAGATTGCCACTCAAAGAGTCTCTTGGGAGAAGATTAGCTGTTTGTTGTGGCCAATAGTATGGGTCTTCTGGTCTTTGTTTAGGCCATTCAGCTCGCCCATTTGGCTGTACTCCATATCTTTGTTCTAAAGCTAATTGTTTTAATTTTCTATCTTTTTCTGCACGAAGTTGCGTATCCTGCGCATCAGACTGTTGAGCAGCTTTACCACCACCTTTTTTTCGTTTCTGTTTGTGCTCTTGTTTGGTAGGAGCGTCAGCAGCATGATTGGCAACGGTACGACGATGGGCTACTTGCGCAGGTGGAAACAAAATAGCTTCAGCATCGTTATATTTTTTTTGATTTTTTTCGGTTTTGTCTGCACCATAAAGGATGTGTCCTTGTTCTATGAGACGTCTTAATTGTTGGTGTGTTTTGTTATCGCCTCGGTTAAAACCTTCTAGCGCAGTAACAAGAGTTTTTGAATTTTGAGCTTTTATAGCATTTTGGTCTGCTATTTTTTGTTGATTTGATGCGAGTAAGGCAACTTCTCTAGCTTTAGAATCTGAATCATCTGCTTTGCTTTCTAGTCTGAGCGATCTGGGCTGTTTTTCATCCTTAGCAGTGCTTTGTGTTAGAACTGTTTGAGAATTTTGTTCTTGTTGTTTTGAGGCTACAGATGGTTTTCCGGCTAAAGACAGACACACAGCTTTATGCCCCCCCGTTTTCCAGTGAGCTGTTTGGCATTCTTTAGAGCAGTAAGATACTGTTGCGCATTGACCGCATTTTTGTGGGCCTTCTTTGTCGCACCCGGGACCAGAGCAGGTTACTGTTTGATCAGCATTAGTAGGTGTTTCAGACTTTCGTGGTAAGTGAAATTCGAGTAGCTGAGCTATTTGGGTAAAATTATTTTTTATTGCGTACGCATAAAGCAATTGTGCATCTTCTTGATGAATAGGGCTTTTGGCTAGTAAAATCTTTGCGGCATCCACAAAATCCTGACAGACAGCTTGTGAGAGAGCTCTTGCTATATGCCTTTTTACAAGGTCATCGCTTGTGGTTATTTTTTCCAATAAAAATGCCAATATTTCTGTTGTTCCGTTTTGAACAGCTAACATTAATGCAGTTTTTCTACTATTGTTTTCAGTAAAGAGAGAAAAAGGTTTTTTTGTTTTTTTCCCAGCATTGAAAAGTTTTTCTGCTATAGGCCGATTGTTAGTAGCTACTGCATTGGTAAATGCATTGTTGCCATGTTGATCGATAAGACTAATGTCAGCCTTTTTATCGATTAAATACTTAACTAGTTGAAAGTGGCCCGCTTGCGCAGCCAGCATAAGCATTGACTCTTTTAGTGGACTTTCTTGATTGTTAATGTTTAATCCGTGTTTCAGGAATATTTCTATTGTATCTATATGCCCTTGATCTGCGGCCACTAAAAAAGCGGTAAGATTGCCTTTGCTTGAAAGATTAGGATTAGCGTTATTGGTAAGTAATAATTCTACTATATCTTTATTGTTTTTCTTAGAAGCAATCATTAAGGGGGTTATGCCAAAAGTAATGCCTTGATGATTAGGATTTGCTTGTGCGTCAAGAAGTATTTTGACTGTGCCCAGGTTGCCACTCTGGGCAGCATGCCCTAAGAGTGTTGTTTGGTCTTTATATTGTAAATTAACATCAATAAATCCAGCATCTATTGATGCTTGTAATTTTTCAGTTTGACTTGTTTTAGCATAAGTCAAGGCCAGATCAGCACCTGCTTCTATGAATATATTTTTTGTTTCACCCGTAGCTGTTCTTGCAGCATGTATAAATGCTGCATACTTATCTTGGTTTTCTTTGTCGCTAGGCTCACTTGCACCAAAAATGGTTGTGTTATAGGTAGTTATAATACTTAATGTGAATAAAATGCGAAACAATCTGTTTTTCATTGCTCTTGCCTGTATTTTTAATAAATAATTATATTTTTAGTTATTACTATAAGTATATAGACTTCTTTTATTATGTCAATTAGAAACTATTTATTTAGTTGAAATTGTTTAAGCAGATTGTTTAAAGAAAAGATGCTGCTTGCTATAATGCTTTAATTTTCAGGCGGTAAAAAGATGCAGTTGCTAATAGTAGAGTTCTATTGGCAACTGCATCTTATAAAAGGTATAGTTCGTATGTAAGGCAAGAAATAGCTATTTTTTTCTTTTTTTCTGTTGTTTTTTTTCGGGACGAGGAGTTGGTTGTGGCGACTCTTTTTCGTCTTTAGTTTTTTCTTGGTTGTTATCAGCTAAGCTTAGTGCAATTG
>JAPLIS010000008.1 GCA_026388985.1 Candidatus Babelota bacterium | reverse complement strand
CGCTAGCAGAGTTAGGCGAGGCAATTAGAGGCTATACGGATCCCCTTGGAGGCGTACAAGATCCTGAGTTGCGAGAATTAATGCAAAAGCAGATTATCAAAAATAGGCAAGAACGGTTTGCGCAAGAAAGAGCTGCTGCTGCGCAAGAAGAAAAAAAAGATGAAGAAGTAAAAGATGATAATGTTGCGCAAGTAATAGCACAGGCAGTAGGAGATGAGCAACAACATGGCGATGCGCCGCGCAAATCAGTATGTAATCGTTTTTCTTGCGTATTGCTCTAGTAAAGTGGACAAGCAGTGTAGATACTGAATAGAAAAATAAACATACAAATAAGTAACATAAAATATGGAGTGGGAGTCAGCAATTGCGCCCACTCCGTTTTTGTTATGTAAGATATTAAAAAATGTGCAGTCAAGTGTGGCATCACCTTCAATAAGCTTATCTTACCCTCCGGCCTCCTTTTTTATTGCACGTCTAGAGCCACTTTCTCCTTTATGTTAAAGTTATTTACATATTGACAAATGTGTAATTTAGTATAATATTTCATGCTTAGAGCAATTCACATAGGGTGGTTTGTGTAAAACAAATAAAAGGAAAGTTTATACTATGGAAACTATGAAAATACTTATTATAGCTACTGTTTTGGCTACTGCTTTAGGGCCGGTTAGCGCATATGCGGGTCCTAGACAGTTGCGTCTAGCGAATGCTTCTCAGGCAGAATGTACCCGAGAAAAGATTGAGAAAGCGAATATAAAATTATGGGATGCTATAAATGATCAAAATATATATGGTGTAACTCAAGCTCTTATGGGTGGTGCGGATGTTAATCAAGATGATAATGGGGGCAATACCCCATTACTAATGGCTTGCTTTAAAGGTCATTCTGCAATAGTAGAACAATTACTCAATTCTGGTGCACATGTTGATAAGTCTGATCAATATAGCAATACACCATTAAAATTTGCTTGCAGAAAAGGCCATACTGGCATAGTAAAAAGACTTGCTTTTCATGGAGCAACACTGACACCATTTGGGCAAGAATCAACAGCTATGAGAGCAATTTCAGGATCTCATAGAGCGATTATTGAACAAGCGCGAGAAGCGCGACATTTAGTTGATGATTGCTGTTTAACTCCGCGAGACGTGCAAATATTCGCCCCACATTGTACTCCTCTAGTTGAGTTGAGCGATGCAATTAGAGGCTATGCGGACCCCCTTGGTGGCGTACAAGATCCTGAGTTGCGAAAATTAATGCAAAAGCAGATTGTCAAAAATAGACAAGAACGATTTGCGCAAGAAAGAGCTGCTGCTCTGTGCAATAAGAAAGAGCAGCTGTCCAAGAAGAAAGAAAAGATGGCAAAATGCAAGAGCAAGATAGGTACTAGATAGAAAAATAAACATACAAATAAGTAACATAAAAAATGGAGAGGGTGTAAGAAATTGCGCCCACTTCGCTTTTGTTATGTAAGATATCAAAAGCTTCTCAGCTAAATGTTGCGTCATACCGTTGCAACTAAGCGTTGTCCCATATAGCTATTTTACTGTTGGATAGTGATCTTTTAAAAATGCATGAGCTTTGGCAAGAGTATCACAAGCTGTAGTGTAGGTCAGTTGTTTGAGGGCTTGCTCATAAGAAAGCCATGCATAATCAGTATGTTCATGAGACAGGGTTGGGTAAAGAATGTCTGTAGAAGCTATAAAGAAAAATACGGATTTATGTGTTTTGTTGCCATTTAGATTAATAAAGGTATATTCAATTTTTTCTTCAAAATGGGGGATAATGCAACCATTAATTCCCGTTTCTTCTTTTAACTCTCTTAAAGCTGCTTGTTCTTTTGTTTCACCAGTTTCTAATCTCCCTTTGGGAAAATCCCAATGACCGCCATTGGTGTGCTGCAAAAGAAGATAAAGAATCGTGTTATTTTCTAGGCGAAAAAGGATAAATCCAGCAGATTGTTGTTGAAGCATAGGTATTTCTTTCTAATCAATAAAGTGAAGATGCATGTTAAAAGAGCGGCGCAATTTAAAAATGCTCCATGCAAATAGAGCGCACAGAGGGCTTATCCAGAACCAAAAAGCAATGGTATTAAGCAGTAGGTGTGAGCAGTATGCAGATTGATGCATTATTGCTGTATGAATTCCATAATAGACGAGCCCAAAGGGAATAAACAGAAGCGATAATTGCAGAATATAGCGTGCTACAAAGTGCATAAGTTGTCCGCAATAGAGTGTAAGGTTGAACTGTGTTTTTAAAAAAAACACAAACAAGATGCTTTGGGTTATTGTAGATAACAGGGTGGCTAGAGCGAGCCCAGGGGCCTGAAGAGGTGTTGCAAGATAGGTATTAGCAAGGTAGTTTATGCCAACAGAGGCTATGGAAATAACTGTTGGTACCCAGGTGTTATGCTGAGAGTAGAACATAATGCGCATGATCTTATTGAGCGCAATACAAATAAGCCCCAAGAGATAAATTTGTAAAATGAGTCCTGCTTGGTATGCCTGAGACAAGGTGAACTTGTCGGATAAGTATATGGTGATAAAAATTTTTGACGCAAAAAGACTCATAAAAATAGTGACGGGCAACATAAACCAAACAATGAGCTTTGCTGATTCGAGCAGGTAAAAACTTAATCTTTTAGGGGCATATGAGCTAATTTTTGAAAAATGAGGCAATAGAATGGTTGAAATAGCATGCCCAAAAACCCCTTGTGGTAGATGTGCAAAGCGATTGGCATAATTGATTAATGAAATAGAGCCAACGGGTAAATAAGAGGCAAAGCTGGTGTTGATTAATAAATTTAATTCCTCTACTCCTGTAGCAGGCAGGCATAAAATAAACTTGATCAGCGTTGACTTAAACTGTTTAACGCCCTGAAGAGTAATTGGTCCCCAGGTAAAACCTAGTTGTATGTAGGTGGCTATATGCCAGAGCAGCTGTAAAGCGCCTCCACCCAAAATAAACCAGCACAGGTACGTGATTGGTAGTTGAAATGCCATGCAGAAAATAGTACCGCCAATAAAGAATACATTAAGCAGTGCAGGAGAAAATGCTGGTACAAAAAAATGATTTACTGATTGCAGAGCGCCGGCCAATAAAGCACTACTGGATATAAAAAAAATAAAGGGCATCAGTATTTGTAGCCAGGGAGTAGCAATGTGTATTTGTGTTTCAGAAAATCCACCGGCAATAAGATGTATAATAGTATCGGCATAGTACATGGCAAAGCTTGTAGCTATTAATACAAATCCTTCAAAAATCAAAAATGCAATTGCCATAAGCTCACCAACAGAATCTCGGCCTTTAAGGCGGACCGTTTGTACAATAGTGGGTATAAAGGCAGCAGACAAAGCACCTTCAGCAAAAACTTTACGTAAAGAGTTGGGTATTTTATAGGCGGTAAAGAAGGCGTCAGAAAGAATGCCTACCCCTAGATAGCGGCTCCATAATAGTTCACGGGCAACTCCTAATAATCTACTTACCAGGGTTGAGCCGCTTACCAGTAACATTTTTTGCTGTATATTTTTTCGTGAGGACACGTATCTTCTTTCTATTGGTTAAAGCTCATAATTTTATAGACCTATTAGTATAAATAATACCGGCAAAAAGGGAATTTTTAGTCGCCTTGCCTGTGTGTAAAAAAATACACATACTTGTTTTTAGCAATTTTTTAAGATAGTAGGATATTTAAAGGCAAGATAGAGAAGTCCAAGCAGGTTGGGCACAGCGGCTAAAAAAAGTACCGTGTCCATGGCTTCCCATACTAGGGGGGTTGGGAGTATCGAGCCTAAAAATAGACAAAAAATTAATACGCTTGTGTATAGCTTTGTCCAATGGCCGCGCGACAAAGAGGTAAAATTTTGTATCCCATTAAAGCTATTACCAATGACGGTGGTTAATACAAAAAGAGATATGCTCACTAATAAAATAATTTGACCTGCAAGAGGGGTGTACAATTTAAAGACTTCGTAAACCAGAGTATTGCTCAATCCTCCCCGCATCCAAATGCCGGTAACTAAAATGAGAAGACCAGAGATTGCGGATAGTAAAATATCAGCAATGGTTGAACCCATCGCCAATATTCCTTGGTCTATATGATGTTTTACATCGGCCATTGCATGGGGAATAGAAGCAGTTCCAATTCCTGATTCAGATATAAAAACACCACGAATCATGCCGCAATGTATAGCTTGGAAAATGCTTGCACCTAGAAAGCCTCCCAAAGGGGCCGCAGGCATTAAGATGCTATTCATAATCAGCTTAAGCGCGTTGACCAATGCAGTTATATCTTTAAGTAAGATAAAGAGCGCAAATGATACATACAGAACAAACATAAATGGTACTAACTTACTTGCAACAGCGCCAATGCGACGTGCGCCGCCGCTCAGTATCAAAACGGTAATAATCGCCAGCACTAAACCAGTAGTCCATGCGGGGATCTTTTCAAGGGCGTAAATACTTGAAAGAGTATTTGATTGTACTGCAGAAAAGCCGATTAAGAGGGCTGACATAATGGCAGCATACCAGTAGGCAAGCCATGGGTGCACCGCTTTTAGATATTCCATTGGGCCACCAACAATATCGCCACGATCATTTTTGGTGCGCGTATGAAGCGCAAACATAACTTCTGTAAATTTGGTCACTGAAGCGAAAAAAATATAAATAACAAGCCAAAACAGAGCGCCTGGGCCTCCAGTGGTTATAGCAATGCCTGGCACAACAATGTTTCCAACGCCAATAGAGGTGCCTAATGCGGTAAAGAGTGCATGAAAGGGATTGATGGCATTACCAAAAGACGTTGATTTTTTTTCATATTTTGTGGTGCTAAGTCCCTTAAAAATAAGGCGTAAGAATCGAGGAAATGCGCGTATTTGTAAGAAACCTGTTTTGATAGTTAGAATAATGCTGACGCCAAAAAAAAGGATTGCGGCTGGCAATGCAAAAACATCATTATTGAGCCATTTGAAAAATGCTATTAAGTAACTTGTATCAAGCATGGGATATCCTATAATTAATTTTTTATGTATGTTATTTTGCTAAAAAAGTTAATGCTTTACGAAGCAACTGATCAAAAGAAAGCTCATGTTGCAATGAAACAGTTTTCAGGTGATCCATTGTTTGAGTAATTTCAGATCGTGAATAGTTAAGTGATTCTAAGGTGAGGCTGATAGTGTGCCATTGTGCAAGGGTACCTGATTTGGGAGAAATAGCAGGGTTGGCAAGTAAGGTTGTAACTTTATGTTTAAGGTGCAGAATCATCTGCTCTGCTTTTTTGGCACCAATGCCCGCTATTGAACTGAGTATGCGCACATCGCCAAGCTGTATAGATTCAAGAAAGCCTTGTGCTCCTAACCGGGCAATGGCAGCAAGCCCTATTTTCGGGCCAATACCCGAACATCCTATAATGAGCATAAAAACTGTTTTATCAAGAGAGGTTGCAAAGCCATAAAAAGAAGGGCCATTTTCTGCGCTCCAATGCATATACACCTGTAAGCAGGCGGGCGATCCGTTATGATAGAGAGTAGTATCGGGCACCTGTAGGGTACATTCTATGGGCCCCACAGCAATAAGTACTTGTTGGGTAAAGGTTTCCTTAATTACACCATTAATGGCGCTAATCATGCTTTTTCTCTGATAATTATTGATTTTTAAGCTTCCATAAAAGTACGAACAAATTGAGAATAATGCAAATCTCTCGAATTAATTGAAATAAGTAGGAACAAAGTTGACAAAAGCACCTCTCGTGGTACTATTGTTTGTGTTGATTTTGCTTCTTTTGATATGCGGAAATAGCTCAATTGGTAGAGCGTTGCCTTGCCAAGGCAAAGGTTGCGGGTTCGAGTCCCGTTTTCCGCTCCATAATGTGAAATTATTTTTTAAACTTGTCTTGTACAAATTCTTGATATCTTCATATACCCATAATCTTATCCGTGCTTGTTGATACCTTAATTGTTTGTACAGGCTTAACCAAAAGGCGCTTGCGCATGAAATCTATTGTAGAAGAAGCGTCATCTATTAAACAAGCAATAGAGAATGGCTGGAAACGTTTAGGTGAACCAACCGTATTTTCTGTTAAGATATTAGAAAGACCTGAAACTGGTTTTTTTGGATTTAGTACAAAATCAGCAAAAGTTGCTCTTATAGTAGAAGACAAAACAGCTCCTTCCCAGCTTCGTCAGCAGTTTAAGAACGAGCAACCAGGTAAGCCACTGCCAGCAAAAAAAACATATGCGGCGCAAGCGGGCCATCAAGAAGCACAAAAAAAAGAAATAGAAGGCGCAGAGGAAATATCTTCTAAGTGGTCAGATCAACGTGTGGCTATAGCTCGCGATTGGCTTACAAATATATTAAAATTAATGGGCAAAGAACATAGTGCTTTTGAAACAACCGTTACTGATGCAACATTGCACATTGTTTTTAAATCACCATTGCTTCCTGAATCTAAAAGTGAGCGTTTTGTATTTGCAAGCATAAGTCATCTCATGATGGAAACATTACGCAATAAATCGAAAAAAATATTACGCAATATGCGTATTATGATAAGTAGTCAGTAATTATAGTAAGGGGAAATGTGAGGGATACTGCTCTTGTGCATGATCAAGAAGCAATAGTTGCGCAATGCACGCCTCAGGGTTCAGGAGCATTGGCTTTAGTGCGCATTTCAGGGATCAATGCAGTTACTGTTGCTGCCCGTATTAGTGTTTTGGCATCTGGTCAATCATTGCTTGATCTGCCAACTCACACTATTCATTATGGTTCTGTGATAGAGCCTGATCGATCGTGTATAGATAATGTGCTATTTTTTTTAATGCGTGGCCCGAAAACGTTTACCGGTCAAGACACGGTTGAAATTACCTGTCACAATAATCCATTTATTATCGAAAAAATTATCGAAGTTGCTATTGGTTCAGGTGCTCGATTAGCACACAATGGTGAATTTTCATATCGAGCAGTGCTTAATGAGAAAATAGATATTGTTCAGGCTGAAGGGATTAATGAGCTTATTCATGCCAATACACAGATGGGCCTCAAGCAGGCACTGAGCCAGGTGAATGGTAGTTTTTCCCAGTGGATTAATGATCTGGAAAAAAAACTTATTAAAGCTCTTGCGTTTTGTGAAGCAAGTTTTGAATTTATAGATGAAGAGATGGCTTTTGATACGCAAATCAAAGAGATTATTTCTGATGTGCTGGCCTCTATTGAGACTATAAAGCTTACCTTTGATAAACAGAAACATATTCGTCAGGGTGTTCGCATTGCGATTATAGGTTCAGTTAATGTAGGTAAATCTTCTTTGTTTAATGCTTTTTTACATCAAAAACGCGCCATTGTTACTTCTATTCCAGGCACTACGCGCGATGTCATTGAAGCAGGGTTGTATAGGGATGGCAATTATTGGACTCTTATTGATACGGCCGGCTTGCGTGAAACTGAAGATGTTATAGAACAAGAAGGCATTGAGCGTTCATTTGAGCAAGCAGAATTGGCTGATATTATTATGTTGGTGTTTGATGCCTCTCGTGTGCTTACTGCACAAGAAGAGAGTGTGTATAAAAAAATATATGAACAGTATACGAGTAAAATAATTTCTGTACGTACAAAAATAGACGTGCTATCGGAGCATGATATTAAGCGCGATAATGTGAACGATAGCAATTATTTTGATATCTATCATGGCAAGAACAGTTTTTTTACTCATGCGTGTGGTGTTTCAAGTAAAACAGGTGAGGGTATGTCTCGTTTAGAGGCAGCTATTTCACACTATATAGCAGAGCTTTTTGCTTCTAGCAATTCTCCTTTTTTACTTAATAAGCGGCACTTTAATATACTCTTATCTTTAGAAAAAGAGTTACATCATATACAGGAATCGTGCGCAGCCACTATTCAGTATGAGTTGATTTCATATCATTTAAATGATGCTTTAGCGCATCTTGCTGAATTAACGGGCAAATCAATTAGTGAACAAGGTATGGATGCGGTATTTAGAGAGTTTTGTGTAGGAAAATAGCAATACATCAGGGAATAGACATGAAAAAAATTCTTATTTTTTCAAGCATCGGCGGTGGTGGCCATGCATCCACGGTCCAATCGTTACGGACATGCTTAGATGATACGTATGAAATAAAATCGGTTGCAACATTTCAAGATGTGCTCAGGCCAGTTGATTTTATTAATAATTATTTTGGTGGCAAATATAGCGGCGTAAAATTGTATAACTATTTTTTACAAAAAAATAAGCTTTTTTTGTGTAATATTTTTTCTACCATAGGTCGTTTTTTTTTAAGACACAAAAATAAATCTATCATACAAGCATTACAGGCTTACTTGGACACAGAAAAGCCAGATGTTATTATTTCAGTTGTTCCCTTGGTCAATTATCATATCTTGGTGACAGCGCAAAACCTGAATATACCGTTTCTTATTATTCCATCTGATATTGATATAACCCAATATGTGGCTGATTTTCAGTCGTTTATCTATAATAAGATATACGTTGCTTTGCCGTTTGAAAATGGCATAGATACAAAGCGGTTTGCGGCTATTGGTGTTCCTGAAAATAATATGTGTGTTGCTGGGGCATCCATACGAGCTTCTTTTTTACAGCCAAAAAACACTCAAGAGCTTAAAGAAAAATGGCACATCGCGACCAGCGATCCGGTTGTTTTGGTTATGGTGGGGGCTCAGGGGTCACAGTCAGCGGTGCTTTATTGTCAACAGCTTACGAAAGTTAAGAAAGACGTGCATGTTTTAGTGTGTATTGGCAAAAGTGCACTGCTCAAAGAATCTATACAGGCTATTGTGTTCCCAGCGCACATTAAAATACAGATTATAGGGTTTACCCAAGATATAGATGAGTTAATGGCTATAGCAGATATTCTTGTTACCAAACCAGGCCCTAATACTATATGTGAAGCGCTCTATAGCACGTTGCCAATACTTTTGGATGGCACATCAACTTCTTTAATTGGTGAACGATATAACTATAATTTTGTGGCACAGCATGGTTTTGGTGAAATTTTAACTGATATTGACGGTGTGGCACAACGTATAGACTATTTACTTTCTCGCCCAGAAATAATAAGTAGCATGAAAAACTGCATGATTAACTTTAAGAAAAAGAACAGTCAGCATGAAATCCCAGCACTTATTGCGCGTATTTTAAAGTAAATTTATTTTAAATAAGTACCAAAAAAGGGAGAGCTTTGCGGGCTCTCCCTTTTTATCTATTTTCTATGCAATAGAATTAGTTCTTTTAGAGTCGCTAGTTTTTACTTAGCTATATAAAACATGGATTTCAGCACGACGATTTGGCCATTGTTGATTTTTGTCGCCCTCAACCGCTTTGCCACTAACAATTGCCGGAACTTCAAATCCTCTTCCTACAATCTTAATGTTTTCTTTTGGTACATTTTGAGATACAAACCAGTCAGCAGTTGCTTTTGCACGTGCTTCTGAAAGTGCAAGGTTGTAAATGGCGCTTCCTGCAGCATGATCCGCATGGCCTTCAATAATAATTGTTGGCTCAGTACCATTTTTGCGAGCTTCAGCTAATATTGTTTGTGCATTGGCAACATCATTATTGGCAACTTTTTCTTGATCTTTGCGAATAGACTGGCTATCAAAATCAAAATAAATTGTTTGGAATTCTTGATCCTTATCTGTTGTATTATTCATCCATGCAAAATCTTTAGCATCATTTAAAGCAACTGCCGTTGAAGGTGCGCAAGGCAAACCACTTTTTAAATGAGCATCAGCGCTACGTGAAGTTTCTTCTTTTGCTAAAGAAACAAACTCTTCTATGTCTTGATCAAAAAAATTACGGATGCTTTCATCATCAGCAATAGTAATAGTATCTTGCGCAACTGGTATATGCAGCGCAACGGTTTTACTGGTTTTTTTAGGATTATTTTTTGCACTGTTTTTTTTCTTTTTTCCGCAGCCTGATAGGCCTACCAAGAGAATGAGTATGGGAAGATATTGTTTTTTGATATGCATGGTGCCCTTTTCTTGTTTTTGTGATGCTTAAAAAGTAATTATAGCAAACTTTATCACATTTTTATTCTCTTTTCTACTCATTAATTGCAAGATATTGTATAGTGATATAGAAAGTAGAGATATAAAGATAATTAGATTACACACATAAAATAGTTAAAGTAGCGATGAAAAAAATTATAATCAATTACAATCCTTGGCAAACGCGCATCGCTATCACCTATAATGATAGGCTTGAAAATATTTATTTTTCTGGGCAAGAAACATTGGAGCGTGCGTATTTTAAAGGCAAAGTAAGTAAAGTTTTACCAGGCATTCAAACCGCTTTTGTAGATATTGGCCAAGACCGTGCAGGTTTTTTACATATTTCAGAAATAGATCGGGATCTTGCTATTGAACGAATTGGTAAAAATCTTCAGATGGAAGATGATGATAAAATTGTGCCAAAGAAAAGTTCATATGAGCCCCGCGATATTAGCAAAATATTAAAAGAAGGAGATCCAATTCTGGTTCAGGTGAGTAAAGAGCCTGTCTATGAAAAGGGTGCAAAACTCACAACCTGTTTTACGTTACCCGGTAGATTTATTGTTTTAATGCCTAATATTCCTCGCATTGGTGTTTCTAAAAAAATCGCTGATGTGCAAGAGCGTAATCGTCTTAAAGATTTGGTAAGAAAGCAGCTACCAGAGGGGATGGGGTGCATTATAAGAACCACCGCTGAAGAGCAGGGGGATAAAGAAATAATAAAAGACATCAAGTATCTGCTCAAGACATGGTATGTTATTGAAAAAAACTTTGATAAGGGTAAGCCACAACAGTGTTTGCATGAAGATTTAGACCTTTCATTGCAAATTGTGCGAGATTTTCTTGATGACAATGTTTCCACTATTATTACCGATGACAAACAAAATCAGACTGATATTTATCAGTTTATTAAAATAGTTGGGCCGGAGCATGCACAAAAAGTAAAATTATATACAGGTAAAGATCCTATATTTGATTTTTTTGATATTGAAGCTCAAATAGAAGAAGTGCTTGAAAAGAAGGTTGATTTAAAGTCAGGCGGTTCTTTGATTGTAGAGACAACCGAAGCTATGACGGTGATCGATGTTAATACCGGTAAATTTATAGGTAAAAAAAATCTTGAAGATACTATTTTTAAGACAAACCTTGAAGCGGCAGAAGAAGTTGCCCGTCAGTTAAGGTTGCGCAATATTGGAGGTCTGATAGTTATTGATTTTATTGATATGGCAATGCATGCTAATCGCCAAAAGTTATTTCAATTTTTTGAAAAAACATTAAAAGAGCGAGATAAGTTTCAGTCAGTTGTTTTAAAAGTATCGGAATTTGGCCTGGTACAAATGACGCGTAAGCGATCAGGCAAAACATTGCTGCATCAGCTTACTGATAACTGTCCTGAATGCGCAGGTGCGGGTCATATAAAGTCGATACAAACCGAAAGTTTTGCTGTTTTGCGCGACATTAAGCATGCAATAGCAATAGAACATTTTGGTGGCAATATTATAATAGGCCTTAATCCTGCTCTGTTTGATTATGTTACCACTGTTTCTTATAATGCCATTTTAGAGTTTGAAAAAACTATACAAGCTAAAATTACCTTAAAGGGTGATACACTCTTAGCTGTACATGAATATACTATTGAAAAAATGTGATACAAAATAAATCTGTTGTTGCGAGAGAAAGATTACTATGACTAAAACTGCCTCCATTCTTGATACATTTCCTGAGTATGAAGTAACTATTGGTATGGAAGTTCATGTGCAACTTACCACCAAGACTAAAATTTTTTGTTCATGTGCTAATGTGATAAGCAAGGACCCTAATACTAATATATGTAATGTGTGTGCAGGTTATCCAGGATCTTTGCCAGTGCTTAATAAAGACGTTATTACCTGCGGAATTCTTGCCGGATTAGCTACTCATTCAACGATTGCCACCATTTGTTCGTTTGATCGTAAGCATTATTTTTATCCCGATCTTCCTAAGGGTTATCAAATTACTCAGCAGTATGATCCTATTTGTCGTGCCGGTTATGTGCCTATTCGGTTAGAAGATGGAAGCATTAAACATATACATTTAACACGTATTCATATTGAAGAAGATGCGGGCAAAAATATTCATTCTTCTATGAGTAATGAAAGCTTTGTTGATTTAAATCGCGCCGGTACTCCCTTGCTTGAAATAGTAAGCGAACCAGACATTTCAAGTGCGTATGAAACTAAGGCCTATTTAAAAGCATTGCGGGCAATAGTGCAACATCTTGCTATCTGTTCGGGCAATATGGAGGAAGGAGCATTTAGGGCAGATACTAATATCTCTGTACGTAAAAAAGGTGCTACTGAGTTGGGCACCAAGTGTGAGTTGAAAAATATTAACTCATTTAAGTTTATTGGTGACGCAGTTGAATACGAAATTGAACGTCAAATTATGTTGTTGAAAAATGGTGGTACTGTGCGGCAAGAGACACGGTTGTGGGATTCAAAAGAAAGATGCTCGGTCATAATGCGTACAAAAGAAGAGGCAGCCGATTACCGTTTTTTTGAGGATCCAGATTTGCCACATATTCACATTAGTAGTCAAGAGGTAGAAAGCATTAAGCAATCTATGCCAGAAATGCCCTTTGCCAAATTTGATCGTTTTTGTTCTCAGTTAGGCTTGACCCCCTATGAAGCAGAGATTCTTGTTGAAGATAAAGATCTAGCTTCTTATTTTGATCAGGCCATGTTGCATACGCAAAGCAAGCAATTAATAAACTGGGTTTTGCGTGATATTATGGGATATTTAAAAGAAAATAAAGTGTTGCTTGGTGAGTGTAAAGTAACGCCAGAAAAGCTTGCATCTATTATGAATATGGTTGATGCGGGTACCATAAATGGTAGTGCGGCTAAAAAAATATTTGAACTTGTTGCCCACACAGGACATGATCCAAAAGAATTGGTAAAAGAGCAAGGATTAGAACAAATAGGTTCTGTTGATGAACTTGAAAAAATTGTACAAGAAGTTATAGCGCAAAATCCAACGCAGGTAGAGCAATATAAGCAGACACGTAATGAGCGCATGTTTGGCTTTTTTGTGGGTAAAGCTATGCAAAAAACACAGGGTAAGGGTAATCCAGCTGTATTTACTGAATTATTTTTAAAATTAATGCAGTAGTCGGGCAATAGAGTCTTATTTTTTTAAAAAGTAGAGTAGTTTTGTTTTTTTTTAAAGGGATGGCCATGAGCAACGCTGTAGGTAGAACTGTATTATTTACTTGTGTAGTATTGATGGCTTGTGGCCAGGTAACCACAACTAACACAGCACTTGTAGCTGTAGAAAAACAAGAGCCAGTATATCGTGACCCTCTGTATAAAAAAGTTAATAAGCAGATAATGGATAATGTTTATTCTGGTATTACCGGTTTTGGTGTAGTGAGCCCGCAAGAAAAGGCATTTATTGAAAAAGGGTATAGCACCAAAAAAACATCTATCTATGGAGAAATTCCCTATGATTCTTTGCAGGTGATTTTAGATAATGAGCGGTTTGGGCCAAATGATATTTTTTATGATTTAGGTTCTGGTGTTGGTAAGGTGGTTACGCAGGTATATTTAAATACACCAGTTAAAAAGGCCGTAGGTATTGAATTGTCTGGGTCTCGCCATGCAGGCGCAGTTAAAATGCTGAAAAATTTTAAGCAAACTGATGCCTATAATGATCGCAAGCGTAACGGAAAAACAAAAAGAACTCTTGCCTTTGCACAACAAGATTTTCTTAAGGCTAATATAAATGATGCTACTATTATTTATATGTGTTCAACATGTTTTCCTCCAGAGCTTATGACGGGATTAATTAAAAAATTTCAAAAAATTAATCGCCAGGGTTTACGTATTATAACTCTTAAAGTATTACCTGATTATGAAAATAATGGATTTCGTTTTGAGCGTAGTTATAAGTTGCCTATGAGTTGGTCAAAGCAGGGTAATGTATCGGCTGTTTATGTCTATTCTTACGTAGGTGATGTTTTTAAGTAGTACATTTTTAACGCAAACTATTATTAGGGGAGATAAGGTTATGACTTTTTTGTATAATCTTTTTATAGATTGTTTGTATGTTGCTATTTTTTGTTTGTTTGTACCGGCATATGCCATGGAAAAACCTTTCCCGCAGCCACTAAGGGATCCAGATGAAATTGAACTTGCGGTATTGGCTTTGTGTCAAAAGAAAGAACTTGAATCCCAGAAGCAAGAGCAGAGTGTTCAAGTGCTAACTTGTCTTTCTTTGCTAGCAGATGCCCAGTATCGGGGTGATGCCGGTGAAATTTCTGATCAGGTGCCAAAAGGGCAAACAATATTAGAGTTTATGAAAACGTTACATGGTTGAGATTGTTGTTTTAAATAGTGCTTTATATCTTTTTATAAAAAATTAGTTTTTATTGTAAAAAATATACGTAATTTATAGTGAGTGCAGAATGAAAGAAGTAAAAAACAATACAATACAAGCATTAATCGGCTTGGGCAATCCTGGATCTAAGCATTATTATCAGCGGCACAATATAGGGTTTCGAGTTTTAGATGTACTTGCAGATACATATGGTGCTTCGTGGCACACAAAAGGGGAAGCCGAGCAGACGTCAATTACCATTAATGGGCACATAATAGTACTTATAAAGCCGCAAACGTTCATGAATACATCAGGGCGTGTAATACCTTCTTTAATTAAACAGGGCATTAAGGCGGAAAGTATTGCGGTGGTGCATGATGAACTTGAGTTACCCTTTGGCCAGGTCAAATATAAGCTTGGAGGGAGCCACAAAGGACATAATGGGTTGCGATCTATTATTGGTGTGTGTGGTGCTGATTTTGTTCGTATTCGGTGTGGTATTGGGCGGCCGGCTAATAAAGATGATGTGCCAGATTATGTGTTACAACGATTTACTGAATCTGAACAGGATATTGAGAGTATGATACAGTCTGCCGTAGGCATGATAGAGTCTTTTTTTAAATAACGTGATTTCGACTTAAACGCTCAAGAAACTAAAAGACTGTTTAAGTTATAAACAAGTAAGATTTATTTTTCATAGCTTAAATAG
>JAPLIS010000005.1 GCA_026388985.1 Candidatus Babelota bacterium | reverse complement strand
GAATGTGCTGATAGCAAAGAACTTGCACGCAAAATTGAATATTTAATCGAACATCCAGAAGAACGTTTAAAGATGGGCGTTCTTGCGCGTGAACGTATTGAACAAGAATATGATACTGAAAAACTTAATGATCGGTTAGTATCTCTTTTGTATGCGCTGCTTGATAAATAATCAGAGAGTAAGAGTTTCTAGCGCAACGCGCAATCGCAAAAAACTGTGCTTGCGCGTTACTTTGATTTTTAAAATAAGCAGCTCTGTATAAGCAGGCTATGGTTTTGGCAAAAAATCTATTATTTATGAATAAGAAGCTTGATTTCACTCTGACGTAAAAAGCGCCACATGCCCCGACGTACATCATCTTTGGTAATGCCAGCGAATTTTACTCTATCAAGTTCAATAACTTCATAGCCTACTCTTTCAAACAAGCGACGAATGACTCTATATTTACCGCTATGGAGCCCGATACGGATTGAATTGTATCGTTTGTTTGGCACATAGTTAATAGAATCAATATGCACAAAACCGTCTTCAAGCTGAATACCATCTTTTATTTTTTGCATATCAGCAGGGTCAAGAGGCTTATTAAGTACCGCTATATATGTTTTTGATATCTCATATTTGGGGTGTGCTAGTTTTTGTGTTAACTCCCCATCATTCGTTAATAAGAGCACGCCGGTTGTTTCACGATCTAAGCGGCCAATGGGGTATACCCGTTGTCTAATGTTTGTGTCGATCAAGTCAAGAACCGTTTGACGGCCTTTTTCATCAGAAACGGTAGTGACATATCCTTTTGGCTTATTAAGCAAAATATACAGCTTACTTTCAATTTTTACTCTTTTACCACTGACCGTAACAACATCCTGCTCGGTTACTTTATGGCCAGGTTCCATGATTTTGACCCCATTGACCTTCACTTTGCCATCTTTAATCAATTCAACCGCATTGCGACGAGAACAGGTACCCGTATGAGCCAGAAACTTATTTAATTGCATGGTAACCACTATACTGTAAGTAATGTTTTTTATTTTGAAAAAAGAGCATGATGCCGTATCCTAAAGAAATAGCTTTAATTTTTATATATATGTGGCTACTTAAAGGAATTTTCATGCCCCTACACTCTTATACTACAGAAAAAACTGGATCTCTTGAAGTTATTTGCGGGCCAATGTTTTCAGGCAAGTCTGAAGAGCTTATACGTAGATTGCGTCGCGCGACTATCGCCAAGCAAAAAACGGGTGTATTTAAGCACTCGCTTGATAACAGAAGCACGCTTAAATCGGTTGTTTCTCATAATGGGACAACTTTAGAGGCGTTTGCTACCTATACTCCTGAAGCTATTGCAGCGCTGGTAGAAGATAATGATATTGCGGTTATTGGTATAGATGAAGTTCAATTTTTTGATACTACTATTATTTCGGTTATCTGTACTATGGTTAATAAGGGAAAAAGAGTGATTGTGGCTGGCCTGGATACCGATTTTCGTGGAGTACCTTTTGGGTCAATGCCAACATTGCTTTCTATAGCTGATTCTGTAGCCAAATTGCAGGCTATTTGTACTGAGTGCGGTGATAATGCTATTTTTACCCAGCGATTAGTTGATGGTAGGCCGGCTCGCTATGATGATCCTATTATTTTAATTGGTGCGCAAGAAGCATACCAGGCACGGTGTAGAGGTTGTTACCTTATTGATAAAAAACCATTTGTATTACAACTATGAGCAAGCCAAAAGCATCATTTTCCTGTTCTAACTGTTCCTATAAAAGTATAAAATGGCTCGGGTGTTGCCCTGATTGCAATGAGTGGAATACCTTTGTAGAAAGCCGGTTGGCCAGCCCCTCTAGCAGTATGGCTACAAGTGGGGTATCAGAAGGCACTTGCACATCTATGACTCCATTGCAGTCCATTAAGCACACATCGCAAAAACGTATGCTGACCAATATACATGAGTGGGACCGTGTGATGGGGGGTGGTATAATGCCAAGCTCGCTTATTATATTAACGGGTGATCCCGGTATTGGAAAATCAACTCTGCTTTTACAAATTTCAGATAATCTTGCACAAGAATATAAAGTGTATTATTTTTCAACAGAAGAATCATTGCAGCAAATTTTGCAGCGAGCTAATCGTCTTAAGTGCACCAGCGAACGTCTTTTGTGTTCTGATCAGGCTAATGTGGAGACTATCATTGCTACAACCCAGCAGGATAAGCCCGATATATTGATTATTGATTCAATTCAAAACTGTTATGTTACCAATGCTCACAGTGCCCCGGGAAGCATTAGCCAGTTGAGAGAAATTACATTTCAACTTATGCGTTTGGCCAAGGAGCATAACATCACTGTTATAGTGAGCGGGCACATTACCAAAGAAGGGGTTATGGCTGGGCCTAAAACATTAGAGCATATGGTCGATGCCGTATTTTATTTGCAGGCGGAAGATAGATGGCAAACGCGGGTATTGCGTGCCGTTAAAAACCGATTTGGGACTATTAATGAGCTTGGATTTTTTCACATGCATGAAGATGGATTACAAGAAGAGCCCAATATCAATAAACATTTACTGAGTGATCATACCCATTCTCCAGGGTCAGTATTAGTCAGTGTTATTGAAGGCTCTCGTCCGTTACTTCTTGAGTTGCAGGCGCTTACCATTGAATCAAAATTGGGTATACCGCAACGGGTTGTTTCTGGTCTTGATCATAAGCAGGTAGTTCTTATTGCGGCTATTTTACAAAAATATTTATTTATAAAGCTTAATGTGCACGACATTTTTTTTAAAGTGAGTGGTGGGGTAAAAATTAAAGGCAGCTCAACTGATGTGGGTATTGCCTTGGCTCTTTTATCCAGTTATTTTCAGCAACCAGTCCCTGAAAAATCAATGGCGTTAGGAGAAATTAGCCTTACCGGGTCCATCAAGCCAGTTAGCCACATAAACATATTAATTAAAGAGGCGCAAAAGTTTGGCATTGAGCAGTTTATTGTGGCAAAGAATCAAAAGATTGAAAAAACGTCATCAACCACAATTGTTCGTCGTTTTAGTACTGTATATGATTTGCTGAGTTTGTTTGCAGCATAGCTTTAGGAGCGGCTTAAAGCAATGGCACAACAAAGCCTTTTAAATTGTGCTATACTTCTTCTATGGTATCCTACGATCAATCATAAAATAGAATAAAAAGGGTCACTTGTTATGAATAATCAACCAAAAAGACTCGGGCTTAATTACAGTATATTTGAAAACTTTGTTAAAGAAAATCGTATTTATGTCGACAAAACTCACATTATATATGATCTTATCACCGCTCCAAACAATGCCCATTTTTACTTTGTTTCGCGGCCCCGTCGCTTTGGTAAATCATTGTTTATTTCAACACTCAAGGCTATCTTTTCTGGCAAAAAAGAATTATTTAATGAGTATTGGATTGGCAAAAGCAGTTCATATGATTGGCCGCAGCACCCAGTAATTCATCTTGACTTTGGAGGCATTGCACATAAAACGGCCACTGATCTTGCGCAAAGCCTCTATAATACTATTAATGAAGTTGCCGCAGATCATGGTATCATACTACCTTATTTGACAGTTGAAGATGCATTCAAGTTTCTTGTTAAAGAACTATCAAAGATAGATAAAGTTGTTTTACTTATTGATGAATACGACAAACCAATGGTTGATCATATAGGTAACTTGCCCATAGCGGAAGATAACAGAGAAGTGCTCAATAGTTTCTATACAACGGTAAAATCGCTTGAAGCATACTGGCGAGCTATTTTTATCACTGGTGTAAGTAAATTTAGCAAAACATCTCTTTTTTCTGGCCTTAATAATCTTCAAGAACTTTCTATGGATCCCATAGCAGCTGAATTATTTGGCTATACGCATGAAGAACTTGTTACTTATTTCCCGACATACATAGATGATCTTGCCAAGCACCTTGGTATAACTAAGCAAGCAACGCTTGATAGCATGAAAATCTGGTATGATGGCTATCGTTTTTCTAAAGATATGCAAAAGCAACAAATGTATAGTCCTCTTTCTGTTGTTGCCTGCTTAAAGGCTAAAGAATTTGCTAATTATTGGTTTAATACCGGCAATCCGGGATTTCTAATAGCTCTTTTGCGGGCCAAGGGAATGAGCCTTGAAACAAATGAGCCCATAGAAGTTCCCCTGTATGGATTTAATGCTCTTGATATACAAAAT
This sequence comes from Candidatus Babelota bacterium, assembly GCA_026388985.1. Taxonomy (GTDB): domain Bacteria; phylum Babelota; class Babeliae; order Babelales; family Vermiphilaceae; genus JAPLIS01. The sequence continues at coordinate 37,347 of JAPLIS010000005.1, read as the reverse complement.
ATTCCCCTGCTTGCTCTTCTTGCACAAACTGGCTATCTGACCATAGTTAATTATGATCCTGAAATGGAAACATTCACTCTTGACTATCCAAACAAAGAAATAAGAGAGTCGTTTAAAAATTATCTTATGCAGGCCTTTACTTATGCATCTCCAGCAGTTATTGGCACCGAAATAACCCTTATGAAGCGAGCATTAACGCACAAAAACTTTGAACAATTTTGCTTGTCAGTCAAAACTCTTTTTGCAGGCATTCCTCATAATTTGCATATTGAAAAAGAAGCTTACTATCATTCACTGTTTCACCTCATGTTTGACTTGCTGGGTATGAAACCAAAACCGCAAGAAGCAACAAGTCGTGGTGAATCTGACCTGGTGTTAGAAGCGGCTGATAGCGTGATGGTGTTTGAATTTACGTTTAGTAAATCGGCGCAAGATGCATTAGATCAAATTATGCACAAAAAATATCATGAAAAATATATGCATAAAAATAAAGCTATTATTCTGGTTGGCATCAATATTAACTTCAAAGAAAAGCAGCTAGAATTTGAATGGCTACAGCAAAGCATGTAATCTATGACTTTGAAAATTTGTCTTTCGACGCATCCCGCTATATAAACAAATAGAGTGTTCTATTTTATTGAAAGTCGCCCTTATGACACGCTTTTTTAATCGTTATTCATGGCTTGTTGCTAGTATTATAATATCAGCAGCCAGCTTGCATTATGGCTATTGCATATCCAATACACCACAAAAATCTATTCAAATTACCAGCTATGATAATGGCTATGTCCTCTACCTTAATGAGTTTAAAGATGATGAGGTTAATAAGCCGATTAATGACGGCCTGGCAGCATATAATATAGTGAAAGATGGTGCGGATAGTTTTTCCCCTTATTGCATGGTGATTAAAACTACTGCTGGCCAAATAGTGGCAGGGCTGCTAACCGATATATGCAAAAGCGAATCTCGATCAGAATTATCACACGATACGCCCTCAAGTGCAGATCGACGCCCCGACCTGTGCTTACTACATAATTTCTGGGTTGATGAAAAGCATTCAAAAGCTGGTTTAGATACAGCAATGATACATGCGCTTATTAATCATATGTATGCAGTACAATGCCCCACTATTCAATGGGAAACCTGGGAATTTTATGATGGTTTAAAAGATTTTTTTGAGCAACAAGGATTTGAGACCATTGCAACCCTTCCTAGCCCAAAAGAAATTACCGGCTATGAGGGCTATGTGATGCGAAAAACAATAAACAATCACACAAAGCTATGCACTCCTATTTTTGACAATCAAAAATATCAATTGATTGAAGAAGAGTCATGGAATCAGGATCATCATCAATTCGTAAGCGATAAGGTTGATGAGCTGTTTGTTGCGCATGCACAGATACTTGCACAAGACCCCTTTACTCTTTTTATTACGTTGCCAACAGGTCAAATAATTGCTGGCGGCATCGGCACCATTATACAGGTGAAAAACTATGGCACATACTGTACCCTTAACAGACTCTGGGTTCATGAAAACTACAGAAAACATGGCCTGGGATCAGACATTATGGCCGCAGTTGACAGGTATGCGTGCAGGAAAAAATGTAAAATGATCCAGTTGGAAACATATGAGTGGCAAGCTAAGGGTTTTTATGAAAAACAAGGATTTGCGACCATTGCAACAGTTGCCAACCCTGATAATAGCTTTGGCATGGAACAGTATTATATGAGAAAAGTACTTGCGTAATAATGAAGATTAGCCAAAAAACATTTCTGGTAAATTATTATTGATTTTATAGGTAAATCAGGTAAACTTATTAACACTTGAATTGCATATGGAGAGGTGGCAGAGCGGTCGAATGCGGCGGTCTTGAAAACCGTTGTTCCGCGAGAGCGGGACCGTGGGTTCGAATCCCACCCTCTCCTCCAGTTTTTAAAGTAATCAATATCGCTACATACAAAAAACTTTCTTCTTATTTTAATTAAAAATAAATCTATTATTTTTTTTATTCTTATAGATTTAAAATACTCAAAGCTAGATAGCTTTACTTATAAAAAAATATATTGTGCATCCGGTTAAGGGAAGTCGGCACAATAGATGGTTGTACCATCGATATTTTTTTTGTTGATAGTAATGAAAAAAAGTTAGATATCGGATATACTACTACAAGCTACAAGTGCTGCTACATTCTCTCTGCAAAAAATAAAATAAAGGTTAAGTCAAAATGCACAATAATAACATTAAAGCTATTGTTTTTGATCTAGACGGCGTTATATTTAAATCTCATGATGAGAATGGAAACTACTTGTGGAGCCGTAGCATCAAAGAAGACCTCGGGCTGACATTAAAACATTTTTCTATTATTTTTTCACAAAAATGGGACAGCATTATTCGAGGCAAGATGGATTTCAATGATCATCTTCAGGCTGTTTTCCAAGAAGAATTATTTAAAGATCTTACCGTAACGCCACAGGAGTTTATTCAGTATTGGCTAAGTCACGACCATCACATTAATCTAGATGTATTGACCCTAATAGAAAAATTAACAATTCCGTGTTACCTTGGTACAAATCAAGACGCTTTGCGCACAGCTCATATTCTCAACTCTATTGGATCTTATTTTAAAAAACATTTTTCATCTTGCGAAGTTGGCTTTATTAAGCCAGAAAAAGAATTTTTTCAGCATATTCAAAAAACACTATCGTTGCTTCCCCATGAAATCCTGCTCATTGATGATACAAAAAATAACATTGACGGAGCAAAAAAATGCGGTTGGCACGTGTATCATTACCAAAATGATATTGAGGGGCTTATAGATTTTTTAAAAAGTAAGGAACTAAGGACTCTTAATTCATAAATAACAGTATGTCCTGATTTTTCTAGTTCTTTTGGATCAACTGTTATCAAACATATAGCGCCGCTTTCATCTGCAAACTCCACAAGCAAAAACTGAGAGGTAAAGCCTGCTATATTCTTCTCTCCCAAATTAACGCATCCCACAATCTGGCGACCAAAAAGAGTCTCGGGCGTATAATGCACAGTCACCTGAGCTGATGTTTACAATACCCTTATCTCAGGTCCAAAATCTGCCCATACTTTGAATGCAGGCTTTTTTGCTCGTGGAATAATCTTCTACTCTCACAATCGTACCAGAGCGCAAATTTAAACGCTCAAACTCTTGGCATGTTATTGTAGTTATTCTTCATCCTCCTTTTTGTTAAAATGTGAAGTATAAGCAAGTCTATTCCCTATATATTTATTCTCCACAAAACCAATCTCATGCATAATTTCGGATACATATTTGCGACTTTGGAAATGCGGGTCAAAAATTGTTTCGGTGATTGATATAATGCCATTAGGCTGTAAATATCTTGCTATTTTTTGCATTACCGATTTGCGATCATTTTTCGGAATCTCTCCTAAAACACAAATCATTAAAATAATATCGTACGGCTCATCGATCTTGGCTTCATCTATGCTAGAATTTATAAAATCAACATTTGTAACACCAAGAGCTTCAGCTTTGAATCTTGTTTTTTTTATCATGTCAGCTTGAATATCAAGACCTGTCACATGACCATCTATGAGTGATATCTTCTTGGCCAAGGGCAATAAAACTCTTCCAGGACCACAGCCTATATCTAGAATTCTAGCCCCATTTTTCAGTGGCAACATTTGTATAATTTCATTTGCCTTATGAGCTTTTGCAAATGGATTATCCAGCTCTACCATCCAGGATAACCAAGCAGGACAAGGTAAATTGTGACGATTTGAATAAAACCGCCACCCGATCCAGACTGCGATGACCAATGCTATTAACGCTAATATATTCATAAACCCTCTCAACTCAATTTCTTCGTAAACCACAGTATCAGGTCATCATCAAGTGGGTAGCTATTACCTGGAATCGTGGGTTCATAACTATAAGTAACTCCTTAATATTCAAGTGCTTAGCATTAATATTCAAGTGCTTAGCATTAAAATTCAGATGAATATCGGTAAGCCATATTAATCTCTTAAACAGTTACCCTAATTGTCTTCCAAAAAATCTACAATATCGACGATGCGATAAAAATAAGAGCTGATGTCAACAGCAGATGCAACGCCACTTAAATGGAACAATACGGCTACTTTTGCAAATCCTTTTGGTACCTTTAATCTTGATATCTTTTCTTGCATTTCACTTATTATATCGCTGCCAATTTCACGTTTTTTGAATTTGAATTCACAAATAAACAAGCTATTTGTTTTTGTTTGCACAAGGTAATCGATTTGACACCCTTGCTGAATGGTGGTTTTTGTTTGCCTATAAGGACCGCTGCGTACAATATCAATGGGTGAAATGCCTAATTTTTTCACCAATAGATGGCGATTTTGTAGTAATAGTGCCTCAAGTTGCAGCCCCATATGCGTCTCAAATCCCGGCATGGTAGAGAGTGGTACCTGATCGAATCCACCATCTTCAATAGTATCCAGATTGGGTTCAACAACTTTCAGATAAAACCTCATATACGGATCTGAGATTCTATAAAGGCTTTGTTTTAAAGGTTGTGCTGTTTTAAACGACCATAATGATTGCTTAATAACAAAACCAGCTACAATCAGATGATCCATCATTTGACTTAATGTGCCGCTTTGAGCAAATTCTATGCTTTGTCTAATTTCTGATAAAGTTCTTGCGCCATCTTTAAGGTTATTTAGGATTTTCTTATATATGGCACCCTTGCCATTAAAGAGATCATGGAAAATACGATCGAATTCTGTTACGAGCAATCCATTTTTCTCAAAAGCAAGCTGCTTGATATTGTCATCAGCTGTTATGCCAGGATTAAATTGTTCCAAATACCATGGGACGCCGCCAACAATGCTGAGCAGCTTGTACATATCATAATGAGAAAGTTGCATACCAATTGCTCGCAAAAACTCGGCACTTTCAGGAATCGATAAAGGCTCTAAACTAATAGTTACATTGACGCGCCCAAAGAATGCCGTACTCTTTAGAATATTCTCCTCAATCCAGGTTGACACTGATCCGCAAAACACAAGCATTATATGAGTAGTTTGTTTATCCCACCACGCTTTAAGTTTAGGAATGAAGCTAGGGTCTTTTGATCCCATCCAAGAAATCTCATCTAGTAGAATGATATCCCCTGGCTTAATATGAAAAATTAAATGCTCAAAGGCATCACTCCAATCCAGGAAGGTCATAGGTGGGACTTTTAGCATTAACGCTAATTGGCGCGCAAAATTATCTCTTTGTGCTTGCGCGCACACGCCATCTTCTGGTGCAAGCCCAGAAAAACTCCAAAATGTGTGAGCGCTAGATGCATTAGCAAATTCTCCTATGAGCCTGCTTTTTCCAATTCTTCTTCGTCCTTTAACAACGACAAGGCTCGGCTTTTTCTTTTTATATAAAGCTTTTAAGCGCTCTATTTCTGGTTTGCGACCAATAAATATGGGAGTTGACATAGTAGACATAGTAACCTCTAATTATGCTTAAGATACTTTATATAGTATGTTGCGCATTAAGCTAAGTCAACAAGAAATGCTCAAGATGATGTTTTTGTCTTCTTGAAATGCGATAGAGCCATCTATTTTCTTATTTTGCTTTTCGAAAAAAAATCTTCGAGATATGCTATTTTGTAATGCAAAAATTTTTATCCATAGTAACTCATGTGCAAACTTAATAGAGTGGAAATAAATGAAATTGTAGGAGTTCAGCAGTGAAAAACCAAGGAAAATCTTACGATAAGATTGCAGAGGATTTTGCTAAAATGCGAGATTCTTTTAATACCGAGCAAAAATACCTCGATATGTTAATAGATTATATACCTGAGAAATCGCATATCCTTGATATTGGTTGCGGGACTGGGTTTCCTATTGCCGATTATTTAATAAAGAAAAATTTTCAGGTTACGGGTATTGATGGGTCACAAGAATTGCTAAACATAGCTAAAAAGAAATGTCCCAAAATGCGTGGTTTATGTGGTGATGTGCGTACTATTGAATTCAATGAAACGGTTGATGCTATTGTCGAGTGGTGGTGTCTTTTCCATCTTCCCAAACCAGATCATGAGCTCATGATTGCTCGCTTTGCACAGTGGCTAAAACCAGGTGGAATACTTGAATTTACAAGTGGCGACAGTGAATTTGAGGGAACTGACAGCAATATGCTCAACCAAGAGCTTCATTTTTACAGCCTAGACCCTACCGTTTACGAACAACATCTTAAAAAATATGGCTTTGAGATTCTTTTAAAAGAAAGCGATCAAGAGCAGCATCTTGTCTGGATAGTAAAAAAGATTTGAACATTTAACTGAAGCATAGAAATCAAAGAACATGAAAATAGAAATAAATCCTACAGTTGTAAAGCTTGATTTAAACACACAAAAACAAATTAAACAGTGTCTTGATATAGTTCAAAAAATTTTAGGGCAAGATCTTCTTGGTGTCTATTTATATGGATCATCAATGGTAGGTGGATTACAAAAATACAGCGATATTGATGTATTTGTTGTTGCCAATCGAGCTACAACAGGTGAAGAAAAAGCTCAGCTGGCCAAAGCTCTTCTTGCCATTTCTGGCATATATATGAAAAGCGACGATAGGCCTATCGAAATGACAATAATTGAAAAAACTGCAGTTAATCCTTGGCAGTACCCACCTTTATTTGATTTTCAGTATGGTGAATGGTTACGTGAACAGTTTGAGCAGGGAAATAGCGAACCTTGGCAATCTAAAGAAATGCCTGATCTGGCATTACTCATAACTCAACTTTTATTAGCCAGCACTACCTTAGTTGGCCCTAGTCCTGATCAATTATTGTGTACAATTCCCTATAAAGATTTTATGGCTGCTACCATAGATGCATTACCCCATTTAATGTCGAATCTTGATAGCGATGTTCGTAATGTTTTATTAACGCTTGCTCGCATTTGGAGCACTGTAACAACAGATACCATAGGTTCAAAACCAGCTGCAGCAGACTGGGCTATTAATCGCTTGCCTAAAAAATATGTCCCGGTTATGGAACGGGCACAGGCAATTTGCATAGGCGATCAAAAAGAATATTGGCAAGACATACAAGAGCTTATCAAGCCCTGTGCTGATTACATGTTACACGAAATAAATACTATAATTACTGAAATTACGCTATCTAATGATTTTAATAGATCTATTACCATTGCTTAACACTCTATAACAATAATCTCTTGAATTTCTGGTTTCATATAGTCTGCTGCCCCCACTTTAATAATTAAATTATCAAGCGGCTGCCAATATGCTTGGCTGTGTGTATGCCCACAAAGCACTATAAATTGAATACCTGCATGTTCTTGTGCAATCTGCGTAAGCACATCGCCAGTTATTTTTGAGGCAAAAAAAGGAAGATAATCATCATTGCTAATGACCCCTTCATAAAGACACGCTTCTTTAAATGGTGGTACATGCATCATAATAATAATTTTTTTAGGTCGATGATCCTTGATTGCGTTGATTAAACTCATTTTAAGATTATCAGCATCTTGATCTGCTAATTTTTGCATTGCTTCAAGCAAAGGATATCTGCCCAGGGTAGCACTTTGTTCTAATTCTAGAATAAGTCGACAATCATTTAAACGTACTGGACTATTGGCATAATCACCGCAACGCCCATCTGCCCATCCATCTTGCCCCAACAAAACAGTGTCATTCCCCAACAACTGCACTCCTGCTGCCGGTAGCCAATGCAGTAAGGGTTCTTGTTGAGTTAAGGCGCGCATCTCTTTTCTCACTAAATCTACACTTCCTCGATAATAATCATGATTCCCTAACACAAAATAAAGCGGCTTGTTAATTACTGCTGCCATCTCTTTTAAGGCAAGAGACACGGAATAAGCTTCTGCAATATCACCAGTTATGAGAATGATATCCCCAGATACATCTGCTATTTGTTTATAAAAACATAACCGTTCTTCTTGCTCAAGCAAATCTAAATGGATATCTGTCAGCCACACTAACTTCATGTACTATGCCAATCTAAAAAAAATAAAAGCTTGTTATTTATATAATTTATTATTAATTAACTCATTAAGACTTATGCCTTGCCGAGCTGCTTCTAACGCAAGGCCTGCATGCAAATCAGGTGCCATTCTAACGCGAATGTTGCCAGAGTATGTCTTTTCTGGCGTTTCACCACGTTCTTTGCACCAGACAAGGTAATCATCTACTGAATCCCTAAAAGCCTGTTCAATTTCTTGTGCATTGGTTCCTTGAAAGGTAATGACATCTTTAAGGCCAATAACCTCTCCATAAAAAACTTTCGCTTCATCATCATATGCTATCTGGCCAAAATAACCTTTATATTTCATCATGATTAATCCCTGCATTATTTAAAAATCGACGCATAGATACTAACGATCCTTTATCAGTTTCTGGGTGTGGATGTGGACGGTGGAATACTGCCTTTACCCCATTAAGCACTATTCTTACCCGTGAACCATTGCTTCGAGTTCACGACCCACCCTTACTATTAAAATTGTGCTACTCATTACTCCATAATGGTACCATAAAATGGTAACAAAAGTCAATAATGCTGATTGCGCCACCTTTAATGATTGTGTTATCTGATACTTGTAATAGATTTATTAAAATAGCTTAACAATAATATATAGGCCAATAAAAAAGGATTAATAGATGAATGTACACTATAAAAGCTATCTATTTTTAATAATTTCAATTATCTCTCTTATAACAATTGGTTCAGTTATAGGCACTTTTAGCCAAAATAGTATTGATACCTGGTATACCACACTGCATCGATCTCCTTTAACGCCCCCTAATTATATATTTGGGATAGCATGGACGCTATTATACGCAATGATAGCCACAAGCGGATGGCTTATATGGCAATCAAAATCGTTTAGTACATTACATTTAATCAAAATGCTTTATATGCTGCAATTATGTTTAAACTGGGCATGGATGCCTTTATTTTTTACGTATCATAAGACAGGTACTGCATTAATCTGCTTATTATTACTCATTTTTTTAGTGAGCTTGCTTATAGTTACCATGTATAAAAAAATTAATACAGCATCGCTACTGCTTATTCCATATCTAGCATGGTTGCTTTTTGCCGCTCATCTTAATTTCTATATTTGGTGTTATAATTAACGTTATCTTCTATCTACCAACATCTAAAAAATCGGCGATATCAATAACACGATAAAAATAACCGTTAGTTTCAACAGCTGATGACGCGCCACCACTATGAAATAATACCGGTACGGCCGCATAACCTTTAGGGACTTTTAACGCGCTTATTTTATTTTTCATGCTATCGATAATATCTACCCCAAGTTCACGTCTCTTAAATTTAAACTCACAGACAAATAAATTATTTGTTTTTGTTTGCACCAAGTAATCAATTTGGCACCCTTGACTACTTGCTGTTTTGGTTTGCCGGTAAGGGCCATCGCACACCACGTCACTGGTAGAAATTCCCAAAAATTTTAACAGAAGAGGGCGATTTTGCAGAAGGAGATATTCAAACTGCAGCCCCATATGAGCATCAAATCCTGGCAACTGTGACAAGGGAGGGTCATCAAAAGACCCCACATCTATAGTAGCCCTTAGGGGCTCAATTATTTTTAAATAAAAACGCATATAAGGGTCACAAATACGATATAAGCTTTGCTTAAGAGGCTTAGCGGTCTTAAAAGACCACAAGTGTTGTTTTTTCACAAAGCCGGCAACTATTAAATGGTCCATCAACTGACTGAGTTTTCCGCTATGGGCAAAATCAATCTCATGGCGAATGTCAGCTAATGTTTTGGCCTCATCTTTAAGGGCAACAACTATTTTTTTATATGCTGACCCCTTACCGTTAAAAAGATCATGAAAAATAAAGCCAAATTCTGATACCAATAGGCCATCTTTATCAAAACATAACTGCTTAATAACCGCATCGGCCGTCATGCCGGGATTAACCAGCTCCAAATATGAAGGCACACCACCCATTACCCCAAGAAGCTTATAAGTATCATATATTGAACCTTGAAAACCAATAATTTTTAACAAATGAGCACTATCAGGAATAGAAAGAGGCTCAAGAGTCATGGTCAGCGTTATACGTCCAAAAAAAGCGGTACCTTTAAGAATATTTTCTTCTATCCACGTAGAGACTGATCCGCAAAATACAACTATAATGGGGATATGTTGCTTATCCCACCATGCCTTTAGCCGTGGAATAAAGCTCGGATCTTTAAATCCCATCCATGAAATTTCATCAAAGAGTACGATATCTCCCTTTTTTAGATGCAATGATAAATGCTCCAAAGCATCTGTCCAGTCTCGAAAAGGCACCGGTGGCAGGTGTAAAAGAGAAGCCAGCTGACTCGCAAAATAATCTATTTGGGTGTGCGCAGTCATGCCTTCTTGAGGGGCAAGGCCGGCAAAACTCCAAAACGTATTCTGCGGAGAACTTGATGCAAACTCTGCAATTAACCTGCTTTTACCAATACGCCTGCGGCCTTTAACCACCACCAAACTAGGTATAATTCTACGTTGCAGCGCTTTTAATTTTTCAAGCTCATATACACGGCCAATAAATGGTTTTAATATCATATATGTCCTCTTTTTATGCCCCACGATTATTATTATTTTATTATGGGTAGGCAAACAAATCAATGTTTTATGCTCAACATGACTTTTTTTTGATTTTGAGCATGCGTAAGCTTGCAATATTTTTACAGTGCTTTTATACTTTATTTTTTTATATATATTTAATTAGTCAACAGGCTGTTGATCAATTACCCAGGAGACATACTAATGCCGATTAAAAGTATCTATCTGACCATTGATGATGCTCCCTCAATGCACATGGGGAAAAAAGTGGCATTCTTAAAAAAGCATAGCATTCCTGCTCTTTTTTATGCCCGTGGAGAACACATAAAAAAATATCCAGAACAGATTATTAATGCGATTAACAATGGCTTTTTAATTGGCAACCACTCACTCAGCCATCCTTCTTTTTCAACAATTACCCTGCAAGAGTGCTTTGATGAAATTGTAGCTACTGAACAATTGATTGATGAATGCTATGCGCAAGCACAAGTACGCAGACCGCACAAAGTGATGCGATTCCCTTTTGGCGACCGTGGTGCGGGCCCTGATGGCGCACAAGCACACACTGAACGTCAGTTAATACACGTGCAACAAATACAACATTTTCTTAAAGAAAATAACTTCTCTCAGATTATTTTTGGTATGCACAAAGATAGCTTTACTGATTCATTTATTGACTCACTGTGGGATTGGGATACGCAGGATTATAAATCTAAACATATACAAAATTTCATGCTTTATCTTGAAAGATTAAACGCTTTTTGTGATACATATACCAGTGAAAGCGCCATCATGCTCGTGCATGATTTTGATGGTAATCATCAGTTATTTGAGCTCACTATGCAGTTTTTGATGGCACAAAATATTCAGTTTTTAGACTACGTATTTCTTACCAATAACATGTTGCCAAAAAACCATTGCTGCTGATTTTCAAAGTTGCGGCCAACTTCAGTAAAATGGTTTGATTCAAGCCATTCTTTTACTACTTCATATGGTTGCTGACGCTCATATGCTTCTATAAAACCAACTTCAGTATAAATAACTGATACCATTGGTAATACCAGCGGCGCTGCTTGTAAAACATTGAGCTCATGCCCTTGCATATCAAGCCATAAAAAATCAACAGAATCAATATGATAGCGATCTGCCCATGCATCAAGGGTGATAGTAGGCACCATAATGGTATGTGGGAAAATAATGGGCGACCATAAAAGGCGTTCTTTTGGTTTATGCAAAGATCCAGCCTGTGTCGGCATTCCCTGCTTTTTTATTTTTTCTGAGACATAAAAAGTGGCACTTCCCGTTTTATCACTCAATGCTAATTGATAGCAATGCACATTCGGTAAGTGGGCAGTATTTTTTTGTAATAAGGCAAATAGCTCGGGAACGGGCTCGAAAGCATGTATAATGCCCTGTGGCCATGTAGCGGCCAACTTTTGAGTATCGCGACCGTCAAATGCACCCGCTTCTATGATGATCGGAGATGAGCTTAGATGAGGCTTAATATAATCCAAAGCTTGATGTGATTTAAAAACAGTAATCATACTCGTGTAATCGTATAAAAAGTATAAAAATAACAGACTCACAGCTATTAACTATACTTAATTATCAACAGGTAAGCGATTTTTTTTCTAACAATTTATAGACTAGATCCCGTTTCACTCTCTGGCTGATTACATAAGGCAACTAACTTATCTGTCCACATATCGTTTATGTCATGTTGGCGAAGTTCTATAAAAAGCAATGCGGCACCTATTTTATCAGCAACCTCTCTATTAGTACGTAACTGTTCAGCTATTTTTTTAAGTAATCCATCCACAAGCAGCAATGCTCCTTTCATTTCTTCTTTTTCATGATCACATGCTTTAATGGCCTTCAGGGCGCAGTGTAGTTCTTTAAGTAAACAGTCCATTGATTTTTCATGCTTTGCCAACAACTTTTTATGATTATGAATAAAAGTAGATACAGTTTTTATAATATCACGCCAAGAAATATAGATTTTTTTTACTACAGTCAACACAGAGCAGATCATTGTTTTATCGCGATTGCAGCATAAAGCGTTTTTTTTACCGCGAATACATGGTGAAGATTTTACTAATACAGTTGGCTGAGCTGATTGACATACACTAGCGCAAAGCAGTATGCCTATACTAAAAAATACTCTTTTTTTATACATATCATGCCACCCATATAACGTACCATAGAGCTTATTTTACTTTTAAAACAGAATACTTATTGCTACACAAAAAACAGTACTTTTCATGTTATTTTTACCTGCTATTACCTGCTCTGCATTAAAAGCCACAAAGCATTTTTCATTACATGGTATATATATATTCCACAGCAAAGAATGAGACATCGATTTAGTCTGTTGGCTCCATAATTTTTTATTAAACAGTATGTTTTTTTTACACTCTATATTCATGGATCGCTCTTGGGCATAGTAAAAACAATATAAAAATGAAAAATCTATTGGTTGGCCAAAAAGAGTAGGCCAATAATTACCAACAATGGCACTGAATTGATTGCCTGGTTTAATGGTTACTGATGATGCAGTATCAGCAAATTCTAAAACTGACGTATCAAATTCAGAAAAAGGAGCAATAGTATAGGGAACAAACCGCCCGGGAATTAACAGTTCTTGCTTATTGCTTTTACGTTGCGCAACACGCTCTTTGGCACGATAATTAAACGAATGAGCAAAACTACAAAAAACATACGGATTAATATGACGTGATACCAGCAATTGTATCTCGCTAAAACAGCCTAATTGTGTAGCTCCCCCATTGCCTAGTTCTATCTCCCATAGCACATTTGCTTTTTTTTTGCTTCCCGTTGGCACTGTCAGATTAATTCCTGCATACGCATACTTAAAAGAGGACCAATGGGTAGTGTAATCAACATAAGCATTAAAAAGTATATCTCCAACCCCTGATTTATGCTGATATGTATCGTAGCGTAATCCTTTAGGCGCAAGCACCCCTCTACGGAAAAAATCTTCAAAATCTAAGTAGTCTGAAAAAAATTGCGCTATATTATTTTCACCACCCACCACGTCAGGAGACCCACACTGCAAAGAACTATCAGAAAAAACAAAATCCAACTTTTTTTCAACACACCGAATTGGTATTTGTATACCCAGATTAAAAAGTAGCTCTTTTGTATCAGAAATTTTCTGGGTCATAAAAAATGTCAAATCAATGCCCATGTTTTTGTACTCAGCATGTGGTTTTATAATGGTAGGGGTAAGACATGAAATATATTGCTCTTGTGCTATACTTCCAAAACCATTTCCCGGCAATGAAAGGGCATCTTGAGCTCCTAACTTAGAGAGCAAAAAAATATCACCCAATGTAAAGCTCGTTTTTCCAAAAACAGACTGTGCTAATGGACGCTCCATGCCACAGTTATCAAATGAGTTGTGTGCATGTTCCACACAGACATCTCCATACAATCTAGACCATGTATTACATGAAAAGGGGGTAATTAATGGCTCTGTATGATCAGTAACTAATGGTGGTTGATGAGCTACTGCTTGTTGTGCTCGTGCTAATAAAGCAGCTTCATGAGATAGTTGCTTGGGTATAAAATCAGTAGTCTTTTGTATACTAGCTGGTTTTGCTATAGATATAGTATGTGCGCTAGCAGTTTTAGCACGGGTAGCAGTAGTACTGGCAGTAGTAGTGCTAGCATGAGTAGGAATAGTGCGAGCAGTACGAGCAGGGGTAGCAGTACCAGGAACTTTAACTATGTTAGGCGCTATGGGCTGAGGCACAGTTACTTTAATACTATTAAATCTGCTTTCTGTGCGGGTAGGAATAATAAGAGATACGCGATAATCATTAATAGTTTTTTCTATTTCATGGAGAACTTGCACATTCAATAAAAAATGTGCTTGAGTATAAAAACTCAAAAATAACATTCCTACTATGCCATTTATAATTATATACTTTTTCATACTCTATTTATGTTAAAAGTTTGAGTACGTTTTTTTTGCTGAGAGCGGACCAATGGAATACGTGTATTATGTATAGTTATTTTAAATAAATTGCCGCCCTTGTCATAGCCATATAAAGTACCATCGCTATCAAACCAAAGATTATGATCTCCTTTGGATAGTACATAGACTGTTTGGGTGCTCTCATGAACTGCCATTACTTGACTAGCACCATAGAGTATACGTACTTCAGGACTGGTTAATTGACAGCGTAGCGCCCATACATGCTCTTTTTGCATGCTGTATAGACTAGATACTTTATTAGCATCAACTGTATCACAATCAAGTTTATCAGCATCAACTCCATAGGCATCATTACAGTCAGCATCTTCTAACTGATCAAGTAATTGATCAATAATGCATATATTTTTTTCAACATATGCCAAGTGAGTATGGATGTTTTTTTCTAATGTGCCAACAGAATTTACTATTTGAGCGCATGTTTTTTTTGCTTGCTGAGAACAATCTGATGCTATACTGGGGTGAGCAAAAAAACATATAAATATAGATACCCATATATGCTTCATACGTATACTCCTGCCTCTTTCTTGTTACTTTTATAAAAAAACAATTACATTTCTTGTTCTACAAGTCAATAGCAAAAAAAGATAAAAAAACATTTACTTATTTATTGATTTTTTATGCATCCTTTATATATATATAAATAGAGTGACAAAAAATAAAAAAATAAAAAAAGGAGTATTGCGGCAGTTATAATTAAAAAAAGGTAAATTTTTGGGAATACATCGACAAAAATCAAAAAAAAAGAAAGTATTTTATGAACATAAATAAAAATATAAATAAAAAAAAAGTAATTGTTGCCGCTTTAGTACTCATTGCTCACAGCAATACGCAAGGTGCACAAGGTGAAAAATTTAACCCATTAATAAATGTTCTTGGCAATGTTCCTGCTGTATGCGATCAATTAAAAGCAACCACAGCGGATTTTGGTTCTCTGGTAGATAAATTAAAAGCATTTGATAATTTGTTTCAAAATCTAGGCGAAAAACGAGATGCTGCTTATAGTTGCATTGCCCAAAGCATAGCTAGTTTAATTGCCAAAAATCAAGCATGTAGTGCCTATAAGCAACAATATCAAACTGAATCTGAAGCAACATTGGCCCTTGTTTGTCTACAAATAAAAAAAGTCCAAGATTCAACAACCCAAGAAATCAATGCGTTGGACCAAGAAATACGGGCGCTCGATGCAGATATTTTACATCATGAGCAACTATTAGTAGCAGCAAATGGCGCTGATGCAGAAACTACACAACTAATACTAGACCAAATAAACTGTATTAAAGCAGCTTATGCTGATCAATTAGAAAAAAAACAAAACCTTAAGACCGTATTAGTTGCACTAGAAGGAAAAATAAGTGTATTCAATGGCCAGAACTTAAGTAAGGCTGAAGAAGCACAAAAGTCGTGCACAGGCGTAGAATTTAAGCAATAAGGTCATACTAATAAAAAACTTTACTTTATAGACAAATCCGGACATAATCCAATTCTTAAATAAGAGAAAAAAAATGAATAAAAAACTATTATTGCTCACGGCAACTAGCTTACTGAATAACGGCATATTTGCAGCCCCATCGGTATGCCCAGATGTACGAATATGTTCAAAATACCCTGCATTTGATTGCTCGCAGACAGAGTATGCAAAATATAAAAAAGACTTACAGTTGTTACAAGGCGCTGACGGCTGGAAAGCCAATGTTGCGACTATTTTAAGTAATGCTACAGGCATGGCCGATGCATTAGGGCGTGATCAATCAGAGTATGTTGAAGCAAAAAACAAAACTGAAGAGATGTCTAACAAAGTGAACCAAACTCTAGATGCGCAAAGAGACACATTTGCATGTTTAGAACGACAATATAATAGCCTCAAAAATAATCTTGCTAGTTGTCAAGCAGATACACAGCAGATGAAAGATGATTATAAAAAATCAATAAGTGATCTACGGGATAAGTTAGCTGCATTAGAAGAGTGTACAGAGTATAATATTGCACAACTTACTGCTGAACAAAATTGCTTGCAACGAGACCTAAGCGATATTCAAGCATTAGCTAATGAATTGCTTGGCGAAGAAACAAAAGAAGCATCTGATCTTACAACACTTCTTAACGACATCAAAGCGCAATACGATAGCACAGTTGCAGAACAAAATAAGTTAATAGAAAAGATAAATACACTTATTTCAGATATTACAACATTAGACACAAGCGACAACAAAGAGATAGCTGCTATTAGATTAAGCATTTGTGATGATTTTGATACGCATGAACATGATTATGACCATGTTAATGATGGCGATGAAAAGGATGGACACAAGGCTACTGACAGAGAAAAAGAATATGATAAAGCCTAGTTAATAAGCCTTTACATAAAAAACAGAGGCATGCTTATAAGCATGCCTCTGTTTTTTATGTAAAAAAAATGGTATCTCTTGTCAAGCATCATGTACGCATATAACTTTTTTATAAACGGAGTTTAGTATGAAAAAAAATAGTATAAAAATAATAATACTTACTATAGGTATGATTACTGTTCATCATAGTGTAGATGCATCCCCTGCCCGCATCTTGGGCGGCACGCTTTTTGCCGCTGTAGGGCTTACTGCTGTTGGTCAAGCTGATGAGCTGTTAATTTTAGATGACCTAAGCGAACAATGCAATATCAGTAAAGAAGATATACAAGCAGTGCTCACTGCATCGATAGTATCATTTGGCATAGGTTGCCTACCTTTTGATGGTGACACAGGAAAATCAATACGCAGATGGGCGTTTAGAGCCCCATTTATAGCGGCACT
Source organism: Candidatus Babelota bacterium (assembly GCA_026388985.1). Lineage (GTDB taxonomy): Bacteria > Babelota > Babeliae > Babelales > Vermiphilaceae > JAPLIS01. Next base: position 19,934 of record JAPLIS010000005.1, on the reverse strand, counting down.
TGCCGGCCTTACTTCATCAAAAAAATTTAAATATGTTGCTTCAAAAATTCCTGGTGTTGGCTCTTATTTAGGCGCTTGCTCAAACAAAACATGCCAAGGGGTGTGCAATACATGCAAAATTCGCACGATGCTTACAACGATGACCATATGGCACTATCTTGCCAAACTACCTATTAACTGGCTTGAAGAGACGCGCATAGGTAACTATCTTATTTAAATTAAAGTAATCCTGCGATATAATTAATAATAATAGATTTTATTATCAACTTATACAGATATATTATACACATATAGAGCCTAAGCAAATAATCGAACTGAAAGTTACGATACGTATGAAGATAAGTATTATTATACCCGCTCACAATGAAGAAAAACGTATAAGAAAAACGATAGAAACCTATCATGAATTTTTTAGCACCATCAATCTTAATTACCAACTTAACACTGAATTGATAGTTGTTCTTAATGGATGCACAGATAACACTCTAGAAGTGGTACAAGAATGTGCGTATACTCGCCCCAACATAATTATTATAGATATCATAGAAGCCGGCAAAGGTTTGGCTGTTAAAACTGGCTTTGCTGATGCCTTAACGAGGGATAATGACTTAATAGGCTTTGTAGATGCGGATATGGCGACCAGTCCACGTTATTTTTATGATCTTATTACTCACATTCATAGCCACGATGGTGTTATTGCAAGCCGTTATATGCCAGGTGCTTATATAAGCCCACACCGACCATTTGTCAAAAAATGGGGTAGAAAATTAGTCTACAATTCATTGGTGCGCCATTTGTTTAAACTTAATTTTTATGATTATCAGTGTGGTGCTAAATTATTTAAGCGCACTACGATAGAAAAGGTTACTCCTTATTTAACAGCCGCTCAATGGGCTTTTGATGTTGAGTTATTATATCTATGTAGTTTGCTTGGATTTGCTATACATGAAATGCCAACCACCTGGTTTGATCAGGCAGGTAGCAAGTTAAAAATAATGAGTTCTGGGTCTCGCATGCTTACCTCATTATTTGATATGAAAAAAAGACATAAAGTGTTGGAAAAGATGTTGACATCAAAATAATAGTTTATTAAGAACAACCATTCATGCGACCCAAAAATAGTTGAGCCAAAAATAGTAAACAAAAGATAGTATTTTTTTAATTAATAAACAGAAAATTCAGTACACATACGTACAATATGCTGCTTGATTGCACGCAATACAGACTCGTTTTTATGTTGCGTAATAACTTCATCAATCCAATGAGCAATTTCGATTGCTTGTTGTTCATGCATGCCACGTGTTGTTATGGCTGGTGTTCCAATGCGAATACCGCTGGTTATCCATGGTTTTTCAGGGTCGAAGGGTATGCAACTTTTGCTTACCATAATGCCTGCTTTTTCTAAAGCAATCTGAGCCTCATGGCCGTTTATCTGTTTTGATCGTAAATCAAGAACAAACAGATGATTGTCGGTGCCTCCGGCAACTATTCGATACCCTAAATGTTGAAAAGTTGCGGCCATAGCTTGGGCATTTTTAATAATTTGTAACTGATAAATAGTAAATTGTGACTGTGATGCTTCATAAAAAGCAACTGCTTTTGCCGCAATCACCTGCATAAAGGGTCCACCCTGAGTCCCTGGCATAATGGCGCGGTCAACTGCCTGCGCATGTTCTTTTTTGCACATAATAAGCCCGCCCCGTGGCCCACGTAACGTTTTGTGTGTTGTGCTGGTGACAAAATCAGCATAACCAATAGGGGTAGGGTGTAAATTAGTAGCAACTAATCCTGCAATATGCGCAATATCTGCCATTAAGTATGCGCCCACTTCTTGAGCGATATCGGCAAAACACTCAAAATCAATAGTGCGTGAATAGGCAGATGCGCCAGCAATAATTAATTTCGGTTTATGTTCATGAGCGAGTCTTCTGATTTCATGATAGTCAAGCCGCTCAGTTATGTGGTTTACCCCATACTGTATGCTGTTAAACAGTTTGCCTGAAAAATTAACTGTATGCCCGTGCGTTAAGTGTCCACCTGAAGCTAGACTCATGCCTAATATGGTGTCACCGGGAACTAATAGTGCATGATATACTGACATATTTGCTTGTGATCCTGCATGAGATTGCACATTCACGTGCTCAGCCCCAAATAATGTTTTACAACGGTCAATAGCTAACTGCTCAACAGTATCAACAATAGAACAACCAGCATAATACCGCTTGCCCGGATAGCCTTCAGCATATTTATTTGTTAGGACTGATCCCGTTGCTTTTAACACTGCCTGAGAGACATAGTTTTCAGAAGCAATCAGATTTATTTCACGTTCTTGCCTATGCAATTCTTGTGCAATAAGGCTAAAAAGTTCAGCATCTTCTTGCTGGTCAGGGAGATATGAAAATGATTTTTGATTTTTTTTATATATGTCTTCCATACGTTTGATAATAACTAAGGTGGATAGGATTGTCCACTTTTTGACAAAAAATGCACTTAACCCAAAAGTAACCCCTTTTATTTTTTTGAAAGTTTTACCCAGCTTTTATTAAGCAATTAATATATCAGCCTAGAGACTATTGACAGGTAGGTAATAAATAATGGTAAGATAAAGCTATAAAATAATAATAAAAAATTAGGGGAGCTCTGCCATGACATTCATACAAAACTATAGGCTTATTGCTTTTTGCACCACTATCTCGCTGTTAACAAACACCATATGTCCGATGCATAATGCTCTTTTTGCCGCTATTAATGATCGCGACATTCCCCACATTAATGCTTTATTGGATTCAAAATCAGATATAAACAAAAAAAATAGCGCGGGGGCATCAGCGTTAATGCATGCAACTGAAAAAAACTTTCCTGAAATAGTACAGCTTCTCATTGATAGAGGCGGCCTTGTTAATGATACTAACCCGCACTATGGTTTTACCCCCTTAATGCTTGCATCTTTAAGAGGCATTGCCCCCATGGTAGATCTATTGCTAGCAAAAAATGCGGATCCTACGGTTGCAGATGATGACAATATTACGCCTTTGCAAGTAGTTTTATGTGCGCAAGACAGACCAGAAGATACAGACATTATACAAATGCTCACCTATGCAGCCAGCAATAGTAGCTCAGGGGGATTTGTTCGAAAACATACTTCTGCCAACATAAAAAAAAGGGATGCTCTCTTGAAAGCACAAGAAGATGTAAAGCGAGCTGAAGGTCTTTCTTATATGCTTACTAAAACGGTGGTCCTTAAGCAATTTTTAACAGAATCATTGGTAAGAATTGTTGATGAATATGCAGCTTTACCCTATAAAAGCTGAATTGCCAATTGCTTTTTTTAGTGCTCCTTTTTATACTAAATAATAAGAATTTATCATCATTTAACACGCAAAGGATCTATTCGTGATCTCAACTTCAGATTTCAGAAGAGGTGCAAAAATTTTATTTCGCGACGAGCCATATTCAGTTATAGAATTTCAACATGTAAAACCCGGTAAAGGTGGTGCATTTGTAAGGACTAAAATGAAAAATATGATAACTGGCTTGGTTCACGAAGAAACTTTCCGTTCTGGTGAAAAATTCCACAATCCAGACTTGCAATACCATGATATGCAATATTTGTATGAAGATAATGGATTGTACCATTTTATGGATCAAGATAGCTATGAACAAGTAGCTTTAAACAAAAATAAAATTGAAGATGTTTTATCTTTTTTAAAAGAACAAACCACCTACACTGTCTTATATTTTGGTGAAAGAATCATTGGTGTTAATGCGCCAACATTTATGGAGCTAGAAGTAAAAGAAACTCCGCCAGGTTTTAAAGGTGATACTGCTCAAGGTGCTGGCAATAAACCAGCAACATTAGAAACTGGACTGGTGGTTCAAGTGCCTCTTTTTGTTACTGAAGGCGATATTGTTAAAGTGGATACAAGAGAATCAACATATGTTGAGCGTGTAAAAAAATAGTTGACTGTTTGTGCTGACCAAGGAAAAATCATATGTGCTCCATTATAGATGACAATATCAAAATAGTTGATGATTTTGATGAGCAATCAGTAGATAACGTAACCTACGCTGATTTATCCCGCCGAGATTTACGTTCTCTAATTTTTCACTTGCTTTATGCTGCTGAATCACATGATTATCAAGAATCAGTAGAAGCTATTGCTGATAATTTGAGTAAGGGTTTTACTCTTGTCATTGAGCCGGACAGTGAAGTTATTATCATTGCACGGCAGGTAATAGACTTGCGCGATTCATTAGATGAAGCGTATAAACCATTACTTACCAATTGGCGGTTTGACCGCATTAGCGTATCAATTAAATTAATTTTACGACTTGCGGTATGGGAACTTTTGCACACTGATATGGATCAACGAATTGTAATCAATGAAGCGATAGAGCTTGCAAAAGCTTTTGCAGAAGAAGATGCATTCCGCTTTATTAATGGTATTTTAGATGGAATAGCGCATCAAGAAACTAAAAGTGAACTATAAAAATAGCTAAGTTTTGCAAATAAAAGAATAAAGGGCTTACTTAAAAAAGTAGGCTCTTTATTCTTTTGTTTTTTTTATTTAGGAGTTATAAACAAATTCTTACTTGAAATAGCCGGATTAATGAATGGATTTTGTAATTCTGCATTAGTAGAAGAACAAGCTGCTGCAGTATCTTTTAAACACCTATCAGTCTTTCTGCACCTGAGGTTAGGTATTATGCTCTGTTGTTATAAATAGTATAAATTGGCTTATGGTTATCACCAAGATAGATAACGCCAGACTGGGCAAAAAGATTTTTTGCATGATGTGTACGTAAAAATTTATCCATACTTAAAATCCATTTCCCCATAAGTTCACTATGCGATTCACGGTGATTCGGCGCTTTGCCATTCAGCATAAGGTGAATATTAGCTATACGTTTGTGTAATGGAAAGGTGCGTTGAAAAAGGCCACCAACGGGCTGTACAGTATCTTTTAAAGAAAAAAAATTATAAAAATGCGTAATCACGTTCATATCTGGAAAATAAAGAGAGGTGTGTATGGGAGTACTTAATCCATACATAGCCGAAATAATATACGGATTATTTTTTTGTTGTCCCAACATGTGTGAAGCAAGAATAGCAACATTAGAGCCATGGCTATGTGCGATAATAGTTATATCTGTATCTATCGGGTAGCTGTGTATTATTTTGACTAAATTTTTAGCTGCTTGCTCGCGAGCACTGTGGGTATGAGAACCAGACCAGGTAAAAGGTATAATGTGAGTATCTGGTTCTTCTAGTACGCTTTTTTCTACGGCATCAAAAAAATAACCGCCTGGAGCGGGCCATTTAGCATGTGTAGCCCATGTGCCATGAACAATAAGTATAAGTCGAGTGGCTTGTATTTGATATACGCAGCAGGTTATTAAACATAAAAAAAACAGTTTTATAGATCTCATACTATAACCCCCATTAAACATAATCGAGGGGCGGAATATACTTCCGCCCCTCAATATTAATTACTTAGCTTCTTCTACTTCAGACGGTGGTGGTCCAAAGAAGAGAGAAAGCTCAATATTTGCTGTTTCTGCAGAATCAGAACCATGAGCCGCATTTGATCCTATATTCGTACCAAATAGCTTACGAATAGTACCAGGAGCCGCTTGTATAGGGTCCGTTGCGCCCATAAGGTCACGCCACTCTTTAACGGCATTTGCTTTTTCAAGTGCCATTACAACAACTGGCCCTGAAGTTACAAATTCAACTAGTTCTCCAAAAAATGGTCTTTCTTTATGTACTCCATAAAACTCTTCAGCCATTTCTGCGCTGAGTTGTCCTTTTTGCATACGTAAAATGTTAAAACCATTTTGTTCGATCAAATCAATAACTTTTCCAGTATTTTTTGCTCGAACAACATCCGGCTTAATCATAGCAAATGTTAATTCACTCATATCATTCCTTACTTGTTTTCAGCGTCTTTTGCATCTTGTTCTTGTTTTTGCATTGCACTTTCAAGGGCTACTTGCAAAGAACTTTTAGTTTTAGGTGCGGCTGCTTGCGCAGGAGATTGAACCGCTTGTACAGCAGGTTTTTCTTTTTCTCGCTTAACCTTAACTTCTTTTTCTTTTTCTTTTGCCGGTCGTTCTACCACAGGCGCTACTACCGGTTTTTTTACTTTTTCAAGCTGCAAAGAAAGACCAAGCTTACGCTCTTCTTTATTGACGCTAATGACGCGAAACTCTGATTTTTGACCAACTTTTAACACAGCTTCTGCTTTTTTGCCTTGATCTTCCATTAAGGTTGTATTATGAATAAGCCCCTCAATGCCTGTTGGCAACTTAACAAAAGCTCCAAAATTGGTAATTTTAGAAACTTCGCCTTCAATAGTAGAATCAATTGGATAGTCTTGACCAACAGTAGCCCAAGGATCTCTATCTAATTGCTTAACGCCAAGAGATACTTTTTTATTATCTTTATCAATGCTTAAAATAACCGCTTCTACTTCATCGCTAATTTTATAACGATCGCTTGGGTGATCAATATGTTCTGTCCAAGAAAGATCAGAAATATGAACCAATCCATCAATGCCTGGAACCAGTTGTACAAAAATACCAAAGTCAGTAATATTGCTGATTTTGCCTTTGATTTTTTGTTCTGGCTTAAACGCTTGATCAATTGTTTCCCACGGATTATTTTCAAGTTGCTTGATACTCAAAGACATACGTCTGTTTTCTTTATCAAGAGAAACAACCACTACGTCTATAGTATCGCCTACTTTAAACCGCTGATTCAAGTTGTTAATACGGTCGGTCCATGAAACTTCAGAAATATGTACTAAGCCTTCAATGTCTTTGGCAACTTCAACGAATAAGCCATAATCAGTGATGCTTGATACACGTCCCTTAATTCTATCGCCAACTTTAAGTTTTTCATCAATATTTGCCCATGGATTTTCGCTCAATTGCTTGAGGCCAAGTGCAATTTTTTGATTATCTTTATCAAATGAAAGAACTTTAACGGTGATAGTATCACCAATTTTTACTAATTCACTTGGGTGCGAAATACGTCCCCATGTCATATCAGTAATATGTAACAATCCATCAACGCCGCCTATGTCTATAAATACACCATAGTTAGTGATATTTTTAACCATACCCTGAATAACGCCGCCTTCATTGAGTTTATCCAATATTTTTTTACGTGAATCAACACGAATATCACCCAAATATTTGCGACGAGAAATGATAACATTGCCACGTTTTTGATTGATTTTTAAAATATTGGCAGTAATAACTTGCCCAACAAAATTGTCAAAATCAGTGATGCGTTGTAAATCAATCTGTGAACCAGGCAAGAAAGCTGGAACGCCGATATCAACGTTAAGACCACCTTTAACCTTATGAGTAACCAAACCTTCAACTGGTTTGCCTTCTTCAAACAAGGTAATAATGGTTTGCCATGCTTTCAGTGCTTTTGCTTTTTCATAAGAAAGAACAACAGTACCTTCAGGACTTTCAAGTTCATCAAGCATAACCTCAATAGGGTCGCCTGCTTTAAACTTTTTGATCTCATGGTCTTTAAATTCAAATTTAGGAATAAGTCCGCGCGACTTAAATCCTATATCAACAAGTACCCCATCAGAATCAGCGGTAACGACGACACCGCTGACAATTTTGCCAACTTTGAACTGCTCAAAAAGACCCGTATATAAATCGGATAACTCTTTGAGTTGTTCTTCTGAAAGTTCAAGAAAATCTTCTTCTTCAACCCGAGCCGTTTTAACGTTGCAAAACTGGTCTGGTCTTATAAATTCTTTTGACATGTAAGAATTCCTTGGTTTGCTTTTATAAAAAAAGCGAGCTCCACATATAATTGGAGGTTAAAAGGGTGTTAAAAAGACAGATAATAACTAATGCTAAAATGTGCGCAGTAGTCTTCATTATGTTACCATTAAATCAGTTAATTGACAAATAACCATGCACCATCTGGCTCCAGCTTTCCATATTGCTCTTAAAAAAATCACATTCTTCTAAGGTTACTAATGTTCCACTAGCAAGCTCTGACTTTACACTAATATCTGCCGAATCACCATGAAGTAAAAAAACAAAACCAATATGCACCTTGCCTACATCATTTGAATCATCATTCAAAATACCGATTGGCTCTACCCGCAGAGATCCCGAATAGGCAACCTCTTCACAAAATTCACGCTTTGCCCAGGCATATATATCATCATTCTGCATATCTTTTTGGCGAATATGCCCCCCAATTCCCAATGAAAATTTGCTCTGTAGTCGTGATTCTGATGCTTGTGCATGTCGCTGCATTAAAAAATAACGATTATTGTGCGTAAAGACAAGGTAAGGAATAATCTGCTTATAAGAAACATCCATTTCCATACTGCTACGTGGCAAAAATTGCTTATGCGTGTTAATAAGTTCTAGGTACTGCTCAAAGTCAACACGTCTTAAGCCATTAAATTCCCCTTCAGGGAATATGTACTGCCGTTGAACAACCAAAATGTTCTCGTCTAGGTTTCTTATGTGCATACTATTCTTTCATACTATCTATTTTTTTCACAGTATTTATTTCTTGCATACTATTTATTTTGACATTTTATACATTTCTTTAATAGCAGACTTAATCATGGCATAAGCTTGCGGAGTCCGCAAGCGCGCAACCATCTGTTTAAACTTACCTATTTCCTTTTTTAACGAATTATACTCAACTTTTAAATAATATAAGCCTTTATCGTCATGGTTGACAAAAAAGTGCGCAATAGGTGCATATCTTGGACTTAAAACAAGCCTATCAGTATCTGCTTTTAATACCTTTACTTGTTCTTTAAGAACAACGATATAATCCTCGATATAATCCTGAATGAGCTCTTCTTCTTGCACAAGTACCTGGCCACCAGCGGAAGCTGAGTGATTCGCCCACTCCATCTTGATATGTAATAGCGCATATAAATCATTTTCTTTATAAGCGCTTATGAGGCGTTTAATAAATTCTTCTTTTATGATTTTACGAGCATTGTCTTGCTCCAAGTCAGGATGCATACTTTTCACCAGTTGCTTATAAATACTCCCAACGCTAGCAGCACAAATAACTTCAAATGCTTTTTGCTTGCGCTCTTGCTCTTGCTGTTTTTTTGTTTTACGGACAGGCTCTTCTGGCTCTTGACACGATTGATCAGATTGATCAGCTTGATCAGATTGTTCCTGATCAAGCTGTGTATCCAAAAACTGCTTTACTATCTCTTCTGGTGACTTGCTCATATCAATATCTGTGGGGTCTATGTTTATGCCGAATAAAATTTTAAACTGCTTTGCTATACCCTCTATTGATATTTTTTCTTTAACCGCAGAGCAGTTCGATAAAGGAATAGTCCACGCAATACCGCTTAATTCAGACCATATTGTTCTTATTTCGACGGTAACGGCTTGGCCTTCGCTCATTTCACCAATCATGTAAATATCGCCTAAGATCAACTGCTTTAGTTTTTTTATATCAGATTTAGAAAATGCGTTTGACTTTTTATAAATCTTATATGAGACCTGTATACGCTCGACAAGCACACCCAATAAAGCGCTTTCTTGTGGTAAAATACGTGAAAAATAAAATTGCATTGCTTCATCAAGTTTGCAAGATTTCGCCTGATACTCACTTTTTAATGCTTTAATTTGTCCGCTCAACTTATTAAAGAGTGTATGAGCTTGCGATAAAACCCGCTTTGGCTGCTTAATAAGCATTACATTCAAACTATGCTTTTTCATACTGTACTTTATATAAAAAATTATTTTATCGAACGCGCCTGTCTAATAGCATTCTTAATAATGGCAATAGCATCAGCCGCTTGCAAGTTGTCAACCATAGCTTTAACAGATTGGGCCTCTTTTTTTAATATATTATAATGAGAGTGCAAATTAACAATTCCATCGGAATGGCTTTGATAAAACGGCTGTACAGCTGAATATTCAGGGGTAAAAAGAAGAGTGCTGGTGCTGACTTGGACCTCTTTTACTTGATCCCTTAAAATAGCATTGTACGCTTCAATCTGATCAATGGTCAGTAATTGTTTCTTGCCGGACGAATACTGTACCCATTCTGTTTCAACGGCTAAAAGACCATGTAAGTCATTTTTTTTATATGCAGATATCAGCTTTTTAATTAATTCTTCTTTAAAAGCCCTCACGAGACTATCTTGCTCTAAATCAGGATGCAAAAAGCGAGCTAGTTTTTTATAGATAATACTTAAATTTTTCTTTTGCATTTCTTTAAAAGCATTATTTTTAGCATCTTGCTGGAGTTGTTTTTTTGACTTTTTAGAGTTTTGAGTGCTTTCTTCTTGCTCTTCAAAAGGTGTATATGATTCTTTTTGTCTATTTTCTTCTTGCGAATTACGTTGGTCGTTGTCAGAATCATCAGCATCAGACGCTTGCTGGCTAGCTTTTTTTTGCATTTTTTTGTTAAAAGAATCTAACATGTGTGCGTCTAATTGATCAAGGCTAATTCCCTTTAGGTCTGCCCAAATCATAGTAATTTCAGGCACAACACCATCATCGCTATCTACCTTAGCAAGCAAATCAATATCAGCTATGATGAATTTTTTCAATAATTCAATCTCTTCGCGAGATAATTGATTTGATTCATTATACATTTGATAGAAAATCTTTACACGCTCAGTAAGCGCATCCTGTAAAGCTTTTTCTTCTGGAGCCACTTTACCAAAATAAAACTGCACCGAAGCATCAAGGCCTTGTTGTATTTTGTTTTGTTGCTCTTTTAAGGCCTTAATTTGTGCCTGCAGCTTGTTAAAAGTTCTTTCTGTAGAAGTCAAAGAATTTTGAGATTCTTGCGCAAAAGGCGATTGAGATTTAGACATAAGTACGATCCTTCAAACAATGTAATCTAATAAAACATGATAATAATACAGTACAGCTCATACTGTTTTTTGACGATAATAACGAAAAACCATACGATTATGATAACAAAATAAAACGTTAATCGCTACCCCATTCGCTTGGGTAAAGGGACTTACTATGCAATATGACATACAGTCGATAGAACGTAAATGGCAACAACGCCTCGAATTTGATCCTATGGCCCTCACAAGACCGGTCGACGAGGGGAAAAAATATTATTGCCTAGACATGTTTCCCTATCCATCAGGCTCGGGTCTTCACGTCGGACATTGGCGTGGTTATGTATTATCTGACGTATACGCACGAATCAAATGGCTCCAAGGGTATAATGTATTGCATCCTATGGGATGGGACGCCTTTGGATTACCCGCAGAAAATGATGCCATCAAAAAGGGTATACACCCTCAAATAGGCACGGCTCTCAACATTGCAAACTTTAAAAAGCAGTTAAAACAAATTGGAGCAATTTACGATTGGTCTAAAGAAGTAAATACCACTGACCCACATTATTATAAATGGACTCAGTGGATTTTTTTACAAATGTACAAAGCTGGCCTTGCCTATGAAGGTTTTATGCCTATTAATTGGTGCCCTTCATGTCTAACTGGGCTTGCCAATGAAGAAGTGGTGGCTGCAGCCTGCGAACGATGCGGCACTCAGGTGGAACAACGAGAAATTAGGCAATGGGTATTACGCATTACTAAGTATGCAGAAAAATTACTTACAGGTCTTGATACCCTTGAGTGGCCAGAAAAAGTTAAAACTATGCAACGTAACTGGATAGGTAAAAGTGAAGGACTTCTTTTTACGGCTTCGGTTAAAGATACCAATAGTACTATAGAAACATTTTCAGCTCACTTTGAAGCGTTTGCAGCAGATACATTTGTAGTTATTGCTCCAGATCATCATCTTCTACCGGCTCTTCTTGAAGGAGTTGAGAATAAAGAAGAAATCATGGCTTTTTGTCAAAAAATAATACATGCTCGCCAACAAGACAGGTCAGTAGACAAAGAATCTGAAGGCATATTTACTGGGCGCTTTATCATTGATCCCGTAAGCAATAGTAGTTTGCCTATTTGGATAGCAAGCTTTGCTCTTGCTCATTATGGTACCGGTATAGTAAAATGTTCAGCTCATGATGAACGGGACTTTAGTTTTGCAAAAAAATATGGCATTGCCTTAAAGCCAGTTCTTTTTCCCGCCGACCCTCTCTTGGCGCAACGGGTTAAAAATCTTGAAATATGCTACACAGATATGGAAAATGGTATTCTATCAGCACCTGCTGCATTTGCCGGCCAACGCAGTGGCGATGTTCGCCAACAGATTGTTGAGTATTGTGAACAGCGGGGATTAGCAAAGCGTTCTACCAGTTATAAGTTACGCGACTGGACCTTTTCTCGTCAAAGATATTGGGGTGAACCGATTCCGTTAATTCACTGTGCAGACTGTGGCATTGTGCCGGTGCCAGAAGAACAGTTGCCTGTACTATTGCCTGATGTTGAAAAATATGAGCCAACAGGAACGGGGGAATCTCCTTTAGCTGCTATTCATGAATGGGTTAATACTACGTGTCCAACGTGTGGGAAAAAAGCACTCAGAGAGACTAATACTATGCCACAATGGGCTGGTTCATGCTGGTATTTTTTACGATACCCTAATCCTGATTTAAAAGATAAGCCATGGGATGCGACAGATATGAACTATTGGCTGCCAGTGGATTTGTATGTTGGGGGTATTGAACATGCCATTTTACATCTTCTATATGCACGTTTTTACGTCAAAGTATTATATGATCTTGGTCATATACCCTTTAATGAACCTTTTACTCATTTGTTCAATCAAGGAATGGTGCTTAAGCTATCAGAGTTAAGCGGCCAGGTTGAAAAAATGTCAAAATCAAAAGGCAATGTAGTCAATCCTGATGATATAGTGCACACGTATGGCTCAGACGCATTACGTATGTATATTTTATTTATGGGGCCACCAGAGCTTGATTGTGAGTGGCAAGATAATGGACTTGATGGAGTGAAGCGATTTTTAAACCGCTTCTGGGCCTATATGACAACACCAGAAAATATCTTACCAGATACTATACGTGAAGAAACTACGGTAACACGCAGAGTGCATCAATTTATGCGAGATTTTCAAAAACGCATCGATGCCTTTAAACCAAATACTGCCGTTTCATCTGGGATGGAATTGTTAAATGATCTCTATGCACACAAAATGGCATTAAGTAAGCATTCAGCTCAACAAATTATAGTCATGCTTTCAACACTGATTCCTCATATGGCTTGTGAACTTCTTGAAGTCATACTTAATAAAAAGCTTTCTGAGTGCACATGGCCACATTACGATGAAAGTTTGATTGTTGAAAATAAGGCATCAATTGTGGTGCAAGTAAATGGCCGAGTCAGAGGCACTATTGTTATTGATCGAGAAGCTATACAAGCTGAGGTAGAGGCGATTGCTCATGGTGTAGTTGCCAAATGGATGACTGGTAGCGTGATCACAAAAATAATTTTTGTGCAAAATCGCTTAATTAACTTTGTCATTACATAATTTTTAAGGTACTCTTTACAAGCATGTATAAGTCAAACATCATAAACAAGGAGCTCCTATGAAAAAATCTTTCTTAACGTTAGCATTATTAATGTCTACTTTGGCATCTGCAAAAATACATGTTGATGTTTCTGGTGCATTAAACAGCAATGGCAGCACACAAAACTTCAAGCATGTAATTGAATTTGATAAAGCTGGAGACAAAGCTGAATCTTCTGATGAAAATAGCACAATAAGCTACACGCTTACTGAAGCAACTGAAACAACAGCAACTCTTGAATTAGAAATTTCTCGCAATAATGCACAAGGGGAAGCTGAGTTAATCGCTCAACCAACAGTCATTATTGAATTTGAAAAAGAAGCTACTTTTATCCTAGAAAATGAGCAAGGCGAAAGCTTAACTCTAGCCATTACTGCTCATAACGAGTAAGGCGCTCTAAAGCTGACTATAAATTCTAGAAAACAACACGGGTGAAAGCTTGGTGTTGGTAGATACTGCTAAGGGGAGGCAAAACAAAAATTTTGCCTCCCCTTATTTATTAATCATAGGTCATATCATACCATTTCTCCAAACAGCTTTTTTTTACCTGTGCGCTATTGAATAGTTGCTCTGGTATTTACTTTTATATAAGCTATGTATGCTCTTTAAACAGAGAGATTAAAAAAAATGCAAAAAAGTGAAGGTGAAAAGATGTGCCCCAAAATAAAAATAGTAGCATTACTGTGTTTGTACTGGAGCACAAATTCACCAGCATGGCAAGAACGTTTAAAGCAAAAAATAGCTGAAAAAAATACTCCATCATGGATGTGCACGCAAATAAAAACTGACTTACAAACTTTTGGCAATGGTATAACTCGTGAGATGCTTGATAGCGCTCAGCGTTATACCCGCAATATAGTACACGTTAAAATTATTAATAATCAGGTGCACACATACACAAACCCTGATATCACTCAGATAGGTAAGGGCATTTCTGCCGGTGGCAACCATTTACCAGCACGGCATCACGCATTGCATAAAGCTTTGCAAGATTTAATAACATGCATTACCCTTCCTGATATTGAATTTTTAGTAGTTATCTCTGATGGCATCATAGATACAACAGACAGCTCTGGTCCTCTTTTTGCCTTTTCTAAGCATAGGATACTTAATAATAACATTATTCTAATGCCAGATCCGGATGTCCTTGAAAATTATGACACATTATACACACAGGCACTTGAAGGAAGTAAAGTTTATCCATGGGCTCATAAGATCAAAAAAGCTTTTTGGCGAGGTGGTGCCAATCATCAAGATTTTTCATCTTTGGATACTTTTAAAAAATCTCCCCGTTTTAACTTAGTTGCGACGTCAAAAGCTCACCCTTTTTTAATAGATGCGCTTTTTACGTCAGTAGATGGCAGTGCTGAGGTAAAACATTGGCTAGAAAAAAATAATTTTTTAGGTGATTACTTATCGATTAAGGATCACTTGCAATATGCCTATCAAATTCAAATTGATGGATTCACTGCCGCATGGGCTCGCATGTATTGGCAACTTTTTTGCAATGCAATTATGTTAAAGCAAGAAAGCAACAATATTCAATGGTATTATGAACCCCTGCAGCCATATGTTCATTATATACCACTCGCACATGACGTCGCTGATATTGAAGAAAAAATAACCTGGGCTGACACTCATAATCAAGAAGTGCAGCAGATTATTAAAAATGCCAATACTTTTGCCAATAACAATTTGGGTTATCCTGATATTTTATTATATATATATACGTTACTGACTGAGTATGCAAAGCTTCAGCACTTTAAGCCTAGCCTATAACTATAGGCTAGGCTTGTTTATGCAACATAGTACGTTTAGTTAAGCTGTATGCCCAATAGATTATCTAATTTTGTGCTAATTTTTTACTTATTAAAAAGTGCATAACCTGGCTGTAATGCGATTCAAATAAATCGATACAGAGAGTAAGATTTTTCTTTTCAGCTATATTGGGATTTTTGTTTAATTGGCATAGGGCACTTTCTCGCGCTTTTCTTTTCCATTGGTTTTTTAAAGTAAGGCTAGGCAGCATAAGAACGGGTAGGCTTTCTCCTTTTGCGTTTTCTAGGCCCGTATATTCAATAATAGTTGGTATTATACTGTGTGGTAAGCAGGTAAGTATGTTTCCTAGAGGAATAATACGATTACATTCTGGAGGCAGCTCTGCTTTTCTTTTTTCATAGAGTAAGAGAGTTGTTAATGCTTCAGTGTGTCCTTTAAATGCAGCCCAATGAAAAGCGGTATCTTTGCATTTATCTTGTACATGCATAGATGCATCTTGTTGTAAAAGAAATTCTAGAATTTCAATGTTGTTTTGTTGGGCAGCTATGTGTATTGGGTAGTTGCCCTTATCATTTTTGATATTAACAGATACCCCATTTCTATAGAGTATTTTTAAGGGTTCAAGGTAGCCATATTTGCAAGATAGTATAAAAAGATCGTTTTTTTGTTGTTCAATTGATACAGTCTTTGTGGGGATTGCTGCAGAATAAAGGTTGCATCCAAACAAGGTACATAAAAAAAGGATATAGTTTTTTGTTACTATTAATGTAAACATAATCGTATTTTTTTTATTTTAATTGTTATTTTTTTTAACAATCTTAGGTTAGCATCTATTTTATTATCTGCATATATATACTAAAGAAACGTAATAAAAAAATCCGGCTCCTTGGTAAAAGAGGAGTCGGATCTTTTTATTAGTTAGTATTCTCGATACTTGTTCTATTTAAATTTGCAGCCTTTCGCTTAATCTGCTATTAGTTTGGTTTTCTGCTTTACTGCCACAGCCAAACGTCGTCTCCTTCATCCTTCCAATCATCAGCAGGAAACTGATTCCACCACTTCTTGTCGTTAGCGCTAGGGTTTGTTTTGTTGTGCAGCAGCACTTCTTGCCAATTCATCTAATACATCTAATGGATCTTGAGCACCAGCATCTCTTAATCCTTGATCTAATGGTTTAACAGCGCTTTCTTTGTTTTCTTCTTCATCACCAGCAGCAGCACCAGCAGATCTTTCTCGCATAAAATCATTAATTACCTTTTCAATTGCTTCTTTATTTACCTTACTACTCATCAAAACACATAGTTCATTCGCCTCTTGTTCTGTGTAGTCAAATTTCTCAGCACCAAAATTGATTTGTTGTTGTGCTGTGTGTTGTGGATTTATAACGGTGAAATAAATAATAAGAGGAGCCTTTTGAGCGTTCTTGCCAATAGGTTTAAATACCATCATATTGTTATTGTTTCGATTTTTTAAGTGCTGGATTATAAAGTCAGGTTTCATAGTGCCTGGATTATAAATATCTATATCAGCCATACCAACATCATCAGCCGCAGCAGGTACATTTTGTATAAGCTGATAGTTAAATCCATGTATGTCTCTCGCGTATAACAGTGTTTTACGGAGTTCGTTCGCCCCAACAGTGGGAACATCTGATGATCCATCATTCATAATAATCACATCTATCTTGCGGTGAGGATTAAGTGCTGGTGGTAATGGTAGGTTAAAGGCAACACCAGCATCAGCAAGCGTTAATGTTTCCGCATCGCCGGCAGCTTTATTTCTGGCCCAATTAGATACTTGAGTAGCAAGAACTCTGTTGTTTTCAAACAACTTAAACCCTAATGTAATTTCAGTATGATTTGATGCTATTTGCAGAATGTTATCAGTAAGGTCTAATGCGGCTCTTTGGTTTTGTTTTTTTTGATCATCGCTCACATCGTCTTTAGCGTTTTTTGCAACCATTAAGTCGGCTAATGAGTTGAGTGCGCCCATGTTGTGTAGTTCTTTAGTGCTTACGTTCATTGCTGAGCCATATAGCCCAACGCCAAAGGCTAAAGTGTGTGGTAGTGGTGTGTCAGTTGATCTGCCACTATCGTCAAATTGTCGGCCAAAAGCCATTGAGGGAATACGAGCTTTGCTTCTGTCTGGCAGATCAACAAAGCTGACTTGATCATGAGAGAACTCTAGCCAGTAGTGACTTAGTAGATCGTTGGGCTGTTCATGTAAAAGATTAAAGTCTCTTTTTGTGGTAACTGCTGTTGTTACAACAAATGGATAGTCAATACGTGGTGGTTTCCCCATAATATAATCAGCAAGTGGATTATAGCTCAGGAAAATACGCTTTGCAATGGCTGCTCCCCATGGACTTACTAGTGTGACTCGGTCTTTGTATAGTGCATTATTTCTTATTATTTCTTGCATCATACTATTCACATCGCCTATGGTTTTAGTAAATTCCATTTTTTCTGGAGGAAGAGGGTTGTTTAAAAAATTGCTGCCCTGGACAAACAAGCTTTGCTTATAGTTTTTCGGAGACAGGCCTGATTGATTGACGCCAAGTGCTGCCCATGAGCCACCAGATAGGCCAAAATTATAGTCAATTTTTTTATATAGTCCAGCATTCTCTAGCCCTACATAAAGGCCAAGGGCTGATAGCATGGCTCTATATCCTCCGCCAGAAGAACACAAAGCTATTCTGGTTTTAAGAGTCTTTTTTTCTCCAGCATAATAAACAGATTCTTCTAATTCTTCTCGTGTCCTGAGATAGTCTTGTTCTGCTTGCGATAAATTTTCAGATGATACAGCTTGAACTACATCTTTGGCGGCCATGTTTTCTGATAGCTTTTTCCATTCGGTCTTTGATTGTTGCATAGTTCTTTCTAAGTAATGAGAGATTGCTTCTTGGATATTTTTAGTAGGCTCAAAAGAAGCTACTCCTCTAGCTAATTCAGCAGCTATGTCTGCTGCGTTTATCACTTCAGTTAGAGGGTTTTTACCATATGCCCAGTTTTTAAGATCATGTCCAGCTACTGCAGTTCGTACCACAGCAGCATGCGTACCAGCATAAAGACCCCCGGCAAATGTAGCTGCTAATTTTCCGGCTTTAGCCGTTCCTCTGCTTAGAACAGAACTACTCATGTTGTTTTGAGCTAACAATTTTTGGTTTTGATCATTGTGAATGTCAATAGCATAATGCAATAGATTCAACGGATTTAATGAAAGAGCTATGTTTCCAATAGTGTCATTTCCATCTAATTCTTTTTCAGATAATATATCTTGAAGTGAAGCGTTTTCCTTAGCAAAAAATAAAGAGGCCTGGTTATAAGTATATAGCATGGGGAGAGATATTTGTGCGGTTTTGTTATTATTAAGCAACTGAGTACCAGTAACTTTTGTCCACTCACCATTCTTTATAGGCACATAAATAGCTATATATAGGTTATCTGTGGTATAGTTATTGACTCTCCAGGTTAGGGTTTGTCCAGCTACCTGACGAATTCCATGGTTTTGAAGTTTTTGTTTAGCTATATAACCATTAATTGTTTTTATTGAGTCTTTTTCGTCATTTTGTATTATATGATATTCACTTGTTTTATTATTTGCGGTGAAATGAAGCAAGCCCGGTTTTGATTTTAGAACATTTAATTCTTCTTCCGGTTCATATGGTTCCGTCGAGATAGTAATCTCTGGACCTTCATACGTATATGTTTTTCTATTGAACATGGTAGCAGGAATGTCAGTTCTAATCGCAGGCATTCGAATAAATACCATTTTATTTGGTGATAATGTAAGTGTTAAGTCTTTCGCTAAATTCATGTTTTGTGAAAGACTTAACATAGTGTCTATGCTCATATTATTTACGTCTTGTTTGCTTTCGGGAAGCCAAAAGTGAACAGGTTTATTCTTTAGATAAAAACGTATATAAACCGTTTTTTTAGATAGATTAGTTATGTGCATAGGGCCTTTATATTCCCAGGTTCCAAATGCTTTTGTTCTTGAATTGAAGAAGGGAGCGTGTTTTTCTTCTTGGTCTAGAGTCAATTTCTTCTGATTTTGATCGGGTAGCTCTTCAAGAACGATTGATGTAACCGAGTCCGCCGAAACAAATTCATCATCTTCATCTGCAGGATCAGCGGCAGCATCTTTCTGGTCATCATCATCAAAATCTTCCCCATCCTGGGCGCCATCATAATCAGGGGCGGCAGGGGCGGCAGGGGCAGCGGCATATGATACCCTCATGTCCCCGATTCCCAGTATTAACGTTATCGTTAATACTAATAGTTTTTTCATGGTATTTGTGTTCATTGACTCTTCCTGTTAATAAATCTATTTTTATATTTAATTTAATTTTAGCAATAAATAATTGCATATAGCAATAGTAATTTATTGTCTGGGCTTTTTTGTGCTGACTTACCCATAATAATGGTTTTTAAATCTGGCTTTTTTATCATAGAAATAGTAAAAAGATGCAGCTGCCAATAGTAGAATGCTATTGGCAGCTGCATCTTATAAAAGATATAGTTCGTATGTAAGGCAAGAAATAGCTATTTTTTTCTTTTTTTCTGTTGTTTTTTTTCGGGACGAGGAGTTGGTTGTGGCGACTCTTTTTCGTCTTTAGTTTTTTCTTGGTTGTTATCAGCTAAGCTTAGTGCAATTG
>JAPLIS010000012.1 GCA_026388985.1 Candidatus Babelota bacterium | reverse complement strand
TTGTGGCTAGCCATTAATAATGGAGTACACCCTTCTTGAGTAGCTTTATCAACGCTTGCTCCAGCAACAACCGCTTTAATTCCGTCATTTAAATTCCCACTGCGAGCCGCTGTTAACAGTGCCTCATTTGCTTCCTTTAATGGATCCACGGCTAGTCGTGAGCTTCCCACGCCCGCTTGCACATTCACGACCGGCCCCAGAGAGGTCAGTAGGGCGGTAACGATCATCATTTGCTTGATAATTTTCATGTTCATATTTTTCTTTCACCGTATTAATGTCTATGATTTTTATGTATGTACTCTATGTGCCGGTTTTAATTATTAATCATAAAAGTGTGGCTCATCATCATTATTATCTTTTTTTTCTTGTTGTTGCGCCTCCTCTGAAAATAAGTGCTGAAGTCTTTGAAATTCTTGCGCCTGAGCTTCTGTTGGCTTAAATGCTGATTTGTCTGAATTATGACATCCCATAGGGCATTGACTAAGTGGCGCTACATCACGTATTAACTTTTGCTTTTGTTCACATATGTCACAGACAAGATGTTGGCATTTTTGATGTGTACGACGAAGTTCAAATTATTTGTTTTTTATAAATTAAACTATTCTAATTATCTGTTGCTCATAATAGTATACTAAATTATTTATTTGCCAATAAGAAAGGGTTGTTTTGGGGGAAAATAGGGGGTTTTGCGTGAGATAGGCTTGGCAAAGGGGGGTTCAGCCGCCATAGTGGTATCCATATATCATTAAAAGCTGTTATATTGTATGACATATGCCATTTTTATCTATAGAGACCCCATATGCATAACTGATATATAAGATATCGCATTGCCATTCAATCGCTTTAAGCTGAGCCGTACGCAGCATAAGTGTGCACAGGTAATTGTTGTGTGTCCATGCGTCATTTACTAAAGCCAGAATGGGTGTTTTTTTAGTATTGCTATCAGGATAGTGGCTGAAAAAAAGTTCAGAGCATATATAGGGTATGAAGGTATGTACTCCAGGAACCATAAATGGCATACGTTTATTAGTTGAAGGGGTTATTGCGGGGAAATCTGTAAAAAATAAAGAATTCAGTGTTGGGTAGGTAAGCCATAGAGGCATTTGTTCAGTAAAGGGAACTGTATGTGTTTTGTGAAATTCTTGAAATAACGAGCCATTGTATACTAGATAGCACGTGTTAAATAAGTAAGATTTATTTTTTTCGTGAACAGTTTGGTTAATGGGGTTACTTGTTTTGCAACTTTTATGAGTTGTCTCACGACTAAAAGATCCGCAGATAATAGAAATAGGTTGTGTAAGATAGTTTGCATGCCATAATTGCATGCATGAATCGGTGCTGCACAGCGTGTCTGAATAAAAAGCTGATTCGGGCACAATAATAAGACGCGTGCTGGGCTTGGTAGTTATTATTTTTTTGAACTGATTTTGTGCGATATATGCTACTGTTTCATGTCCAGAACCCTGTAAAGGAAGCCATGAAATATACGCAAGCCAATCAGGGAGTGGGCGGGTACGTTGGGGTACTAGATATGAACCAGTCCATGAGGCAAGGGTTAGTAAAAAAAATATATAATAGATATGTGAGTCTTGTAAGTAATAGTGTTTGCGTACTTGGTGGCTGCGCCTGCAATTTTTTATGTAGTGTGTCAACCCAAGTGCGAGTGCAGCAGCTGGCAGTAATACTAAAAAAGTGAGCATATTTTTACCAAGTAGAGGCAATAATCTAAGCAGCTTGGGGTGTGTTGCAAGAGGAATAAGTGGGTGCATAAGCGGATGCCCTTCAAGGCGCAGAAATGGCCAGAGGCTGTAGTTGTCGATACAAAAGATATATAGTAGGGTGGTGGCAAGCCACATGGGTATAGATATTAATAACATATGATAAGAGGTATTGGAATATACTAATTTTTTGATAGATACAGTATCGGTAGTGCTTATGCTGTAGATAGCCATAGATACTTGTATAAGTTCACCGGTCAGCCAAAACCATAAAGCGCTATATAAAGAGAAGTAGAGAATTAAGCTGATAGCTATCATGATTGCTAGAATAGCTGAGATAGCCGAATCTAATGTGCTGTGTGTATTATATAACGCACCCATAAATACACCACTGAGCGTACAGCTAAAAACGAGTATGCCCCATAATAGGCCATCAGAAAATGTTGGTTTTTTTAAGTAAGGTAGTAGGTAAAGGGGTGCTGAAAAAAGAAACACGCACCACCATGCATACGTTGGTATCAGCAGGGGGGCGCTATACGCAAGTGCTGACATACTGATAGATAGGTATATACTTACCATTTTATGAGCTATTTTCACTATAACATTTTCGATATAAAATTCTCGATTAATTATTATTTCTATGGTATAAATAAAGCACGTATTAGTAGTTATAGTCAAATGCGCCTGTAGCTCAACTGGATAGAGTAGCGGTCTTCGAAACCGTTGGTTGCAGGTTCGAGTCCTGCCAGGCGCACCATTTTTATTTTATAATTTTTTGTGTATAGTTATTTTCTGTGCATAAGCACATCAGTAACCTAAGCGCCCGTAGCTCAGTCGGATAGAGCGACAGATTCCTAATTTGTAGGCCACAGGTTCGATTCCTGTCGGGCGCACCAGATATACAATCTACCCCTTATGTTTAAATTGGTGTATAGTGAATAAAGGTTATCAACTATAAATCAAAGGGGTTTGCTATGTTCACCGGATTAAAAAATAATTTATTATGGTCGCAAGGGCAAGCAATTGTACTCGGGTGTCTTATTCTTGCTGGTATTTCTTGGTTGTTATTCCCTATTTTATTATATGGAATTTTGGGTTTTTTTATATTTAGTGTCTATTTTTTTCGTTATCCTCAACGGTTTTGCAGAGAAGCTTTAATAAGTGATGCGATACTTGTATGTCCTGCTGATGGCAAGGTGGTTGATATTCAGTATAGCCACAATAATGATTTGGAAGGCTATGCACAGAAAGTATCAATTTTTCTTTCACCGTTTGATGTGCATGTAAATTGGGTGCCATTTGCAGGTACAATAGAAAAAATGCTCTATAGGCCTGGTGCTTTTATGTGTGCTTTTTTACCTAAAAGTTCTGAGCTTAATGAGCGCAACGATCTTGTGTTTAAGCGTTTGCATACCAATCAAACAGTTCTGGTACGTCAAATAGCAGGCACCGTTGCACGGCGTATTTGTTGGTGGGTTAAAACAGATGATGCTGCGCGTGTGGGAGATACATTTGGTATGATACGTTTTGGTTCTCGAGTTGATATACTTTTCCCTGTAGAAATAGATCTTAAGTTGGTAATGGGTCAACGGGTATATGGTGGACAAACCGTGTTTGGAGAGTGGCGATGAAATTTATATCTATAGGTACATTAAAAAAGATGGGACGGCAGAAAAAGTTTGTTATTCCCTGTCTGTTTACCTTGTTAAATGCATGCTTTGGTTTTTTTGCTCTTATTAAGATAGTTGAATATGATTTTATGGGAGCAGCTTATTGCATTATTGGTGCAGTGGTGATGGATATACTTGATGGAAGAGTGGCACGTGCATTACATTCTACGAGTGCAATTGGCATGGAGCTTGATTCATTAGCAGATGCGGTTTCATTTTGTGTAGCTCCAGCTCTTTTATTATATAGTCTATATTGTGCTGATATGCAGATGATAGGTGCTTTAGCATTAAGTTTTTATATGTGTGCTGGATTGTCGCGACTTGCTCGTTTTAATGTCAGTGAGCCAAAATTTTTTTTTACCGGATTGCCAACGCCAGTAGCAGCATTTTTTATTGCACAGTGTGTGTGTCAAGAGTCATGGTTGCTCTATGTAGGTTATATGCCATCTCATTCTATTATTGTTGGTTTAATTATAGCATTAGGCGTATTGATGGTGAGCCCTGTTAGATATCCATCATTTAAAAAATTAACCTACGTTTCTTTGTGTTCTTTGCTGTGTGGGTTTAGTTTCCTTCTGATGATATCATGGTGGTATCAGTTGCCTTTCTTTTTACTGTGCTGCCTGTTCTATATAGTATGCGGTGGTATAATAGTTTTTTAAAAAAGGTAAGATATGTTAAAGGCATTGCCTATTGGTATTGATGATCTTAATCTCTCAATGCTTAATTATTTTTTTGAAAAAACAGAACACTCGCATGCTCATCTTTTTACCGGATCGGCCCAACAGGGCAGGCAAGGGTTGGCTATTGCTGGGCATGCAGATATTATGGCGCATCAGGGTCAATACCCGGTTATTTTTTTTACGTTAAAGTTTATTGATAGTGCTAATTGGGATAACTGCTTTGATAAAATAAAGCGGGTTATTTCGCAGGTGTATAGTCATCATATCTATCTTTTACACAGTCCTCTTTTAACTGCCATACAAAAGGCAGAATTTGAAGCCATTATTGGCTTAACAGCAAGCGTGGTTGCGTATGAAGTCAGTTTAAAAAATCTTACGTACTATCTAAGCAGCTATCATAACAAGAACCCGATTGTGCTTATTGATGAGTATGATGTGCCGGTGCATGCAGGCTTTAGAGGTGGCTATTATGATGAGGTTGTCTCATTTATTAAATCATTTTTTGGTGATGGCATAAAGAACAATAATTACTTACATTTTGCGGTGATGACAGGTGCATTGCGCATAGCCAAAGAAAGTATTTTTACCGGCATGAACAATTTGAAGGTATGTACTTTTTTAAGTGATTTTTATGCAGATAAATTTGGATTATTAGAGCATGAAGTACAGGATATGTTGGCTTATTATGGACTTGCAAGCGATGCTAAGGCAGTAAAGTTGTGGTACAATGGTTATACAAGTGGTTCATATACCGTATATAACCCGTGGTCGATCATTAATCTGGTTGATAATAAAGGTGTAATTCAGCCATACTGGGTTAATACAAGCACTAATGACATAATAAAAAAATTGATTCAAAGTAGTGGCGATAGCGTTAAAGAAGATATCGAGCTTCTTATTGCCCGTTCATCAATTACTAAAGAGATTCGTGAAAGCATTGTGTATGCATCGATAGAAAAAGATGAGACGGTTCTGTGGAACTTTTTGCTTTTTAGTGGCTATCTCACTTTTAAAAACAGACGACTTATTCAGGAAATAATATATGTTGATTTGTTTATTCCTAATAATGAGATTGCGTCTTTTTTTAAATCAACGGTGTTATCATGGTTTGCCGAACAGCTGGGAGAAAAGCATTATAATCAGATGCTCAGCTCTTTGATAAGTGGAGATATTGCGCTCTTTAATAAGCTTTTTTCTAACTTTGTTATAACGAGTTTTAGTTATTTTGATATAACGGGAAACCAGCCAGAAAAGTTTTATCATGCCTTTGTGTTAGGTATGCTTGTCAGTCTTGCTGACCGCTATCATGTCAGATCAAATCGTGAAAGTGGTTATGGCAGATATGACGTTATGCTTATTCCTCATGATACAACTAAAGTAGGTATTGTTATTGAGTTTAAAAAAGTTGATAT
>JAPLIS010000010.1 GCA_026388985.1 Candidatus Babelota bacterium | reverse complement strand
ATGCTGCTATAATTGGTATAACTATTCCATCTATTTTTTGTTCACCAAGTCTATCTGCCAGATCGCTGTTATTGCTAAAATACTGTAAGCCATTAGAGCAAAAAGTGTTTTTTAGTACAAGAGCTTTTGGCATAGTGATATAGGTCGCATAACTGATGCTTGTTGTGCCTAATATAAGAGCTGCAACTATAAGATTTATTTTCATGGGTTTCTCGATTACTAACAAATTACTAACAATAGATATATTTTACTTAGTATCTAATAATTCAACATCGAAAATCAAGGTTGCATGAGGAGGAATGGCTGCACCAGCACCACGAGCACCATAACCTAGGTTAGAAGGAATAATTAAGCGTCTTTTTTCACCAACGCTCATACCCATAACTCCTTCATCCCATCCTTTGATAACCATGCCGATACCGATTTGAAATTGAAATGGTTTGCCACGATCAACGCTGCTATCAAATTTAGCTCCCGGTTGGCCATTTTGATCTAAGTAGCCTGTGTAATGTACCGTTACTTTTGCGCCTGGAACAGGTTTTTTTGCACCTTCAGGGGCTTTTTGCGTAATGATATAACGCAATCCTGATGGAGTAGTTGTTTCTGTAGTAGCGTTTTGATTTGTTGTCGATTTGTTGTTTTCCATGGGTCTTTTAGTAGCCTTTCTTGATTCGTTTTGTGTTTGATTTGTTTTATGTGCTATTAAATACTTATATGAGCATAATCCTGCAGGGATAAGTAAAAAGGTTAAATAAATTTTTTTTGAGTGCAACATTGAATACTCCTTATATAACATGTATGATAGAGTTTAATTGTAAACATTTTTTTAAAAAAAAATATAGGTTACTCGATGACTTTACTGTGCGTTGATCAGTTAGTTAAAATATTTCCAGCACAAAAAACATGGTGGGGTAAGGTAAAATCGCCGGAATTTAATGCGGTTAAAGGTATTTCATTTTCTATCAAAGAGGGTGAAAACGTTGGATTACTCGGCTCAAATGGGGCAGGAAAAACAACGACTATTCAAATGTTGTTAAGTACGTTGCTGCCAACAGCGGGGCAGATCACCTATTTTGGTAAAAATTTTTTTACCCATCGTTCAGAAATTTTGCAACATGTTGGTTTTGCAAGTACCTATGCCCGGCTTCCGGGGGGCTTAACGGTGATGGAAAATTTACATCTATATGGACGCCTTTACGGGTTATCGTATACCAAGCGCATTGAAAGTATACAGTATTATTTAAAACGTTTTGATTTGTGGCATGTGCGCGATCAAGAAACATGTTCTTTATCGGCAGGTCAAAAAACGGGCATAATGCTTGCAAAAGCGTTTTTAGCCGAACCACGTATAGTATTGTTGGATGAGCCTACGGCAGCCTTAGATCCTGATATTGCACAAGAGGTACGCACATTTGTTATACAACAACAAAAGGAGCGTGGTGTATCATTTTTATTTACTTCTCATAACATGAGCGAAGTAAATCAGATATGTGATCGTGTTTTGGTAATGCAAAAAGGGCGTATTATTGCTAATAATACACCACAACAGTTAGCTGCTAGTGTTTCGAAAGTTCGAGTTGATTTAATGGTGGTAGATGGTTTAAAGCGTGCTATTGTTCATGCACAAACGCAGGGGTTAATCTATATGGTACATGGTAGAACTATCGAAGTAGAAGTTGATGAGCAAGCGATTGCACATCTTTTACAAGCATTGGCGGGTCTTGGGGTTCAGTATACTGAAATTGGTATTAAAAAGCCGAGTTTAGAAGATTATTTTTTACGCTTGGTACAAAAAGGTCGGGAACAATAATGCTTGCTTTTTATAGGATATATACCGTTATAGTGCGTTATGCTCAACAGCTATTACGTGATCCGGGCCGCATAATAAATGTTTTTTATTGGCCTTTATTCGATGTTATAATTTATGGCTATATGGGTATTTGGACAGAGCAAGAATCAGCTACAGGCATAGGAATTGCTTTATTGGCCGGAGCTATGCTTTCACATATTGTTATACGTGCAAATTTTGATATCGCATTTAATGTTATTGAAGAGTGTTGGTCTTCTAATTTGGTTAATATGTTTGCGAGTCCTTTGCAATTTTATGAATGGATTTTGGGATTAGTGCTTTTGGCCTTTATGATGTTTTGCGGCATCGTACTGTTGTTGTGGATACTGGCATACTTGTTTTATGGCTTTAATTTATTAAGTATTGGTTTTTTTCTTATTCCCATAGTGTTAAATCTTTTTGTTTTCGGTCTTTCTATCGGTTTTTTATCCACTTCTTTGTTGTTTTATTTTGGCGTTCGCATGCAGGAAGTTATTTTTATTTTAGGATGGTTTTTTGATCCTTTTTCGGGTGCTTACTATCCCATTAAGGTGTTGCCTGTATGGATGCAGTTTATAGCACGGATATTGCCATTGTCATATATTTTTGATGCATTAAGATCAGTGGTTACCAGCGGAGCGCTTGAGTGGTACTCATTATTGATAGGTTCATTGTTAAATATAGTGTATTTAGGTGCGGTTATGTGTCTTTTAAAGTTTTTGTTTAGAAAAAGTTTAGAAGGCGGATTGGCATTACTATCGGAAGATTAAAGATACAAATATATACTCTATGCTTCTATAACCAGATGCAGTAACGACTAGTCTACGTAAATCTCTAGGTTAGAGGGTTAAGATAGCAGTAGAGTAAGATTAGGTGTAATGGGGTGATGTTATGCCGGGATATAAGGGACACTTGGTTGGTGGTTTGTGTGTGTATGGCCTTGGATTATATCTATTACGTAGCTATTGTGTATCGTACAGCATAGGTATTGAGTGGTGTATCTGTAGGATAGCCGGATCTCTGTTTCCCGATATTGATATCAAAAGCAAGGGTCAAAAATATTTTTATTGGATTATAGTTGGTATTTTTGGGCTATTAATTATCCATCAAAAGCATTCTATGTTAGCATGTGCAAGTATGCTTGCTGTTACCCCTCTTCTTGCTCGCCATAGAGGTATATTTCATAATATATGGTTTATTCTCGGCTTAACCAGTGTGGGATGGCTTGTGTTAAGCAATTATCAGCCTTCTTTGTCGCAGATACTTTTATTAGATGCAGTCTTTTTTTTTCTGGGAGCGGCAAGCCATATATGGCTTGATGTGGGCTTTAAACGAATGCTCCGCTATTAATGGTATTTTGGGAGTATATCTTAATTAATTATTTTATTTTTAGTATTTCTAGCTTTCACTGCTTTATTAGCCTTCCTATCTAATAGCCCAACAGGGGAATTTTTGCCTGTTTTTAAGTGTTTTTTATCCCTTTAACAAACAAATACATAGTGACAAATGTATAATTTTGCATAAACTTATAAATACCTATTAGTTATGTTAGTAGTTATGTTAGTAGTTATGTTTGTATAGAATATATAAAAAATAAATGGAAGATTTTATCGTGAATAATATCAAAAAAATGATTATTGCTACTGCTTTGGTGGTTACTATGTCGCCAGTTGGCATGCATGCAATGTTTGACGATGCTCGTCAAACAGCAGATAGGAAGTTATTTCAAGCGTCAATAGAAGGGACTATTGAAGATCTTAGAGCAGCATTACGTTTAGGAGCCTCTATTAATGCGCTTTTCACAGGGACCGAAGATTTGTTGCTAGAAGGAGAAGAAGAAGAGACGTTCATTGGTGCAACGCCATTGTTTATGGCAAGTTCAAGGGGCCGTACAGATATAGTAAGAATGTTGGTTGGGGCTGGTGCGACAATTGATTATGCTAATGCAAGTGGTCATACACCGCTTATTGTAGCGTGTACTAATGATCATATTGATACAGTAGGAGCATTACTTCGTTGTGGAGCAAACGTAAATGCGGTTGATCCTGTTGGTGGCACCTCATTGCTACAGGCCTGTGAAAACGGTAATGAAGAAATGGTACTCATGTTATGTCAGGCGAGAGCACATGTTGACGTAAGAGATTCTAGTAATCGTACTCCGTTACAAGAAGCTTGCAGGAATGGTCTAACGGAATCAGTAAAAAGATTTCTTTTTATGCAAGTAGATGGCCTTAATCTTTTTTGCGTTGATGAAGAATTGACTCCATTAATGTATGCTGTGAAGGCAGAAAATTCTGAAATAGTGTCTATGCTTGCTTTTGCAGGTGCTGATCCATGTATTTTGGGTTACCAAGGCCAAACAGCTATGGGCTTGGCATTAGATGAATTTAAGGTGATTATGTTGCAAAAGCGATTGGCATGGGCATGTAGAAATAACAATGCTGCGGTAGTAAGAGAAATGATTGTTAGGGGTGCTAATCCTTATGCTTTAGATAGAAATAATCGCATGGTTGTGGAATCAGCTTCACCATTATTAAGAACAGTAATAGAGCAAGCGCTTAGAGAAGCCGAAACAAATATTGTACAAGAATTAAAAGAGCAAGTAGCTTTAGCGTTTCATATGCCACAATTATTAGAGACGGCTAAAGTTGATATTGTGAGTTTATGTAGTGAATACGCTTTGCCACATACGCATAACCCATTTTTAAATCAGCTTTTAGAGCGCACGCAGGAGGCAAGGCAAGAAGTAGTAGCCGCGATAGAACGAGAACAAGCAGTATCGGCTGAACTGGCACTAGCAAGAGAACAAGGATTTGGAAGGACTTGTGCGTTTGAACAGTCTGCAAGTAGCTCAAGCTCAAGTAATTTAAGTGTAAGTAGCAATGCAAAACGTAAAGCGTCTACAGATACAGATGTATCCAGAGAGTCAAAAGTTGCACGCACAGAAGTGGGAGCAGAGGACAATAAAGATGAAGAAATGGAAACGGTTGCTGGTGTACCTGCTCAAGAAGGAGCTGTAGAGTTAAGAGAACGTGCTCGAGCAGGTTTTTTAAAAAGATTAGATAAAGCTGCAAAAAAAGTAACATAAAAATAGAGAAATATAAAATATATATATATTAACGGTTGTGCACTTAAGAAGGCCTGGAGAGTAAAGACACACAATAAATAGTAGCCATTCCTATGCAAAATCCTGGCACAAGGGGAACTGCATATGGCCATAAAGCAGAGGTGAGTCCACCGGCAATCATACCAGTAAGGGCCCCCGTTTTTGTAGTATTTTTGCTATATAAAGACAAAATAACCAGCGGTCCAAAAGAGCTTCCCAATCCTGCCCATGCATAATTAACTAAATTATGAATTGACAGGGTGTTTTCCCAGGCAATATATAATGCCAAGCCTGAAACGAGTAAAGAGCCAATGCGAGATATGCGTAATGTTTGGTCAGAACTTGCTGCTGGGTTAATAAATGTTTTATATAAATCGGTTGCTATAGTGGCACCAGAACCTAAAATAAGACTGTCAATAGTTGATAAAGTGGCAGCCAAAATGGCGCACAAAATAAAGCCAGCGCAAAACGGGTGAAAGAGTTCGGTGACAAGGCGAATAAAAACGAGTTGTGGGTTGTTAAGTGTGTTGCCAAAAAAACCTATACCCATTAAGCCAACAGATACTGATGAGGTAAGTACCAGTATTTGCCAGGTAATACCCACCCATTTGGCATATTTTATTTTTTGAGGGTCATCAATGCCCATAAAATTCATTAAAATATGTGGTTGTCCAAAATAGCCTAATCCCCAACCGGCAGCTAATAAAATTGCTGAAATGGTGTCTGCTGGAGAGCTTATAAGAGACAGTGTTTTGTTTCCCGCTTGCGCAGCACTAAAAATATCTGCTATGCCATTGGGAATATGTATAAATGCATAAATAGGAACTAAAAGTATCATACATAGTAAAAAAATACCCTGAAACATGTCGCACCATGCAATAGCTACAAAGCCGCCAATTAAGGTGTAAAGAACAGCTGTTGATAAGCTGAGAGCAATACCAAGTTGATGAGATATGCCGAGAGTTGATTCAAATAATAAACTGAGGCCAACCACTCCTGATGCAATATAAGGAATAGAAAAAAACAAGCAAAAGAATGCGCCGGTAAATTGTAAGGCCCCTGAAGTGTCGCCAAATCGATGCGCGAAATAAGAAGGGAGCGTTACACTTTCACGTGATCCGGTATCTATGCGTAATTTGGGAGCAATAAAATGCCACGTTAAAAACATACCGATGACTAATCCAATAGCTGTCCACGCTTCAAAAAGACCACTTATGTAGACTGCTGCGGGTAGCCCCATAAAAAGCCAGCTTCCCATATCTGTAGCTTGTGTTGCTATAGCAGTTACCCAGTAGTTAACTGACCGGTCACCAAGCATAAAGTTTTGGGCTGAGCTATTTTTTTTATAAAAATAGAGGGCAATACCAATAAGGGTGCAGAAATAAAGTATAAAGGCACTGAGCATAGCGATGTTCATGAGTAATCCTTTTTCTATGGCAATTATGTTATGGAAGCACATTTATTATAGCATAACTTTATATTACTTATAGCTATGAACATAGATGATCTTAGATTCGTTTTTTTTATAAAACAGATAAGCTGTTTACTTCTATTTGAAATATTTGATATAATTATTATAGGGTCTAATAGTATATGTTTTATCTAATTAATAAGGAGTTTTCTATGAAAAAGAAATTATTTTTGATGCTGATAACAATGTGGGCAGTTGGTTATGTGAATATATCTCAAGCAGCTGCAGAGGAAGATTGGGAATCAGCGAGTTTTTCGCCAAAAGACAAAAAAGAGCTCGAGAAGGCAGCAGAGCTAAAAAAGGGCAATATGCCAGAATCTGGCGCAGGAGCCGTGAAAACGCTACATAATAGTTCTACTAAGCCTATTTATATAGGTTTTTATATAAGCAATCAGCGATTGTATCCATGGCTTGAGGATGGAAAAACAATGGCAAACGATCCAACTCTTGTTGTAAGTCCGGGGCAAACGGTTAGATTTGTACCTCCTATACATAAGGGATGGATGGGTACTTATTATGCGACTGTAGTTATTTCTACATCAAATCAAGATTTGCAGTCGAAGCTACAACAAAGGCAATTAGGTCTTGTTGGAAAAAGTAGTGATTTTGAAATAGTTATTGTTGGGCCGGTTAGTCATCTTATAACAGTTGGTTATGATGAATCTAAGCTTAAAAATCAAAAGTTTTTTTATACAAAAGCCTTGCTTAAATCCCATGAACCTCTTTCTTATGAGCAGGTTCAAGCTCAGCTTCCAGAAGCTCTAGAACAACAAGATAGAGGTAGAGGGGATGCGGAAGAAAAAGAAGAGGAAGAAGGGGGAGGGGAAATGGCACCACCCTGTTATCCTGACAGACCACCATCTTATTCAGCAGAATAAGCTCAAAGAGAAAGAGTCTAAGATATAGTTGTTTTTAAGGTTAATTTGATTTTATAAAGAGCATAACTGTACAGTTTTTACCTGGGCAGTTATGCTCTTTATATGTTAAAAATAGTATTATTTAAACAGTAAAAATAGGCAATGTATTATTTATGGGTTATGTGCAGAAATATATGGTTATTGTTTTGTGGTTAGTAGTGGGAATCAGTAGTGATGTAAAAGCCATGAAGGCTATTCATCTAGCAGTGCTTAAGGGAGATAGGGAGCAGTTGCAATTGCTTTTGGCGCAGGGAGTGTCGGTGAACAGTGATTGTGAAGGAGAGCAACCTATCCACATAGCCGCAGATAAAGGGGATACTGATATCATAGCACTTCTTTTAGAACATCAAGCACATGTGGATAACATAACAGTGTATGAAGGGTGGACTCCTTTACATAAAGCATCTATGAAGGGTCATGTAAAAACGGTACAATTTTTACTTGCACAAGGGGCTCGCTATAATGCGCAAGATGTTGATCGCTATATGCCTGTTTATTGGGCGGCACTATCGGCGCATCATGAAACACTACAGGTTTTATTAAAGCATGAAATTGAGCAGCAATTAGTGTTGCCTGCATATGCACATGAATCTGAACGGGTAAAGGTTGTATGTAGAGAGACAGGTTTGCCGGTGGTTATTATGAATCTTGTTATGGCATATAAAGGCTTAGAGCAGGAGTGTTCTGAGGTAGATAGTTTTGTGGTGATAGATAGTAGTATGGGTGCATGTGCTAGTACTGCTAGTATGAGTATGGAAAATACCTTGCAACAAACACCATTAAAATGTGCTCAAATCAATATGACAAAAGAAGAAAGTCGAGAAAAAAAAACTGATTATAAAAAATGCATAGCATTGTTAAATGCTCAATCAGCACTTATTATGGAAAAAATAGTTACACATGCTTATCGCAGTTATTGTAATTGATAACCGTAATGGCTCTATTTGTGCTTGTATTTATTGTAATTTAAAAACACTCTAGATTTAAAAAGTTATCTAAATTAAAAAGATTACGGGCATTTGCAGTTGTTTGTGAAGCAATATCTTCTAAAGTAGTGTTGCGTAGCTCGGCTACAAATGTGGCAATAGTTGCGATATATTTTGGTTCATTTTGTTTGCCACGAATAATTTGTGGCGGTAAAAAAGGGGCATCTGTTTCGAGTACGATATGTTCAAGGGGTATGTGTGTTGCTACGGCACGGAGTTCATCATTTTTTTTATAGGTAATGGGTCCATCAATGCCAAGCATCAATCCCATAGCTATTATGTCGCGCGCAATAGATTGATCATATGAAAAACAGTGCATAGTGGCACGTGTTATATTGTTTTTATACTCATCAAGAATTGATAATGTTTCATGCGCAGCATCACGTGAATGGATCACGAGCGCCACATCATGTTCTAGTGCAAGTTCAATCTGCGCTTTAAAAGCATCTTGTTGGCGTTTTAAATTATAGCCCTGATGGTACAAATCAATACCACATTCGCCTATGGCGACTATTTTATGTGTTTGTTTGTTGATCATTAATTTTTTTAATTCTTTAAAATCAGATTGCCACGTATCTGTACAGTCGGTTGGGTGAAGACCAATAGTTGCATAAACGGATGCGTATCGTTGTGCAAGTGCTATGCTGTTTAAACTTTCAATTATATTTGTGCCAACATTAATAATAGTAGTTACTTTATTGTGTAGAGCTGAATCAATATAAGATTGTGCTGCATTTATTTGGTGAGAAGTGAGAAGTATGTCATCTTTTTCTTTAACTATCATGTTTAAATGGCAGTGAGTATCAATAAGCATAATTTCCCTTATTTTAGCTATTTTTCCGTGCTGGGCATACTATTGGTTGGGGTTTATTGTTTCTATTTGTGCTTGACAAAGCCTTATTTAGTCATTATATCTTAACATAAATAAAGAGAGAAAGATAATAAGCAAGCAGTGTTTTAATCGTTACTAACCCAAATAAGGAGTGCCTTATGAATAAGAGTGAATTAATAAATGAACTAAGCGAGGAAACTACCTTTAGCAAAAAAGATGTTACTCGTGTTGTTGATTCATTGACTCGAGTTATTGGAAGAACATTGAAAAAAGGTGAAAAAGTTTCAATAACTGGATTTGGAAGTTTTTGGATTTCTCGCAGACCGGCGCGCAAAGGTATTAACCCAGCTACCAAAGCGCGTATTGATTTGCCGGCAGTGAGTGTTCCTCGCTTTAAACCAGGAAAAAATTTAAGAGAAGTAGTAAGAATGGTTAGGTTAGGTTAAATAGTATAGCACTTTAATAAAGCTTTTACTCATTGGGCGAGGCTATTTTATATAGCTTCGCTTTTTGCTTTTCAAATTGAGTTACTTGCAGTATCATACAATACATTATGTATATATCAGTTACACCCGTTAAGAGTGGATGGATTGCTAATGATAGATTTAGGATTATTGCGAGAAGATACTCAGCATATTATTACGCTTATTAACAAAAAAGATCCTGCTTACGATGCGCAACTATTATGTGATTTAGATAAGCAAGTGCGCTTAGTAAATAAGGACATTGAATTATTGCGTTATCAAAAAAATGAGTTAGCCGGTCAGGCACGTTTTGGTGTAACGCCAGAACTTCGTGAACAATCGGTAGAAGTAGGTAGGTTACTTAAAATAAAAGAAGTTGAACAAGAGGCGTTAAGTAAGCAATTTAATGAGCTTTATTTGTGTTGCCCTAATATTTTAAATGATGATGTGCCTGCGGGTAACAAAGAATCAAATAAAGTAGTGAAAGAGTTTGGCAGTAAAGCACTCTTTAATTTTGAGCCAAAGCATCACGTCGAGCTAGGAAACGCATTAGGGTGGTTTGATTTTGAATCAGCTGTGGTTATGACAGGAAGTAATTTTCCTTTATATAAAAAAGATGCAGTTAAGTTAATGTACGCGCTGACTATGTTTATGTTAAAAAACAATATGAAATATGGATTTGAACCAGTGTTGCCGCCAGCCATGGTGAATGCAACTGCTCTTGAGTTAACAGGAAACTTTCCTAAATTTAAAGATCAAGTATATGAAATACAGAAAGACGGTTTATATGCAACCCCAACAGCAGAAGTTAATTTGGCAAGCATGTACCGTGAAAGTATTTTATCGCAAGAGGAACTTCCGGTACGTATGACTGCCTGGACAAGTTGTTTTCGTCGAGAAGCGGGCCATTATGGAGCACTTGAGCGTGGCTTAATTCGTGTGCATCAATTTGAAAAAGTTGAGTTGTATACTATTTGCGAGCCAGAAAATTCTGAGCAAGAGCAAAATCGTATGATGGAATGCGCAGAAACTATTTTGCAAAAATTGGGTCTGCATTACAGGGTATCATTGTTGGCTGCGCAAGATTGTTCGTTTTCATCGGCAAAGACATATGACATTGAGGTCTGGTTGCCGGGTCAAAAAGCATATTACGAAGTGTCTTCTGTAAGTAATTGTACTGATTTTCAGGCGCGACGTGGCCTTATTCGTTATAAAAAATCATCTGATAAAAGAACACGTCTCACGCATACGTTAAATGGGTCTTCATTAGCTCTTTCACGTTTAATGGTTGCTATAATGGAAGTGTATCAGCAAGAGGATGGCTCTATTTCTATTCCCGATATATTAAAACGTGAGGCGCTTTTTGATTTAGCATGAATACAAAAAAAATAAACTCACTGTCTCCGGATGTATTGTGCAAGATGAGACAGATTGAGATTAGTACAAAGCGTTTACTTAAAGGAATAGTGCCCGGAGATAGCAGGTCAATGCAAAAGGGCGTTGGGCTTGACTTTGATCAAATTCGAGAATATCAGATGGGAGATGATGTTCGTTTTATTGATTGGTCAGGCACAGCAAGGACAGGTACATTGCTTGTCAAGCAGTATGTGCAGGAGCGTGCACGTGTTATACTGGTGGCGGTAGATGTTTCGAGTTCTAGTTTTTTTTCTTCAGGGCAAGAGCGCAAATGCGATATTATGGCTCAAGTAGCAAGCGTTTTTGCTTTAGTGGCTGAGTATAATAATGATAGCGTTGGTCTACTCTTATTTTCTGATACGGTAGAGCTGTATGTGCCTGCTGGCAAAGGGATGGAGCATGTTAGAAAACTTATGCGTATTTTGTTTACTTATGAACCTAAAGGTGCTCGTACCAGCTTTGATGCTATTTTTAAAAAATTGGCCGATTTACAGCGTAAAGATACTATTGTTATGATAATTTCTGATTTTATTGGTGAATTAGAAACTATTTATTGCACAATTGTTGCTCGATTATATAGTCTTATAGCCGTTCGATGTCTTGATAAAAATGAACATGTTATGCCAGGCATTGGGTTTATGACACTTGTTGATGTTGAAACGGGTGAAATGGTAGCTATTGATACGTCTAATAACGCTAAAAAAGTGGACATTCTTTTAGCAGCACGTATTGATGAGCAAAATGTATTTTTTAAGAAAAAGGGAATCGACGTGCTTGATGTTTCAGTTGATCAATTATTTATCGGCGATATGGTTCGTTTTTTTCAACGTCGCATGCGGTAGTAAGATTTTATGGTAAAGGTGGTAAAGCGATGACTGAAAATGGATTATATGATATTGAAGGCATGTGGCATCAGCCATGGTGGCAAAGCAAAGAGTGTAGTATACTTATATATGTTATTATAAGTATAAGCCTTTTTTTGGTTCTTGTTGCAGTTATTCGGTGGTATATTCTGCGCAAAAAAGCGCATGTGCTTATGCCTTGGGAACAAGCTTTACAGGATATGTATGCAATTAAGTCAATTAATTATAAAGACATAGGCGGCGATAGAGATAGAGATACGAGAAGTGATCAAGAAATACAAGATTTACATGTTCTTTTTTATGTAGAAATAAGTAAAATTTTAAAAAAATACTTGCAAGCGCGTTATGCATTTGCAGTGTGCAATAGCACCGATAGAGAAACGGTGGCATATTTACAGGCAATTGATTTTAATAAAGAGATAACAGGGATGATTGCAGAGGTTTTTAATGGAGGGCAATATGTTAAGTTTGCAGGTCAAAAAGCAGTTAAAGAAAATAGAGAACGTCATTTTGATATGGGTATTACAATAATTCAAAAAACGATACCAGTTACATTAAAATAAATTACATGAAAGTCACCTATTGTGCAATATGATGTGAGCGCGCCGACGCGTTCGGTATATATTCATTGGCCTTTTTGCCCGTATAAGTGTCACTATTGTCCTTTTGTGGCTCTTGCTTCTCATGATTCATTTATGACACAATATCACAAGGCGCTTACTAAAGAGATTGAACAATTTGGGAGTTTAGCGGGTGAAAAGATACAATTAGATACGCTTTATTTTGGTGGAGGTACTCCAAGTACCTATCCAAATGATCTATTGATTGAGTTGTTTGATACTCTCAAGAAAGTATGTGTGTTTACTGATCAAACAGAAGTGACCATTGAAATTAATCCAGGGACTGTACGCGAAGGACAGCTTGAGTTGTGGAAATCGCTTGGTATTAATAGATTGAGTATCGGGGTGCAAAGTCTTAATGATAAGGTGTTGCATTCACTGAATCGTTTGCAATCAGCGCGTGATGTGATAACGCTACTAGAAAAAGCACAGCATTTTTTTTCAAACATTTCTGTTGATCTGATTTTAGGGTTGCCTGGCATAAGTGATGAAGAGTGGGAATCATTATTGCATACGGTGGTTACGTGGCCTATTGCACATACTTCTATGTATTTTTTAACCATTCATGAAGATACTCCGTTGTATTTCAAGGTAAAAAGCAATGCGGTAGTAGTGCCATGTGATGATAAAATGGTTGAATTATATTATAAGTCTCGAGATATATTTATACGTAATGGTTTTGATCATTATGAAATTTCTAGTTTTGCACGTCCAGGACGCCAGTCGCGCCATAACACCGCTTATTGGGAACGAGTTCCTTATAAGGCGTTTGGTTTGGGGGCATGTTCATTTGATGGTACTAAGCGATTGCAAAATGAAAAAAACCTTATGAAATATATTAAAAAAGCGGAAAGTGGGGATGACTGTGTTATTTTTATGGAAGAGCTTACTGATCATCAGGTCAATATAGAGCGTATAATGCTCGGATTGCGTAGATCTAAAGGGGTTACCTGGTGTAGTGTAAGCAGTCATTTGTCTGCACATAAAAAAATGGTTGTGCGAGAAAAAATAGAAGAATTTAAGCGTAAACAATGGATGAATGAGTCTGAAGGTGTTTTAACATTGACGCCAGCAGGGCTTGCTCTTGAAAATGAGATTATTGTGCAGTTATGCTAATATGTCATATGTGTTAGTTGATGAGTATGGCGTATCTGTTAGTCAATGATGACGTGAGTTATATATTATATTATTTTTATGTATGAGGTTGGTATGGCAAAGCATGTAGGAGTCAAGTTGCCCGAAGATTTGGTGAATGTTCTTAAGGCGGGCAAAACGGTAGTTATTTTGGCAACATTTTCAGAAAAAGGGTTGCCACATACAACACCTATACAATGTGTATATCCAAAGGGCGATGAAAGCATTTTAATGACTATTCATAAAGATCACACTGGTTACCATAACATGGTATGGCAAAAAAAGGTTATGTTGTGTATTTTGGACGAAGGCAATGTTGCCTATAGCGTGTTGGGTAGAGCTGGCGTGGTACGTGCACCTTCCTCTGTACATCCACTCATGAATGTGGTACGAATTGACATTATCGATATTAAAAGTGATAGGTCCCCATTAACAAGAGTAGAAGCTGGAGTGCGTTGGACACATTCTTCGCTGGAAGCAGAAGAATTAACTAAAGCACTTATGGGCGAGTTAAAAGAACTTACTAAAACGTTATAAGGTGTATAAAGGAGTAGGGCATATGGCTGTTCTAAAGAAAAAATTGAATACTGCATCGAATAGAGGATTATGTAGTCTATTTATTTTTATGTGTGGTTTTACATATGCCGCAGAAGGAAGTGAGGCTTCTGTAGAAGCTGAAGGCACTACAGAGACAGTTGAGGTTGCAACAGAATCTGAGGGTGCTCAACAAGAACAGGTCGTTGCTGACCCTAATCAAGAACAATCGACTGTTGTTAGTCAGGAACAAGAAAAAGAGCAAATAGGTATTGAAGTACCCAAAGAATCAGAAAAATTGGCTTCTGAATCGGCACCAGCAACTGAAGAACAAGAAAAGTTAAAAGTAGATCAGGTACAAAAGACAACAGAAGCTAGTAGTATTAAAGAACCTGAAATTGGCATAGATACGGTAGGTTTGTCAGAGCCACAAGGAAATTGGTTATTTAAACGTATTTGGTGGGAGCGGGCTGAACTCAAATATGAAAAAATTCGTAAATATGTTGAGTCTGTTTTTGAGTCACGAGCAGTTTTTCTTACGCAACGTGCAGACATTGATAAAAATGTACTTGACCCTTTGTATATTGCTATTGGTTTTGGGCAAGGAGAACTCAAACGCATTGTTGATCAGTTGATGCATCATCTTGAAAGAGAAAAAGCAGAAAAAGGTGATCTGACTGCGCAAGAACGTGAAATACTTGTAGAATTGCAAAAAGAAGAAAAAGCTTTGCAGCAGATTAAGCTTGATGTTGAAGGTATTATCGCTATGGATGCTCAGATCGATGAATCTTTAAATACTTTATTTGAACAAATTAATAGAGTTCGTGGCTATGAGCGTGATGCGTGGAAAGATTTTAAAGAAATTGCACGTGTATTAAGTGATATTAAAGCACGCGAGCTTTATTATAAAATGGATGGTGTAGCAAAAAATATTTCTGATATTCAGGCTTACATCAGGCAAGAATTTTCTCAGCACTTTGGCCTGCTAGATGCAAAAATCAAAGAGCAGGTGAGCAGATTGCAACAATCGATAGAAGCGCTCAAAGAAAAAGGATTTGATTTAGCTGAACAATTGGAAAAAATTGAAAAAAAAGTAGTGCCATGTGAAGTAATAAGCACGCCCGAGCCGGAAGAAATCAAAGAAGATATTGGCTTTGTTGATCAGTATGTGGTTAATCCTATCAGTGCTGTTTTTTCTTATATACGTTCTGGTTTTACATCGCTTTATCTCATGGTGATGGGCGGTAATCCTGAGCCTGAGCAAGAGCAAGATGAAAAAGAGCTAAGCGAAGATTAGTTTGCCAACAGAGCATAAATATGATACATTTTTGTCTAAATTAAAGCCGAAGTGGTGGAATTGGCAGACACGCAGCTTTGAGGGGGCTGTGGGAGAAATCCTGTAGGGGTTCGAGTCCCCTCTTCGGCACCAGAATTTCTGATAAAAAATTGATAGTGTTTATGGATAAAAGGGAGTAATGATATGACTATGCGACGTATGTTTTTTTCTGACTTTTGGTTTTTTTTCTGGTTGGTTTTTGCTGGTATTGGCATATATACTATTTTGCCTTTGCGACAATCGCTAAATCTCGGATCTGATTTAGTGGGCGGGACTTATCTTACTCTTGAAGTGCATACACAAGAAGCTGTAGATGCTAAACTTGCTGGTATAATGAATTCTTTAGACGCAAAGTTAAAAAAATCAGGTAAAGAATTACCTACAGAAAAAAATGTTAAGAATGGTGTCATATTATTAACATTTGCAACTACACAGCTTGCGCAAGATGCAGCAACAAAAATCAAAGAAGAAGAGTCTTTCTTAGAACAAAAAGTGGATGGTAATATAATACATCTTGCTTTTTCGGAGAACAAAGCTAAAGAGATCAAAAAAGAAGCCGTAGAAAGTAATATTAATGTATTGCGGACACGTTTAAATCAATATAGTGTGGCGGAAATTCCTATTATTGCCCAAGGGGAAAACAACATTGTTGTTGAGCTTCCTGATGAAAAAAACGTGCAGCAAGCAAAAGCTAGAATTGGTACAGCAGCTAAATTAGAGTTTCGTTTAGTTGATAAGTATTCACCAAGCAAAGATGATATTTTATATGAATATGATGGGGAATTGCCAGGAGATAAAGAAATTTTGCCCGGCAAAAATGCTCAAGAAGGGTATTATTTAGTAAATAAATATGCTGATGTTAATGGTAGCATGCTTAAA
Source organism: Candidatus Babelota bacterium (assembly GCA_026388985.1). Classification (GTDB taxonomy): domain Bacteria; phylum Babelota; class Babeliae; order Babelales; family Vermiphilaceae; genus JAPLIS01. The sequence goes on along the minus strand of JAPLIS010000010.1, from coordinate 89,366 downwards.
GATGCATATCACAAAAGCGCTGGTATTACCGGTATGGAGCCAGTGGTGGCTTTTGCCTTTAATGAAGAAGGTGCTGAGAGATTTTATAATTTAACCAGTAAAAATCATGGGCGTTCTCTGGCAATTGTTCTTGATAATGTAGTAATTTCTGCGCCTCGTATTAACGAGCCTATTAAAGGTGAGGGGCAAATTAGCGGAAACTTTAAACCTGAAGACACCCGTGAATTGGCAACATTGTTAAAATCCGGTTCGTTTGTAGCTACCGTATCATTTGCAGAAGATCGTCAAATTGGGCCTGCATTGGGAGAACAAGCACGTAAAGACGGCATTATGTCATGTTTAGTAGGTTTGGGATTACTGTTTATATTTAGCGTTGCTTATTATAGTTTATCAGGGTTCTTTGCGTTTCTTGCTTTACTTTATAACATGGTGCTTATATTGGTGTGGCTCTCTTGGTTAAAGGCAACGTTAACGCTTCCAGGTATTGGTGGTATGGTGTTAACTGTTGGTATGGCTATTGATGCTTCAATTTTAATATTTGAACGTATTAAAGAAGAATTATCTAGGGGACACGCAATTAAAAAATCAGTGAGTCTTGGTTTTTCTGATGCAATGGTAGTGATTCTAGATGCTAACATTACTACCTTTATTGTAGGAGCTGTGCTCTATTATTTTGGTACAGGGCCGATTCAAGGATTTGCGGTTACTATGATGTTGGGCGTTATTGCAACCTTAGTAAGTGGTCTGTTTTTCTTAAGATCATTATTTATGTTTGTTTTGAATAATTTTACTGTTCAAAAGCTTAAAATTTAGGTATAATTGATTTGCGTTAGTATTAAAAAATGAATAAAAGGCGGCGTAGCTCAGCTGGTTAGAGCGGCGGAATCATAATCCGTAGGTCCGGGGTTCGAGTCCCTGCGCCGCTACCAAAATATGTTAAAAAAAAAATATCTTACTTTTCCTCTTTTTTTGACGCTTATCAGATTACTGGTATCACCATTGGTGTTACCAGTAATTTTTGTTTATGCCTTGCCTCATAATTCACTATTTATTAATAGTGGATTGGCAGTTCTTTTTGTTTTATTTTCTTTAACAGATTTTTTTGATGGGTATCTTGCTCGACGTTATAATCAAGAAACGGTTCTGGGTGCTTTATTAGATCCAGTGGCGGATAAATGTTTAGTATATGCAACACTGATAGCTCTTGTTGATACACATAAAATCTTTTTTTACTGGCCAATTATTATAATAGGCAGAGAGTTTTTTGTGATGGGCTTACGCTTAATTGCCATACAGTATGGTATGTCGCTTTCTGTTGCATATAGTGGTAAGGTCAAAACAGTAATTCATAGTATTTGTTTAACGTGGCTTATTTTAAATCCCTATCAAGCTCTAGGGTTTCAGGGTGCGTTTTGGTGGAATGGCATCGAAGCAGTATTAATTTTTCTATCGCTACTGTTAACAGTATTGTCTGGATGGATTTACTATCGGCGATTTGCGCAGCAGTGGAAAGAGAAAAAATTATGGTAGCTGAGCTTTTCTTTTTATAGATATTTTTTTTAAAAATAGCACGACATAAAAGGATGGATTATGGTTACACGCAAAAAAATGATTTTCGGATTTGTTTTAGTTAGTTTTTTCTGCCCAGTTGCCGGCTTGTATGCAATGTATAATTCTGCTGATGCTATAACGGCTCGTCAGGCAGCGCTAGCTGCAGAAAGAGCTATGCAGGTATTGTCATGTTTACCTGTTCAAGATTTAGCAGATTTGGTGGCTGCTTATGCAGCATCAACCGATGCAGAAATAATGCAAGCAAATAAGAAGTTAATGGATTCTGGTCGTAGTGGCGATGTAGCCGCTGCGATACAAGCTTTAGATGCAGGTGCAGATATCGATTATGCAGATATCTTTTGTAATGCAATGATGGCTACTGGCTCTACCACTCTTTGTGAGGCGGCTTATCATGGCCATATTGCATTAGTGCAAGAGCTTATTGCCAGAGGTGCACAATTCCCTATAGATAGAGCGCACAATCAAAATCCTTTATGTGACGCGGCCAGTAAAGGCCATATTGATGTAGTCAAATTATTGATTAAAAGTAAGGTAGGGGTTAATCTGCCGGCATTATGCAATAATAATCGTACTCCATTGTGGGAAGCTATTAATGGTAGACATACGGCAATAGCACAAATGCTGGTCAAAGCAGGAGCTCACTCTGATGCAGATGTTAAGAAGTGGAAAGAAGCGCTTATGTGGAATAAAAAGTCTTTAGGAAAAGATGATGGATACGTAGATTTTGGAAAGCGCAAAGAGCGCTATATTAAGACCTTGCAACATATTCTTACAGTAATTGAGCAAACGAAGCGAAATTTGGATAAGCAAAAAAAAGAGAGCAGGCGGCGCAAGCACAAGTAGCGGAGAGCTCAGCTGGTATGTTATTACATGCATGAGCTGCCGGCGCAGAACTTTAAATTCAGATACAAAAACTGATTGTTATACGCATTAAAAGAGCAGAAGATACGTTACAATAATAAAAGAGGGAGCTTGTACAAGAAATTGTTTGAAGCTCCCTCTTTTGTTTTATTCTTTTTTAAGAGCTTCAACTTGCTCGATGCTTAGTCCTGTTGTATGAGCAATGGTAGCGCTATCAAGTACTTTTAATTTCAATAGCTCTTTAGCAATTGCTAATTTTTCTTCTAATTTACCTTCTTGCCGTCCTATAGCCTCTGCTGTTTCAAGTTGACTAAAAGCTGAGCGAATAGAATCTAAATACCGGTCATACGCTTCCAATTCTAATTTTGACCAATTGCCCTGCGCCAATACATCAAATGCATCTTTAAGCACCGGATTTTTAAGGGCGGCAGGTATCTGCTCCATTGTTTCAGCATTTTTTAAAAAATAAATCCATTTATCAAGAATGGAGCTGTTTGCATCAATTTCTTTGTTAAATTTGGTAAGCTCAATGAAATGAAATTCAGAGTGTCGTAGAGATTGGGTTCCTGTTTTTTTATTTAAAATAAGATGATGGCTGATATAGTCATCATCATCTTCAAAAAGACTAAAATCAAGAACCCCTACAAAAAAAACAGGCACAATTTTACTATAGTTTTCTCTTGATCCCAATTGTCTTCCCAAAGCAAGAGCTGTATAGTATTGAGCTCTAATTGCATAATCTCTTTGGGTGGCTATTTGCATTTCAACAATGTATTGATTGTTGTGTTGATCGGTGCATCGTACATCAACAATACTCATTTTAGATAGTGGTGTTTCGGGTACGTTGCTTGGGTCATTGATGGTAACATCAACAATCATTTCGCCCTCTACCCGTTCGAGCACGCTGTTTAAAAAGCTGATTAAAATATTTTTGTGAGCAGCGCTGCCAAATAATTTTTTAAAAGCTATATCGCTTTTAGGGTCTAAGTAAATCATAGAGTATTCCTAATTAATATAATTCGTGCACCTAACTACTTTGCATTGTTACTTTACATTATACTGGTTTATATCAAGATTACTATTGCCTTAAGATACGAGAGTGCAGTGGTTATTGTGGCTGTTTTTTGGTATATTAAATCAGCTATTTTTATATACAAAAAGAGTGAAATAAATACATACATACATATATACATATATACATATATACATATATACATATATACAGTTGATGAGTACGAGGTAGCAGTGGAATTTGATAATGTAGCAAGCTGTTTTGAACGTGTTGAACAGGTAAGTAGTCGTTTGGAAATAACACGGTTGTTGGCAGAATTATTGCATGAGGTTACGCCTCAAGAAGCATCTATTGTCTGCAACTTTTCTCTTGGTCAATTGAATCCACCCTATAAAGGCACACACTTTAATCTTGCTATTAAAAATGTTATTAAGGCAACTGCTTTAGCTCTTGGCATACCTCAAAAAGAGGTAGAAGAACAGGTTAAAAAAGCGGGTGATGTTGGTTTGGTTATTGCGACGGGCAATTGGTATACAGATACGATTGTAGGAGATGTTGTATGTGATATTCAATCTGATTTTCTAGGGCTAGAGGAGCCGCTCAGAATACAGGAGGAGCCGCTCAGCATACAGCAGGTCTATGACGCATTACGATCCATAGAGCAGACAAGTGGCACCGGTTCACAAGAAGAAAAAATTACTCAGTTGGTTGCTCTTATTAAGCGGGTGAGCCCAGAATCAGCAAAGTATATTGTACGTATTATTTTAGATACTTTACGCCTTGGCTTTTCTGATATGACGTTAATTGATGCGCTTTCTTGGATGTATGTAGGTGATAAATCTGTACGTAAAAGCATTGAAGACGCATATAATGTGTGCGCCGATCTAGGTTTTATAGCAGCATTATTAAAGCAAGAGGGCATTAAAGCTCTAGAAGATATGGTGATACGTATGGGCATTCCTATTCGCCCTGCTTCAGCAGAGCGATTACCAACAGCCAATGCCATTATAGAAAAAATAGGCGTAGCTGTTGCTCAACCTAAATTGGATGGATTTCGTGTGCAAATTCATGTTAATAAAGCAGGTGCAACACCTGAAATTCATTTTTTTTCACGCAATTTGCAAGATATCTCTTATATGTTTCCTGATTTGATACCGGCATTATTAGAGTTACCGGTAACAGATATAATAATAGAGGGGGAGGTGATATGCTTTGATCAACATACCGGCAACTTTTTACCTTTTCAAGAAACAGCCAAGCGAAAACGTAAGCATGATATTGAGCAGGCGATCATTGAATTTCCACTGAAAGTATTCATTTTTGATTTACTTTATTTAAATGGCCAATCACAGTTAGCAAAAACTCATATGCAGCGTCGTAATCAGTTACTTGAGTTGTTGCAGCAGTATAAAAACGATTCAGTGTTAATTGTTGATGAAGTTGCGGTACATACGGGTAAAGAGTTAGAAGATTATTTTCTGGAAAGCGTATCGCAAGGACTTGAAGGTATTGTGGTTAAAAGGCCAGATGCGATCTATCAGCCAGGTAAACGTAATTTTAATTGGATTAAGTTAAAGCGGCAAGAAGCTGGGCATTTAGAAGATACCATTGATTGTGTTGTTCTTGGTTATTATGCCGGGTCGGGTAAGCGAGCACATTTTGGTATTGGAGCGTTTTTAGTGGGGGTATTTAACCCACAGCTTGATTCTTTCCAGACGGTTGCAAAAGTAGGTACAGGATTAACAGATAGCGAATGGCGAGCGCTTAAGATAGAATGCGATAAGCGTGCAGTGGCAGATCAACCACGAAACATAATCTGTTTTAAAGATCTTGCTCCCGATGTGTGGGTGTGGCCAGAAATTATTTGTTTGGTCCGTGCCGATGAACTTACTATGTCACCAGTGCACACTGCAGGCAAAACTGATAGCAGCCTTGGGTATGCATTAAGGTTTCCCCGTATTATGGGGTATCGTGAAGATAAAGGGGCTAAAGAAGCAACAACAGCTGATGAGATCAAGCGGTTGTACCAAGATCAGTTTATACGGTAACAGATACATGTTTTATGTGCGTTGTGAGTGTCATGCAATGGATTATTGTATTGACAAATGTATAATTTAGCTTATGTTTATAACATATAATGTGTTGTTATTGTACAATTTATATACAAGCGATTTGTATACGTCTGATTTGTATCTTAAAAAAATAAATGGAAGGTTATGTTATGAAAAATAGCAAAAAACTAATTATCGCAATTGCTTTAGCCTCTATCTTTGGGCAAGGAGTGTCTTTACAGGCAATGGATGCCCGAGAAGAGCGCAAAGATCAGGTGCAGGATCGCGCTGCTAGTCGTGCTGAACAATTAGAGCTGACTGAAGCTGAAAAAACAGAGAAAATTAAACAAGCTAATATCCTGTTGTTTGAAGGCATAGGGCTTAACGCTGATTTAAATAAAGTTGACAGCGCTCTAAAAGCAGGTGCTGATGTTAACTGTGTCGATCCACATACTGGCAATACCCCACTTATTGATGCTGTCGAATATGGGCATTTGAGCATAGTAAAACAGTTGCTTATGCTGGGGGCAAGTGTTGATATTCCCAATAGGAGTGGAGTCACAGCCTTGTTGCGAGCCTTTGGTGTTTCTCATAGATCTCATCGAATAGTAAATGCACTGGTATTCGCGGGTGCAGAACATACAAATAGTAAGGTTGATAGTCTATTGCCTAAGCATGTAAAATTATTGAAACAAGCTGTGCAGAAAAGAAGAACAGTAAAGCAAGATTTAGCTGTACAGGAACAATTAGCCCAAGTTCTGCCAAATTTATTGCCAGAAGAGCTGTGTTCTTTATGCGTTGAATATGCTGCTCCAGATATAGATTCATTAGATATAGATTCAGTGTTAGTTAAGCTATTAAAAAGAAATATAAAGAGCGCAAGAGCATTACGTTCAGCTGCGGCGCAACGTTCAGCTGCGGCTCAAGAATAAGCGTAATTAGCAGATACTTTTAATAGTGGTGGTTTACGGTTATATATACCTATTAATAAGTATAAGATGCGGATATGGCCGGGCCACCATTACTAATTTTAAACCCTAATTTGATATTTTCACTCAGTTTTGAGTCTACCAATTTATAGGCAGCAAGCCCATACACCGCTCCGAGCCCTGCACCAGCTACTATCTGAGAAATATAATGGCGATTGCACGCCACAAATGATACCCCAATAAAGGTGGCAACTGCTCCTAATGGTACTGCAAAGCGGGGACCAAAGCGAAGTCCATATAATAACGCAGTATATGTTGCTTCGGCCATATGTCCAGAGGGAAATCCACCGCTAGCACGTTTTGTACAATCAAAATATTCATTCCACGGACGCATATTGGCGTCAAATTCTATTTTTTTTAACAAATTTTTTGTCCAAAAAACAAAGGGAAGGCCGAGTAAGAAAACACGTGTTGTTTCTCGTAGTTCTTCTGTACTGCCAAAAAGAACCTGACTGCTCAATATTGTTATTGGGATGGCAATACTCCATTGGGCCAAATCATGGCATTGCTTTGGTATGCAATAGATATTTTTATGATTTTTTTTATCATAAAAACAATTTTGTAATCGTTCATCAATCATGCGTGTGCCAACATAGAGGGGGAAAATGGCTGTTGCAATTTTAAAAGTATCCCATGACAATAATTGTTTATGCAATTCAAGTGCATCTTGTAAAAGGGTACAAGCAAACTGCTGAGCAGCACGCTTGCTCGCACCCTTTTTTCTATGTAACCGTTTAAGTGTAGTTTTGTGCACACTGTTTTTAGGGCATGTGGTATCGACTGCGCATGTATTTTGTTTGTGCGCACTGTCTTCTTGGCACCAGGCAATACTGTAAATGGTAAGTATGCACACAAAAAATGGATGTATTTTTTTTGCCATACCACTCCGATAGCTACTTAACATTTTTGAATAAATTACATGCAAGCCTCATTATGTACAAGAGTACACAATGAGGCTAACGTACAATAATCGCAAAATGCAAGTACTATATCGGATGCCAGTATTATTAAAGTATTATATTTCCATTGTTTAAAATGCTGGTGGCCTCATGGTATGCCATGGCGTTATGTGTTCAAATGCATAGGCAACTTTATATAATAGTTCCTCAGAAAGATGCGGGCCTATTATTTGGAATCCTATAGGCAAATTGTTTTTAGTAATACCACATGGCACAGAAATAGCGGGAACACCAGTAATATTCACCGGACACGTAAAGTAATCTTGCAAATCGATTTGTAACTTGCTTGCGTCATAAGTACCAAGCTTAAATGCGGGCGTTGAGTGCGTTGGCATAATAATAACATCAACATTTTTGAATGTATCGGTTATTTCGCAGCGCATTAAGCGTTGTACTTTTTTTGCATTTTCATAGAATTCACCAGAGTGTCCGCTTGAAAGTACATAATTTCCTACAATAATACGGCTTCTTACCTCATCGCCAAAACCATCATGCCGTGTTGAGCGATACATTTGTGTGAGCGTTGTTGCCTTTTTATTGCGCATTCCATATCGCACTCCATCAAATCGTGCTAAATTAGAGGCGGCTTCTGCTCTACTTAAAATAAAGTAGGCAGCAGCGCTGTAATCAAACGTAGGCAATGCGATACGTTTGATAGTGCCGCCAAGATTTTCTAATACTTTGATCGCATTTTCAACGGCAGATGCTATTTCAGGGTCAACACCTTGCCCTTCTATAGATAAATCCAAAACCCCAATTTTGATACCTGTTGGCAGTACGCCATCGAGGTGCTGGGCATACTTTTTTTGTTCGATAGGTAAACTAGATGAATCTTTTGCATCTTGGCCAGCTATAGCAGATAAGATAAGAGCATTATCTTTTACCGATCTTGTTAATACACCAATTTGATCAAGCGATGACGCATAAGAAATAAGGCCATAGCGAGATATTAATCCATAGGTTGGCTTTATGCCTACTATGCCGCATAGTGCGGCTGGTTGACGTACTGATCCCCCTGTGTCGCTTCCTAAAGCCCAGGGCACGAGTCCAGCAGATACTGCTGCAGCTGATCCGCCACTTGATCCTCCAGGAATTCGCGTTACATCCCAGGGATTTTTGGTTTTTTTATAAACAGATGATTCGGTGGTACTTCCCATCGCAAATTCATCCATATTGGCACGACCAAGTAGCAAGGCCCCTTGAGACTTAAGGCGTTTAATTGCGGTGGCATCAGTAGGGGCAACAAAATGTTCCAACATGCGCGATGCGCATGAAGCAACGCGTCCTTCCATGCAGATATTATCTTTTATTACGCCAGGAATGCCAGCAAGAGATCCAGTAGGAGCACTTTTGGGTAGCACAGATTTTTTATCAAAAGTTTCAAGTAAAGAATCAATGCGAGGTTCAAAAATATCGATTCTTCGTAAAAAGTAATCAACTAATTCTTCGTGACTTATTTTTTTTTGCGCAAGTTTTTCTTGCAGTTCGGTAATCGTGGCAAATGAGATGGTATCCATTACTTCTTCCTAGTTATTGTCTAAAATCATTGGTACAACAAAAAAGTCACCCTCACGTTCAGGAGCTCGTTTTAAAATAGCTTCAGCATCAGATGAGACTATAGTGTCGCATCGGTACACATTCACATTTTTGGTTGAAGGCTCATGAATGTCAGAGGCAATAATTTTGACTCGTTGCGCATACGTAAGGACATCTTGAATTTGTTGAATAAGAGGATCTATTTCATGTTCTAAGATTTCAAGTTGTGATCCCCGAGCAACCTTTAGAATTTCTTCACGTGATAGTAGTGCCATAGTTAATCCTTTACAGAATGATTTTGCTTTTTCCATTTTTCACCACGAAAACGATTAATATATATATAGGTCATAAACCCATTACCTATATACATCGATCCATAAATGAGTATAAATTTCAGTGCCTGATTTTGAATAGTTAATTGAGATAATAGGTATGATAATGGTATAAAATAGCCAAAACATATAATTAAGCGTGCAAACATAACCACTTTTACATTGCCGGCTCCACGCAAAGCGCCAGATAAAACCAGTTGCAATAAATCAAAAAAAGCAAGTCCACTCAGCAGGGGGAATATGCGCACTATAAGGCCTGAAAAGTCACCATTTTTATCAAATATAGAGGCAACTTGCGGAGAAAAGATAACAAAAAACAATAAAATAAAAAAGACACCTATCGCCGCGATTAATATTGTTTTTTTAATATTACTTTTAATGGCGGCCCAACGTTGTGCGCCAAAATCATTACTCACCAGTATGGTTATCACTTGAGCGGCAGCAATAGCAGGAAGAAATGCAAAACGTTCCATATCTTTAATGGCACAGAATGCGGCCAAACCACTTGTGCCCATGCAGCCAAGCATTTTACATAACCAAATATAGGCAATAGCCATAATCGCTTTATCTAACATTACCGGTAAGCTTAAAGTAATGAGTCGCCAGGCTAAAGCACCATCTTTAATGGGTGCAAGTAAATCTATATAGTATTTGCGATGATCTTTATTGGTTAAAATATAGATTCCAGCTAGTAAAAGCATGACACTATATTGAATTACTGTTGAAACAGCAGACCCCTGTAATCCCATTTCTGGAAAGCCAAAATGACCAAAAATAAGTGCATAGTCAAAAAATAAAAAGAAGAGTTGTCCTAAGCAAAAAATATACATAGGAGCTTTGGTATTTTTAATACCGCGTAAAAATCCTATTAAGGCAAAATAAATAAACATAAAAAAAACACCCAAAGCGCGCATTTTTAAAAATGGTACGCCAAGGGTAATAATATCTTCAGACATACCATACATGCTGTATATCCAATAAGCACCAAAATAAAGTGTTGCCGCAATAAAGCTGCCTATAATGCTGGTTACCCAAAAGGCATCACGTAATCCTCTGCCTGCTTCTTTATAATTAGCTTGGCCGTTAGATTGTCCACTTAATATAATAGTTCCCACACCAAAAGCTTCTGCAATTTTAACCATAAAATGTAATAAGTTATTGGTAACCCCCAGGGTAGCATACGTAGAAGTTGAACGTAAGTGGCTAATAAGTATTGAGTCAATGAGGGTCGGCAATGAATATAACAAAAATGCAAAAATTAATTCGGGCAATAGAAAACGGATGATGGTAGTATATTTTTCGCCTTGCGCTGTATCATCAATAATTCCGGCTATATAGCTGGATAATAACCCTTTTTTGGCTTCCATTGTGTACCCCTATTCAATAAAAAGAGTGTTTTCAATCTGTAAGAATTTTTAGTATAGAATGAGCGTTGTTAAAAGTAAAACCTAGTGCGCTTTAAAAAGCACCATTTTTCTCTGTTTAGTGCCTATTGTGTATGATTCTTGCTTGTAAATAAAGGAACTTTCTAATGGCTGTGCTTGCCATGAGCGCGATGCCCAATAGGCGAGCGTTGCCTTGTTGTAGTGACTTGTTGGTTTTAATACACGTATTAATTCTTCAGGTTGCAATGATGCACGTGCTAAAAATAAATCTAATTCATAGGTTGTTTTACGTAAAAAGGTACGCCAATCAAGAGAGTAAAGTTCAATGTTGTGTAATCCAAGAGTATCAATAACAGCTTGTAAAAACTGAATTTTTTTATTATTTACTTCTATTAAAACGAAGGGGATAGTGGGGTAACATATTTTAAGTGGTAGGGCAGGAAATCCTCCACCAGAGCCGATATCACATATGCCTTTTTGCTCAGCTAATGGCAGCATGTGTCGAATGTGTAATGAATCTTTAAAGTGGTCGGTAATTATTGCTTCAGGGTCAGTAATAGCCGTTATATTAAATTTTTTATTCCATTCACATAACAAATCAAGATAGGTGGCGAACTGTTTTTGTTGTTGATCGGTTAAAGATTCTGTTGTGCACAAGTGCTGCCATGCTTGAGAGGTAAGATAGTCTTTGTTTGTGTTTTTTGTCATGTTCAGCTTTCAATCATAGATTTTAAATAATTGTTTATGTTATAGTGTATGTCAGAATAGTTATTGAATAGGTATTAACTAATACAATAGATATCCACACATGGGGTATGTATTGAGAAAGAACTCTATGAAAACATATGTTTCATTGCTTATTCTAGCATGTTTAATTTCTTTGCAAAAGATGTCAGCTGATCCTATTGTAAACTTTTTTTTGTATCCTTTCCCTTATGCTCATGATATACATCATACGTTTAAGCATTCAGGAAAAATAGCATCCCATACAGTTGAGGGTATGTTGGGCCAGAATAACGGTGCGGGTATTTTTTCTACGTATGCAGGTTATATAGATATTACCAATCTTAATGGGCAAACTTTTTATCCCCGTACACAGCAACAGTTAGTGTTGCATCTGGTTGTTGCTCAGACTATCGTTCCTATCGTTATGTTTGCAAATACTATAAGTCATTGGGAATTGGATAAAGATGAGCCAGCTGCGTTTTTTAGATTGGAAAAAAAACAGGATGAAGAAACTAAGATGTTTATTTGGGATGTGCAGCCAGAAAATCGCCCAGAAAATAATAGTATTCCTCTTAATCCTACTCAGGATGCGTTTTTGATTATAATTGCAGATCCGCGTGCTATTTATATACCTATAGGTGTTTCAGTTACTGATAATTCTCCTCATCTACTTTTACCTCCTATTTATGTTAAAAAAGAAATAGATAGAGTGAAAAATAGTCTCTATATGATTACTGTCTCTCATCTATTTAGACCATCCCGTATTTTATATACCAAAAAAGAAAAGCAGTATGTTATGCATACAGCACTATAAAATAAGTGATTAATTATTGAACCATTATTATTATATGTTAGCCTAGAGAGCGAATATAATCATAAAAAAGTAATTGATCAGGGGTTTTGAGTAGAGTAATGGCACATCTAAAGTATAGCATATCTAAAGTGGTGGTTTTTATCTGTGTGGTGGCAATAGGCTATTGCGTTCTTTTTTTTTCAGCGCAAAAAATTGAGCACCTATCTTCTTGCGCGATATATCCAGCTCTACGTACCCAGCAGGTTTTGGTGGATGTGGTGCAGAATTGGATACGTGACCGTCGGGATACAGCCTATCTTAAAAGGTTGTTGTATGAAACTCATCAAGAATGCCAAGCTTTACGTGCGGAAAATGTGCAGTTGCAAGCAACACGTAAATACAGTGAAGATATAAAAGAATTGGATAGCTTTAAAAAGCAGTATATCGTTGATGATGCACAGATAGTGCAGATTATTTTCAGGCATTTTTCTGATAAAGAGCATTATTTTTTAATTGATGCCGGTTTAGATAAAGGCATCAAGCAGGATACGGTGGTTGTCTATAAAAATTGTTTGATTGGTAAAATTGAACACGTGTATCCATGGTATAGCAAAGTACGTCTTGTTACCGATGCGTCATGCAAAGTTGCCGCTTATTGTGCAGCTACACAGGTAAATGGGATATATCAGGGTTCTAATCAGCATGATAGCGCTTTGTTGCAGTATGTATCCCATTTTAAACCAGTGCAATTGAATGATTTAGTGTTATCAAGCGGTGAAGGGATTATCTTTCCGCAAGGATTTAGCTTAGGGACTGTTGAATCATGCCAACCAAACGGCTTATATCATGCAATACGCATAAAGCCCCATGTTGACTTGCAATCTCTTTCTTATTGTGTGTTATTGGTGCGATAAACAATAGCCATTGACTTTCTATTTGAATTTTTGATATATTTTAATGGTGAGTTTAATTGATCATTTAAAAAGTAGTCATAATTGGAAAAATCATGAAAAAGAGAATAGTAATGGGAATGGTGTGTGTTATTTTTTGTAGTGCACTAATCAGGGCATCTGAATTAGAAGTTAAAGAGGTGGAGGCAGAAGCTGTCGAGGCTGTTCTACAAGCCCCTCCGGTTGAACAAGCACAAGAAATACCATTTTTTGCTCCAGTAGCAGAGGTTTATAAAAAAAGGGGCTTAGCTGACTCACAGTTATTTAATCCGGAGACAAAAAGTAAGATAGCAGAAGCTATTCAAGAAAATAAGCAAGATAATCAGATTAAAAAATTTACTAGTAGCTTAATTAAAAATGCAGCTCAGCAAGTAGAGGTAGAAGGTGGGCAAGAGGAAATAAAAGAGGCTGCTGATCAGGGTATTGACATAAACACCCGTAGTTTGCTGATATTTTTAGATGATGGTGAAATAATCAGAAAAGATCAAAATTCATTTATTACGATGAGTGCTTGTATGGCATTAATTCAAAAAGCAGGACCTATATTAATGCCTGGTGCATTATTAAGTCATATTTTTAATATAAATAGCAATCATTCTGAAAGTGCAAAAAAAGTATTAAGTGCTTTCTATGCCATGTATTTTAATGCAAGCGAATGGATTATATATCGCATTAATGATTTTTTTTTATTAATTCCGCGGAAGCGGCAAGGCTTAAAAAATGAACCTAAGCTTATAGCGCTTATGGCAGATTTTAATAAACAAGCAGCATGGCTCGATGCTGAGCTTAAGCTTAAAAATAAAAAGGATTTATTTGTTAATAAAAATGCGCTTCAAAAATACTTTTCTAAAGAAAATGGAAAAGAGTATGAATATTTTAAACAAAGGGCACAAAGCCGAAAGCTATCACAAGACTTTCTTGCTGTTTGTGAGCAATTGTTTTATCAAAAAATAGATCCTAAAAAAAAACCAGAAAATATTAAGCAAGACACTAACTGGGTTATCTATCTGGCTGGGCATGGTGGTTATGGAAAATCTATCGCTGGATTGTCGATTAATGGTGAGCAATCTGATTTTAAAAAATTATTAAACATTTTGGATAAAAAAATACAAACAAAGTTGTTTGTTTATAATTCATGTTATGCTGCTGGCTTTAATGCTAGTCAAGTATATGGAGAACTAACATATATTATTGATAGTGGTGCAAAATTTCAGGACCCTGTTGGGGTTGAAAAAGCAGGTTTTAGGCCAATAAAAGACATTCGTACGTATCAATTTCCTATTGTTATCTCAGCTGCAACAGACGCTCCTGTATTTGGTAGGCTCCTTGAACCAGGTAAATATTTTGGAGGCTTAGAAACACCAGTAAGATATGACAAGTTTATTAAAGAGACTCTCAAGGAATCTATTAACTATTCTGTAGCGCTTGGCTATTTATTTCCATTGATTAGTCGGCCAGCTTTTTTACCAGCAGAAATAGCCAGTATCCCTCAGATCCGTCCAACTAATGTGCCGGCATGGTTTCCAGTTGCTGATGTGGATAAAGCAGTGATTCGCATAGGTAAGGTGATGGCAGCAACACGTCAAAAGCCTCTTTTGGTTAAACAATATCAAGGGTTAGATGGTAAAAAGTATGATCCAAAAGCGATATTGTTAGCAATAGATACGGTGCCTTTTGATATTGTAATTGATTCAGGTATTAAAGAAGCACCTTCTTTTGTATCATTGATGCCGGGAGAGGTAGTTCATGAGATAAAGCAGGTAACTTATTTAGGAGAAAATATACCTTCGCAGTATCAAAACAACCCAAGTGCTATTTTTGGGGCACTTGAATATGGTGTGCCTAAAGTTATTCGCATTAAAAAAGTAACATGTGTTCGCCCTGTATTTGAGAGTATAGAATATCAATGTAGTACAGTAGGATCTGAGGTACATTGTTATGCTTGTCAGATCTCTATTGATGGAAGTTATACATTTTTTAGTGCTAAAGATTTAGAGATAGCTTTAGAAATAGCTTTGGAGCAAAATGATTATGAGAAAGTACGTAAAATAGTAACAAGTAATAAGGCCGATGTTTTTATAGGGTTAATAGAAAAGAAAAAATTAGCTCAATTGTTGGATAAGGCATTTTCTTTTCCTGATAGACAAATAGTTACCCTATTGTTAGCGCATCATCTTTTTAAGGAGGGAGTTAATATTCCATTAGATTCCGGTGGGAATACGCTTTTTTTAAATTTAATAGGGAGTATGAATGTTGATTTAATGAGGCTTTTGCTGCAAAACGGTGCGAATATTTATACAAAAGATGTCGGTGGGCGTACCGCATTACACAAGGCTGTAGCCGAAGAGGAAGAGAGTAACATTGATGTCATTAATCTTTTACTTGAGTATGTTCTTCCAGAAAAGATAGATGTTGAAGACGATCATGGCAATACATCCCTTATGCAAGCTGTCATGTTGGAAAAGTTGGAAAAAAAAGAAATTATTAAGCTTTTATTAAAAAAAGGTGCTAATCCAGATAATAAAAATGATGACAATATAAGTCCGCGAGAGACAAATCCAGAGTTGATTCAAGAAATAGAACAGGAGATTGCGCAAGAAAAAGAGCAAGAGGTTGGGAAGTAAGTAGAGGAAAGAAAAGTAAAAAATAAAAATAAAAAAAAGGGTCTTTTTGTATAGTGGTATGATATACAGAAAGACCCTCATTTAATGGTAAGTACTGTGTTTGTAATTATCTAGCTAGTGTTGGACTAAGCAAAAGATAATCAGTTAGCTTAGTGTTAAAGTTTGGCGGCACTA
This sequence comes from Candidatus Babelota bacterium, assembly GCA_026388985.1. Taxonomy (GTDB): domain Bacteria; phylum Babelota; class Babeliae; order Babelales; family Vermiphilaceae; genus JAPLIS01. The sequence continues at coordinate 73,402 of JAPLIS010000010.1, read as the reverse complement.
TAGCGATTTTCAAGGGTAGCGCATACAGTGTGAATTGCCCCTTCAAGAAGAGAAGAATCATTGTCTGGTTGTTCACCAGAAAAAAGACTTGCTAGTGCACTCAGAGGTTTTTCTTTTTTAACCCATTCTATATCGCCTTCTATCATAGCTTTTTCTTTAATTATTTTAACAGCGGCCGACACTGCACCTATTTCATCAATTAAGCCAAGTTTTAATGCTTGCTTGCCGGTGAAAATTTTACCATCAGCCCATTCTTTTGCCGTAGAGGTTGATAGTTTTCTGTTATGTGCAATCATGGTAATAAACTGTTCATATGAATCATTGAGCATAGACTGCAATAATGTTTTTTGTTCTGGTTTTAGATCAGTAAAAGGGTCAGCGGTTGATTTGTATGCGCCAGCTGTCATGGGAATATAGGTTATGGTGTGTTTTTCTATAAATTCACGCATCTGAAAGAGATACGGTAAGCATACGCCAATGCTGCCAACTAATGACATGCCTGGGGCAACAATATAGTCGGTTGCTGATGCGATTAAATAGCCGCCAGATGCACAGGTGTTTTCAACAAGAGTAATAATTGGTTTTTGGTTATGGACTTTAAGGTGCATGATTTCATCATAAATAGATTGTCCTGTGCCAGTAGCGCTTCCCGAACAGTCCATTTTGACTACTATTGCTTTTATTGTGGGGTCTTTAAAGTACGTATGCAATTGTTTAATGGTATCAGATGCATCATAGAGAACTCCTTTGAGGGGAATAATGGCAACGCGAGACTTAGGTTCTAAGAAATTATAATAATTTTTAACTATGTTTTTAATCAGGGGAGGCGCAACCTGAAGCAAGATGAGGGCTAGAAATATGTTTTTAAGAAAGTCATAAGCACGCATAGGAGGCCCTTTTGAGTTGTTTTGTGGGTGTAGCATTACGGTTATTATTTTTAATAATACTCGGGCTGAGAATCTTAGGGAAGAAAAATCTTTATATTGCCCTTTGACATTCGTCTTTTTTTGATTTAAAATTTTGATCATCTAGGTTACATGGTGAGGGCGGTTAGCTCAGCTGGTAGAGCATCAGTCTTACAAACTGGGGGTCGCAAGTTCGAATCTTGCACCGCCCACCAAAATTTGAAATGTGAATATAAAATTTGTTCCTCGGTAGCTCAGTCGGTAGAGCAAACGACTGTTAATCGTTAGGTCGCAGGTTCGAGTCCTGCCCGAGGAGCCATTTTAAGGGGCTGTAGCTCAGTTGGTTAGAGCGTTCGCCTGTCACGCGAAAGGTCGCGGGTTCGAGTCCCGTCAGCCCCGCCAGTTTCGCTTATATTTTAATCTTCTATTTTTTCTATGATCTGAGTATTTAAAAAAAACTTTTATCTTGTTAAGATGTATACTTTAAGTATAAGCATTTTTATTTAATCATAGTTTGATTGCATACCTATAAAAAGTACGGTTTATGGAAAATAAAAACAATCTCTATGCAGCTCTTGCTCGTGCACAATCAACCTATTTAAGCGCTCAAAAGAGTGGTTACAATCCACATTATAAAAGTAGTTTTTCTACTTTTGAAGATTTGATATACGCTTCACGTGAATCATTGGTTAAAGAAGGGTTATCAGTGACTCAGTTTTTGGAATCTGAAGAAGATAAAGATTATCTGGTTACTCTTTTAATGCACGCATCGGGAGAAGTGATAAAAAGCAAAGTGCGTATTTATGTCAAAGATCCTACCGATATTCAAAAATTTGGTTCTGCTATGACTTATTTAAAAAGATATGTGTATGCCTCTATATGCGGCATTTCTACTTCTGAGTATGATGCAGATGGTCTTGATATGGTAGTCGCTGAACATACCATTACTGATAAACAGGTTGGCTTTTTAAAAGCACTTATCAAGGGTAATAGGGAGCTAGAAGAGACAATTTGCAAGCATTATCATGTCGATTCTTTATCGCAGATACCCGCAAAAAATATGAATCAGATTGTAGAAAAGCTGAAAAAGAACGCTGAGTCATCAACGTCTGGCACGTAAGCCATTTTTATTGTGTGTACGTTAATGGTTATAAGTTATTATCTGTTTATCCCATCAGTTAGTCGCGCCTTTACGAGCGTATTTTTATTGCGTATTTATTGAAGATAAGCGTTTTTCTTTGTAGGTAATATTAAAGACTTTAGCTGTTTTAACCTCAAAATTTGGGTATCCAAGTTTGTATGCATTCCTATCACGATCATAATTAACTATTGTTAGATAGCCTGTCTGAAACATAAGAGAAGGTAATGGTGTTGATCCCACATCAAAAATTCCCAACGTATCCTCGGTGATTTCCAAGCTATCTAAATCAAGAAGGCGGTATTCTTTTTTGCGATATTCATTTTCAAGCTCTTCCACCAAAAATGTCGGTGCTCCTGATTGAAACCAAAAATTTTTAAAAGATTGCGCGTCTAAGGCTTTCATCAGTGAAAATGGATTATAAACCGATAATGATTTGCCGCTAAAATTATAGCCATTGTACCAATGCTTAATCTGTTGCTGCAATTCAATAAGGTGGATATTTTCTTTGTTGGCCCATATGGTTAGGTAATTTTTAAAATAATGATCTACTTCTTCTTGCGTATAGCCGCACACATAAGCACATCGATCATCAAGGGTTATCACCTGCAAATTGTTGAGTCCGGAAAAAAGTCCTGCTTTTGCAAAATTACTAACACCGGTAATAAATACAAAATCAAGCTCAGCGTCCAATCCTTTGATTGCTGCAAAAAACCTTCGAATGCCATCTCTTATTTTAACAGCTCGCTTGGCATCTTTCAGTGAATGTAAAATTGGATTGTCATATTCATCAATGAGTAAACCAACGCGGCCAAACTTAATTTTTAATGCTTTAACTAAGTCGTATAAAATGAATTCCGGTGTATCAATCGTAAGATTTACATTAATAGTGTATTCACGAGCAACTCTAATTAACGCTTCTTTTAAGCCAATCTTTAACGTCTCAGCATCTTCTATGCCCAAAGTTGATAAGTCTAAGGTAATAAGACCGTGCTTTGGCCATGTATAATCACTGGTAGCAATCCATAGATCATCAAAAAGCTCTTTGTTGCCAAGCAATATCTCTTTGAGCGTCGAAACGAAAAGTGTTTTTCCAAATCTGCGGGGCCTTGAAAGAAAAAAACGACGTCCACCGGTAATAAGCTCATGCGCGTATTTGGTTTTATCGACATACAGATATTTTTGCTTGCGCAGCTCACTAAAGGTGCTGAGATCAACCGGTAATTTAGAAAGCATTGATTTCCTTATGATAAACTCAACTATGCATCACGCTTTATACAAAAATAATACTAAAGATTATAAACAAGATATAGCACTTTTATTTTCGCCACATATACCATTGATTTTACCATAGTTTTGCTTTAAATACTTGCTGTTTAGCATAAGTAAGTATGTCAGCTGTTTGACTATTTTGTGTGTTTCTAAAACAGTGACTGCTGAGCTTTTATAATGCGCAACGAGTACTATGTGTTACTTGTTGCCAAAATGCTTGAATCTCTTGTGGTATCGGTTTTTCAATATAATCACCTTTGGTGACTAATGCGAGTAAGCATTTTTTATATACTATCGGATTAACGCCGTAATAATGAGCTTCAAATGAGCAAAATTGGTCTATTAATGCAAGGCGATGCTTTTTATTATGCTTGTGAGAAGTCATAGCCATCAGCGGTGTGCAGCCGGTTGTGTCTTTTAAAGGCTGAGCGCCATACCCAATAAAAAGTCTAGATCTCGTAAAACGGCAAAATTGGTAATAGCGAGTGATTTAGGATGAGCTCCATGTGCTAAAAAAACTTTTATAGCGCAAGGGTTAGTTGCACATTCAATCGGGAATGTGCCGTTATTGTCAGGCTCATTAGGATTAAGGCCCCTGCTTAATAACTTTTGACTAGGTAGTGTTAAGATGACATTTTATTGGTTAATGATAACACAAAAAGCAGAGAGGGGACATATATTAATAATAAAAGATGCTTCCATTTATACCGATATAACTATTAAGGGCGACATTGTTGATTGTGGAATGCCGACCGCTATAATAACGGCCGGCCATATTTTTTTATTTTTATACGCGATTCATAACTAATGTGACAACATAAATCACTAAGAAAACTATAAATAGTATTTTTGCTATGCCAGCGCTTTCGCGAGCGATACCGCTAAAGCCTAAAACTCCCGCAATTATAGCCAAAACTAAAAATGCTAGTGTCCAATCTAATAACATAGTTTCTCCTTTGTTTGTTATAAAAAATAAAATACATAATGAGGGTACTAGAAATGAGCAAGTGTTTGTCAATAATTATGAAAATAAAAGTATACCAATTGACATCAGGGTGGATTTTTAACCATAATTAATATAATCATGGTGGATTTTTAACCATAACTAGGGTAAATCATGGTGGATTTTTAACCAAAGGGGGTATTTTGTTACGATTTATTGATTCACAATTGCAGGAATGGGCAGATCAAAAAGAGTTTAAACCACTTTTGTTGCGGGGCGCCCGTCAGGTGGGTAAAACATATGCGGTGCGGGAGTTAGGTAAAAAGTTTGATAATTTTATAGAAATTAACTTAGAGCTTAATCCAAAAGCACGGGATATTTTTGTAGCTGATTTATATCCGCAGCGTATTGTTCAGGATTTAATGTATTTAACAAGGCAAAAAATAGTTCCAGGTAAAACACTTTTATTTTTTGATGAGATTCAAATAGAGCCAAAAGTTATACAGGCGCTCCGTTATTTTTATGAAATGATGCCAGAATTGCACGTGATTGCAGCGGGGTCGTTGTTGGATTTTGCCATAGAATCAGTGGGGATTCCTGTTGGTCGTGTAGAGTTTTTATATATGTACCCCTTGTCGTTTTTAGAATTTATCTATGCGCTTGGAGAAACAATGTTGCTAGAGGCAATCAAAAATCATGATGTGCAAGAGCCATTAAGTACGGTTGCCCATGACAGATTGTTGGCTTTAATACGAGAGTTTCTTGCTATTGGCGGTATGCCAGAAGTGGTACATTCATGGGTTTTAAAAAAAGATGCGGACCATTGTTTTAAAATACAGCAGACATTAATCAGTTCATATCGGCAAGATTTTAATAAGTATGCAACTCGGCACCAGATTAAGTATCTTGATATATTATTTGATAGTATTCCTTTGCAGCTGGGTAAAAAATTTAAATTTAGTGATATTCCTGGGGAGTTTAGAAAGCGCGAGCTTGCCCCATGTCTTGATTTATTAGCAACGGCGGGGGTTATACATAAAGTATAAGATACGGCTGCTCAAGGGTTGCCACTTGGAGCACAAATAGATCCTGATGCATTTAAAATCATTTTTATCGATGTTGCATTAGCACAAGCGGTTCTTGGGCTTGATATCACTGAGTGGTTGCTCAGCACTGATCAATCATGGATTAATAAAGGTGAGGTGGTAGAGGCTTTTGTGGGTCAAGAGTTGCTTGCCTACTCACGGTCACTACAAAAACAGCAGTTGTATTATTGGTTACGCAATGAACGTACCGCCCAAGCAGAAGTTGATTATGTGATAGCTTTAAAACAAAGCATTATTCCCATTGAAGTAAAAAGTGGTGTGGGAAGCACTTTGAAAAGTATGCATGTTTTTTTAAAAAACCATCCTCAGTCGCCCTTTGGCATACGATTTTCTGTGCAAAACTATTCCGTATTTGAGACTGTTTATTCATATCCATTATATGCGGTATGTATGGCGGTCAAAAGCGATGTGGCAATGCTTTTAAAGTAGGGCAAAGAGGGTTGGTTAAGTTGGTTAACGTGAACAATTACCAAATCCTCTCAGTTGCTCTGTGTTATCAAATGATAGATTTTTAATAGAGTGAAAATCGCTAGAGGATAACCCATAAACATGCTTATAGAGTTGAAGAATGTCACCATGAAAGGGTTTGCCAAATTCATGATTCTGTAATGAGATAGCATGATGAATAATGCTTTCATTGTTACCTTCAATTTCAACTAAGGGCTCTAGTCCAGGCCATGTATCAATTGTAGCAACAACTGTGTTGCCAGATGCATCTTTGTATAATAGCCATTCTTCCCGCAAGCTTTCTTGATAGCATCCATTGTCGAATAGCTTATCAAATAGAGCGGTGATTTCATTAAAAGATGTATGTGCTACATCAATATTTGTTTCTAAAGTTCCATCTATAGTTGCTGAATTTTTGATTATTTTGCCGGTAATTTCAACTTTGCCATTTGATTCTCTCACTCTCATAAATGAAGAATCCCGAATTTGATATACTTTTCTTTTCATTAAATGTTCAGGTGTGGTCAATTCTGCGCTTGAATCTCTGAACGCTTGCCGTACTATTTCTTTATGTATCGGATAAAATCTCAGTTCATATTCTGTTTTCATAGAGCTCCCTTTCTAGCACCTTTTCGCGCGCATTGTCATTGATCCGGGATTAGATTTAATCCAATCTATTGTCGCCTCTGAAAGGACATGCTCTTTTGGTTTATATTCTTTAATATCGTCTAGTTTAATCGAAAAACTATGCGGGTTATTATCTTCTTGGTGTGCAGCTTTAGTTAATTCATGTTCAATGGCTGTCATTATATTAGACAAATAAGGTAAAATTATTTGTTTTTTGCTATGTAAATGATCAAATATTTCTATGATTAAGGCGGCATATTCTGAATCGGTAATAGACATGTTTCCAGTAATGTTAAAGTTTTTATCTAAATTTTTAATTGAACCATGTTTTCTGTGTTGCTCCAGAAGCTCTATATAAATACCGGTAAATATTTTACATAAACCAGTACTATATTCAGGATTTTCTTCATTAGCATTTATAAGAGATAAAGCTCTTGCTTGATTTTCACCATGTGTTAATAACTCTTTTATTTGATCAATTGAAATTATAACATCAGAGTCAGCATTGAATAAAATGTTTCTGTAGTCAAACATAGTTGATGCTATTAATTCGCCTTCGCGCTTAAATATATCAGTAGATTGAGGGTTGCCAACACGTTGTAAAAAGTCAGAGTATCTTTTTAGTATGCCGTTTTCTTCTAATTCATTAAACATCCATAAATGATCAAAGGTATCATGAACCGCTAGGGAGACTTTTGAATTTTGAAATCCATTTATAGCAATGAGCCGTTGGTTTTTTGTAATCTCTATCAGCGGACATTGAGGATTTATTGCCAATTTTTTTAAGATAAGAATTGAGGCTGATGGTATCTTGATCTGGATGCCTTTCCCTAAAAGATTTGGTAGGCTTCTTGATTGATGAGCTACTTGTTTAGTTTCATATTCATCATTCCATCTGTGGCCATAGTTTCCATGTACCTTTTCTAATAACTGTCTTGTCATATTGGGACGACAGGTTTCAACAAAAGTTCTGATTTTTTCATGTAATTCTAAAAGATTTTGTTCGGGTAAAGCAAAAAAAATGTCTGAATCTTGTGTTGGATGTTGTATAGTTTTTTGAATGTGTTTGAAATGTGGTATAAGAGAGTCTTCTGGTTGATTTATGAATGCTGAGGTTAATAAGTGGAGAATAAGTGAAGACTGGTAATTGCTTTTTGTATAGCCAGTATGCGATGAAATAATGTTAGCGATCTGATCTTTTAATTCAAGCCGATATAGTTGTTTAATTTCTTCAACGTTGACGCTATGTTCTACTCCTTCTTCTGAGGCTATTTTATCTATTTCTTCGATAGATGGAGTTTGTATGGTATCTATTTCTAGCTGTTCTCGAATCAGTTTATCATGCATTGTGTTGGTTGTTATACAATAGAACAATAATAGAATTACAAATTGCTTAATGTTTTTTTTCATAAAAACCCCTAAAAACTGATTGTTTTTGACTGTTAATAATTTTATTATATATTTTTGACAAACAAAGTCAATTAGGCTTGGTTTTTTTTGTCCAAGTGAAAATTAATTTACATAGTAACATTTAATTGAAAGCAGGGTTGATTTTGAACTAAAAGGGGTATTTGGTTAGTATTTATTGATTTGCTAGTCCTAGTATTGGTAGATCAAGACAAGATTTGGATTAAAGTGAAAAGTTATATGGCAGTGCTTTTAAAGTAAGGCATAATAGGTGCATTTAAGGGTCTACTTTTCGCATTTTTTTGATCAAGCTATGCTGCTTTTTTTGTTGCAACCGCTTTTCTTTAGCCTGTTTAGGTATTTTAGTTGCGGTACGTTTTTTGGGGACATACAGGGCTCTTTTTATTTTATTTCTTAACACATCGATAGCATTTTTTTTGTTCTGTTGCTGGCTGCGAGAAGCGCTATTGTGAATAATAATATCACCTTCAGTGGTGAGTTCTGATGCTAACGCTATCATAATAAGTGCTTTTTGTTCTTCTGAAAGCGCGTGAGTAGTTGTAATATTCCAGCGAAGTGTAATCCTGGTGCTGGTTTTATTGACATGCTGCCCGCCAGGTCCCCCAGCTCTACTGGCAGTAAAGATAACTTCATGTGCGGGTATTAGTATGCCATTTTTTATAACTATTTCGTCTTTCATACTTTTTCTCTTGTTTACTTTGAGGGAGAAAGGTTACACATAAACGTAATCTTTCTCCCTCTATAGGTTATTATATGTTTTTTTATTGGTTGTTTCATGCAGATGAATTACTGTTCCCATTCATCTGCATTATAAACTTGCCAATCAGCTGCTTCTCGATTGGCTTGGTCACCATACTCTTTAAACCAAGAATCATCATCTTGAGCGGCAGCAGATCTTCCAGGTTGTTGAACAGGCTGTTGTGGCATTTGAGCGCGAGGTGCAGCCGCTAATGGTGTATCACAGATTTCGCATTTCGTTGATCTCATTGGGTTTTCAAAAGTACATAAGGGGCATGCAATGACTTGTGCTTTAGGCTTTGCATGCCCAGCACCAGCATATCCGAGAGCAGGTTGTTGTTGAACAGGCTGTTGTGGCATTTGAGGGCCACCAACAGCAAATGTTGCAGATACTATAGCATGGTCAGAGAAAAAGTCCCGTCTGCTATCATTGCCATGAGTGCCATCTGGTTTGATATTACCTCCGGTTAACAATCGTTTGTTTTGATCTGCAACGGCAGGATATATACCGGTAGCAGTAGGTTGTAGGTTGCCACGATACCATATATAGTCAATGCCTTCTGGGCTTACGTTCCACGGAGCATGTTTGCCACCTTTTTGTTGTACTTTGCCCAAGGCGGTTAAACGTCCACCGGCACCATTTGTTCCTACAGCAACATCCTGAAATCTTGCGCCTGTCATCCCTCTTAAGTCTTTTGCGGGGTTGTTATAGTCGATGTTATAATCGCCTGCAACAATCCATCCAGCAATGTCTGGATGATATTGAGTGGCTGTATCAATGTCTTTTATGAGATCTCTTATCTGTGATGCGCCTTTAGGGCCATATTGAATATGGGCACACACGACGCCAATTTTTACTTGTCGATGTTGTTTTAATTGGAATACGCCTCCTAGGTAGCGGCCAGCAGATATTCCATTAGCTTTAAGTGTTTCTAACTGGTCATATTTTTGTTTGTTGAATAAAAGGTCAACAATTCCTGGCGAATTTGCTACTTTTGCTACCGATTCATACTCTGGTACTTGTGCGAGAGCAAATTTTAGGCTGCGTACGTTTGCTGCAGAAACTTGTTCAAGAGCTATATCTTTATCTCTCATGCCAAGGCCAAATTCTTGGAGCATCACAAAATCTTTATTAGCTAATTGTTTAGGGTCTTTGAATGCAGCCTGAAAAAGGGAAGTTCTTTCTTGTAGTGGCAGCATGTGAGAGGCTTTGACTAGAGCAGGGAAATCATGTTCATATTGCCCTTGAGACATAACATTTGATGATGCTATTGAAATAGTTAGGCCCTGTGGCAGAGCGACAGCTTGAGCTACTGCAAATAGAGGCGCTGCTGCATAAGCAGGTTTTGCTGCTGCATAAGCAGGCACAGCAGGTCTGCCGATTGCTACTGCAGGTTTTCCGGTGATTATAGCTCCCCAGGTATCATCATCAAAGGGGTGTAAAGGTATCAAGGCGGGATTCTGGTTATGAGCTATGGTAGCTGCTCGTGCTTGACTGTTTTGGCCTAATGCAAAGGGATTTCTTGTTGCATCAAAGCATTTATCTGATACTGTGCCTTTTATAACTTGAGCAAAGCATTGTGTTTTTTTGTTTGATTGATAGGTTATTTTTTCATGTGGCCTTACTTGCAACGTCCCTGATTGCCAGAAATAAAGACCGGCAGGGAGTTTAAAGTAAGTGATAGTTTTTGGGTGCAAATAATCTGATACATAGCTAAAGTTAGCTTCTAGAGTGTCAGGATCTAGTCTGGGTATATTATCTAGTTGAGGGTGATTCAGAGCTATAAGAGCAAAGTCGCTTGTTGCCCCTTGACCTGTTGAAAGCCAAAATGTTTTTTGGCCACCTTGATTTAATCCAGAGGGCTTTAAGAATTGTTGTTGAACAGCAATGCGCTCATCAAGAGCCGCAGCTCGTGATGGGATTGGTGTGCCAATAAACCCTATGAGGATCCCTAGTGAAATGATGGTCTGTATCAGATAGTGTGAATTTTTTTTGGTTTCTTGTAACATGAGAACTCCTTTTTTTTGAAGCTTTTTTTTATTTGTATTGTGCCTGGTTTGAGCTCCTTGCAAACAGTGCATGCTATTATCATAAATAATTTCAAATAGCAAAGTCAACAATAGAGATCTTTAATGGAGATCTTTAGTGTAGTAATAGAACTAAAAGCATGTTAGGGCTTGTCTTTGGGGTAAAACTCAGTGTATGATTATATTTATGCGTTAAAAAGTACATTAATACATTAAATATAAACCTAAATACATTAAATATAAGCGTAAAAAGTAATTATAATAAGCTCAATAAGAGAATTAAGGATAAAGATGTCGTTAAGTATCCCTGCAGAATTATTACAAAACACTGGCCTGAGTGCAGCATTTATTGCCCATTTTGGGCTTTTTTTTGTATCTATTTTGGTCTGGACACTGGTGGTTGGTAAAATATTAAACAAATTTTTGGGATTACCATTTATAGCTGGTCAGATAGTGGGAGGTATGTTGCTTGGCCCATCTTGTATAGATATAGCGCACTGGTCTTTTTTTGCTCAACCGCTGACTATGTTTGATTCTGTCTCTGGTGCCAATTATTCGATTATATCTTCAGATCTTTTTATATTTGCATTGCTGCTTATTTCTTCAACATTTACTGTTTCTTATTTGCTCTGGCTTGCTGGGCATGAGACTGATCTGCACGATATGGCCAAAGTGGGTTTTATAGCGGTAACAGCTGGCGTGTTAGGGGCGGTACTGCCCGTTGCTATGATAGGGGGTTTGCTTTTATATGCAGTCCCTGGTTATACCTGTAGCATGATTGAGGCTATTGGGTTAGGATTGATTTTTTCAGCCACCAGTGTATCTATTCCGGTTGCTATGCTGTATGCGGCTCGTAAAATGCATTTAAAAAGTTCAAAAGCGACTTTAGGGGCGGCGGTTGTAGATGATATTGTTGCAGTCCTTTTTCTTTCTTTGTTTTTTTTGACTGTTCAATCAGGTTTTTTTGCTGGGGTTACGCAGGCAATAGAGTCTGGGCATAGGCTTTCAATTATACAATCATTGGCCTATTTGTTTTTTTCTTTATTATTCTTAATGGGGTTTGGTTATTGGATTGTACGGCCTTGTGTCCGCTGGCTGAGCACGAGTCACTATAATTATTTGTTGGCACCTGTTGCCACAGGCGTGATGTTGCTTTATTTTGGGTTTGCGGAGCTTTTTGGGGGGTTGGCCGGTATTACCGGAGCCTATTTTGCCGGGCTTTTTCACCGCATGGGAGATGAGCAGCATCAGGCAGAAAAAGTTATCGCTCCCTTTGTGAATGCGATTTTGCTTCCTGTTTTTTTAGGTTCAATAGGATTGCAAGTAAATATATGTCTATTGCGCACCTTCGATTGGGTTTTGGTGTGTATTTTATTGTTTCTTGCTATAGTTTCAAAGCTAATCGCGTGCTTTATATCTACCTGGCTGAGTAATCGATGTGCACTATCGGCAGAGCGGTGGACACTGCGGGAGGGGTATTTGTTTGGATCAGCTATGGTTGCTCGTGGTGAAGTTGGCTTAGTTATAGCAACTATTTTACATGGTTCTCGCATTATTACTGCTGATATTTATGTTATTGCGGTAGTGGTTATTGTACTTACTACTATTGCAACACCTATCATGTTGGCAGCTGGGTTTTCTTTTTTTGAACAAATAGAGAAAGAAGAAGCTTAATGGTTAAGTTAAATAGAGAAAAATAGTTTTTATGTGTTTAAAGTATAGACCAAGGTTTCAGATGAACAAAGTGTATAAGAATATGTGTTATTTGTTTTTAGGTGCTTTTAATTTAATGAATGCAGCAGCTGAGCATGAAAAAGTTACATCGCATTTAAGACAAGTATTGTGTGGAGATACAGCTTCTATAGTTTCAGGGTATTATGGTAATGAATGTGGCAATAGTCAATATGAAAAATGTTTAGATCTTAAAGGTCATGCAGGAGCAATTACTTCTGTTGCGCTCAGTGCTGATAATACTAGACTCGTTTCAGCGTCAACTGATAACACTGTTCGTTTATGGTCAGATTTAAAAAGTAAACCGTGTTCTAGAGAGATCTATAAAGATGCTCGCAATATGTATGCTGTTGCTCTTAAAAAAGATGGGTCATTGTTAGCGGCTGGAGGTAAAGCGGGTCTTTTGTATCTATTTGATAATCGAGGGAATAAGGTTGGTGAGAGTGGAAAAGAATTATTGCGTGCTGAAAGCACTCTTCTTTCTATAGTTTTTAACCCTCAGGGTAATACGGTTGCCGTAGGAACAACTAATGGGGTAGTTAATTTTCTTGATTTAGAAACCAGTACGCCGCTTGAGCCTATTGTGCATTCAGCTACCTATGTAAATTCTATTGACTATGATAGCAGTGGCAATCTATTACTGTCAGGGTGTGCTGATTCTACAGTAAGGGTTTGGGATAGACGCGCAAAAGGGCCAGTGCAAAAATTAGACAAGCATAAAGCAGCCGTTAATACAGTCTGTTTTAATGATCCCAGGGGAGAAATTGTATCTGGTTCACATGATGAGCTGGCAATAGTGTGGGATAAAAGAACATGGTTGCCACGTTTGGATATTAAAAATGTAACCATGTTTAATAAGTCTGTGCCTGTTCACAAGGTAGCTGTTAGTGAAGATGGAGAGCAGGTGGCATTAACTCAACGTACTTCAATTGCGTTATATTCAATTCAAGAAGGGCAGCACAAGCAATGGTTGTCGGAACACACTGGTTGTATCAATGCTGTATGTTATTCATCAGATGGTAATTACCTGGTGTCAGGCTCTGGCGATAAAACGATGTGTCTTTATAGTAAACAATAATACGTATATTTGCTTCTACCATTTATTACTTTATCCGGCTACTAGTACCCACCAAGCAAAAACTATATGCAGCTGAATCCAGGCTGATATAGTTTTTTTGCCCTGTATGTATTTAAGCTGCTATAATACTTATTGGCATGTTTTTATATTTATGTATTATTAGATAAGTATAGTTTAATTTTTTAGCAGACAAAATGGAGTTTATTATGAAAAGTAGGGTGCAAAAAATCCTACATAAGGTATTATTGGGTGCCTTTTTGGTTATGCAAACGATTTGTATGTTTCCTTCAGCAGAGTATGCACCTATAGAGCCAGAACAACATAAAAAGGCTGCAGATAGTAGGTCAGCATCAAAGGCCATTGAGGGTGTAAGAATGCAGCACTGGTGCGCACCAGATCAAGCAGAAAAAAAAGCATTACTATGGTATCAAGAACAAGCAGCAAAAGAGGCAAGACCCATACCAAAAGCAGCAGTAGACTATTCTTTGAGCTTTAAGCAAGCAATAAATCAAAAGCTTGATACATGCAAGGCTTACAATAAGCAGGCTGCTTTTGCTCAAAGTCTTGTATCTAACGTTTATTTTGACCAAGCAGGCGATGAACTATTTAAAAACCATTTAAAAGGTGACATTAGAGATGGACTTGTATCTGGAGGCCATTTTTATAATAATGAACACAATAGAGAGTGTTTGTATTCTGGTTTCGGGGTTGATATATTCGTAATGCCACCGTTAGGGCATAAGAACGGAATTCTTACTTTAAACGATTTAAATAGTAGTCTAGAAAGAGTGTGTCAAGATCAACGATACAGCGACTATATGCTGTCAAATATAAAAAGACAGATACTACTATTTAAGTTAGCAAAGGTAGATTCATGGCAAGAAGCGCAAAGAAAGTGCGCTGATGAGTATGGTCAATTCGAGGCGGCCTGGAACAGTGTAATGATAGACGAAAAAACAGAAAACGTTGTATGTCAAAACACTCAAGACGCGTCTTTTAATATATTTTTTGAATCTTTTATTAACGATTTTAGTAATAAATTGAATAACGTTGAGAGAGCATTTAATGATTTATTTGCTGTTGGCTGTTGTATTGACGTTGATTTTGAGGGTATGAGGGGTGCTCAGCAAAAGGTTGGTCTGGGTTCTGAGCAGATTGATTTGAATGTTGTTACTATTCGTAAGTGTCTTCATAAGATTCGTGGTGAAAAATCAACAAAAGTGCTGCCACATGTTGCCCAAGCGCTGGGCAGCATGAAATTTTTTACTCGCAGATTGCAGTTAGGAGGGGGAGTGGAAAAAAAGAGTCTCGCTCACGATCAAAGCGACAAGAATCATGATTCTAAAAACAAAGCTGTGCAAGAAATCAGGAAAGCAAAGTTCCAATTGCAAGCAGCGTTAAAAAGTTATTTGTCATGCGCTAAGCAAGTGTTTTTCACCCATAAAAAATATTTAAGAGTTAAAAGCGATAGTATTGATTTTGTTAAAACTATTTTTAAAGAAAGTGTCATTGGCTCTCAAGATGTGCAAAAAGTCAACATTGAATGTTGCTTGGGATTGTTAATTGATGGAATCCTGAATGATGGATATCTAGTAGAAATGAAGCATAAAAGCCTAGAAGATATTGTTGATAATGGTGGTCATTTTTTCTTAGATACTTTTATTCAGATTAAGGGCAAAAAAATCTTGGTTAGGGCATGGTTTTCGCGCCACAAAGACCATAAAAGCTTGTCTCTTGATTCATTTTACCCATTAATTGATGAGCCACAACCACACGGAGTGGTATCGGCGGCTGCTGATTCTGATGATGGTGATGATCAAGGTGTGCAGGATCATGATGAGATACAAAATGCACAATGGTTATTTAATGAACATTGGCAGCATATAGAGGCATTGTTAGAGCCTGCTTGGGCTCATAACAAAGAAGAAAAAGAAAAAGCTGTTATTTTAGGACGTAGTAATGAGGATTGTAAGCCTTTTTGTTGCACGACTATGTAAACATATATTATTAAAAGCTTTTGATGTATTATATGCCTGAATTACCAATAATGTATCACCGGGTGTAAAGTCTGTTTGCGTTTGGTAACGCCATGTGTTAAGTTGACTTTACATTACGTTTTAATAGGGTGTTACTAGGTAGGGGTACATAGATATGTTTATAAATCGACCGTATTGGCAAGAGCTCATAGAAAAAGCATGGCTACAAAAAAATATTATATGGCTTATGGGTGTTCGACGTGTGGGCAAAACAAGCTTGTGCCAGAGTTTACCCAATGTAGACTATTTTGATTGTGAGCGTCCACGTGTGCGGCAATTATTTGATGATCCTGAAGAATTTTTAATGAATCAAAAAGGCAAACGTATTGTGCTTGATGAAATTCATCGCCTCGATAATCCATCAGAAGTATTAAAGTTGGCCGCAGATCATTATCCTGAAGTCAAAATTATTGCGACTGGATCTTCAACATTGGGAGCCAGTGCAAAGTTTAAAGATACTCTGACGGGGCGTAAAAAAGAGTTGTGGCTCACCCCCATGTTGTTACAGGAGTTAGGTATTTTTGGTAATCAAGACATACGGCACCGTCTGCTGTTTGGAGGTTTTCCTTCTTTTTTTGCCAGCACACAGCTACCAGAAGATGATTTTAGGGAATGGATTGATGCCTACTGGGCAAAAGATATTCAGGAACTTTTTCAGGTTAATAAACGTTATTCTTTTCAAAAATGTGCAGAGCTTTTGCTGGCGTATAGCGGTGGACAATTTGAAGCCAGTAAGCTGACTGCGCCATGCGAAGTAAGTAGACAAACGATTGCTAATTATGTGGCTATTCTAGAAGAAACATTTGTGGTGCATGTTATCAGGCCATATTCAACACATAAGCCAAATGAAATTATCATGGCCCCTAAAATATATGGGTTTGATACGGGGTTTGTTTGTTATGCAAAGGGGTGGCGAGAGTTGCGGCAAGAAGATGTGGGCTTATTGTGGGAACAGTGCGTACTCAATGAAATACAGGCGCATTTGCAAACACGTTCTGTGAACTATTGGCGCAACAAGCAAGGCCATGAAATTGATTTTGTGATACCAAGCAGAACAAGCAAAGATATTATGGCCATAGAATGTAAGTTTAAAGTGATGCAAGCAAGTATGGGGCAATCGGCGTTAGCTTCACTGGTTAAAAATATTCAGATGTTTCGCTCTTATTATAAAGAGGGTGAAAATCTGGTTGTTGCAACCGATATTGATATTTCATTTGAAAAGCGCTTTGAAGATATAACCATAACGTTTGTATCTGTTGCTGATCTTATTAAAAAGCTAACTCTATCAATAGCAAAAATTTCTCTGTAAGGGTGAGGGCTTGTGAGCTTTCTGTATGGTTCAATCTTTACAAATGTGTATTTTTAGGCGATATTAAAGACATTAAGTATAGTCTCATTATCTATTTCTACTTGTAAAGAGGTTTTCAATGAAAAAAGGTATTCATCCAACATTGCATAAAGTTTCGGCACATTGTGCTTGCGGCCATGAATTTGAAACACGTTCAACTTCTTCATCAGTACGAGTAACATTGTGTTCGCAGTGTCATCCTTTTTATACTGGTACTGAAAAATTTGTTGACACCGCTGGTCGTATTGAGAAATTTAAAAGCAAATATCAAAAAAATAATAAAAATTCATAACGGCGATACATCAGCATGGTGAATCATTGGGATGCTATTGAAAAGCGGCATGCGCTTTTAGTTAACACGGTTATGGATACAACGCTTGATCGCAATAAACGGTCAGCATTGCAAAAAGAGTTGTCGCAATTAACTATCATTTTAGATAAAAAGAAAGAGGTTGATGCGGCAAATAAGGCTATAGCCGATATGCATGTGCAGATGAGTACAGAGTCTGACAGTGAGCTTAAAGAGCTTTTTGAGTTAGAACTTGAAGATTTTGTACTTAAGCGTGATCTTGCCAATAAAAGGCTTGATGAATTAATGATAGCTCCTGATGAACATGGTGATCGTTCTGTGTTTTTAGAAATTCGTGCAGGTACTGGTGGCCAAGAAGCGGCGCTTTTTGCTGGCAATCTTATGACTATGTACACCAATTATGCATTAAAGCATCATTGGAAGGTGACCACAGAAAGTGAAAGCTTTACTGATTTGGGTGGTTATCGTGAAGTGGTTATTCATATTAAAGGCAACGGCGTGTTCAGTCATTTAAAATATGAATCTGGTGTGCATCGTGTGCAACGAGTTCCTGCAACTGAAACGTCAGGTCGCGTACATACATCAACAGCAACAGTTGCTGTATTGCCTGAGGCAGAAGAAGTAGATGTTGATATTAAGCCTTCAGATTTACGCATTGACGTGTATCGAGCAAGTGGTGCTGGTGGTCAACATGTTAACACCACAGATTCAGCAGTACGCATTACCCATATTCCAACGGGAGTGGTGGTCACGTGTCAGGATGAGCGTTCTCAGCATAAAAACAAAGCTAAGGCTATGAAGGTGCTGCAGTCTCGTATTTTAGCTGCTCAGATGGAAAAAGAGCATCTAGAGATGGCTAAGCAGCGTAAAGATCAGGTGGGAACGGGTCAACGTGCTGAAAAAGTACGCACCTATAATTTTCCACAAAATAGAGTCACTGATCATCAAGTTGATCTTACCCTTAAGAAACTGGATATGGTTATGGCGGGAGATCTTGATGAAATTATTGATGCATTGCGTGTGCAAGATTATGAGATGCGTAAGAAGATATTTTTGTCTCAATTTTAATATATAGTTTACTATATTTTTAAAATAAAAGTTCCGCTCTGGGGCATTCGCCGGTAAACTAAGTACATAATAATTATAACTATGTATAAAGGGATACTCCATGAGCTTGGTACAGCATTTGCTTGAGCACAATCGATATTATAATTTTTTTGGCATTGCGGTCATTCTGTTTATTGCCTGGCTGTTATCGCACAAGCGTTCTCATATTACTCTTTATCCCATTATTTCAGGGTTAACGTTACAATTTTTAATCGGTTTTTTTGTACTTAAAACGACTAGTGGCAGTCAATGTGTTGCTACTTTGGCAGTGGGAGTTAGTAAGCTTTATCTATGCGCAGAGAGCGGTTCAGCTTTTATTTTTGGTAATTTGTCTGATTCTGCTGGATCATGGGGCTTTATTTTTGCCGTTAAGGTGCTACCGGTCATTGTTTTTTTTGGTGCGTTTACTGCTGTTTTATTTCACTTTTCTTTAATTCAGCGTATGGTTGGAGCCATTAATTATGTGTTGCAGCCATTATTAGGCACTTCTGGGCCTGAAACATTGTGCGCCATTGCCAACAGTTTTTTGGGGCAAACAGAAGCGCCGCTCTTAGTGCGACAGTATTTAAAGAATATGACAACATCAGAATTATTTGTAGTAATGGTAAGTGGTATGGCTACCATTAGTGGCGCTATTTTGGTGGTCTTTGTTGCTATGGGAGTTCCGGCTACCCATCTTTTAGCATCAAGCGTTATGTCGATTCCCGGATCATTAGTGATTGCTAAAATTATGTATCCAGAAACAGAAAAAGTGGCTCATTCCACTGATGCGCATGTTTTTAGTGAACGTACTTCTCATAATATTTTTGATGCTATTTTTATAGGCACTTCAGATGGCCTACAGTTAGCTTTTAATGTAGGAGCCATGTTAATAGTTTTTTTAGCATTTTTAGCTGGTATAAATAGCAGCATTGGGTATCTATCTTTATATATCCCTGGCATTACTACCCCGCTGAGTATAGAAAAAATAATAGGTTTTGTGTTGGCCCCATTCGGCTATTTGATGGGCTTTACCGGTCAGCAGGCATTACAGGTTGGCGAATTAATCGGTACAAAAATTGCGGTCAATGAGCTTGTTGCCTACAGTCATTTGATTGATATGCATCTACCGTCTCGCATGACTGATATTATGACCTATGCATTATGCGGATTTTCTAATTTTTCTTGTATTGGGATTCAAGTGGGTGGCATCGGGGCACTCGCCCCTGAAAAACGTCCTGTGATTACACGTTTGGGGTTGCATGCAGTGCTTGCTGGTGCGCTTACCAATACTATGTCGGCGATGATCGCAGCCATTTTGATGTAATAATGAGCTATTATTTTACTATTTGTTTTGATAGGTACTAAAAAAAAGGAGAAGCTTGTGAAAGAGTTTTCAACACGATTTATAGTTGTTGCCGGTGGCGTGATATCAGGTGTAGGAAAAGGGGTGGCAACTGCTTCTATAGGCATCATTTTAAAAGAGCATGGATACAGCGTTACGTTAATTAAGGTTGATCCCTATATTAATTATGATGCGGGGACGTTGCGGCCCACCGAACATGGAGAGGTGTGGGTTACGCATGATGGGGGTGAAATAGATCAGGATTTGGGTACGTATGAACGTTTTATGAATGAAGATATACCCAAACAAAACAGTATAACCACCGGTCAGATATATAAAACAGTTATTGATAAAGAACGTAATGGTGATTATTTGGGGCAAACGGTCCAGTTTATGCCACACATTACTGATGAAATTACTGCTCGCATTAAGCAGGCTGCCAGCGGTTATGAGATTGCGGTGGTAGAAATAGGGGGTACGGTTGGTGATTATGAAAATATGCCCTTTTTATTCGCGTTTAAAGCTCTCAAGCGTGAACTTGGCGCTGATCATGTTGTTTCTTGTTTGGTTACGTATATTCCCATGCCAGAGCACATAGGAGAAATGAAAACAAAGCCGACACAACAAGCGGTACGTATGCTTTCAGAGCAGGGTATATTTCCTGATTTTATTATATGTAGATCAAAAGAGCCGTTAGACCAAGTGCGTAAAAAAAAGATAGAAACAGCAGTAGCTATTCATGCAGATGCTATTATTGATGCACCTGACATTGATCTTATTTATGATGTGCCTCTTAATTTTGAAGCACAGAATTTTGGTCAAAAAATATTGCATTATTTTAAGTTGCCTTCAAAAAAAGAACCTGATTGGCATGTGTGGCGTGGATATATTGCGGGTATTAAAAAGCCAGAGAGAGCCATACGTATAGCCATTGTGGGTAAATATGTGCACAGTGGTGCGTTTAGTCTTACTGATAGTTACTTGAGCATTGGTAACGCTCTTATGCATGCTGGCGCACATATGAGTACTCAGATCAAGATAGACTGGATAGATGCAACAGTATTTGAGACTGATCCACAACAGTTAAAGCAGTTGAACGATGTTGATGGATTGATTATTCCTGGCGGTTTTGGCGCCGGAGGGGTAGAAGGCAAAATAGCGGCTATTGCTTATGCGCGTAAACATACTATTCCGTTTTTAGGCATTTGCTATGGGATGCAGCTGGCTGCTGTTGAGTATGCCCGTTCTGTGTGTGGATTGGTGGGGGCGCACACCACAGAAGTTGATGAGCAGACTCCGCATCCGATTATAGTATTACTTCCTATTCAGCAGCAGTTTTTGGCACAGCATAAGTATGGGGGAACCATGCGATTGGGTGCTTGTAGCGCATTGGTAAAAAGAGGATCGGTGGTTCATAGTTTATATGCGCATCAGATTAAAGATGGGTTTATTTCTGAGCGACACCGTCATCGCTATGAAGTTAATCCTGCGTATGTTGCGCAGTTAGAAAAAGCAGGACTTGTGTTTTCAGCTTCACATACGCGCATAGATGGTACGCAGCTGATGGAGTTTATAGAGATTCCTGAACACCGTTTTTTTGTGGCAACGCAAGCGCATCCAGAGTTTACCAGTAGGCTTGCTAATCCTAATCCGTTATTTACTGGTTTTGTTCGGGCTGCTTTAAAGTATGCTGATGAAAAACATGAGTGGGCGCATGATTTTGGCTTTGTTGGTGGGCACGCTTATAAACAGGCAAGTCAGTAGGGGTAGATGGATGTCACCTGCGCTTATGGTTCGAGGCTGCCACCTGGGGGTGTCAGACACCTCACCACGTACGGGGGAAACAGCGGTTGAACGAGGCTCGCTGTGCTCGCACCTCACCACGAACGGGATTGAGAGTTTGTGTGTAAAAAGAGAGAGTTTATTACAGTAATAAAAAATGGTTTGTGTCCAAAAAGAGAGAGTGTGTGCGCAAAAAGAGAACATTTTTAATCCCGTTCGTGGTGAGGTGCGAACGCAAGTGAGCCTCGAACCATCTACCTTTGAAAAGGATTAATTGTATGTCATTTTATGTATATATTTTGAAATGCAGTGATGGGTCTTATTATACAGGCCACACTGACACTATTGAAAATCGCTTAAGTGAACACCAGGCTGGAACTACATCTTATACGCAAACTCGCTTACCCGTCATGTTAATGTTTATGCAAGATTTTGCGACAAGATCTGAAGCGCTTGAGGCGGAAATGCGCATTAAAAAATGGAGTAGAAAGAAGAAAGAAGCATTAATAGCGCACAATTGGGATTTGTTGCAAGAATTAGCGCGCCGACGAAGTGGTAATGTATTGATTAAAAAATAAATTTTAATTATAGGGTAGATGGTTCGAGGCTCGTAAACTCGCACCTCACCACGAACGGGATTAATAGTAATTTTTTCTAATAAATGTACTTTTATAGATGACAAATAATAAGATTTTTTTAGATACCAACTGTTTTTAGATACCAACTGTTTGTTTCAGATGTTACTAAAATATCTTTTTTGTTTATCAAGTTCACCATGAACGGAATTGAGAGCTTATGATATATACATAAAAATGGTGCATGCATGAATCCTTTACCATAACTATAGAATAGCAAAAGAGGCCGGGTTTTTATTCCCAGCCTCTTTTTTTTGTACTAATTGAAAACTGAATAGCAAGCTTGTTATGGATTGGCTACAAGTAAATTGCTTTACTTAGCATTAATCCAGCCGTTTATTCCGTCCATTGCTTTCTTCGCTTTGTCTAATTTATCGTAAGCTTCTGCAATTTTTTTAATTTTTGACCATATAGTTGCCACAAAACCATAGCTAGGAACAGCTTCTTTTCCATAAAAAGAGACTAACTCACCATTTCTGATTGTTGATTTAATAGTATCTTCTCCCGTAACAATTACAGAAGAACCAGCTATGTCTAGACCAGCTGTTTTACCCTCAAAGCCAATAACAAAATCATCGGTAAATTTAGCTAACAATAAAGCTATTTTTTTGCTATTACCCTCTACAAGTGCATGTTTGAATTCATCTAAAAATGCAGGAAATGTTTTAAGAGTAACCGGATTTTCGGCAGCTTTACTTTTTGTTACTAAGTAACATATAGCAGTGACAAAGCTTAAACCAGCCGCTTTTTGAACAGTTAATTCAGCGCGCATAGTCATTGAGCTGCTTAATAAAAGAATCATAGTAAGCAGTAAGCCTGTTTTTTTGAATAGTAGCACATTTTTCATAGAGATCCTTTGTTCGGTGTTTAAAGATAATAACGATTTCTTAGTACTCTTTAAATGTATATGTTGGGTACTTAATTGTCAAAAAAGAGACTCTGTATGAGGTGAAACTTGTTTTTCTATTAGCTTAATTGCCTATCAGGATCGTCTATAGAGGTCAGCCATGGCCCCTATTAATGGCATATAGCTCCTATTTTAGCCCATACTCCCCATTGTGATAGGGCGCAGCTTCGGGAGCAGGTGGTATCTGAAGAGCCAAACTCAGCCTGTCCGCCAACGCTTATATAGGGTGCAATGCGACCACATTCCCACGTGTAGCCAACGTTGGCAAAGAAGGTATGAGATAGTGTCGAGCCATTTGGGGTGAGGGCGATATGTTCTTCACTTAAAAAGAGGGGCTCATCGGTAATCCACATTCCTATACTGGTTTCGGGTAAAAAAGCGAGTGTGTCAAGGCCCTGGACACCCAGTACTGGCGGGATATTGAAAGCATCCGGAAGTGCATTGTCGACCCCGGGATTTGTTAAGGGGTCATATCGAAAGGGAAGATCTGACGCAGAGGTATTTTTAAATTGTTGGTTTGTGCCAGCATGTATGGTCGCTTTACTTTCAGAAAAAGAGAGTGGATATGTGCGCTTGTCACTTCTTCCGGTACCAAAAAATATCGCGTCACCATTTAATACCCAGGTGTTTTTTTCAGTACGTAGCCGGGGACCGCATGAGGATGAACAGTGTATTTGTTCACGCGTTTGCATCCAAAAATTATAGCCAATATCACAACTAAATGCATCGGCGGTATAATTAAACCAAGCGGTTGCATCCGCTTGCGCGCCAATGCTTACCCCTACTTTTTGTGTTGTTAAGTTGGCAACGGGGGTATATTCATTTGCAAATTGATAGGGTACAGCAACTTCTGTGAAATTGTCTTCTCCGGTTAACTGATTAGTCGCTTTATCATTCATTTTAGCAGCAAGCATGTAGCGACTTAAGGGGCCATTAATGCCTTTTAAATCAAAAGCTCTTTGTTCTTGAGCGGTAAAGATATGAGTAACCTGTGCATCAAGATAGATACCACAATGGTGCCATTCATGTTCACTTTTCCACCATTGCCAATGGCCGGTTATCCCCGCACCAAGCTCCCCATGTTTACGATTTCCTACCATGGGAGCATATAAAAATGCCGCATCGGGTGTGGTGCCAGTAGGGGCTGCGCCGGTGAGATATACACCCAGATGATAATCATAATTGTGTATAAAGTCCCATCCTAATTCGGCCCGAATTTCACCAAAGCCGTTTATTGTTTTATGGTTAGAGCAGTTATTGCCACTCATTTTAGATGCCATAAGGGGGTTACGGATAAGGGGAGTTTGAGTCCTGTTAGAGGTAGGCCCGTACAGTACTGTTTTTACTGGTGGTGTGCTGCCCGCAAAGAATGCAGTGGCATTTGGAAGTATTCCCCGCTCATCAGGGGTGGTTGGTGTAAGCACTTTTTCTTTCATGTGCAAATCCCACTTAGTATGAACAAAGGGGGCATAGATTCGGCCATACATACCACTTACCCATCTATCAAGGCCGATATACGCATTAAAGTCGATAAGAGCGTTAGAAATAGTTGGCTCAAACGTAAGAATGCTCTGAAAATCTGTTGGTAAGTAAAAGTTGTTAGCAAGCCATGCGCGTGGATCACGGTTGTCTACAGCGCTTCCTTGAATTTTTATACTTTGGCATTGGTTTTGGCAGATCAGGTCTGACCCAAATAGGCTGCGTGTTAGGGCGGAGGCATTAAAACTGCTTTGATAGGAAGGGGTTACACTAAAAAAGCCATGCAGGTCTTTTTTGTTACCTAGACAGCTGGGTAACGTACCCAGCAATAGTCTATCATAAAGAGGCCATTCGCCTTGTTCGGGTTTATCAGGTATAAATACATGAGTATTTTCTCCTGGCACTTCACCAGCAACTTTACGAGGCCCATTTAAACTTTGTGGCCGTATTTTGTAGGTTGATAATACGGGGCTTGTGTTTATCTGAGTGTAGAAAGTATTTAATAGAGCTATAAAGAGAAGAAGATTAAATATATTTTTTTTTGCATACATGTAAGATTTCCTTTTTTATTAATCAGCATTCTTGTTTTTATTAATCACTATTTATGGTCACGTAAAATTTTTATATATACATCTAATCTGTGAAAAAAATAAGCAAAGCGCAACAAGTATAGCAATGTGGTCTTATTATTGTATAAGATTAATTAAGAGCAAAGGGAAAAAAGTTCATCAAACTGTTTTAGGGGAGGGTTGATAATGCAGATAAGAAAAGTATGTATACTCGCACTGGTGATGGGTGTTATGGCGGGGTTTAGTCCCCTAGCGGCACGTCAACGCAAGCGCAATCAGAAGGCGTCAGGGTGTGATGTGGTGGTGCAAGATGTCATTGTGCAAGCAGAACCTGTAGAGGTACCAACTAAAAAAAGGCTTTCTCGTTTTGCCAGAAGACATCGTGATAAGCAAGAAAAACGGAATGACTTACAAGATCTTACCGGGCAGTTACAAGAACTAATGGTGATTAATCCGATGCAAAAAACGAGTGCAGGCTTTGTAAGAACTTCAGATCAAAATAGGCTGCTTGCTATAGAGTTACATAATCTTGCAGCGCAGCTGACTGATGCAGGATTTAAGTTAAATATGGCACATGTGCAGGCTAAAATGGATGAGTTTAATGAAGTACCCGGATCAGCATCAGGGATTGCCCGTGAGTGTACCTTCCATGCACAGCAGATGCAACAAGCAATTGCAGATCTAACCAAGCAACGTAACCAGGTAATAGCTGCAAAAGATAAAAAAATAAAAGAGTTAGCAAGTCAGAAACATAAAGCAGCAGCTGCAAATGCAGATACAATAAAAAAAATGGAAGATCAACTTAAAGTTGCTCAAGAAACAATTTTAAATCTAACAGGCAAACTCAATAGCACATTGGAAGCAAAAGAAGTTGCTGAAAAACAGGTGGCTCAAGCTCATGAACAGGCGCGTGAACAAGCGCAGGCACATGCTATAGCCCAGGCCCGAGCGGCTGCACAGGCGGAAGCGCAGGCTGAAGCACAACAAATAGCTGATCAAGCGCAGCAAGTAGCTGATCAAGCGCAAGCAGAAGAACAGAAGTCAGAAGCAGCTACACCAGAAGCATCGCAAACAGAAGAACACAAACCAGAAGTTCCAGTACAAACAGAAGAGCAAACGTCTGAAGTTCCAACACAAACAGAAGAACAGAAACCAGAAGCAGCTACACCAGAAGCAGCACAAACAGAAGAACAGAAACCAGAAGCGCCAGCGCAACCAGAAGAACAGAACCCAGAATCAGCTACACCAGAATCAACACCATCTGAATCAGCGCAACCAGAAGTTCCGGGACAAACAGAAGAGACAACGGCTGAAACGCCAGCACAAGCAGAATCAGCTGCAGCCCAAACAGATACAGCCACACCTGATTGGCATAAAGAGCAGGCACCTGTTACACAAAAATAAGAATACACACAATAAGATATGCGCACATAAGATACGCACACAAGCACTACAAATACTATTTCAAAACAGAAAACACAATAAGATATGCGCAAAAAAGGGGGCTGGTTTTATCCAGCCCCCTTTTAGGTACTCGCTTTGTTAGCTTTAACGTAAAGCTTTTTTAAACGTATGCTTTAGTTAAAAGAAAGTCCAACTTTAGCCCATACTCCCCATTGAGATACGGCGCTACTTAAACAGCTCTTACAATCATTTGTAGTAACTGGTGTTGTTGAACATGTATCTTCGCATTTTCTACCAGAACCAAATTCAGCTTCTCCGCCGATACCAACAAACGGTGTCCAGCATTCACGATCCCATGTGTATTGGAAGTTAGTGAACACTTTGTTTGAAAGACCTTTGCTTTTTTGTTCTAAATCAATATCTGCTACTGATAAGAACACAGGATTAACTGTTATCTCCGCTTGCTGGTTTGCCCCATTTATTGGGCTAGGAAGACCCTGCAAACGTAGAGGCGTATCAGTAGCTCCACCAGGTGTAGTTGGATTGTTAACTGCAAATAATGTAGGTGTACCATCTACATCGCCATTACTAGTAATAGTTGACGTGCTTTGCGATAGAGAGAGTGGAAATGATACTACGTCCGCTCCAGCGCCAGAATCACCATAAAGTAGGTGAGGATCTGTTATAGCTACCCATGTATTTTTATCAGTAGCTAATTGAGGTCCACATTTATCAACACAACCGAATTTTTCACATGTTTGGAACCATAGGTTGTAACCTAAATCCCATGAGAATCCGCCAGAAGTGTAGTTAAGCCATGCCGTTAAATCCATCTGAGCACCAACACTTACATTGATGTCTTGTGCTGTTAAGTTAGCAATTGGTGTTAGCACATTAGCAAACTGAACTGTTGCGTTTACTCTGTTTGCAGGGTTAACAGCAGGAGCAGCTGCGGGTGTAGCAAGAGCTTCTGTTGGGTTTCCACCTAACAAACCAGTTGCCTCATCATTCATTTTAGCAGCAAGCATATATCGGCTTAGCGGCTTACCTTTAAGATCAAACACACGTTGTTCTTTTGCATTAAATAAATGCGTTACCACCATATCTGTGTAGAGACCAAAATGGCTTTCTTCACTTTCACATCTCCAGAATACCCAGTGAGCAGTTAAACCAGCACCAAGTTCCCAGTGTTTACCATTACCAACAGTTGGCGCAAACAAGAATTCAGCTTTGCGTTTGTTACCAGTTGGTGCAGCAGCAGCAAGATACATACCCATGTGGTAATTTTCACAACGTAAGAAATCATAGCCAAATTCAGCACGGATTTCACCAAAACCATTTTGGGTTTCGCTTTCACTACATGTTGATTCGCAAGAGCCTTCAGTTGCTATAGAACCATTCATTTTGTTGAAAGCAAGTGGATTGCGAGTTACATTTGTTACCACTGCTGGGGTAACACTAGCTTCACCAACAACACCGAGTTTTTCTGTTTGCTGTGGTGGGGTCATACCAGAAAAATATTCAGTTGCTGTTTTAAAGTCAGTTGTGTCAGTAGTATCAATTGTGCTTACTACTTTTTCAGTCATATGTAAGTTCCATTTTGTATGTACAAAAGGAGCATATACTCTAAAATAAAGACCTTTAACCCACTCATCTAACCCACCATAGAAATTGAAATCTAAGATGAAGTTAGAAATAACAGGCTTTACAGTCAAGGCACTGCTGTAGTCGTTAGCCAAGTAGAAGTTTTCAGCGATTAATGCTTTTTCGTTTCGATTTTCTACGCCTAAGCCTTGAATAAGAATAACTTCGCCACAATCATTATCACAGCTGTTAGAAGTAGTGTTGTTTCTGCCAGTTCCTATTAAAGCATCACCAAACAAAGAACGTGCAATATTGCTAGAGCGGAAGCTTTTTTGGTATTCAGGAGTTACTGAAAAAGAAGCATACCATTCATCCATATCTGGCATATGAGTATAGCCATCACCAGGAACTTCACCAGCAACTTTGCGGGCGCCATTCAAGCTTTGTGGACGTAGTTTATAAGCAGACACCACAGGAACTGAGCCTGCATTGACCGCAAATGCACTTACAAGAAGTGCAAGTGAAAGAGATTTTTTTAACGTTTGTTCCATAATTTCAACTCCTTTAAGAACCATAATCATTACTTGTATCCATATAACCTCCCATTTACTGGGTGTTTGTGTGGTTGCCTCCTTTTTTAAATAGAGCATTGCTACTTTTTTATGTTATCTCTCTTGTTCAAGAGCTAGACTAGTACAATTATTTTTTTTTGAGAAGAGTTAGTTGCATATTCGCTTCAATTGCATGCTTCAGGCAGTCAGTGAGCACAACTTTAAAGAAAATAGACTGAATCTGAAGTTTATTTTTTATTTTTTTTAAACAATGATTGCAATTTGTAAATTAGAAATGGTAGTATAAGAATAGAAGTAGTTTAAAAAATATATTTTATAGAGAGGGTTTTACTATGAAGAACAAAAATAGAGGATTGTTGGTTTTATCTTTAGTGGTTATTGGTTGCGTGCAGATGGTATATGCTTCTAAAAAGCCTACTAAGGCCGAAATACTTAAGCAACAACAAGCAACTGCTGCTAAAGCAGCAGCTGATAGAAAAGCAGCAGCAGAAAAACTGGAAACTGACATAAAAAATATGTTGCAGGCTCCTGTAGCTACTTATAAAACATATTTAGATACCACATTTGCAGCTTTAGATTCAGAATTAACAAAATTGATAGCTGCAACGGGTAAAGACCGAAATGGAGCAAAAAAAGATCTTGTTGCTCAGACAGTAGACACAGCTCAAAAGATGACTGCCTCTGGAACAGATCACCTACTGAAACAGGATATGTATAAAGATTTCAAGTTTTTTGTTGAAGAATGGGGCAATAAACCATAAATGAACTTTATCTAGTAGAAGTTTCAGAGATTAATTAAAGACAACAATAAAGAGGGTGTGACAGTACGTTCACACCCTCTTTAGTAATTAAAATATATAAAACAGAGCAATTAAAATATATAAAATTTTTAGTAATTAAAATATATAAAACGAGGAGTTTTAATATGAACTCATATACAGAAAATAATAAAAAATATAAGAACAGAAACAGTACCTTGTTCATCGTGCTTATAGTTATGGGCAGTGTGGGTGGTAGCAGCACCTTGCTGCAAGCCGCGGGTGAATTGGTAGGGGTCACACCAGGATACACCGATTCTGCTGATGACAACAACAATAACACAGTGAGTGAATCAACTGAATCGATACCTATTCGATTGGCTAAAAAAAGAGCTGCTGCTGCAAGAAGACAGGGTAGCAAATCAAGCATAACTAATGTAAATATCGCAACTATGGATCTACAACAGTATCGCAATTACTTGATGCGTGAAGCTACTGCATTAAAAGGTAGATGGGGCACGTTGTCTCAAAGTAAAAGAATAGAAGCAGCTCAAGCATTTGCCACCCGAACCCGGCCAGCTATTGCATCAAGACAGAGTGCCATATCAGATAGTGATAAAAATCAGGAGGCACGCAAGATGGCAGAGTGGATAAATGTTAGTTCAAATATTCGCAGAGAGGCCCGCGGTTCATGGATGCCGCAAGAGTAAGGTGGGGGGTTGGGAGGTGAGCTGAACAACTAAAAGCGATATTTTAGTAAAATTTAAAGCAAATAATCTGCGCGCATAGTTATTTATTTTTTGTTTATTTTGAGCCCCTTCGCGGGGTGCGCAAAGCTGCTAATCACGTGCATGGTGAGGTGCTCGTTTTCGAGCCTCGTTCAACCGCTGCAGCCTTGGCGTAAGTGGCACCAAATACCGTTGATACAAGGGCATCAACGTGCCGCTGAACCGCTAAAGTCGCTTACATTCGGGCCATTCGCCTGGCGGCTCAAACCCTCAGGCAAGCTCAACTGATTTTATTTTATAGATCTTTGAAAAACAAAAAGTTTTGCCACGCAACTATTGCCCTACAGTCCGTCATTCGCGGCGAAGGCGGGGATCCATCTTTTTCATGTTATTTGGCATTTAGAAAAGTACATTTATTAGAAAAAATTACTATTAATCCCGTTCGTGGTGAGGTGCGAACGTAAGTGAGCCTTGTGCAACCGCTTGCGCGGTAAGCGTAAGTGGCACCATTTACCTTTTACCTTTGAAATCT
This sequence comes from Candidatus Babelota bacterium, assembly GCA_026388985.1. GTDB lineage: Bacteria > Babelota > Babeliae > Babelales > Vermiphilaceae > JAPLIS01. Next base: position 42,886 of record JAPLIS010000010.1, on the reverse strand, counting down.
ACCTTCAAAAGCTGTTTGTTAGAAGCCGTAAACGCAAGCGAGCCTCGAGCCATATGCCACATTTTTAAATATATTAAAATAAGATTTGAAATTTTTTTAACAAACCATTGCAATTTGTAAATATATAGTGATAGTATAATAGTAGAAGCATTTTAAAAAACATTTTTTAAAAAAGGAGTTTACCATGAGTAAACAAAAAGTTGGATTATTAGGAGTATTTATTTTTGTGTTAGGTGGTTTTCAGGGTGGTTTAAGTGCTGCAGCTGAAAAAAAGATGACTGCTTCGCAGAAGCGATTTGCAGGGCTTAAGAGACAGGAAGCTGAAGCTGCAAGAGCAAGAGCTGAAGGTGCAAGAGCAAGAGCTGAAGGTGCGGCTGCGGAACGTCCTGGAAGAAGCGGGCGACTAGCGGCTGGAGCAGCTGATCGTGGCACAACAGATGTTTCTGTAGCACCATTACTACCAGTAGCCGGACAAGAAAATCTTACTCTTGCGCAGCGGGCCCAAGCTATTGAAAATAGGAATCTGTTAAAAGCAGAAGTGAAAAAATTAAAAGATGAGTTTGCTGATAAGCGAGCACGATTGATGAATATGGAAAAATTTGCCGACATAAATCTCGAAGAGGATGAAGAAGCAGAAGGTAAAGAAGCCGCAGGCTATAAAAATGACATAATAGAGATTGCATATGCATTGCTTGATCGTCTTGATAAGAAAGCTAAAGATCTTGGTGTTTCAGATGACGTCAGATATGAACATTTAAGAGAGTTAAGAGAATCTTTAAAACAAAGCCGCAGATTCCGTGATTATTTAGGCGCTGTAGAGAATGAATTGTTGGAACGCATAGCAGCAAAGAGGGCATTTTTGAGCGAAAAAAATGTGACTTTGAGACAAGTGCGCACTTTGTTGGCTGAGTTATTAGAAGAACAGGCAGCAGAGCCAATACTGGCTCAATTCTATGTACGTGACATTGGTGTTGTGAGACAGAAGTTAGCAGAGCTAATGAACGAAGAAGAATTGGTGGAGAAAGAAAAAAGGTTAGAGGTAAAAGAACCAAAGAGCAGAGAAGCTAGATTCGAGGCTTCAAAAGAAGCTTATGAATTAAGAAGAGCAGAGAAGCTAGATTAAAGGCTTCAGAAGAAGCTTATGAATTAAGAAAACAAGGAAAAAGAGAATAGCTTTCAAGGATTATTGATATACCTATAAAACGCAACAAAGAGAGCTCGGCCTATAAGCTGAGCTCTCTTTATAAAAAGAGTTAAAAATATAAAAAGTTAAAAAAAAGGAGTTTGCCATGAGTAAACAAAAAGTTGGATTATTAGGAGTATTTGTTTTTGTGTTAGGTGGTTTTCAGGGTGATTTAAGTGCGGCTGCTGAAAAAAAGATGTCTGCTTCGGAGAAGCGACTTGCAGGGGTGAAGAAGATGAAAGCTGAAGCTGCTGAAGCTGTAAGAGCTAAAGGTGGAGCTGCGGCTGAAGAACAACGTCCTGGAATAAGCGGGCGACTAGTGGAACCACGAGCAGCTGGTCGTGGCAAAACAAAAGATGTTGGAGGAGTACCAGTAGCACCATTGGCCCCAGCGGCGCCAGCATGGGCAGGGGCAGCTAGACCAGCATATAACCCAATAATGAGCGAAAGAGAGCAACTAGATGCAGCGATAGCAGAAAGTATCCTATTGGAACAAGAGCGATTAGAAGAAGAACGGAAGTTGCAGCAAGAACGACGACCAAGAGCAGAAGGATTATTAGGTGAAAGAGCAGCTGCAAGAGATGTCCCAGATTCAGCTAGAAGTGTAGTAGTGCCATCAGCGCCACCTGCACCACCTGAAGATGTAGCATTGCGTGAAGCACTAGTGGCAAGTAGTGAATCAGAGCGACAACGGCAGCAGTTGCAGCAAGAACGAGAAAGTGCTGAAGAAGAAGCACGCTTACGTGCAGCTATTGCGCTTTCACTAGAAGCGAATGAGCCGGTTGATAGAGCAAGAAGAGCAAGATTAACTGAAGCTGCCCAAGGATCAAGAGAAGAAAAAGAGGAGGCTGCAGAGAGTCAAGCTATCAACGCTCAACGGTTGAAGAGAGTGAATCAGTTAATTGCAAGATTATTTAAGTTGCCTTTTATGAAAGAATCTCGATGGAATAGGTCTTTTAGGTCATTGCTTGAAAACGTAAGGAATGAAGACCCAATAAAAGAGGGTGTTTTGGTTAACATACTTACTATATTAGAAGGTCCCGATGATTATAAAGACGACAAAAACGGTCAACTGCGTACTATATTTGCCAAGGATATTAGAGCGTCTAGTCGTTGGGGGTCAGAATTTACCTGGGATCAATACAATCAAGACTTCCAAAGTGCAGTAAAAAACTTTATTGCAAGGTATGGCAAAGAATTGAATTTTTTATCGATACCTGAAAGTAGAAGGTAATTAAGCTTTTCAGGAATTATTTATATAGCTATAAAACGCAACAACAAAGAGAGCTCGGCTTATAAGCTGAGCTCTCTTTATAAAAAAAGTTAAAAAAAATAAAAGTTAAAAAAAGGGAGCTTGTCATGAGTACACAAAAAGTGGGATTAGTAGGAGTATTTGTTTTTGTGCTCAGTAGTTTTCAGGGTGGTTTAAGTGCCGCAGCTGAAAGAGCAATGAGTGAAGATGAGCAATTAGAAGCGGCGATAGCAGAAAGTATCGTATTGCAAGAAGAACGATTAGAAGAAGAACGGAAGTTGGAGCGAAAAAGAGCAGAATTAGAAAGCAAGCATTCAGCAGCCGCGGGTTCAGCGGAAGAAAAATCAGGAGCAGCTGGGCAGCAAGATGATACCGTGGATAAACGATTTACTAGAGTGAATAACTTAATTGCAAATTTATTTGGATTGCCATTTATGAAAGAAGCTCAGTGGAATAGGTCTTTTAGATCATTGTTAGAGTCTGTAAGAAAGGGGGATAGGGCAAAAGAGGCTGTTTTTGTTAACATGCTTAATATATTATCAACTGGAAGTACTGTTCAAGAAAGAAACGCGCAACTGTATAAGTTGTTTAAAGATGATATTGGAGCGTCTTTGTCTTTTTTAGGGGCATTTACTTGGGCAGACTATGACAGTGGTCAATCCAAGTGGAAAGAAATAGTAAGACAATTTATTGCAAGGAAAGCTCTTGGCCGTACAGTTGAGCAGATACAATATGAAAAAGATATGGAACAGGTGGAGCTATTGGTTCAAGCAGATAGACGCAACATATCAGAAGATTTAGCTGTAGCCGCAAAAAATTACCCTCAAAATGTTAAGCAGCTTGAAATTGATTTGCAAACCAAACGCAACAGAATGATTGTGCTTTTAGAAGTGCGCGTCATGCCGTTATTGCTTATTTAGTAAATTCAAACAAGATAGACTCACTGTTGGCTATTGCGGCAATGCAAGGTGATGTATCAAACATTCCAGCAACCACTCTTTTAAAGGAGGCTAAAGGCGCTGATGACTCTGTGTTATTCCCGCCATTTTTTGCAGGTATATATGGTGGTGGTGATTATCGTACAGATGAAAACGAAGCGCAGGGAATCATTGATCTAGCAATTCAAAAGTATGTTGATAAAGCAGATCAAGGTGACGCCCGTGCACACATATCATTGATACCGGGTATGCTGTTAGGGTTTAAAGATATGGCAGATGAAGATAGAGATTTTTATGTTTGGACGGAAGATGTACTTACCGCTATTAAAAGATTAAATGATCCTAGACAAGTAAACGATTATCATATTTTTATTGTCAATGCTGATCAAAGGCCAGGAGGTAAACCTGGGGTAAGTCATTGGCTTGCTATAATGGTTCGCAAACAGAAAGGTGCTTTTGCGTATACTATTTTTGATTCACTCAATAAGCCCCGTTTAGAGTTGCAGCAAAATCTTGCTTATTTAATAGAAAAATATGGCAAAAAAATGCCAGCAGGTAAAGCAGCAGCGGCAGCTTCAAGACCAGTAGCTAGACCGGCAGCACCGGCTACCATCGCATGTCCAGCATGTACTTTTGATAATCCTGCAGGCGCACAAAACTGTGAAATCTGTAACACTCAGCTACCTCGAGTACAAAGTGCAAGACAAGCTCCTCGGGCAGATGATGCTGATTTTGATAGAAGACTGGAAGCTTTACGGGAAGGGGTGCCTGGTTTTGGGCCTAACCCAAGAAAACCACAAGACGACGATGATGAAGCTCTTGTAGCTCGATTAAGAGCTTTGAAAAGATAAGGATAAGAAAGTGTTTTAACAAAAATTAAAAGAAAAAAAGTTTACTAAAAAAAGGAGTGTGCCATCAATACACAAAAAGCTTGATTAGTAGGAGTATTTGTTTGTGTACTCGGTGGTTTTCAGGGTGGTTTAAGTGCCGCAGCTGAAAGAAATCCAGCCGCCAGGTCAGTAAGGAGGCCAATTCATATAGAACCAGCTCTAAAGCGGCCAAACGAGCTAGAAGAATTACATAGAGCGCGAGCCAAGGTGGCGGCGGTGGTAGCGCAAGGCTCAGAATATGAAAAAGCAGCAATACCATACGGACGAAGACTAGAATAATTGGGTGAATAGGACGTGGACGAGCACTAGAAAAATTGCATTTTTGACATAAAGAGAGAGGGAGCTATGAATTAATATCAAAGCTCCCTCTTTTACTTTCCCCTCCATTTTCCATCATAGTATGTTGCAAAAGAGATAACCATGGTATACTTAGTGTATAATACTCTATACTACTGGAGAACTTACGGCTTACTAATAGTAAAAAGGTCATTTGCTTATGAATAATCAACCAAAACAACTCGGACTTAATTGCAGTATATTTGAAAATTGTGTTACAAATAATCGTATATATGTTGATAAAACAGAACATATTTACAACCTCATAACAGCACGCAATAAAGAACATTTTTATTTTGTTTCCCGTCCCCGTCGCTTTGGTAAATCATTGTTTATTTCAACGCTTAAAGCTATTTTTTCGGGCAAAAAAGAGTTATTTAATGAGTATTGGATTGGCAAAAACAGCTCTTATGACTGGCCACAACACCCGGTCATACATTTAGACTTTGGCGGTATTGAAAATGCTACTGCGCAAGAATTGAAACAAAGTCTGTGTTTTGCTTTACAAAAAATTGCAAAAAGCTGTGCTGTTGAAAAACTAGAGGGAAATGTTCCTGGAGACATGCTTCAAGAACTTGTTGAGCAATTAGAAAAAAAGGGCAAAATTGTTTTATTAATAGATGAATATGACAAACCAATGGTTGATCATATTGATAATATATCCCAGGCAGAAGAAAATAGAAAAATACTTAATAGTTTTTATACTACCGTCAAATCACTTGAATCAAGCTGGCGAGCTATTTTTATAACAGGTGTAAGTAAATTTAGCAAAACCTCCCTGTTCTCTGGTCTTAACAATCTGCAAGAACTTTCAATGGACCCCATAGCTGCTGAATTATTTGGCTATACGTATGAAGAACTTGTTACCTATTTCCCGACATATATAGATGATCTTGCTGAGCATTTAGGTTTATCTAGGCAAGAAACTCTTGATACTATGAAAGAATGGTATGATGGGTATCGATTTTCTAAAGATATGCAAAAGCAGCAAATGTATAGGCCACTTTCAGTTATTGCCTGCTTAAATGCTAAAGAATTTGCTAACTATTGGTTTAATACCGGCAATCCGGGTTTTTTGATAGCTCTGTTACGCGTTAAGGGAATGAGTCTTGAGGTGCATGAACCTATAAAAATTCCCCTGTATGGCTTTAATGCTCTTGATATACAAAATATTCCCCTGCTTACTCTTCTTGCACAAACCGGTTATCTGACCATTGTTGATTATGACGCTTCAACTGAAATTTTTACTCTCGACTATCCTAATAAAGAAATAAGAGATTCGTTTAAGCAGTATCTTATGCAGGCTTTTACGTATGCATCTCCAGCAGTTATTGGCGTAGAAATTACTCGTATAAAAGATGCTTTAGCGAACAAAAACTTTGAACAGTTTTGCAATGCAGTCAAAACTCTTTTTGCGGGCATTCCTCATAACTTGCATGTTGCAAGAGAAAGCTACTACCATTCTCTTTTTCACTTGATGTTTGACCTGCTGGGTATGAAACCAAAATCTGAAGAGGCGACAAGTCGTGGAGAATCTGATCTGGTGTTAGAAACGGCTGATAGCGTGATGGTGTTTGAATTTAAGTTTAGCAAGACAGCGCAAGATGCGTTAGATCAAATTATGCACAAAAAATATCATGAAAAATATATGCATAAAAACAAAGCTATTATCTTGGTTGGCATCAATGTTAATTTTAAAGAAAAACAGCTAGAGTTTGAATGGCTACAGCACAGTATATAACGAACAGCTTTTTCAAATACTTTTAATGCAAGCCGATAGAGTCTAAAGTCCACACTCTGTAGGTAAAAAATATTACCAGGCAGATGCAGCAATATAACTGGTTAGCGTGATCAAAAATGTTATAAGTACCGGTAGTTTAACTGGCTTAAAACCCCACAATTTATACGCAATATTACATAATGTCAGAGTAATTAATACCGGATAACCAACATATAAAAGAGGGCCACCAGTTATTTTACGTACATACCCAAGACCAGCAATTGAAAGAGGTACACAGGTAATTAACGTTAACAGTAAAGCAGATGCAAAGCTTATTTTTTGTTTGCATACTTTATTTTCTACATATTCAGCAACCACGGCACTTAAAGCAATTGATGTTGATAAGCAAGCCATTAATACTGCGGTGCCAATAAGCGCAGCGCCATAGCTTCCCATAATTTTGAATGCAATCTCGCGAAACAATGTATCAGTGGTCACAATGTGACTTAAATCATGCCCGTGATAAGCACCAAGAATTCCCATGCCAACATATACTAAGCCAAGCAGTGATACCCCGATGATTCCTGATTTTAAGCTTACTATTGCCAGCAACCGAGTATTGTTTTCCATTGCGTGCCCTAATGTATTTTTTAGGATATGCAAAATAATGGAGGCAAAAAAGATGGTGCCGAGCAAATCAAGCGTTTCATAGCCACCCATAAGATTTGAGGTAAATACCTGTGCCCGAGAAGCATGATTCAGGATAGCTGAATCAGCGGTTATGATACCTTTAATTATAATAATAAGCAGAGAAAATAAAAGTGTTGGGCTAATGATATAGCCTAAAATCTGCATAATTTTATTTTCACGAAATGTTGCCAAAAAAGTAAGGGCTAAAAAAAGAAGAGTAAATACGAATGATGGCAGTATGCCTGGTTGGCTAAAGAAACTGAAGGGTAAAAAGGGACTAATCATGGTATATGAAAGAGTTACAATGCGAGGAATGGCGATAAGCGGCCCGATAACTATAACACATAAACCCAGTAGGGTTTGTCCAACAGGTTTTCCTAAGCGATTAAAGAATTCATCAATGTTACCATTAAATAAAATCATGCCAATAAGGCCCGCCAGTGGCAATAAGATGGCGGTGATCATAAAGCCAGATAAGCCAATGGTAAGATGAGATCCTGATTTCATACCTGCTTCTATGGGATACATTAAATTACCCGCACCAAAGAGCATTGAAAATATTGCTAAGCCAGTTAATACTATGTCAGATTGCGAAACCTTTTTCATGGTTTTCCTTTGTAGGTGATATAATGAATAATTAAGTATACGTTTTTTTTCTATTTCGGCAAAAAATATAAACATTTTATAAAAAATGGGATACTAAAATGAGGTGCGTGTATCGTAAGTGTTTAGATTTATAGGTGTTATGATAAATCCAAACCAATTGTCGCGTTATAAAAATATTCTCATTGCTATAGCGCGCACTATCTATTTGTTTGGTTCACGAGATCATGATAACAATCAGGGGGGAGCAGATAAGGCACTATGGATGAATGGATATTATTTTGCAAAAAACAAAGCCTTAAATTAACCTGATGGTATGCGTGTTATGGTCTACAATGTAAAAAAGGGTTATCTGTTATGAGTAACAAACCAAAGCAATTAGGGCTCAATTATAGTGTTTTTGAAGATTTTATTATAGAGAATCGTATATATGTTGATAAAACTCAGCATATATATAATCTCATCACAGAGCCAAATCTAAAGCATTTTTATTTTGTATCACGCCCGCGTCGTTTTGGTAAATCACTTTTTATTTCTACCCTTAAAGAGATTTTTTCTGGTAGAAAAGAGCTTTTTGGCGAGTATTGGATTGGCATGCACAGTAATTATGAATGGCCAAAGCATCCGATAATTCATTTTGATTTTAGCCGTATTGCACATGGTAATGCGCATATTTTTAAAAAAGATTTAGGACGGGAGCTTGATGGTATTGCGCAGCGGTATGGTATAGTTGTTGTACCAGAAGATGAGATAGAAAGAAAACTTATTACGATTGTAGAGCAGTTGCGTACTATCAATAAAATTGTTTTGTTGATAGATGAATATGATAAGCCACTTGTTGATCATGTTGATAATCTGCTGGTGGCAGAAGAAAATAGAAAAATATTGAGTAGTTTTTATACTACGGTAAAATCGTTAGAAACGAATTGGCGTGCTATTTTTATCACGGGTGTTAGTAAATTTTCTAGAACGTCATTGTTTTCTGGTCTAAATAATTTATGCGAGCTTACCTTTGATCCGAATGCGTCAGCGCTTTTTGGGTATACGTATGAAGAACTTATTACTTATTTTGGACCACACATAGATGCTTTTGCCGTGCAGGCTGGTCAAACAAAGCAAGAGATTCTTGATGCTATGAAGATATGGTATGATGGTTATCGGTTTTCAAAAGACATGCAAAAGCCGCAAATGTATAGCCCTCTTTCTGTGATTTCATGCTTGCGCACCAAAGAATTTGTTAATTATTGGTTTAATACAGCATCTCCCGGTTTTTTGATTCATTTATTGCGATCGAAGGGAATACAGCTCGAGATTCCTGATGTGATAAAGGTGTCATTGAGTAGCTTTAATGCTTTTGATATCAAAGATATTCCCGTTGTTGCCCTTCTTTTGCAAACCGGCTATCTGACTATTGTTGACTATGATGCGCAAACAGAGCTATTTACTTTAGATTATCCAAACAAAGAAGTGCGTGAGTCTTTTAAAAGTTATCTTATGCAAGCTTTTTTATAAAAAATAGTATGAAAAATATATGTACATAGGCAAAGAGATTATTTTGGTAGGTATAAATATTAGCTTTAAACATAAAGAATTAGAATTTGAGTGGCTAGAAAAACGTCTTTAGTTTAGTAACAGGAAAATAACAATGGCATGGTTAAAAGAACAGATTGAATTGGTTAAAATAGCAGCAGATGCTGCCTTAGCTCAGGCACATACACAAGAAAAATTAGAACAGGTGCGAGTTGCCTTTTTAGGTAGGCAGGGCACTATAGCAGATCTTATGGTGCACTTAAAAAGTGTATCTGTGGAAGAAAAAAAAGAGTGCGGCCCGCTCCTTAATGAACTTAAAAATGAGCTGACCGCTGCGTACAGTACCCAACAAGTTGCATTAGAAAAAGCGGTTGAGCGTGCAGCATTAGAACAGCAAAAATTATTTGATGTCACTGCATACGTACATGAACCAGTTTCGGGGAGCCGCCATATTTATACTCAACTGATAGAGCAGTTAGAAGATATTTTTATATCTATGGGGTATGATATTGCCGCAGGGCCAGAAGTAGAAACAGAATATCATAATTTTACGGCACTTAATGTGCCAACAGATCACCCGGCTCGCGATATGCAAGATACCTTTTGGATGCATGTGCCTCAGATGTTGTTACGTACGCAAACGTCTAGTGTACAAGTGCGTTCAATGGAAAAGCAGGGCGCACCATTGGCAATTTTTGCACCAGGACGCGTGTATCGCAATGAACAGGTTGATGCTTCACATGATTTTATGTTTATGCAAGCAGAAGGTTTAGTGATAGATAAGCATATTTCATTGAGTCATCTTTTGGCAACGGCACGTAGCTTTTTACAAGCAATATTTGAAAAAAAAGATTTGAATATTCGAGTGCGTCCGGGCTATTTTCCTTTTGTTGAACCAGGGCTAGAAATCGATGCATCATGTCCGTTTTGTTCATCAGGGTGTTCGATTTGTAAAAAAACTGGTTGGATAGAATTGATGGGAAGCGGGTTGGTTCATCCACATGTGTTACGGACGTGCGGTATCGATCCGAATGTATACTCAGGATTTGCCTTTGGTTTTGGCATTGAACGTATGGCCATGATTAAGTATGGTATTACCGATATTCGTCAATTTCATGCAGGCAAAATAGACTTTCTTAAGCAATTTTAAGTATAAGAGGATTCTTCATCTATGCATATTCATCAAGCTATTATCCCGGCTGCCGGTTTGGGCACCCGTTTTTTGCCTTTTACTAAAGCAACTCCTAAAGAACTACTTCCCTTATTAAACAAATCAGCCATTGAGTATATTATAAAAGAAGGGGTGGATGCAGGAATCACCGATTTTTATATGATAACCAGTGGCAATAAGCCAACGCTGGCCAAATATCTGCAGCTTGCTCCCGAGTTAGAAGCTGCCATAGCAGGTAAAAAGGGTGAGCATCTACTCAGTTCTATTTCTACCTTAATAAGGCAAGCGCGCATAGAGTTTATTAATCAGGATAAGCCGCTCGGTTTAGGGCATGCAGTGTTAATGGCCAAGCAGCAGATAGGGGATACTTATTTTGGTGTTTTATTGCCCGATGACATTATATTTAATGCCAAAGCGGCCCTGGCACAGTTAATTGGCATTGCCCAAACATATAATGCAACGGTTATTGCAGTGCAAGAAGTAGAGCCAGATCAGGTAAGCTCTTATGGTATTGTTGCTATCAAAAAAGAAATTGCACCGGGATTAGTAGAGCTATCAGGGTTGGTTGAAAAACCAGCAATGCATGATGCCCCATCACATTTGGCAATTATTGGCAGATATGTGCTATCGCCCCGTATTTTCAATTCTCTTGAGCGGACACAAGCAGGTTCAGGGGGTGAAATTCAATTAACTGATGCGATACAGCATGTGCTTAATTCTGGCGAGCGTGTGCTTGCCTACCAAGTAGAGGGTAGCCGGTATGATATTGGTACTCCAGAAGGGTGGTTGCAGGCGAATATAGAACTTGGATTACAAGTCCCTGAATATACGAATGCTATTAAGCAGATGGTTAAAAAGTTTTAGATGTTTATGTTATTTTGAACACATGCGCGAGAAAGTTTTACACTAAAAATAAGTTTTTTAGTAAAATGTGTGAAATTCAAGAAAAAATAAAAAAAATAGTTGATAGCTGGGTGATACAATGATACATGCCGGTTTAACGCCAGAGCGATGGTTTGCGTTTTCAATATTTGAGCAAATGGCTAATATCGGGTGCGATATCGATCGCGCAGTTCGATGGCGAGATAAGGGTGAGCAAGATCGTAGCCAGGGGGCTTTTGATAGGGCAATGGATTTGATAGACTTGACTATCGCTGATCCTAAAAATAAGGGTGGGGCTCTTAAAGAGCTGGTACGTATGCGTGAATTTCTTAAAGATTATTTTCTTTGTGGAAATCAATATCAAGTTCTGGATGATATATTTTTGTATAATTATTTTTTTGATTTTAGTTATGCAGCGGCCATTCAACGGGGAAGATAGTAAAGCTTTCTGTTTTAGATCGCATATGTCTCTATTTTTTTTACTTTATTAAATTATTATTGCAATCTGAATAAACAGTGTAGTATGTTTATTTTTGAAAGTGCAGTGAGATATATTTGCATAGCATGATAGGGTATAATAAAAGGGGGTTATATGCATACTAAAAGAGATACATTGATTTTAATCGCAAAAAGAGTGATGATTCGGGCATGCAAGAATTGAAACCAGCGGCATGTAGCAGTTGTTCTCGTGGGCTGGCATTAGAAAAAGAATCTGATATTTATGCGCATAGTCAAGATGGAAAGAATGGTGTAGGATCTGTTGTTCAAAAAAATAGCATAGAAACACAAAGCACTGCTGGGGGGTTATAATGAAAAAAAATCTAGGTGTGGTTGCTTTTTTGTGTAGCATTTCACCTTTATACGCGAGTGTTGGGTGTATGGCGCATAGTCAACGTTTAGCCCAAAAGTATGACAACAAAGAGTATCATTATGTAGCATGCAACTGCCCTTGCCGTGAAAAGTTTGCGAGAAAAGATACGTGTAAGCAGTGTGGTCACGCCCATGATCCGCATACAATAATTATTATCGGTGATGATAAAGTAGACTCTCAGGCAGCCACAGTACAATTCTCTCAGCAGAAAATTGCTTTGTGTAAACGTTTTGATATGACACCTCAGGATGCGGTTGAGGGTATGATCAAACGGTCCAAAAAGCGTTAAAGTTGGAGCTTTTGCATACCCTTGTATTGAAATGCAATCGATTAGTAGCCTGGAATCAAGCAATCAGTTTGCTACACAGCAATTCAGATAGCTTTATGGACTGTTTTTACCCACAAAACGCATTAAAAAGGGCAGCACTGAATCAGCATTGAGCGATAATGAGTTAATGCCGGCTTTTATTAAAAAGTCAGCTAGCTCAGGATAATCTGATGGTGCCTGCCCACACATGCCTATATGCCGTTTATTTCTTTTAGCTCCTTCAATGGCCCAGGTAAACATTTTTTTCATGGCCGGATCCCGTTCATCAAATAGGTTGGCCACCAGAGATGAATCACGATCCACACCTAATGTCAGTTGTGTTAAGTCATTAGACCCGATAGAAAAGCCATCAAATAATGTGCTAAATTCATCAATCAAAATAACGTTTGAAGGAATTTCGCACATCATAATAATAGAAAGTCGGTTGCCATGAGTATCAGTAGCGCCCCGCTCTAAGCCATTCTGTTTTAAAGCTTCAACTACTTTTTGAGCTTCTGGTACCGTACGCACAAAAGGAACCATAATGGTGATGTTGGTGAGCCCCATCTGCTCACGTACTTTTTTAAGAGCCTGGCACTCAAGCATAAAAGCGTGTGTATACTCTTTATGGCAATAGCGTGATGCGCCGCGCAAACCTATCATGGGGTTTTCTTCTACTGGCTCAAAATAAGATCCACCAATTAAGGTGCGATATTCATTTGTTTTAAAGTCAGAAAGACGGACAATTACTGGTCGCGGATAAAAAGCGGCTGCGATAAGCCCGATTCCCTGTGCTAATGTGTCTATAAAAAATGACAGTGGACTGTCATATGCAGCTGTTAGGTGTTGTATGGTTTCACGTTCGGCCACATCTGTAACTTTGTCAGGATATATAAGCGCTAATGGATGCACTTTGATGATACTAGAAATAATAAATTCAATGCGAGCAAGGCCAACCCCTTGGGTAGGTAATGCGGCTACTGAAAATGCACTATCTGGATCAGCAATGTTAACCATGATTTCGATGGGTATGTGTGGTATCGTATCTAGTTGGTAGGTTTGAGTGTCAAAGGGAATGTGGCCAGCATAGATAAAACCTTGGCTGCCGCGACTGCAATCAAGCGTGACTTCTTGTCCGTCTTTAATGAGTTCAAGGGCTTGTTGGGCCCCCACAATGGCAGGAATTCCTAATTCTCTACTTACAATGGCGGCATGACATGTTCTGCCACCACGCGCGGTAATAATGCCTGCTGCGCGTTTCATAACCGGTAGCCAATCAGGGTCGGTCATTTCCGTAACAATAATATCTCCTGGTTGCACCAAAGAAAGAAGGGAAGCATCTTTGATAACGCGAGCAGTGCCTGATATTATATGATTACCAATGCTTTGGCCGCTGATAAGCAATTGGTGTTTATGCTCTGGCAGGTTATGTGCCTGTAATGTGTATGTGGTAATGGAGTGAGATTGTTTTTTTGCACCATATATTGTTTCTGGGCGTGCTTGTACTATGTAGATTTTACCATCAATGCCATCCTTTGCCCATTCAACGTCCATGGGTACCCAGATACCAGCCCGTTGAGAGTAGTGTTTTTCAATCTGTAGCACGGCGCGAGCAATAGTTATAATGTCACTATCAGTTATAGAAAATTGGGATTGTTTTTCTGTAGAAACTGTTTGGTTTATAACAGATTTTTTATCGCTATATATCAGTGCCGTCGATTTATTGCCGAGTTTTTTTTTAATAATGGGGGTATATCCCTGGAGCAATGTTGGTTTATGTACCAAAAATGAATCAGGAGTTACGAGTCCTTGTACAATTGATTCACCTAAGCCATACGATGATTCGATCATGACTACGTCTTTAAAGCCTGTTTCAGTGTCTAATGAAAACGCGACACCTGAACTGCTTATGTCAGAGCGAACCATTTTTTGTACGCCAACTGAAAGAGCCACTTTAAAATGGTCAAGATGTTGATTTTCTCGGTATATGATTGCTCGATCGGTAAAAAGAGAGGCGATACAATTGATGCAAGCTTGTATCAGATTGTCAATCCCAGAAATGTGTAAAAATGTTTCCTGTTGACCAGCAAAAGAGGCTGTGGGTAAATCTTCTGCTGTGGCTGATGAACGTACGGCTACATCGCAATTATCGCTGTTATAATAGATAGCGAGGTCGTGATAAGCCAGGTATATTTCTTGGGCCATATCTGCAGGCATAGTGCCCGAACTTAGTAACGCGCGCATTTCGTGGCCTGTGTGCGCTAATAAATCAGTATCGGTTATGTCGACTAATTGTGACATGATATGCTTCATGGGGGCAAGAAAGTGGTTATGATCTATATAGTGCCAATAACCATCTGTGGTGATAGTAAATCCGGTCGGGATAGTTATTTCTGCGCTACTTAAATGAGTGATCATTTGACCAAGAGAAGCATTTTTTCCACCAACTAAGCTAATATCATCAATAGATATTTCTTCAAACTTTTTAATATATTTCATGTTTTTACCTATTACTACGTATATACTTTTTTATTTAATACTCAGATTTCAAAATAATGGGGCTCTATTACTACGCATTACTACGTATATACTTTTTTATCTAATACTCAGACTTTAAAATCACGGGGCTCTATCTGAAAATGGGAGCTGGTCTGAAAGTTATTTGTATCCATTTTTAAGATTTTCAATTTGTTCAATAGTTAAGCCAGTTGTATGAGCAATGGTAGCGCTATCAAGCACTTTTAATTTTAATAACTCTTTAGCTATTGCCAATTTCTCTTCTAATTTACCTTCTTGCCGTCCTTTTTCTTCACCGATTGCCTCTGCTGTCTCAAGTTGGCTAAAATATGAGCGAATAGAATCTAAATAGCGGTCATATGCTATTAATTCTGCTTTTGACCAGTTGCTCTGTGCAAGTATATCAAAGGCTTGCGTAATGACAGGTTCTTTAAGGGTGACAGGTATTTGTTGTAGCTTTTCTGCGTTTTTTAAAAAATAGATCCATTTATCAAGAATAGTACTGCGTGCATCTAGTTCTTTGTTGAATTTTGGCAATTCAATAAAATGAAATTCTAAATGCTCAAGCTCATGTTCATATGTTTCATCATCTAGCAAGAAATGGTGGCTTATATATTTTTTAGTTTTAAAAAGACTAAAATCAAGAACACCTATAAAAATAACCGGCACTAGCTTTTCATAGTTTTCTCCAGAAGCAAGTTGTCTGCTAAGTGCCAAAGAGCTGTAATATTGAGCTCGGGCAGCATAATTTTTTTGCGTAACGATCTGCATTTCAACAATATATTGATTATCATGTTGATCGGTGCAGCGAACGTCTACGATACTCATTTTTGATAAGGGGGTTTCGGCGACATTGTTGGGGTCATTCATGACCACATCAATAATTAATTCTCCAATTTGTCGGCCAAGTACGCTGTTTAAAAAGCTCATTAAAATATTTTTGTGAGCAGCGCTGCCAAATAATTTTTTAAATGCTATATCGCTTTTGGGGTCCAAGTAGATCATATTTTTATCCGTTTTTAAGTTTTTCAATTTGTTCAATAGTTAAGCCAGTTGTATGAGCAATAGTAGCGCTATCAAGCACTTTTAATTTTAATAACTCTTTAGCAATTGTTAATTGACCTTCTTGTAGGCCTTCAGCTTTACCTTCTTGTCGCCCTTTTTCTTCACCGATTGCCTGAGCTGTTTCAAGTTGACTAAAAGCTGAGCGTACTGCATCTAAATATCGGTCATACGCTTCTAATTCTGATTTTGACCAGTTACCCTGTGCTAATACATCAAATGCATCTTTAAGTACCGGATTTTTAAGGGTGGCAGGTATCTGGTCCATTGTTTCAGCATTTTTTAAAAAATAAATCCATTTATCAAGAATGGAGCTGTTTGCATCAATCTCTTTGTTAAATTTGGTAAGCTCAATGAAATGAAATTCAGAGTGTCGCAAAGATTGGATTCCTGTTTTTTTATTTAAAATCAGATGATGGCTGATATAGTCATGATCATCCTCAAAAAGACTAAAATCAAGAACGCCTACAAAAAAAACGGGCACCATTTTACTATAGTTTTCTCTTGATCCCAATTGTCTTCCCAAAGCAAGGGCAGTGTAGTATTGAGCTCTAATAGCATAATCTCTTTGAGTGGCTATTTGCATTTCAACAATGTATTGATTATTGTTTTGGTCGGTGCATCGTACATCAACAATGCTCATTTTAGACAGTGGTGTTTCGGGTACGTTACTTGGGTCATTGATGGTAACATCAACAATCATTTCGCCCTCTACCCGTTCGAGCACGCTGTTTAAGAAGCTGATTAAAATATTTTTGTGAGCAGCGCTGCCAAATAATTTTTTAAATGCTATATCGCTTTTGGGGTCCAAGTACATCATATTTTTATCCGTTTTTAAGTTTTTCAATTTGTTTTTCAACATGCTCGATACTTATTATAGTATCTGGAATTGTTTGCCTGTGTCTACCGTGTTCTGGGAGATACTAGATGTTGATAGGCTTTATTTACCAGAGCAGGCATTCTTTTTTTTGAAGAAATCGACAGATCGTGCGGATAGAGGTACCATTATTTTACCAAAATAGTTTGTTTATCGTAGTTTATTTAAGAATAGTAAGTCACGAAAGGGTGCGGTCAATGTCAGGTCATAATAAGTGGTCCCAAATTAAACATAAAAAGGCAAAAGAAGATGGTAAGCGGGGCCAAGCGTTTACTAAGCTTATTAAAGAGATAACCGAAGCTGCCAGAGAGGGTGGCGGTGATCCGGATGGCAACCCACGGTTGCGCTTTTTGTTAGAAAAAGGGCGTGATGTTAATATGCCTATAGATAATGCGACACGTGCCATTAAGCGAGGAACCGGTGAGTTGCCAGGAGTAAGCTATATTCCTCTTACGTATGAAGGGTATGGGCCTTATGGGATGGCTGTTATTATTGAAACATTAACAGATAATAAAAACAGAACAGTTGCTTCTTTGCGTCATTTGTGTACCACTAAAGGTGGGTCATTGGGAGAAACTGGTTCAGTTAGTTGGATGTTTGAAAAAATGGGCGTTATTCATGGTAGTGGTGCTGTCACAGAAGACCAATTACTTGAACTGCTTATAGATTTTAGTATTCATGATATTAAGGTTGAAGATAATTCGTTTGCAGTTTTTTGTGATCCAAAATCAGTAGATCAGGTAAGAACGGCTATTAAAAATGGGGGTCTGTTGGTTGAAAGTGCTGAATTTGAATGGGTACCAAAAACAACCGTCGCGCTTGCAGATGAACAAGCAGAGCAAGCTATTGGCTTTTTATCGGCCATTCAGGATTTAGAAGACGTACGTAACGTCTATGCCAACTTAGCTTAAAAGTACTTTTAAATCACAAAGGAATTGTATGATACAAAGTATGACCGGATTTGCTTCAAAAGCGATAGTCTTAACATCGCCAGATGGTAGTTTTTCAAATGTTACCATCAGCTTGAAATCAGTTAACTCTCGTTTTTTTGAAACAAATTTTCGTGTTCCTTATCAACTTTCAAGCCTTGAAACGGAATTAGAAAAGCGCCTTAAAAGGCGCTTATATCGTGGGCACATATATGTATCTATTCAAATGGCTAACCCTGGCATATTTAAAGGGGATGTGCAACCAACTCTTAAAGTAGTTGATGGTTATTTTAATGCTATCAACAGCATTAAGTCTCATTATGCTATTGATGAACCGGTAACCCTACATCATCTTTTGCAATTGCCGAATGTTTTTAGTATTGAAGATCGTGGTATTGATGAAGCGGCCAAAGAAACTATTTTTAACGAAATAGAAAGCTTAATTGATGATCTTCTTAAAGCTCGTTCACAAGAAGGGGCATCATTGTTAGTAGATATTGAGCAACGTACCGATTCTATGTGTGCAGAAATAGGTGTTATAGAATCTTTAGCATTGGTTCTTATTGAGCAACAAAAGGTTAAAATTAACACCGTTATGCAAGAACTTCATGGGCAAGAGAATGTGTTGGCTGATATGCGCAAAAATGCTCTTTTTGCTTTGCTTGATAAAATAGATATTCATGAAGAGATTATTCGTTTTAAAAGTCATATTGAAAGTATTAAAAAACAGCTGATAACTACTGCGCCAGAAAAAGGTAAAAAGTTAGATTTTACTTTGCAGGAACTTGCACGTGAAATAAATACTATTACGGCAAAATGCTCAGATGCATTAATTGGATCCCATGCGATTAATATAAAAGTTGATATAGAAAAGGTTCGTGAACAAATACAAAACATTGTATAAGTTCACAACTTACTTTACACTATTTTTAAAGAACCTATTGTAAAAGCCCATAAAAGCATTTTTTGTATGTGAGAAAGTAACAAGTTTTATAGTATGTCAATTATTTCGCAACAGTTTGCTCATTTGCATCTTCACACAGACTACTCCCTTCTTGATGGTGCTATACATATCGATAAGGCGTTAGATTTTTGCGTGCAGAATGGGCTAAAGTCAATGGCGATCACTGATCATGGTAATATTTTTGGTGCGGTAAAGTTTTTTCAGCAGGCTAAAAAAAAGGGTATAAAGCCTATTTTAGGTATGGAAGCATATATCACTGAAGATGCATCGATTAAAAATCCACAAAATAAGTATTATCATCTTATATTGTTGGTACAAGATAAGCAGGGATATCACAATTTATGTAAGCTTATCTCTTTTTCATACCAGAAGGGATTTTATTTTAAGCCACGCATAGATTATAACATCCTTGCGCTTCACTCTGAAGGATTGATAGCAACATCAGCCTGTCTTGGTGGGCATATACCGAAGTTGTTGATGCAGGGTCAGGAGCAAGAGGCCCTTAAGCGTATAGATTGGTTTGTAGATACCTTTGGTCCGGATAGGTTTTATCTTGAAGTGCAGCCCGAAGATCAAGCTGAGCAAAAAATATTAAATCAAAAGTTGTATGAAATAAGCGCTGCTCGCAACATTCCTCTTGTTGCTACAGGAGATTGTCATTATGTGCTTGCGCAAGATAGGGAAGCACATGAGGTTATGCTTGCTATCCAAACCCATGATCAGGTAAGTAGTCATGATAGGTATACATTTGGTGATTGTCGTGTTCATATGCGTACGGCGCAAGAAATGTGCCAGGAGTTTAAAGGGCATGAAAGTGCAGTATGGAACACTGGTAAAATTGCTGATATGTGTAACTTTTCTTTTGAAACAGATAGACTTTTTTTCCCTACATTTGCTATTCCCGAAGCCCATACTCCTGAAACGTATTTTAAAATGCTGTGTCAATCAGGCCTTGATGATCTGATTAGTAAAGGTTTTATTGATATAAGTAATCGCATCCAGTATCAAGAACGGTTGCATACTGAAATTACCTTAATTACCAATATGGGGTTTGTGGGGTATTTTTTAGTAGTGAGCGATTTTATCAAGTGGGCTCATCGCACGGGAATTCCTGTTGGTCCTGGACGTGGTTCAGCGGCAGGTTCATTGGTGGCATGGGCATTAGAAATTACCAATATAGATCCACTCAAGTATAATTTACTTTTTGAGCGTTTTTTGAACCCTGAGCGGGTGAGTATGCCTGATATTGATATCGATTTTTGCATAGAAGGTAGGGACCGGGTTATCGAATATGTTCGTGATAAGTATGGCCACGATAAGGTATGTAATATTATCACGTTTGGTACTATGCTTGCCAAGGGGGTTATTAAAGATGTGGCGCGAGCATTAGGGTTTTCATTTGAAGATTCAAATGCGATCACCGGTCTTATTCCAGAACAGCTTAAAATTACGTTAAAAGAGGCTTTGGAGCTTGAGCCACGCTTGCAGGAATTAATTAATAATAATCCAAAAGCAAAACATTTATTTGATATTGCCTTTAAATTAGAAGGGCTTACTCGTCATGCATCTAAGCATGCAGCTGGTATAGTAATATCTCCAGAAGCAATAGAAGATGTATTGCCCGTCTATGTGCCATCAAAAAGCACTGAACTGGTTACGCAATATGCGATGAGTGAACTTGAAAGTATTGGTTTTTTAAAAATCGACTTTCTTGGTCTTAAAAACTTAACTCTTATTGATCGTGTAGTTCAGCTTGTTAAAAAAAACCACGATATAGCAATTGATATGAATAGATTGCCCCTTGATGACGTTAAAACATTTGTCCTTATTTGTTTGGGTAATACGTCGGGGGTGTTTCAATTGGAATCGACCGGATTAAAAGATGTGTTACGCAAGCTGCAACCTGAAAAATTTGAAGATATTATTGCGGTTAACGCCTTATATCGTCCAGGGCCACTCGGTTCAGGCATGGTTGATGATTTTATTGAGCGTAGGCATGGTCGTCAAAAAATACAGTATTTATTTCCTGAGCTTGAACCAATATTAGCTGAAACCTATGGGGTTATTGTCTATCAAGAGCAGGTAATGAAAATAGCTTCAGCAATTGGGGGCTATAGTCTTGGGCAAGCGGATCTTTTACGCCGCGCTATGGGGAAGAAAAAAGCTGATGAGATGGCTCAACAAAAAGCTCTTTTTTTAGCAGGAGCAGTTGGTCGGTTATTTGATGAACAAAAAGCTACAGAGCTGTTTGATTTAATGGCTTATTTTGCGGGATATGGTTTTAATAAATCACATTCTGCGGCTTATGCATTAATAGCCTATCAAACCGCCTACTTAAAGGCCCATTTTCCGGCAGAATTTATGGCGTATCTTATTTCTCTTGAGGTCAATGTCACTGAAAAAATGGCAGATTACTTGCAGGAAGCAAAAGATATGGGATTATCTATTTTGCCGCCGGATATTAATGCATCAGAAATAGATTTTAGCGTGGTAGATGGTTCTATTTTATTTGGGCTTGCAGGGATTAAGAGTGTAGGGGCTGCCGCAATTGAAAGTATTTTAGTCGAGCGCCATAAAGAACCGTTTAAAGATATACTTGATTTTTGCAAGCGTATTGATTTGCGCACATCAAATAAGCGAGTCATTGAGCATTTAATTTACGCAGGTGCTTTTGATACATTAGCCGGGAACCGGGCACAGAAAGTAGCAAGCATTGGGCATGTCATGGAGCTTGCAGCTGCCTATAAAAAAGATGCGCTTACTGGTCAGATGGATTTATTTAATGGGGTTGCAAAAAAAGAGCATGAGTCATATGTTTTTGAATCTATTGCTGAGTGGCCTGATCGAGATAAGTTAGAAAAAGAGAAAGAAGTTATTGGCTTTTATTTAAGTTCTCACCCTCTAGAGACCTATAGTCATCAGCTCAAATGGTTTAAAGTCAGTACGTTTGGTCAGGCGGCCAAGCAGGCAGCTGAATATAATGGCGAGCATGAGTTGATGGTAACCGCCTGTGGTTTACTGAAAAATAAAAAAGAAATTATCACCAAAAAAGGTGATCGTATGGCATTTGTGCAGCTTGAAGGTATAGATGGGATGGCAGAAATTATTTTATTTCCTAAAACATTTGCACGCGTTTCTCAGTGGCTTGATACGCATCATGTGTTCATGATTAAGGGAGTATTAGATTTGACTTCAAGCAAGTGCAAGATTAAAGCTGATCAATGTGTCCCTATAGAGCTTGTGTTGCAAGAATGGAAATCTATTGCGCGTATTAGCTTTGAGTTGCCCTCTATGATCACAGAGCAGGCGGTTGCTTTGTTAAAAAATCAGCTTGTTAAGGGTACTGTTCCCATGGAGTGTGTAGTGCATGAAAATGGTAAAAAATTACATATACGTACTCAGCAACGTATAAGTCTTGATCAAGAAATGGTCGCGGCAATAGAAAAAATGAATATAGCAGTATCTATTTCTTTATAGTCTGTTTATTGTCTAATTTTTTGGCATGTTCTTCGGCTTTTGATTTCATGTTTAAGTCTGTATACAGGGTTATAAGAATAGTATGATAGCTATTATTCTGAGAATCTAATAAGAGCATATGTTCATAGATACATGCTGCTTTAAAGAGCCGCCCACTTTGTGCATAGCAATCGGCCGCATCTTGATATTTTAGTAAGGCGTCTTGCGTGTTAAAAGATAATAAGATATCACCTTCTAGTTGTCTTGCTAATGCAGCATCATTGAGTGAATGTGCAAGAAGGCGGTATACGCCAAGCGCACGTTCTTTTTCCCCGCGCGAAACACATTCAGCTAATTTAAACCAAGCTATATTATATGTATCTGAAACAGTTTGCTTCATACGAGCCCTTTTTTTACTTGTACACTATTGTTATAGAACAAATGATCTAGATGATACTATACCAAGCTCTATAAAACATACAAATTAAAGGTACTGAAAAATGTATTTTTTTTTGATAAAAATATTGAGCAATAAAAACACAAGATATCGATATATATAAAAGAATTATTTTAAAGAAATGGTGCCGGGGGTCGGAATTGAACCAACGACGCTAAGCTCTTCAGGCTTACGCTCTACCACTGAGCTACCCCGGCATATTTAGAGAGAAAATGAAATTCAAATTTTTATGCTTATTAAGCGTACTAATCTTATCTGTTTTGTCAAGAATTCAACGGTGAAATCTGTGGCAATTTGTTGTTTATCTTCATCTAAGCTGAATTTGCTGATTATGAAGCTAAAAAAAAGATTTTTTTAAAACAGTTGATTTCTATTAGAAATATTTGCTATGATGGTAGGGAGAGAAAAAAGGTAGTAAAAAGTAGAGAGTAGAGTAAAAAGTAGAAGTAAAGAGTAGATATTTTTAACTATAAAGGAGAGGGTATGAAGAATATATCAATTATAACGTTAAGTATTGTGGCTTTATTAAGCTATAGTGCGACAAGTTATAGTGTTGTTGGCTATGAAAAAGGCAACACGGGTGGCGAGATGCATATTATGGGAGGCGAAGGCGCTGAAAATAATATGATGGATCATGATGGCTATGAAAAAGGTGCTCCAACACGTGCAGCGCGAGCCGTTGATCTTGTAGGGCCAGGAGGGCAATTGCGTGCTTTTAAAGTTGAAGGTCCAGAAGGAGAAATCCGCGCTCTTGAAGGAGAAATGCATGCTCTTGATGGTAGTCCAGAAGCTGAAATGCGGGCGTTATATGTGACAGAAGGCCAAGGTCAAAATGGTGAAATGTATACGATGGATGCTCGGTAAGAGTACCATGTATATTTTTGAGTATAGTTGAGCCTTGTATAAAGCTTTAAGTAAAGAGTGAAGATTAAGAGTTTAGATTTTGTACAGATAGATAAAATAAAATAGATGGTATATATTTTAATAAAAAAAGGGTTTTAAAATGAACAAAAAAAATATGAAAAATAACGCATTTGGTTTAGTAGTTTTATGTACTGTTGTAGGTACTGTTGGGCACTTATCTGCCGGCTATGATAGTCGAGGTATGGCTAATGCTGTAGTTAACGACCGTATGGTGAATGATCGTGGTATGATTAACGATGGTGGTATGATTAATGATAGTGGTATGGTTAACGATGGCGCTGTACGTGGTCCTGTAGCTAGAACAGGTGAAGTGGCAGGAGTGGCAGTTGCTGAAACAGCAGCCGTACCAGGAAGAGTTTTGGGTGGAATTACGGGTAATAGACGGGATGTGCGTGAACGTGCTCCCCGTAGTCGTGTAAGCACTAATGCTACTGAATCTAATTGTGGTATATGTAAAAAAAGAGAACCACGTGCGCCACGAGTAAAAAAAGAAAAAAGTGATTGTTGTCCTAAATTGTTTAGCTGTCGTGAAAAAGCACCACGTGAGCCAAGAGTAAGAGTAAAAAAAGAAGACAATGGTTGTGGTTTATTTAAATGTCGTGAAAAAGCACCTAAAGCGCCAAAAGTAAAAAAAGAAAAAAGTGGTTGTGGCTTATTTAGATGTAACGACTAATATAGTTCTATATAGATAGTTTATTATAAAAAAGCTCCACTTTGCGTGGAGCTTTTTTATTATGGGGCTTTTTTTATTCATGTGTGCCAAGAAACACGAAATTAAAAAATAAACACGAAATTAAAAGCAGTGGTTACTCGATTAAATCCTGGCCTAAAAATTTTTTGGTTAAAGCGGCAATCTGTGTGCGGGGGATTTGGCGGCCACGTGACGTTTTTTCTAAAAAGCCTTTTCGTAATAAAAATGGTTCATAAACTGTTTCTATGGTTTGCGCATCTTCACCAATAAGTGAGGCCAACGTTTCTAGGCCTACGGGGCCACCATTAAAATGTTCAATAATTTTACGTAAAAGCATGTTGTCTAAAGTAGTTAAACCAGTATGATCTATCCCTAAAAAAGCAAGAGCTTCACAAACCAGTTGTTCATTAGCGTTATTGTTATTGGTTACTTGTGCAAAGTCACGCACGCGCCGCAGTATTTTTTTTGCAATACGGGGCGTTCCGCGCGAACATGCCCCAATGAGCAATGCGGATGTATCAGTTATGGCAATATTAAGGTATGCTGCAGACTGTTTTACTATTTTTGCTAGTTCTATATCTGTATAAAAATCAATTCGCTCTATGATGCCAAATCGACTACGTAAGGGGGCAGACAAGGCACCACTTTTAGTGGTAGCGCCAACCAGGGTGAATGGATGAATGGGTAGGCTGACTGAACGCGCACCAACACCTTGACCAATAATAACATCCACCCGAAAATGTTCCATAGCGCTGTAAAGTACCTCTTCTACATTGGTGGGCATGCGGTGAATTTCATCAATAAACAGAATGTCACGTGGTTCAAGGCTTGATAAAATTGAAACAAGATCACCGGTTCGTTCCATCATCGGGCCGCTGCACAATTTAATGGCAACACCCATAACCTGGGCCATAATTTGAGCAAGAGTTGTTTTTCCGAGTCCTGGCGGGCCAAATAAAAGAAGATGATCAAGCTGCTCATTACGCATTTTTGCCGCTTGAGTATATATAGCGAGTTTTTCTTTTAAAGGTTCTTGTCCTAAATATTGATCAAAGGTGGTTGGCTGAAAATCAACTGATTTTTCTTGTTCAGCTTCATGTAAGCCCATAAGGTCAATGCTGTGTATTTTTTCCATAGTATGTGTATTTTTAGCAATTATTTTTTTATGTTTTTAGGAGCTTTGCTATCTCTGTTGTTATAGTAAATAACTATTTTTTTTTTTTTAATTTTTATCTTCGTTCATGTATGGCAATTCCTTGTATCCAACCAAGACTGGTGAGAGTGATCCACAAGTTGCTCAGTCCATAGCTTATTAATGGTAGTGGAATGCCCACAACGGGGAGCATGTTCATGACCATACCAACATTGATGAGTATTGATAAAAGAATATGGATAAACAGCCCGACTGCAAGCAATTGTGCATAAGGATCAATAATGGCAAGGGTGGTCATAAGTAAACGCACCATCAGTAAAAAATAGAGCATAAGAATGCTTAAAGCGCCTATTAATCCAAATTCTTCGCATAAGACTGCAAAAATAAAATCAGTACGGCCTTCAGGTAAAAAATGTAATTTATTTTGTGTTCCCTGTAAAAGTCCTTTGCCGCTTAAGCCGCCAGAGCCGATAGCAATAATTGATTGTTCAATCTGATATCGTTCTTTATGAGCTCCACCAGCACCTAAAAATACAGTGATTCGTTTTTTTTGATAATCTTTGAGTAGGTGCCAAAAACAGGGGGCGAGCAGCAAGCTAGCCAGAGAGACAAAGATGAAAAATTTTTTGCCAATACCCCCAAGCCATAGTAATAATGCGCCAGAAAATAAGATAATAAGAGCGGTACCCAGGTCTGGCTGTTTCATGATAAGGGGGCAACTAATACCAAGTAACGCTAAAATCGGCATAAAAAGATTAAATGATGGGGGATTATTTTTGTGAACATAAAAATGATGCGCGATACAGGCGGGAAAGAAAAGTTTAGCCAATTCTGAAGGTTGAACCTTAAAGAAAAAGAGATTAATCCATCGCTGTGCCCCCATGCCAATACTGCCTTTAAGAAGGGTAAAGAGTAGGAGTGCGATAATGGCTATATAGATACTATATCCCCAGCGCATGAGTATGCGATAATCATATAAAGCAAAGATAAAGTAAAAAAGAATGCCAATGCAAAGGCCAATGCTCTGTTTTTTGAAATAGATTGAATAGTGGCATTCGGGTGAGTAGGTTGCGCTAAAAATGCATAAAAGGCCTATGCACGCAAGAATGCTGGTAAGAGCAAAGCTTATCCAATCAAAATATCGCAATGATCGCCAATTAATCAGCATGACTACTCCATAGTATCGCTCGTGTTAATCTTTGTGTGTAAAAGTGTAGCGTTTAAATGGGTATCATGCAAAGTCTGTATACCAAAAGAGGCTCTACCGTGGCTATTTGTTTGGTAGCAGCCTCTTTTGGTATTGTTTATTTTAATGCCAATAGCGTCTTGCAGACTGTCTTTGTTCTTCTAAATTACGTTGCACCTTTACCAAGTGCCTAAATTGACTTTTTATGAGTGCAAATTGTTGATCAGATATATTTGCAATATCGAAAGTTTCTCTTGTGTTATCTGGGTATTTTACTTCAATTAAGTTAACCCGATACGGTAGAGGGGCTGGCGCAGGCAGCATGGAATAGGTAG
Organism: Candidatus Babelota bacterium; assembly: GCA_026388985.1. GTDB lineage: Bacteria > Babelota > Babeliae > Babelales > Vermiphilaceae > JAPLIS01. The sequence continues at coordinate 15,962 of JAPLIS010000010.1, read as the reverse complement.
TGCCATTGCTTAACGTAATGGTAAGCGATAAAAGTGCAGTTATTTTATTCATTATTGTAGATCCTGTGTTTATAAAAAACAGTTTAAAAGTAGTTATTGCTATTAACAATAGTACTAATTCTTTAAAGCAATGCAATAGCTTTTTTTGTTAGGTAAGTTTATTTTTAAGTTTTTTGATAGATATTGTTTGTTTATTCTGGATAATAATTGATAATAATCGTGATAATTTTTTTGGCCAATAAGCAATAATTGTTTTTTTCTGGTTGCATATTGGGAGAATTGAACGGTGCCAGGCTATGTTGATCTGCTAGGTTTGCATAGTCAACGTCAAGAAATAGTTCTGTGGGGAACTGATGGTTCAAAAAAAGGGTATTTAAGTCAGTCTGTTTTGGCGGCAAAGGTTGAGTAGTTATTTTGTGCAGGTTTAAGCGTTTTTTTTGGGCACGTATCTTGGTAGATTTTTTTTTGGCAGCATTTTTTTGTGATAACGCTATGTGTTCGGGAGAAAACGTAAAATAATGGGGTGATTTTTTTGTTATTGGTACGCGGTTTTCTTGAGCGCTCTGCAGAAAAAAAGAATACAAAAATAAACACACAAATAAATACAAATGCTTGTGCATGATAATACCCACATTTTATTACAGTAATTTTTATTATTTAATTACTTTACTATAATGTATATAAAAAAAAATAGAGTTTGTTTTTTAATTGAATGATGTAATGAAAAAAAATGGTCGGGATGGCCAGACTCGAACTGGCAACCCCTCGCTCCCAAAGCGAGTGCGCTACCGATTGCGCCACATCCCGACAAGTAAATTCATAGTAAGTACGGTAAATGTACCGTTTTTTTTTGTTCACTGCAAGTGTTTTTTTGAAAAAATTGCAAAATCTTGATTATTGGCGAGTTTTTGCAAAACCATCAACTATTTGTTGGGCATGATCAGATACGTTAACACTGTCTATAATGTCGACTATAAAACCTTTTTCATTTATTAAAATAGTGATTCGTTTAAGCATGCCAAACCAACCATCAGCAGCACCATATAGTGAGGCAACTTTTTTATCTGTGTCGCTGAGCAACATGAAAGGTAATTTTTCATTTTTTTTAAAGTCTTGATGTTTTTTTGCCGAGTCAGCGCTTATGCCAATAATGGTGATGCCATGATCTTGCAGTACTGCAAATCCATCACGGATGCTGCAGAGTTGTTTTGTGCAAAATGGGCTATTGTCTTTAGGGTAAAAGCAAAGGGCAATTTTTTTGCCTAAGAAGTTTTTAAGTTTTTGTTGGGTGCCTTCTTGATTGGGGAGGCTAAAATGTGGCGCCAGTGTGCCAACAAGTAAAGGTTTACCTTTTTTAGCATATAAAATAATAGGTGCAAGTACTAAGCAAATAATAAGTAGGCTTATAAAAGAAAGTAACTTTGTAGGTATCATGGGTTTTTCCTATCTATAGATTATATGTACGATAAAAATCAAAAGGATCAAAGCTAATTGTTAACTTAGTAACGTTATTAGTTAAGCGTATGCTATAATTATAAAAATATAAATAAGAAAAATATAGAATTGAGGATAAAAGGTGATTTGGGGTGAGCGGTGGGGATCGAACCCACGACCACCAGAACCACAACCTGGTGCTCTACCAACTGAGCTACGCTCACCACTAATATGAAGAAGTATAAAGGTTTTTAGAGAAAAATCAAAAAATACTATAAAAAGTTTTAAAGTTGTGCAGTCAACTATAGATGCCAAGAGCTGTTATGCCCTCCTGTGCCACCCCTTTGCTTATTTTCACCTATTTTTTATACTAATAATTGGATGGTAACACTTGTATAGGGGAATTAAGTAATGAATAAGAATAATAAAGGTAATAAAAATGGCCTGCGCCTAGCATCAACTGCTAAAAATGATTGGATACGAGTTTTTGGGGCAAAAGAGCATAATCTTAAAAATATAGATGTTGCGATCCCAAAAGGGGCTTTAACAATTATTACTGGGCCGTCAGGGTCGGGCAAGAGCTCTTTAGCGCTTGATATTTTGTTTACTGAAGGTAAGCGGCGGTATATGGAATCACTTTCTTCATATGCGCGTCAATTTTTGGGTATAGCTAAAAAGCCGCAGGTAGACCGTATAGAAGGTCTGTGCCCTTCAATTGCTATTGAACAAAAGACGGTTGGGTCTAATCCCCGGTCAACAGTGGGAACCATTACTGAAATATATGATTATTTACGCGTGCTTTTTGCCCGTATAGGTAAAGTACATTGCCCAAGCTGCGCTGCCCCCATAGCGGCCCAATCAGCCGATTCAATTACATCCCTGATAATGGATTCTTTTAATGGCAACACCATTATTATTGCCGCACCTTTAGCGCATCAAAAAAAAGGTGAATTTGTGTCAGAGTTAAGTTCATTATTTCAGGCAGGTATTTCCCGCTTTAAAATTGATGGGGCTATGCATAAAATAACATCACTTGAAGCTATAAAAGAACTTAAGTTGCAAAAAACGTATAAGCACACCATTGATGCCTTAATTGATAGCATTGAAATTGAACAGGGCGAACGTGCACGTGTGTTTGAATCAGTAGAAGCGGCATTTAAATATGCTCAAGGCATGTGTAAAATTATAGTTGGCACGCAGGAATTTGTGTACTCATCGCATCGCATGTGTGTGCATTGTGCCGTTTCAGTACCTGAACTTGAGCCGCGTCTTTTTTCTTTTAATTCACCTATTGGCGCATGTGAAAAATGCCATGGTTTAGGTATACTTCATGAATGGCCATGGGATAAAAATGATCCTAATGCATGGAAGGCAGATTATCCGGGCTTTTTTGGCGATAAATATGCGCAAAAAACAGTATGCGCTTCTTGCAAAGGCATGCGTTTAAATGCTATTGCCCGAGCAGTAACTATTGGAAAAAAAAATGTATTTGAGTTGTGTGAACTTTCTATAAAAAAATTACTGCCGTTTTTACAAGAACTTACCCTTAACGCCACTGACTCAGAAATTGGCCAGGGGCTGATTCAAGAAATTTGCAATAGGTTGGGGTTTTTACATAACGTTGGCCTTGGTTATTTAACGCTTAATCGTTCAGCCTCTACGTTATCTGGTGGAGAAGGTCAGCGGATTCGTTTGGCGACACAGATCGGATCATCATTAAGTGGTGTTTTATATATTTTAGATGAACCAAGTATTGGGCTGCATCAGCGGGATAATGATAGATTAATAGCAACATTGCATGCATTGAGAGATCAGGGTAATACATTAGTAGTGGTTGAACACGATAGTGATACTATGTGGCAATCTGATTATGTTATTGATATGGGGCCTGCCGCCGGGGTGCATGGTGGGAATATTATAGCCGTTGGAACGCCGCAAGAAGTAGCAGATAATAAGCAATCACTTACCGGTGATTATTTAAGTGGACGTCGTGTTATAGCAGTGCCGGCTCAGGTGCGCATACCAAAAAAACATATGACTTTAAGCAACGTTAATACTAATAATTTGCAAGATATTACGGTACAGTTTCCCTTGGGAGTTTTGTGTGGCATATCAGGGGTATCAGGGTCAGGTAAAAGTACTCTTATTATGCAAGAATTAGTTCCTGCATTGCAACGTGATTTGGGTGGCTATCAGCGTAAATATGCGGCACGAGAATCGGGTGATTCTGTTAAAGGGTTGCAAGGGGCTGATAGTATTGAAAGTTTAGTTGTTATTGATCAGACACCTATAGGCAGAACGCCACGGTCAAATCCAGCCACTTATTTGGGCATTTTTGATGAAATAAGAAAATTATATGTAGCATTGCCAGAAAGTAAAGCGCGTGGCTACGCGGTGGGAAGATTTAGTTTTAACGTTGCTCAAGGGCGCTGTGCAGAGTGTAGGGGTGAAGGTACCGTTACTATAGAAATGCATTTTTTGCCTGAAGTTATAATGGAGTGCAAAGTATGCAAAGGCACACGGTATAATACCGAAACGTTAACTGTTTTGTATAAAGGCAAATCGATTGCTGATGTGTTGCGTATGACAGTGCTTGAAGCAACGCTTTTTTTTGCAGCACATACTCATTTGGTGAAACGATTGCAGCTTATGTGTGATGTTGGGTTAGATTACTTACAGCTTGGTCAGCCTTCGACCACATTGTCTGGTGGAGAGGCGCAACGGATTAAGCTGGTTGATGAGTTGGCTAAACGGGGTAATAATACGTTATATATTTTAGATGAGCCAACAACGGGACTACATATCCATGATATTGAAAAATTATTGATGGTGCTGAATCGTTTGGTTGATAAAGGTAACTCTATGATGGTGATAGAACATAATCTTGATGTGTTAAAGACAGTTGATTGGTTGATTGATCTTGGGCCAGAGGGTGGTGATAATGGGGGTGTTGTTGTTGCGCAGGGGACACCGCGGGAGGTAGCTGAGGTTGAACAAAGTCATACTGGGCGGTATTTAAAACCGTTTTTTGCTCAAAAATAGTCATGCATTCCCATCCGTCGTCCTCATGAAAATGAGGATCCATCTTTTTCATGTTATTTGTCATTTATAAAAGTACATTTATTAGAAAAAATTACTATTAATCCCGTTCGTGGTGAGGTGCGAGTGTAGCGAGCCTCGTTCAGTCACTTGCGCCGTAAGCGCAGGTGACATCCATCTACCTTTAAAAAGTTTCTTCAGATACATTCGTGTATCTATTTGCCCCAATTCATAGCCTAATAGTAATAATCTAGTTATTATAGCATGCGAGCCATTTGCGCTTTTATGGCTATTTAGTACCATTAATCTATGAGAGTGTGAATAGATAGAAAATAAGGTGTAAAAATTAAGTGTGTAAGTAGACGCAAAACGCTTAATTCCTGTTTAATACATGAGGTCAACGATAACTATGAATAATCAAAAGAAAAAAAATAACACAGCATACGTGCTGTTTTTTGTCTTGCTAGTGGGAATTTCAAGCAACTTAGCCACTGGTGCCGCTGCTCCTGTTAGGGGTCAAGCAAGGCGAGCGACTCAGCAACAAAAAGCACCGGTGCAATCTTTGGCAGCACGGCCAGTTTCTGGCCAGCCATTAGCATCTATTCCCTACTTAAGCGCTGTTAATAGTGCCAAAGCAGCACGAGAAGTGCGGCAAACCATTCATGATCACAAAATGGGTTCACGAGTGTTGAATGTGGTTGGCATTGGCCAGCAGCTCTATGGCTTCTATCAACTGAAAGAGCAGTATTTTGCTAAGCCATCAGATAATATCTCTCAACGGCCGCAACAACAACAGTTTGCATCACAAGGTTGGGGGGAATCTTTATCCCAAGGGTTTAGTAATCTGATTTCACCATCAAAATGGTCTGAGTGGAGTCTTAGTTTTGGAAAATTTGCCTGTGTGCTTGCAGGCCATGCAGTAACGCAGATGGCTATTAATAAAGCATTAGAAACAGTAAATCATGAAGATACTATTTTTTGGTTTATAGAAAAGCAAACATCATATCAACAGAGCATGCAAGATTTGATCACCTATGCGCAATTACTTGAAAAAAATGAAGGCACTCAAGAAGATAAAACGCTGCATAAAAAAGCATTTGTGCATACAGCGAGAGATTTGATGCATCAGATTGAAAAAATAGTTGGTTATATTAAGTATAAAGCTTCAATAATTAAAAATCATGCTAGCGTATTGGGTGATATTGCACAAGATACAGTAAGCAAAACAAATAGAATTATTGGATTATTAAATACAGAAATTAATCGTGGTGATGTTGTTACGTGTACAGCTCTATTGCAAGAGTTCAGCAGTGTTATTGATACTGCTGTTGATAGATCAGCTGCTTTTGATCCTGATGCAGATACACAAAGGCACAATCAGTTAATGGCGAAAAATAGAGAATTTGCAAAAGTGGGACGCGCGATTGTGAGATTGCCTAAAGTGGCACAAGATAAAGTTGATACGTTATTGCAAGAATATAGTAAGTAATAGTAGTATATGAAAGTTAAAAATACATGAAATTATATAAAAAAATGAACGGCTTACTTTTAACAGGATTATTAGCGGTGAGCATTGTTTCGCCAGTATGTGCACAAGTTCAAGAGAAAAAAGAAACACCCACTATAGAGCAGGGTGTTTTTGCACAGGCAAAGCAGCTGTGTATAAAAACTAAAGATACTGTCCTGGGAGCAAGTAAAGTTGTTCAGGGAGTTACATCTGTGGCAGCCGTTGCGGTATGTGCGTATTTAATGCGTGGTACAAAGCAAGGAGGTTCAGATGATGATGATGACAATCTCCCACCATTAGTAAATGTGCATGAAATTGAACAAAGAAGAAGAGATGCGGTTAATTGGGTGAGATCTTCTCATAAGAATGAGAATAATCGCCCCTCTCAAGAGCAAATAGCAGATATGGATTAACTGATTACTGAAAAATAGTACCAAGTATAGTTAGAAAACTAACTTAAAGAGCTCGGGGTATAAACACCGGGCTCTTTGAGTGCAGATAGTGTGCAAGAAAAAGTGTATGCACAAAAAATATACGCAAAAAAAAGAGAGATATACTGGTGGTTGCAAAAAAGCGTAGATAAAGAAGTGTATGTAAAAAAAATATGCGTATAAAATAGAGATAAAGAAGTAACGTAGAGATTAAAAATATAAATAAAAGAGTGATGAGCGGCAACACATGCAAGATACAGTAATAAAACATACTCCTCTTATGGAACAGTATTTTGAAATTAAAGCAGCATACCCAGACGCATTGTTACTTTTTCAGGTGGGTGATTTTTACGAACTTTTCTGTGATGATGCAAAAAAAGCAGCAGCCTTTTTGGGCATTGCATTAACGGCACGGGGAAAAAGTGACGGAGAACCGATCCCTTTGTGTGGCGTGCCAGTACACACCAAAGATCATTATATTGCTAAGTTGGTGAAAGGTGGTTTTAATGTAGCCTTATGCGATCAACTTGAACCTCCTCGCCCGGGCACGGTTGTCAAACGAGGGGTAACGCAAGTGCTCACGCCGGGAACATTAACCGATTCACATTTGTTGGATGCAAAATCAGCCTCTTATTTATTTTCTTTTTTCCCTATGGCCGATTCATGGGGTTTATTATTTGGCGAGCTACTCACGGCACAATTATATGCTACGGTTATTAAAGCGGGTGATAGTCGTGCTTTAGATGCGCAGCTGGGCCGTTTTTTACCCAATGAAGTGTTGTTGCCAAATACCAAAAGTGCCGATGCATGCAAACCATTTTTTAAACGTATGGCATATAGTGTTACCCCTATAGATGTGTATGTTGATAATGCAGAGCAAGACCAGAGTGTGGCAGCCTGGATGCGGACACAGTTTGATCACGCTATTGTTGCTACTGTTGAAAAACAAGAATCGTTACGGTTAGCCCTTTATTATTTCTATTCATATGTGCAGCGTAATCAGCCAAGCGCTTTGGATCAGTTTAAGTCGTTACATATCTATCAGGCAGATGATTTTTTAGTGTTAGATCAGGCAACGCAGCGTAATTTAGAGTTGGTAAAAGATATCAGCGGATCGACCAAAAATAGCTTATATGCCATTATTGATGGAGCAACAACGGCGATGGGTTCGCGTATGATTAAAAAATGGTTATTGCGCCCGTTGGTAAAAAGTAAACCAATAGCACAGCGTCATGATGCCATTGCAATTTTTTTAAAAGAAATTGTTCTTATGCAGCAGTTAGTTGATCTCTTGTGCCAAGTTGGTGATATCGAGCGGGTGATTGGACGTATCGCATTGCGTAGAGCATTGTTACCCGATTATTTGGTTTTAATGAATGCGGTGCATATAGTGCCCGGTATACGTGATCTACTGTATCCTCATACGCACTCGGTACTTTTTGCAATTATGTATGAACATATGGGAGATTTTTCTGAGCTTGGCAGTTTATTGAATGCAGCGCTTAATAGCGATGCATCAAAAGATTGGATTATTAAAGCTGGTTTTGATAGTCACCTTGATAGGTTGCGAGAGTTGGTGCATAACAGTAATCAAAAAATAGTGGCTATGGAAATAGCCGAACAGCAAGCAACTGGCATTAATTCTTTAAAAATTCGGTATAATCAGGTACATGGATATTATATTGAAATCACTAAAATGCATATACATGCGATCCCTTCTTATTATATACGGCAACAAACATTGGTTGGTAGAGAGCGGTATTTAACCCCAGCATTGCAGCAGTTGCAATATGAAATTGTCAGTGCGCGCACTGAAATTGAACAGGTTGAAAAAGCAGTATTTGATCGTGTTAAAATAGAGTGTGCTCAATATATTCAAGGATTGCGTAAAGTTGCACATGCAGTGGCTCATCTTGATGCATTGTTAGGCTTTGCTCAGGTTGCCTATACGCATAGCTATGTGCGGCCATCCTTTAATGAAAATCGTACCATAACCATCGTTGCAGGGCGTCATCCGGTGGTAGAACGTGATATGGTTTTTATTCCTAATGATACACAGCTAGATGATCAACAGTCATTGTTGATTATTACTGGTCCGAATATGGGGGGTAAATCAACCTATTTACGGCAAGTGGCTTTGATAACCATTTTAGCCCAGTGTGGTTCATTTGTGCCGGCTTTGCGAGCAGATTTAGCGTTAGTTGACCGTGTATTTACCCGTATTGGGGCAGGGGATAATGTGGCTGAAGGGAAAAGTACCTTTTTAGTGGAAATGGAAGAAACGGCGGCGATTTGTAAAGATGCTACGCATAAAAGTTTAGTTATTTTAGATGAGGTGGGCAGGGGAACGAGTACTTTTGATGGATTGGCAATAGCGCAAGGGGTGGTAGAATATATATTTAATGTGGTGCGGGCGCGGTGTTTATTTGCTACCCATTATCATGAGTTAGCGTTATTGCAAGACACCTGTGCAGGGATTAAAAGTGCGTATGTTGTCAGTAAAAAAACCAAGGATGGTATTGTATTTTTGTATAAAATAGCATTTGGCGTTGCTGATGGCAGTTTTGGCGTTGAAGTTGCAAAATTAGCTTGTCTGCCCCCAGAAGTGGTGGCGCGCGCGCAGTTTTTGTTAGAAGCGTTTACTGCGCAGAATAGTAGCCAAGGGGGGTATGTTAATAAAGATGGGTATAGAGCAGTATCTAGTACTGATATGAATCTTGAAGCTATGGTGCAATTAGTACAAGAAAATAAAGAGTTAAAAAGTGAGAATAGTCGATTGCAGCTTGCGCTTAATAAGCATACACTTTTGACTGATATTGATTTTGATCAGCTATCTCCCAAAAAGGCATTTGATTTGTTGTGGAGTTTAAAAGAGCAGTAGGCTTTAGTTAGTGAATAGCGGCAGAACTATTTTTTTGATTGTGCCTATGCGGCAGCTATCGCCCGGGGAAGATAAGAGAAATGAGTAGATTGTTACTGGACCGTTGAGTAATTTATTGATATAATAAAAAACAGTGAAAATAGAGGCTTTAACCCCTTAGAGAGCAATCGAGCTTAATGCAAAGTGCATTAAAAGCGGGGGTGGCCATGGATCTTAGCATAATAGGATTAATTGCAATGGAACAAGAAAAACGTCTTCCAGAAACTCAAGTAGCACAAGCAGCGCCACGGTATGTTATTTTTGCAACAGGCGGCAAGCAAGTTCAAGGTATTGAAGGTAAAACGGTAGCAATCGAAAAAATCGAAGGCGAGCCGGGTGATATTTTAGAATTCAAAGAAGTTTTATTCAGAAAAACAGCTGAAGGCGTATTTGAATTTGGTCAACCATATCTTGAAACAGTAGTGACTGCATCTATTGTTAAACAGATGAAAGGACCAAAATTGGTTGTGTTCAAATTTAAACGTCGTAAAAAAGTACGCGTTAAAAAAGGTCACCGTCAACCAATTACGGTTATTCGTATTGAAACTATCTAGATTGAGTATTTAAATAAAAAAAGCCTGCATGTAAATATGCAGGCTTTTTTTATTTTTTATAAAGAGAGGTTAATTAGTGCATGAAAACTATACAATATCTTATTATCGCTACGGCTTTGGCTCTAGTTGTGGGGCCGGTGAGTGTACTTGCAATGGATTTGGGGCATGATACAGATAGAAAAAAAGAAGAGCATAAAGATCAAATAGCTACGGGACAATCAGTGCAAGAGGGGGAATTGGTATTCAAAAGTTCAGACTGCTTTCAACGTCTTTGGGCATCGCTGCCAAGCAGAAGAACATTGTATGAAATAAAAAGCGCACAGCAAAGATTATTGGAAGCGTTAGGAAATGAAAATATAGGCGCTGTCCGTCAAGCTTTATCTGATGGCGCAGATGTTAATTATGAATATGTTTTCTCTAGTGATAGGCTTACCTCGCAAGACATCAGATTTACCCCATTGGTAGTAGCTTCTTGTTTGGGTAATAGTGAACTTATGCATCTATTGCTTGAGTATAAAGCAGAGGTTAATCCGGTGATAAAAAATGGGAAGACCCCATTGTTTTACGCTGTTAGGCAAGGAAATAGTCAAATAGTACGTTTATTGTTAGATTTTAATGCGCATACAAAAGATGAGAGTATATTATTAGAGGCTATAATGCTTTCTGCTAAAGAAGATGTTAATAAAAAGCATGCAATTGAAATAGTTCGCCTATTGGTTGAGACCAAAGTAGATGTTAATGTGGAGATTTTATTAGAGGCTATAAAACTTACTTCTATAGAAAATGTTAATAAAGAACATGCAATCAGCGTCGTTATGATGTTGCTTAAAGGTAAACCTAATCTTAATAAGAAAACGATTGAAGCGAATTATCCATTAGTGCTGGCTGTTGCACAAGGCAATCTCGCACTAGTAAAATTATTGCTTGATGCTGGCGCAGATGTTAATGGCCTGATTAAAAGTGTATCGATAAATCCATTACATAAATCTCCATTATTATTAGCTGCTCAATATGGTCATACTGAAATAGTAAAAACATTAATTGAGTATAATGCGGAATGCAATAATGATTATTCTTTATGTGCAGCTGCTTGGTATGGCCATACTGACATAGTAGACTTATTGCTTGCTGCTGGTGTAAATGTGAATAAGCAATTTGTTATGTGTGGTGATGGTCCGGATAGATCATTAGAAGGTGAAACAGCTTTAAGTCTTGCCTGCGATCAAGGCCATATTGAAATAGTAAAAAAATTAATTTTACATGGTGCCAATCCCCACCTAGTAAATAAAAAAGGCTTAAACGCTTTAAGAAAAGCATCGCCTGAGATGTTAAACGCGATAGCAGAGGCACGAGCAGAAATGCCACCATCAGAAGAACGATTAAGATGTGCCCAGCACCATATAACAGATTTGCCTATTATGCTCGCTTTGGCTGTAGCAGCAGAACAACGTCCAGGGCATCAACGTATGGTACCTTGGCTCTTGAATTTAGATCCACAAGCTCGTGAGCAAGCAGGAAATTGCAGTATCTGCATAGAAAGCTTTGTTGATCTTTTTGGCCAAAAAGCTGAGCTTCGCCGCACACATCAGGCTTGTCCGCATCTTGTGTGCGATATATGTGAACAGCTGCAATTGAGGGCACAAGCAACACCTGATAATTCTAGAGATCGGGGTATTTATCTTGGAGACAATGAGTTGGGTCAAGCCCAATGGATGCTTCCTGGCCGGATAAATCTTAATCAATGTCCTGAATGTAGAGCGTCAGGTGATGATGAACAAGCTTTTGAACCAACAGCGGCTCAGGCGCAAGAGTTTCAAAGACTTCAGCGCTTATTTTTAAGGGCAGAAGAAGAACGAGAAGAACAAGAAGAAAAGAAAGATGTTAACGATTATGAGCCATCGCAAGCTGCGCAAGAAAAATAGTTACATAAACAAAATAAACACTAAGTAAAATTAAAAAAGGGGGAGTGGATGCGAGATAATTGCGCTCACTCCCCCTTTTAGTTGTATGCGTTTTAAGAATTTAGAGCAGATTAAAAGTAGATGGAGCCATCTGCACTTATGGTGCGCACTTACGCTTACGGCATAAGTGATTGAACGAGGCTCACTTGCGTTTGCACATCACCACGTAGGGGGGAAACAGTGCTATTATAATCGAGCAAGTTTTTCTAGATCTGCATTCCCGCCACCAAAAATAAGTTTATCAGTTGCTTTAATAACATATGTTGGGTCTACTATCGTAATCAGTTTGTCTTCTGTTTCAATGCCAAAGCAGTGAATGTGATAGGTATTATATATCGAAAGACTTTTAATTGTTTTGCCAACAAATGGTTTAGGGGCAGTAAGCTTGCTCACGGCAAAACCGGTTGAAAGTCGAATAAAATCAGTAAATGGTGAAGTGAGCGTGTCAGCAAGATGAATACCAGCTTCTTTTTCTGGAATAACAACCATGTCTGATCCAACAAGATTTAAGATTTCTTTGTGTATTTCATTAATGGCACGAGTAACCACCTGCTTAATGCGGAGTTTTTTTTTCAGCAATACGCTTATTAAGATTGATTGTGCCATGTTTTCACCAACAGTGACAATTACTGTGTTAAATTCATGAATGCCAACGCTGCGTAATGATTCTTCATCGGTAATGCGTAAGCAAATTGCATGAGTTACCAGGTCTTTAATAGAGGCAACTATTATAGGATTACTATCAATAGCGAGTACTTGTGCATTATTTGCTGCTAATCGTGTTGCTACATGGTAGCCAAGACGCCCTAAGCCAATGACACAAAATTTCATTTTTTTATCCTAACATAACTCGTTCTTCTGGGTATGAGAACGTACGGTTTGAGTGTGTAAGTTTTAATCTGAGCGCAAGAATAAAGCCGATTGCTCCTATCCGGCCAATAAGCATGCTTGCTATAATAAAGAGTTTGCCAATAGATGACAAGTGGGCACTTACTCCGGTAGATATACCAAGGTTAGTGCATGCCGCAAACGTTTCACTGAGGATATCGAAAAAGCTCCATTGAGGTTCTGTTATTGATAAGCAAAAGCAGGTAAACATAATCCAGCATGAAGAAAGTGCGATAATGGCAATTGATTTAATGACTTGATCAAGTGCAATTTGACGTCCGCGTATTTCAACGGCAGTTCTGCCTAATAAAACTGATCGTATGGTAGCAAAAAAAATAGCTATGGTGGTTATTTTTACCCCACTGCCAGTTGATCCCGGTGCAGAACCTATAAAACTTATCATCATAATGAGTAGTAGGGTGGCGAGACGTAATGTATGTGGTGCGCTTAATAAAAAACCACTCCCTTTAAATGAGACAGCATGAAAAAGGACATGCAGCACTTTTTGAGAGCCGCTCATATTAGCAAAAAGATTATTTCTTTCTAAAAGGTATAATAAAAAAGCAGAAAAGAGGAATAAAAATCCTGTTCCGTACAAAATAATTTTACTATGTAAAGAGAAGCGACGCCGAGGGGTTGTTTTTATTGTTTGTAGGTAGCGCATAATTTCATGCCACGTAATAAAGCCAAGGCCGCCGATAAACATAAGTGTCATGGTAATAAGTAAAATAGATGTATTGGTCTCATAAAAAGCATGGGGGGTATGTTGAAAAATTGAGATACCGGCATTGCAAAATGAAGACACTGAGTGGAAAAGAGATAAAAAGAGTGCAGATGTAAAAGGTACAGTTGGTGCAATGGTTATCATAACGCACAAGGCACCAATTAATTCTACGGCAAATGTCATACTGATACTGAACACAAGTAATTTTTTAATATTTTTCCATGATTCAAGTTCAAGTACATGACGTGCCATAAGCTGAGTTGAAAGACCAAAGTCCATAAAAAGAGACATAAAAAAGAGACTCATGGTGATAATACCTATGCCGCCTATTTGCATAAGAAGTAAAATAATACTGTGGCCAAAAACGGTAAACTGTTCTAAGGGAATCGTGAATAGCCCGGTAACACAGGTTGCTGAGGTGGCAGTAAAAATAAGATCAATCAGTGAGATTGGTTTAATGCTTGCTTGAGGAAGGGCAAGAAGAGCCGTGCCGAATGCAATAGTGCATACAATAGAAAAAAGAAGCATTCTTCCAGGAGAAAAATAGGTTAATAGTGCTTTTGCCATTGGTATCTTTATTGGTATGAACATAGTATAAAGTAAAAGTATCATATTTGTTAGAGACAAGTATAGAAAAAGTAATTAACTTTTTCTATACTTGTCTCTTTTTATACAGAATATAGGTATGTTCGTGCGTAGGTGCCTATGCTAAGAGGTCACGTAAATAAGGTATTATTTGATCAATGGGAATGCGTTTTTGAGTGAGCGTATCACGGTCACGTACGGTAACACATCCATCTTGTTCGCTTTCAAAATCATAGGTAAAGCATGCGGGTGTGCCTATTTCATCATGTCGTCTATATCGTTTACCTATTGATCCTGAATCATCAAATTCAACAGCGATATTTAGAGTTTTTTTGACTTCGTAATATATGCGTGCCATTGGCTCACTAATTTTTTTGGTAAGCGGTAAAAAAGCAGCTTTAATCGGTGCGATATGCGGATGTAGTTTGAGTACTGTACGTATTTCGCTACCAAGTTCATCTTGTGAGTAGGCATCAAACAGAAGGGTAATAAATAAGCGGTCAACACCAACAGAACATTCTATAACGTGAGGAATAGGTGATGTTTTTGTTGTCTCATCAAATACGCCAAGATCTTTGCCTGAATGCTGTGAATGTTGCGTTAAATCAAAGTTGCCCCTGTCGGCGATTCCTTCAAGCTCCTTCCAGCCAAAGGGAAACTGGTATTCTACATCAGTGCACTGTTTTGAGTAATGCGCAAGTTCTGTGGGGCCATGAGGGTGGAAGCGTATGTTTTTATCAGCGATACCAATGGCGGTATAAAAAGATCGACGCAGAGCTATCCATTTTTCAAAAAAATCTTGAGACTGTTCGCCGGTGCAAAACCATTCTATTTCCATTTGCTCAAATTCACGCATTCTAAATAAAAACTGTTTTGGCGTAATTTCATTACGAAACGCTTTGCCGATTTGGGCAATACCAAAAGGCAGCTTGACCCGATTGCTTGAAGTAACATTTTTGAAGTTAACAAAGATAGCCTGTGCAGTTTCAGGTCTTAAATAAGCAACTGAACCACTATCAGCTGTGGCACCAGCATGTGTTTGAAACATCATATTAAATTGACGAATATCTGTCCAAGCGCTGTTGCCGCAATGCGGGCATGCTTTATTGAGGTCTATATCATCAGCGCGATA
The DNA here is from genome assembly GCA_026388985.1 of Candidatus Babelota bacterium. Taxonomy (GTDB): domain Bacteria; phylum Babelota; class Babeliae; order Babelales; family Vermiphilaceae; genus JAPLIS01. Next base: position 787 of record JAPLIS010000010.1, on the reverse strand, counting down.
GCGTTTTTTGCAGTGCATACAATCAACCATAGGGTCATGGAAGTTTTTGACATGTCCTGATGCTTCCCATACTGATTCAGGCGCAAGCAATGCACCTTCTAGAAAGAGGATATCCCCATCAATCTGTTGTATTGATTTTTTCCAGGCGGCCCTGATATTTTCTTTCATCAAAACGCCCAGATGGCCAAAATCATATATGCCATTCAAGCCACCATAAATATCAGCTGATTGATATACAAAACCGCGACGTTTGCATAAAGAAATAATTGTTTCAAGAGTTGCAGAAGAAAGAAGCGTATTCATTATAGTACCTTTATTGGCGTCGTTACTGACTTACAAGATTATTAAATTATAAGAAGAATGTGGCTGTTTTGCAAACATTAATACATTGCCAGTGATTATAAAGAAAGGTAAATTTGTTTTATTGGCCGCTCTTTATAGGGGGTAAGCATGAGATATAAAACAAAATAAACTCTATGTGTAAAGGTGTAGTATGTTAAAAGCATTGCCTATTGGTATTGATGATTTTAAAGAATTAATTTTGGGCGATTATTACTTTGTTGATAAAAGTCTTTTTATTAAAGATGTTATAGAAAGCAAAGCTAAAGCAACTCTTATTCCCCGTCCACGTCGCTTTGGCAAAACGCTTAATCTCTCAATGCTTAATTATTTTTTTGAAAAAACAGAACACTCGCATGCTCATCTTTTTACCGGATCGGCCCAACAGGGCAGGCAAGGGTTGGCTATTGCTGGGCATGCAGATATTATGGCGCATCAGGGTCAATAC
>JAPLIS010000007.1 GCA_026388985.1 Candidatus Babelota bacterium | reverse complement strand
AAAACTTTTTTGAAACACGAGTTACTGAGTATCAAACAGCCGGATCACTTGAGTGGGAATAGGTTTTTAGATCGTAATTACATATATTTTTGATTATGTGTATAATCGGGGCGAGAGAAAAGAGTAATTTTTCTCTCGCCCTTCTTGTTTATGTGTAGGAAGGGGTATTATAAAAAAATAAAAACTAGAACTATAGCGTTTTTTTTCAGGAACGGTTTTCAAGTTTATTTCGTTGTATATCTGAAAAAGTATTGCCTTTTGCTGTTTTTTATTGTGTATAATGAGGTTAATCACAGATTTTATCATTAAGGAGCGGCATAATGGATAGTAAATGGGAAGAACTATTGCAACTTATAAAAGAACTAAAGCAAAGGCTAATAGATCAAGAGAGCCGCATAGAAAAGATAGAAAGAAAGCTGATTGTTTCAAAAGAGGTAGAGCCAAAAAAGGACTATCAAACAGTATCAGAAACAGCTTCTAATCTTAATAAGTATCCCAATACAAAAGAAATTAAACCTGAATCAACATCAATGAACTGGGAGAAATTTGAATTTAATATGGGCAAGTATGGTCTGCAGATTATTGGTATGATCGTATTTTTAATTGGCATGGCTTTTTTGCTTAAATATTCAATAGAAAAAGGTTTTTTAAGTCCTTTGGTGCGAGTAACCATTGCCTTAATGGTAAGTACGGGATTAGTAACTTTTTCAGAATATATTAGAAAGCGTTTTTCTCAATGGGGAATGGGGTGTTCGGCAGCAGGTATTGTTTTGTATTATTTTTCATTCTATGTTGCTTATAAATTATATGGATTAATTAATCAGCCAATAGCATTGATCTCTCTTGTAGGCGTAACCATATTGGCAGCTTTGTTATCAATACGCCATTCTTCAAAAACTATAGCACTATTTAGTCTTGTGGGAGGTTTTTATGCACCTCTTTTGGTATCTTTTGCTCATACGAATTCAATTTTTCTTGCCTGCTATATTATAGTGTTATCTCTTGGATTTTTAATGTTAACATATATAACGCAGTGGTATTTTATTACAGCGTTTAGTTTTTTTGCCGTTGGTATGTATGATTGCTTTGTTTTGCAGGATTCTCTTTCTTTGCATCAGCATAATCTGTTTTTTGTAGCCTTAGGGATTACTTTTATTGGTATTCCACTTCTATACTCTCTAGTACGCAATACACAAAGACGTTTTTTTGAGCCAATTCTTACTAGTTTTGCTGGTTTTTATTTGTTTATCCGTATTGCGGCTAACATCAACAGTAGTGCTATAGAGTATCTGTGTGCGTTTTTTGGCATGGGGTATTTGATAGCGCTGTTGGTCGTTTTTGTTCGTAATAAGCATAATGCGTATCTGTTGGGATCATTATTTTCATGTGCGGTCAGTTTTTTTGCCGGAGTTTTGTTTATGCATTGGACTGGGAATCTGCATAGTGTTGCGTTTGGCATGTATGCTTTATTTCTTTTTTTAACAGGCACGTATGCTTGTATTCCATTAATTCGATATTTTTCATATTTTTTTTGGGTATATTCTTCTTGGCATCTTATTTTGACACATGCAAAATGCACACTAGCTTCAAGCTCTTTATTGCTAAATTCTATCAATGCTTCTACGGGGATTATTTTTTTACTTTTTATTGTGGGTGTGCTTATTGTGCGTTCGCAAAGAAGGGAGTTATGTGAAGATGAGGACTGGGCATCGAGTGCTCTTGAGGGGTGTGCAATTATGACCATTCCCTACTGGATGCATACCTGTGTATGGATATATCCCTATCATATTTTAGGTTTAATGTGGTATTCGTTTTTTTTGCTTGTGTTGGGTTTTAGGTTGCATAGACCGTTGTGGCGAATTTTTGGATATGGATGTGGCATTATTTCTGCATTATATGTATTGATTGTTTTATGTGACAATTTGATTGATATTTTTAGTTACAGTCTGGTGCACCCTGATTATTTTTGGCTATTAAATATAGTAAGTATATCATGGGTTTTTATTACTTTATGGGTGTTGAGGTCTGTATATCTATATAAACGATATTTAGCTCCTTATGAGAAACATATCGCAGCAATACTTTCTGTTATTGCAATAGTTTCTATATATTTATGGGTACGGGTAAATGTTATTATAGGTGCAGATAGTGCTATCGAGGGTGTGCATTATTTAAGGCGAACAGAATTAACAAACGTTTTACTTACTATTGTGGCTGGATTATATGCAGTCATGCTTATAGCCTTAGGATTGATTAAGCATAAAAGCATTGTTCGCTATATGGGTTTTGTGTTTGTTTGTATCTCATTGTTAAGATTGACGTTGATTCTTATGAATATGTCAGACTCTGTTTTTCGTATTATTGGATTTATTTGTATTGGATTACTTATGGCAGGTACTTCATTTTTATATCAAAAATTTAGCACCTATATTGTTGAAAATAAAAAATAAACATGATGGATTGTGATTTTTATGTATAATTGTTGCATTTTTTGAACATATAATTGTATTATTTTTCTGTGAGTCTGCACTGCCACACTGTATAAAAAAGGGGGGGGTATGAAAATGAGTTATTGTTTTTTATTGATGGTTTGTGTGTTCTTAGTAGCCGAAGTATGTGCTATGAAGGGGTTAGACGAATTGCGCATAGATATTGGCGAATTAGGTGTTGATAATAGAGTAGGTGCCGCTATGGACGTTCAAGAAAAACAACCGCGTGAATTAATGTGGCATATGAAATTGGAACGGTTAATTGGCGAGGCTGCCCATGCAGATTTATTACAAGATCATCCCGCAGCCGATCTTCATGAGGCTTTTTCTATGCTTTACGCAGACGAGCATCCTGATTTAGTTGCATGCGTGAACCATAAGTCAAAGATTATGCATCAACAGGCGAGTAAACATAGAGGAGCAAGTAGGAATACAAAAAGCCATGATGCTGATGTGTATAGTGAAGATTGTGGTGGAGAAGAAGAAAAGGCTGATAATCATAGGCGTCATCAGAAAAAAGAACATCATAGTCATCAAAAATATGGGTTGGGGGACCAACAAGACGAGAATAGCGTTGAAGCTGTTGATAGATTCGAGGCACGCTTGACGGGGGCGTTACTCAAAGTTTTAAGTAAAAATGAAAGAAAAAAGGCAGATAGTGAACGAAAAAAAGCAGAAGAAGCGCAAGTGGCAGTAGCAAAGGCAGAAGCAAATCTAAGAATAACTGAAAAAAGTTCTAAGAAAAAAACAAAAATGCATAAAAATATTAATCTTATTGTTGGTGTACTTGCAGCAGCGGCTGTTGGGTGGGCGGGTAAATGTCAAGTAGTCGGGCAGAGTTAAATAGCTAATAGATAAAAGGATACATAATGAAATATTATACTCTATGTCTACTGTTAGTAGCTTTTTTCATGATTAAAGAGGCATATGCTATGGAGTCTGAGAGTAGTAGAGCAAATGCTCACGATAAGATACGTAGGGTTGAATCCCACAGTGATGTAGGTCTGCAAGATATTACTCTTGATAGGGGCCATGGATCTTCTACCAGAGAGAGGTTTATTTTGCATGGATTAGATAAAGATACAAAGCAAGAAATTTATTTGCAGATGGCGGCATGGCAATGTTTTGTGCAGCCAGAAAAGAAAACAAGGGCAAGGTTCAATGAAGATGTGAATAGCGGCCAAATACGTATCTTGTCAGAACAAGAACTTCTTGCGCGAATATTAAGCTCTGCCCTTGCCGAACAAAAGAAACAAAATACTATATTGGAAGATCACTTTAAAATAATGCAAAAGGCTGCATCAGGGACGGATAAAATAGCAATAGCAGCAGTATGTGTTGCTGGTTTTAGTTTTTTAACAAGTCTAACGGGGCTTATTTTAAATCAGCTTTAGCATATTTAATTATAGAGCAAAGAAAAGAGCATGTTTTTAGGCATGCTCTTTTGTATTTTTTGTTTGTTAGTAGTGCATTTATAGTTTGAATGCTGCTTTTGTTTCATCTACTAGAACTTTTTGACTTCTAAATCCACTCACAGCGCTTATTTTTGCGCCTTTATGTAAAAAAACGAGTGTAGGGTAGCTGCGTACAGCATATCTTGAACGTATATTTGCAAACTTTTCAGCATCTATTTTTACAAATAAAACAGTAGGTACGGTTTGAGCAGCTGATGCAAAATTAGGTGCTAAGTTTTTACAAGGTGGGCACCAGGTAGCAAAAAAATCAAGTACAACCATATCGGCTCTTAAAATTTCAGCAATTGCACCATCTTCAGATCCGTGTTTTTTCACTAAATCCGAAAAATCAACTTCAGTTCCATAAGGAGCATGTATTTCTTTTTCTGTTGTTTGTTGGCGTGTGGTAGTTACTGCGGAAGGTGTGGTTTGACGCGCGCTGCATGAACTGAGGTTAAGTATCGTGATGAGAGCGAGGGTGGCCGTATAGGTATTTTTCATGAGATTTCCTTTTTTATAAAAAAAGCTACTGTTATTTTTTACTCTAAATGGTTGTTAATTCTTGTCAATAGGTGAGGGTAATTTTTTGTCTTTAACCTTTTTTATGTGTTATTTTTTAGATTTTATCTAAGTGGTTTAATGTAGAAACTCCTTGCGTGGGTATTTTTGCTTTTATAATACTGAGCAATCCTGATGTTTCAAGAAAAGCATAGGTTATTTCTCCTGTATTTTGTATCCCATTTAATCGCAGGCGCGCAAAAAGTTCATCTTGAGGCAAGTTTGCTTTATGCATGTTTTGCTTCAATATTTCCCCATTTTTAATAATAGTTATTTCTTCGCCTTCAACCATTTTTTCAATGAAGTTGTAATTTTCAACTAAAACGGAAATAGCCTTAGTAAGCATTACTATGGTGGTGATACTTATCATTGCCTCGATTAGAGGAACATGGATATACATCATAGGATCACCTACTGCGGTACCCAGTGCAATCACGATAATAAGATCAGAAAGAGTTAGTTGAGCAACGTTGCGGGTTTTGAATAACCGTATATTAAAGAGTGTGTAAAGATACATAATTCCGGTACGTAGGGCAATTTCAGCTAACACAATAAAAGAAAGACTGGAGCCAAAAAGCATCCGATATAGATTAAAGCTTGTTATAGCTGTGTGTGTTTCCATGCGATTTCCCTTTTTAAGATACTATATATTTTATAGAGATATGTTTTTAGGTTTATTTTATATAGTCTTAGCGCACATTTTTTTTTTTGTGAAGAAGGGGATTAACATAAAAAACGTACTTTATAAGATAAAGGGTATAGTTGTTTGTATGGGTAAAAATATGTTTGTATGAGTAAAAAAAGGATGAGTATGATCCCCCTCAGAGAAGTTATTTATGTTAATCAAATAGTGTGTGATACAGAGTACATTATGGTTGGAGACATAGGAGGAACTAATAGTAATTTTGGTTTTTTCCTTTTGGCCGATGATACTTTTACGTTGATTTTTTCATTGCATGTTAAGAGTCAGCTAATCACTGATTTTTCAGTTTTAATTAAAGACATAGTATCATACGTAAAGGGTAAGTATCAGATATCAGTAGTTAAATCAGGCTTTGCTGCAGCAGGTATTGTTTCAGAGACATTGGATTATAGTAAGCCCACCAATCTCAACATTGTAATTGATTCTAAAGACATTTTAGCAAAAACAGGGCTTAAGTGTTCATTTGTGGTGAATGATTTTGCCGTAATCGGGTATGGATTAGAGCTCATTAAACCCCATGACTTAGTATTAGTCAATAAGGGTATAGCGCGACCGCGCGCAAATAAGGGTATTTTAGGGGCGGGTACCGGACTTGGTAAGTGCATTATGGATTGGAATAAGTATGCGGGTCGCTATATACCAGTAGCATCAGAAGGAGGTCATGCTGATTTTGCAGTTCAGAATCAGCTCGAATTGGACTTAGTTGAACACATCCAAAAAACTGAATCATTTTCTTGTTCTGTTTCATGGGAAGGTTTACTTTCAGGTAATGGTATTGAACGTATCTATCGATTTTTTTGCAGCCGTAATCATGGCATACCAAAATCAGTTAGTTTTTCAGAAAAGGGGCCACACCCAGATGAAATATTTAACAGTCGTATGCAAGATGATCATGCATGGAGGACGTTTGAGCTTTACACCAAAATATATGCTCGATGTGCTAAAAATTTTGCTTTAGAATCTCTTGCTTTAGGCGGTATTTATATCGCAGGGGGGATTGCGGCAAAGAATCTGCCCTTATTTGAATTAGATGTTTTTATGGATGAGTTTGTGAATTGTGGTAAGCACGAAGAGGTTCTCGCAGATATCCCGATTTATGTGATCACTGATTATAATATTAGTTTATATGGGGCGGCACATTACATGAAGCTTGAGTCTATGTGCTAACGGCAAGCTCAACATCATAAACGATATTTTTTAGTAAAATTTAAAGCAAACAGTTGGCTATTAGAGAAGCGTTGATTTAATCAGGGTATCGCGGGTTTAATTAGAATATCGTGAGTTTAATTTTTTAAAAATACATGTCCACATAACATAATTAGCGCCTTCCCATCCGTCATCCTCGTGAAAACGGGGATCCATCTTTTTCATGTTATTTTTCATTTAGAAAAGCGCTTTTTATTGAAAAAATTACTATTAATCCCGTTCGTGGTGAGGTGCGAGTGTAGCGAGCCTCGTTCAACCGCTTGCGCGGTAAGCGTAAGTGGCACCATCTACCTTTAAAAAGTTGGTTATTATAAGTGCAAAGCTGCTAATCTCCGTGCGTAGTTATTTATTTTTTGTTTATTTTGAGCCCCTTCGCGGGGTGCGCAAAGGTATTGCTTGCCCAATACCTTTGATACAAGGGCATCAACTTGCAGCTGAACCGCTGGGTCGCTTCCAACGATGGGTACTCGCCTGGCGGCTCAACCCATCTCGAAAGCTGAGTATGAACCTATTTTATATTTTTTTATGTATACGTTCGCGTGTGTATTTTTAATCCAATCGAAGGCGAGACCAAAGTGTCGTGTGTGATTTTTTTTAGAGCGCATGTCCACGTAAAACAATGAGTGCCTTTTCATCCGTCATTCGCGCAATTAGCAAAATACACTTGCCTCTCACGTCATCCTTGCAGTTAGCAAAATAGGCTTTCTCCCACGTCATTCTCGCGAAGGCGGGAATCCATCCTGATTTTAAATTATTTGAAGAAAGCTCTGTCTGCAGAAATTAAAAACCCTAAAGCATATTTGATTTTAATGTATTGAACAAGATGGATGCCGCTATGGCGGTTGAGCCCGCCTTCGCGAGAATGACGTAGGAGGGTGTCATCATTTCTATCTAATAGTTACTTTGCAATCAATATTTAGCACTTAAAAGTTTCGTGTAAAAGTAGATTTTATATTTTTAAAGCTGGTCACTTTATTGACTAATCAAGAGCTGTTCGTTAGAAGGTGCGAGTGTAGCGAGCCTCGAACCATCTACCTTTGAATTAGCAAAATATTATACTCTCTCCCGCGCCATCCTCGCAATTAGCAAAAGATGCTCTCTCGCACGTCATCCTCGTGAAAACGGGGATCCAGGATTAATGATCTTTTTTTTTCAAATAAGCCTTTTAAAATAAGCATTTATGTAATCTTAAGATGGATCCTCGTTTTCACGAGGACGACGTAGGAGGGTGTCATAATTTCTAGAAAATAGTTACGCTGTAATCGATATCAAGCGCTTAAAAAACTTTAAACAATGAGATTGTTTATATGTGTAGAATTGATCGCTTTATCACCTAACTAAGAGCTGTTTGCTAGACGTTTTTAGTAGGTTTATGGGAAATATTTTTGATTATTGAAAGAAATAGTTAAAAAGAAAGAAGGCCATACTGTGTCATGGCCTTCTCTCTTTTTAAGATCTAAAAAATATAACTCAGTTAAGCTATGGCAGCAGTACGTTTAGTTGAACTTGCTTGTGCGCCATTATCAGGCTTACCTTTTCTGCTTTGTGCCATCAAGTGCATTTTTTGTTGCATTTGACTTAACGCTTTGTTGATTATTTCTTGCGTAATAATGCGATCTTTTGTTGAAAGTACGTTACTAAAGAGCATATTCACGAATCCATGCAAGCTACGGTTTGAGTAGCCATCCGTTTTTTGCGCAAGATCATTGATCAACTGTTCGGTAAAGACTTTTTTTGCATGATTTACAAATGCAATGCCATTGTCTTTTTGGTTTAAGAATATTTTGCTTATGTATAAAGCAAGAACATCTTTACGCATATTTGCATCTGGCAATGCCATTTCAACATAATCATCAATACGGTCATAGATAGCTGAGTCTAAGTTGTCTTTATGGTTGGTTGTCATAATAAGCATAAACTTGCTACTACGTTCACCCGTTTTATTTAAAATATGGTTTACGATTTTATAGTCTTCACTGTCGCTTTTGAGATCTTCCCTTTTTACCAACAAAGAATCTACTTCATCAATAAAGATAACAACGCCTTTTGAGCTTTCTTTATTTGCCCATGTAAATAACTTATCAATTTCAGTAATAGCGGTACCATCTTTAAATTGTGATAATGAAGCACCAGTGATTAATGCAAAGTCCATACCTGATTCGCGTGCTAATTTTTGAGCAAACATCGTTTTACCGGTACCAGGAGGGCCATAGAGTAGTACGTTACGGTAGGTAGCATTCTTTTTGCCTTCTTTGATATGCGTGGTGATATTGTTTGTTGCACGGGTAATGAGTCCAAGCTGTTCTTCTTGTGCAGGAGAAAATACCATTTTTGTTATTTCAGTAGGCTTGCTAAGTAGGCTTGCAAAGAAGCCTTTTTTTGATGAGTCAATTAGAAGGGTTGGCCGTTTGAGTTTACGATCAATATAATCCCAGAAAACTTTTCCACCATATAGATACGTGAAATAGGCAAGATATCCAGCTGTTGAGAGTAGGGCTAATTTTTTACTATTATGCCAAAACAAATCGGCAAACTGCGCACTGTTATGAATTGCCATTTGTTGGATTTCATCTACACCGGCGCGCATCTCACCGCCTTGGGCAAAATTTGCTCGTATCTCTTGTCCGAATCTTCCCATGTTTCTACCAAAAAAATTAGCACCGGCTTCGGCTCCCTGATCAAGATCAGCTCCTTGAGCGAGGCCTTCTTGCATGGCACGTCCACCTTCTCTAAATAAAGCTCCTGCAATCTCTTGTATCGCTTGTCCACCCTGTCCACCATCTCTAAAATTAGCAGCTATTGCTTGTAAAACAGCGGGATCGGCGAATCCCATGGCAATGCCACGTCCTAAGCCTTCACCCATATTGCCGCCAGCACCAAGGCCAGCACCAGGCTGTGCAGCCGCAGCTTGTGCAGCTTGTTGTTGTTGTGCAGCTCTAAGCTGAGCCAGAGCTCGAATGAATTCTAGAGCTTGTTGAGCTTGAGCGGCTTGATTTTGAGCTGCTTGTTGTGCTGCTTGGTCGTCCATAGCATAGGAACTGCTGGCTGCGCTGAGCATACAGAGCGCCGTTAAAAATGTTATGGGTGATTTGACTGATTTTCTCATGATAACCTCTTGTGATTTATGGTAATAAAGGCGTTTTTGATTTATTAATAACTACGTATGTACTTTTATAGAGTATATTTTTTGCTATAAAATAACAATCGCTAGATAGGTACTGTTAGTATATTATTATCTAATAGAAAAGATAGGTGTCTATTGAGATTGGGTTTGCTTATTTTGCTCATTTTATTACAGTTATCAGCAGAGATATGCTTTATAGTAGAAGGGGAGAACGGGTGAAATCAATTAGATGTACTTATGAAAAAACATGCTTAATCGATAACGACAGAGTACGCAAATCAGGCATGCGATTAGTGTCAGAAATTGAACGGGTTAAGCAGGCGATAGTGCAGGGGGGGTATGAGTCAGTATATGCTTCGGTAAATACACCAAGTGATACACATGCTCATGCTTTAATCAAGAAAGTGGTTCAAGAAAAAAAAGCGCTCCGCCCAACAGTACTGGTGGTGGTGGGTATAGGTGGCTCAAGCTTGGGCACAATCGCTGTGCATCAAGCACTGTATGGCACTTTTTACAATCAGCAGCAGCCTGATATTAAACTGTATATCGCCGATACCGTTGATACTGATTATCTGCAAGATATCATATTATTAGTTGAACAAGAGCTTGAAGCGGGCAATGCCGTTATAATAAACATAATTAGCAAATCAGGTAGCACTACTGAGACGTTGGTAAACGCGCAGTTATTTATGCATCTTATTGGTAAAGCATATCCTGAAACCTATCAGCAGTATGTGGTGATAACCACTGATGAGGGTTCAAAGCTATGGGATTATGCAGGGGCACATCAGATAACCCGGTTGCCAATTCCGGCATTGGTTGGTGGAAGGTATTCTGTATTTTCAGCTGTTGGTTTATTCCCATTGGCATTATTGGGTGTTGATATTGATTTATTATGTGAAGGTGCGCGTGTTATGCGTGATACCTGTATAGGCACCGATATAGTTACTAACCCGGCAGCTGTGCGTGCTTTATTATTAGCTGAGCATTATCGCCATGGGATAGCTATTCATGATATGTTTATTTTTTCTGTTGATTTAGCCGGTGTGGGGCAATGGTATCGGCAATTAATGGGTGAAAGTATAGGCAAAGAGCGGATTGTTGAAGGCGAAAAGCAGTATGTGGGCATAACGCCAACAGTATCTATGGGTACAGCAGATTTGCATTCAGTTGGTCAGTTGTATCTTGGGGGGCCGTATAGTAGATTTACCACCTTTGTTGCCGTTGAAAAGAATGCTTCACGTCTTATTGTGCCAGAAGGTAATGATTTTGGTAAGCTGATGCCAGCTTTGCCGGGAACATCAGTTGTTGCTATTATGGAAGCTATTTTACAGGGAGTGCAATTGGCTTACTCGGCCAATAAGCGTCCTTTTGTTGGACTAACAATTCCTGAAAAAAACTCTTATTATATAGGGATGTTGATGCAATTGCATATGCTTGAAATGATTTATTTAGGATTTTTACTTGAGGTAAATCCATTTGATCAGCCGCATGTTGAATTGTATAAGCAAGAAACACGTACATTGTTAAACGACTTATAATAAGGTGGCGGGAGATACGGTATGAATACTTGTGCGATTGTTATTTTTGGCGCTACGGGTGATTTGGCCAAGCGTAAACTAATTCCAGCACTCTATCGGCTGATGGTGGCTCAAAAGTTAACCAATTTTGTAGTGCTTGGTGCGGCTATTGGTGATACCACCGCTCATGATATTATGGAAAGTGCTCATGATTTTATAACCGATAAAGATGGTCAGATATGGCAGCAACTAAAAGAACGGTTTTATTATCAGCAGCTTAATTTTAATGTTTTTGATGATTATAGTGCATTAAACGTGCGGCTGCAGGAGTTAGAAAAGCAGTATTGCCTTTCTGGTAATCGTATTTTGTATTTAGCCAGTGCAGCCTCTTTTTTTTGTGCTATTACTGAATATAGTGCTCGTGCTGGGCTAGCGCACCGTATTGGTTCAAATGCAAAGCCTTGGCAGCGTATAGTGTATGAAAAACCATTTGGTCATGATTTGCCTTCTGCACATCATATTAATGAATCAATTGCGCGGGTGTTTGATGAGCATCAGGTATATCGCATAGATCATTATTTGACTAAAGAGCTGGTGAGTAATATCACCTTAATGCGTTTTGCTAACTGTTTTTTTGAACCATTATGGAATAATACCTATATTGACCAGGTGCAAATTGTGTTAAGTGAGCAGATTGGTATCGAGGGACGGGGCGCCTACTATGATGCATATGGGGCGTTACGTGATGTGGTGCAGAATCATATATTGGAACTGCTCGCTTTAATTGGTATGGAGCAACCGTATAAGTTAGCTGGTGATTTTATACGTGCTAATCGTGCACAAGTAATAGAAAAGGTGCGCATTATAGACGGTTTTTTGGGGCAATATGAGGGTTACGCACACCATGAAGGGGTGAATGTAAACTCAACAACTGAAACATTTGCCATGCTGTGTTTAGGCGTAGATACGCCACGCTGGCAAGGAGTGCCTTTTTATATAAAAACAGGCAAAAGGCTTGATAAAAAAGAGACGGTTATTCATATTAAATTTAAACAAATCAATTGCTTATTGTTGCGCGGATGCCCCCTAGAATCAAATTGGCTGACTATGAAAATAGTGCCTGATGCAACTTTTTCATTAAGTTTGAATATAAAAAAACCAGGGCGGACAGATGAACTTTTACCGGCAGCTATGGAGTTTTGCCATAGTTGTATTTTTGGCGAACGTGCACCAGAAGAAGCGTATGAAATATTGCTTGAAGAAGTAATGCGGGCAGAACAGGCAACGGCCGTTCGCTTTGATGAAATTGAATATGCATGGCGGGTTATTGATGAGTTGTATGCTCGTAAGCTGCCTATGTATATATATAAACAGGGTTGTCAGGGGCCACAAGAGATAAAAAATTTTGAAAAACAACATGGGATGGAGTGGCGATCATGAAAATGGGAATTATTGGATTAGGGCGAATGGGAAGCGCTGTTGCGTTTCGATTAGTGCAAGCTGGCCACGAGGTAGTGGGATTTGATCCAGACAGCAATGCGCGGAAGGTAGTGGCTGATTTTGGGGCAGAGGTTGTCGATAATCTTGCACATATGGTTGCGCGTACGCAGATTGTGTGGTTAATGGTTCCTGAAGGTAAGATTACAGAGATGGCGTTTAATGAGCTCCTGCACCATATGTCTGCAGGAGCCATTATTATTGATGGAGGCAATAGCCAGTATCAAGATTCAATGAATCGTGCTCAGATAGCAGCGCAAAAGGGAATTTCCTTTTTAGACTGTGGCACCTCAGGTGGTGTGCGTGGGCGGGATACCGGTTTTTGTTTAATGGTAGGTGGCAATAAGGATGCTTATGAGCAGGTATGCCCTTTATTGGAAGCAATTGCAGCTCCAGAGGGTTTTTCTTTGGTGGGGCCATCAGGGGTAGGTCATTATGTTAAAATGGTCCACAATGGCATAGAATATGCGCTCTTGCAAGCCTACGCAGAAGGTTTTCATATAATCAGAGAGGGTTCTTTTAAAGATGCGGACATTGATCTGCAAGAGCTTTCGCGTTTGTGGAACGTAAGCTCTATTGTCAGATCATTTATTTTAGAGCTGACTCATGATATTTTTAAGCACGATTATGTCTTGGATAATGTATCGGGTGAAATCGCTGAAAGCGGTATGGGGCTATGGACAGTACAAGAAGCTACCAAGCATGCTATTCCCGTTACGATGATTAATGAATCTTTGCGCATACGAGCACGCTCACGTGAGACGGGGGGCACTTATGCAACCAAGGTAGTTGCATTATTGCGAAACAAGTTCGGTGGGCATGCATTTAATACAATTAATAAAGATAATACAAGTAAGGAGTAGGTATGAAATTATTAGATATAAGTTGGCCGATCAGTGCAGCGATAACTAGTTACAAAGATCGCTATATTGTTAAAATAGAACCACTTAAAGAGTTTGAAAAAGATGGTGTGCGAGAATCAATGATTGAATTGACATCACATACGGGCACACATGTTGATGCGCCAGCCCATTTTTTACGGGATGGCAAAACAATTGATCACGTTGAATTAGAGCGCTTTGCCGGTTCATGCGTGGTGCTTGATTTGATGGATGTAACTGATGCCATTACTGATGAGCGCCTAGAAGAGCATGATGGTGAAATTGCCGATGAAGATATTGTACTGTTTAAAACAACCAACAGTCTTATTGCTGCTACAGATCCTTTTAACCCTCATTTTGTGTATTTACATGAATCAGGAGCCCGGTATTTAGTAGAAAAAGGGGTCAAGGCAGTTGGTATTGATTATTTGGGCATAGAGCGGGGCGACCCTTCACATGCAACCCATACTATATTGCTTGAGGCAGGCATTGCTATTATTGAAGGATTGCGTTTGGCGCATGTTGAGCCAGGAGAATATCCCTTTATGTGTTTGCCTTTGAATGTAATTGGTGCTGACGCGGCTCCTGCGCGAGCAGTATTGTTGATAGAATAAAAGGGCATAGGTTTTAGGGTTTGGGGTTGATAGTTGCACTGATGTGTTGGGCCCTGTGCAAAAACAGCTTGATTCGTCGATAATCATTACCCGTTAAGAGGGCATAGGTGTTCATGAATTGCTCGAGCTGAGTATGGGTTAAAATCGACATTTGAGCAGTGTTTTTGAGTAGGGCCAGCAAGAGTTCATCTAGATTGTCTACGTGATGAGCAAATCCAAAAAGCAGATGTAAATAGTCGGGATTATGAAAGAAACGTCTACTTATGTCCAGGGAAGCCTGTTGCACAAAGGAATGGATTTTGACAGGCTCAGGGGCCAAACTGTAAAACAGGGAGTCATTTTCTTGATAGCCTAGAAAAATGCAAGAGAAGGAGGTTTTTAAAAATTCAAATATTTGAGGCTGCTCTCGCATGAGTTCTTGCTCTGTTTTCTGATAAGCAAAGGGGTGGCGTACCGGGTCCATTGATCCTGTTTTTACCTGGTGAACAAGCCCAATAAGGGTTCTTTTGCTTTGAGTTATGCTTATTAAAGACCCATAAGGGGGAAAATGGTCCCATTGCCAGCTTTGAGCAAGCCATCCATGAAGAGTACTTTCAATAATTTCAGCGAATGCAGTATTTGTTGTCATAGGTAAACTCCAGTTGAGCCTTGTCTGCAGGCTATTATTGTCGAATTGGTTTTTTTTAATCCTAATTTAAGATCTTTTAGATCTATATGCAATCTTTTCTGTTTGACACCTTTATTTTTTCGTGTACTATTAGAAATAAGGCAGTGTGCTAATTGTACTAATATAATGTAACCTATTTATAAGGAATAAACCATGTCAACATCAACCCAATTGAGAGTAAAAGAGCTTTTGCGCGAAAAAGGTTGGACCACTAAAGTGTTAGCGGAAAAAACCGGTATGTCTGAAAGTTATTTAACGCATATTAAGAATGGTACGCGTCGTTGGAATGAAGATTCATTAAGAAAATTGGCAAATGCCTTTGAAATTAGCCCTATAGATCTTTTTGCTGAACGCCGTCAACGTACTGATAACATTGAATCTAATGTAAGCATGTCTGAGCAGTCTGACGTTGAATTAAAAGTGCAAATTGTGCCGGTAGTAGGAGAAATACCTTCAAACCCATCTCCGTATAATAACCAATTAATGCAGGTTACTACAGGGTACAAAGATGTGTTTGTTCCGGTTTTAAATTCAGTTGATACTGCTATTTTTTCGTTATGTATAGAAAACAATGCTATGGCCCCACATTTTGTTAAGGGTGATTGCCTTATTGTTTCCCCAGAAGTATGGACAAGATCTGGTGATATTGCAGCGGTAGAATATGGTAATGATACCCCCGTTAAGGCTATTATGCAGGTTACCTATACAGAAGACTTTATCGTATTAGAATCGGTAAATCATAAACAGCCACCAATCGCTTTGGTTCGCGGTAAAGACCATTTTAGAATTATTGGCCGCGTGATTCAACGCCAACAAAAATTAGTTTTATAACGTTATTCTTTTATATAAATACAAATAATGTATCGGAAATGCTGGCTTTTTCCAGTGATTCTGATACA
This sequence comes from Candidatus Babelota bacterium, assembly GCA_026388985.1. Lineage (GTDB taxonomy): Bacteria > Babelota > Babeliae > Babelales > Vermiphilaceae > JAPLIS01. The sequence continues at coordinate 30,244 of JAPLIS010000007.1, read as the reverse complement.
TTATTTTTGTATGGTTATGTTATATCATACTGCTAAATAAAGATGAAGGTTAGGGATTGTCTTTAATCTAAAATATACTTTATAGTGTTTTTACACTTCCAGTTAGACCGAGGAGTTTTTTTTTATGATGCATCGTTACGAAGCATTGATTTTGGCTAGTCCAGAGATCACCAAAGATGAGTCAACTTTTATTGAGACAGAAATTAATCGCTTGGCTCAAGCAGCTAAAGGTACCACTGTTTCATTTGAACGATGGGGCAAATTTAAACTTGCATACCCCGTTAAAAAAAATGAATATGGCGTTTACTTTTTAACGCGATTTGAAGTACCAGCAGGTACAGAAGTTATAGAAAGCATGAAAACGCTTTTCAGAGTCAAATTGCATGAATCGGTTATGCGTCATGTTATTTGTGCTCTTGATCCTAATCAATCACTTGCTTATCAACGTCCAAAATCTCTTGAAGAAGTGCCAGCAAGTCATGATGTAGGGGCTTTTTTGAAAGAAAATAGAATGGAAGGGTTGCTTTCTTCTCCTCACCGGTCAAGAAGCAGAGATAGCGAAGTAGATCAAGAATTAGATTATGATAAATTGGCTGAGTCTGTAGAATAAATCGCATTAGCCAGTTTCTAAAAAGATAACATGCAAAGGGTCTGTCATGACAAAAAAAATTAAATTAAAAATTAGTGCTCGATTAATAAAAAAACGTATGCGTCGTTTGGGTACCAATCAAGCGAAAATGTGTCGTTTTTGTGGTAGTGTTGAACAAGAGCAAAGCTTAGATTATAAAAATGCTTTATTTTTAAAAAGCTTTATTACTGAACGTGGTAAAATATTAGCTTCACGTGTTTCTGGTTGTTGCGCAAAACATCAAAGGCGCTTGGCCAAAACTATACGCTTTTCACGTACCATGGCTTTAATCCCATACACAGCAAAATATTACTAATAAAAGCAAAGAGACCCACTTTACATGAAGTGGGTCTCTTTATTTAGTATGAATCGTTATAAAATTATTATTGCCTATGATGGCACCGGTCTTTATGGATGGGCTCAACAGCCAGGTTTGCCTTCTGTTACGCAAATAATGCAAGATACCTTTTATGATATATTCAAGCAAAAAATAGCTTTAGTTGGTGCTTCACGCACAGATGCAGGTGTTCATGCTTTGGGTCAAGTGGCCCGTTTTCATACTTCCATTCCTATCGATGTTAAAGCTATGCATAAAGCATGGAGTGCGCGATTACCAGGTAGTTTAGTAATACGGTCTCTAGAACCTGCTTTAGAGCATTTTCATCCTTTTCATGGTATTCACAATAAAACCTATTATTATCATTTTTTTCTTACGCGACCATTACCTTTTTTGGATCGATATGGTCTTTATTGTCAAGGCGATTTTGATAAAGAGCGCTTTAATGAAGTGTTGCAGCTGTTTGTTGGTACGCATGACTTTACCTCTTTTTCAACGGGTCTGCCCATTGGGGATAATCCACTATGCACTATAGAAACTATTAATGTGCACTATTTTAGGCGATTAGGGATGTATCAGGTCAGCATTACTGGTAATCGTTTTTTGCGACATATGGTGCGCAGGCTTATTGGGGCGGCATTGCTGAGTGCACAAAAAAAAGATAAGATCTCTGTCGCAGACATAAAGATTGTGTTGGAAGAAAAGAATTCAAATCATTTCTTGCCAAACGCCCCCGCAAAAGGGTTATTATTATACAAGATACGTTATAGCGGTTTATAAGGAGATAGTATGAATAGGCATAATAATCAGAGCTTTATGAAAAAATTTGGTTTTGTTGGTGGGGTTATTTTGTTGCTAGGTGGAGCTTTTTATTATTATTGGGTTACCACTCATCCATTTATATATACATTTAATCAGAAGCGTGATACGCAGCCTATTTTAGAAATTTTCAAACAAAACTGGAATTGGTTAGTGTCAAGTGATGATTATGATCCCGCATTTACTTTGAAATATCTGGCTCCCAATAACAATCGTCGTTATCTGGGTAAACTGAACATTAATGTTCTCAGGCAGGGGAATGATTTAATCGGTTTCGTTGCTTACTATATGAAATCGCAAGATTTGGGCTTTTTGTTGTTTTTAGCTGTTGATAATAGATTTAGGCGTCAAAAGTATGGAGAGTTGCTTTTGCGTTATGGGTTACAGCAGTTGACTCACCTGGGAGCTAAAAAGATTCGGTTAGTGACCAGAATAACTAATATTCCTGCTCAAACATTATATAAGCGGGTTGGTTTTTATGAATTTTCTCGTGAACCAGAAGGTTTTATTTATTTTGAATACGATCCATTAAAAATCACTTCTCAGGTTCCATCTCAGCAGGTACTCCCAGCTTCATAAGTGTTAAAATAAAGGGAGCAATGTCGGATAGCTTGGTTAAAGAAAGTGGCATATGTATAGGTTGTTGCTGTATAACAATAAATGGTACATCATTAGTTGTATGTGCCATTATAGGTTGTTTGGTGACTGGATCAAACATGTTTTCTGCCTTGCCGTGATCAGCTGTTATGCAGAGCGTGCCCCCCATTTTTTTGACTATATGGTCATACAGAATATGCAGTTGTTTATCTAGACACTCAACCGCTTTTATGGTGGCATTAAAATTGCCTGAGTGGCCAACCATATCAGCATTTGCATAATTTATGAGATAAAAATCATGAGGATTATGGGTGAGTGACTGAACAACGGCGCGTGTAATTTTTAAGGCAGACATTTTTGGATGCTGTGCATAGTTTTGCGTGTGTAAAGAAGGGATGAGGTGTCTGGTTTCAGTGGCGAATGGTTGCTCTCTATAGCCCGCAAAAAAATAGGTTACATGGGCATATTTTTCTGATTCAGCAATTGAAAAAATAGTTTTGCCGGCGCGGCAGAGTACTTCTTTTAACGTATTATTAATAACCGGTATATCAAAAAGTATCGTTGTTTTTACTTCTTGTGTATAGGGAACTGGCGTGATAAAAAAAGAGAGTGGTAGTTGTTTTTTGTGAATATATGCATCTGTGTGCATGTGTGTTGAATCAATAAACACAGAGGCCAATTGGTGTGCTCTATCTGGTCGAAAATTATAAAAAATAATACCGTCATTGGGTTTTATTCTGCACTCTTGGTTTAAGAGTGTTGGTTCTATGTATTCATCTGTTATATTGTTTTCATAGTTTTTTTGTAAAACAGAACGCCAATCGGTCATGCTTTGAGTAGTAGGTATGTTTTGATCTGTAATTGGGCAAGTGAGTATGTCATATGTTTTTTGTGTTCGCTCCCCATTGCGGTCGCGGTCCATTGCATAAAATCGTCCATGTAAAGATCCGATAGTGCCATATCCATATTCTTTTAATTTTTTTTCTAATCGTTCTAAGTAGGTATAAGCGGATTGAGCTGGTGTATCGCGTCCATCTAAAAAAGCATGGATCACTATGTCATGTATATTGTTTTGTATTGCTGTTTCTATAAATGCGTAAAGATGTTTTTCATGGCTATGCACGCCCCCATCTGAAAGTAAACCCATAATGTGAAGGGTACCATTATTTTTTTTTAATTTTTTAAACTGTTTCTGCAGAATGGGCAGTGTAAAGAATGATTTATTATCAATTGAGTCATGTATTATTTTTATTGGCTGAGGTATAATACGCCCACATCCTATAGTTATATGTCCAACTTCTGAATTGCCGGCCTGTTCTTTAAGTAGGCCAGCAGCGGCACCTGAAGCTTTTAGAAGGGTATGGGGGTAGTGTGAAAACCATGTATTAAAATGGGGCATGTGTGCTTGCGCAATAGCATTGTATTCTTTTTGTTTTGCATAGCCAAAGCCATCAAGAATAACAAGGGTGACAGGTTTTTTGATATTCATGGTATTCATGGCATGGAGCCCCTGTGGTGTTTATTCACCATTTTTATAGAATGTTATAGTAATTGTTCTTATGTATAGTAATTAGTGTAGTTATATGATTTTAGCAATAAAGATATGAGGATTTTTTTATGATTAAGAAAAAGTACCGTGTATTAGTAGGGTTGTTATTAGTAAGTAATAGATGTGTAGTGTGCGCTGAATTGCTAAGTGTGTCTGATACAGAGCAAGAAAGCGTTACTTTCTTAGATAATAAAGTTAATTATGCTATAGAGCCAGATTATAGTATTAATCCAATTGATACTGATGGCGATACACATGAATATGATGCTATCTGTAGTTTTGAGCCAGAATCAAAAAGCTCAGCATGGAAGTTGATGCTTGAGGAGGTAGGTTTTTATGTCCTATCTACTTGTGTGCGGGTACATCTGTGTGTAACCAAAAAGTATCAATCTTTAAAGCACTATATACATAGATTAACCCATAATTAGATAACGGACAGAGTGTATGAATAGAGCAAAACATGAGTTTTCTTTGCATCTAGGCAGTCTATCTCAGCTTTTGAAATCAATTAATCAAGGTTTAGAGTGGAGTATCGACGATGAGACTTTACATCATCGCATTAGTAAGGTGCTACGCCTGATAGAAGGAGATACGGTTATTTTATTTGATCGTTTGATTAATGCACAGTGTTTAATACGTGCGATGCATGGTAAAAAACGTATAGTTTTTCAGCTACTGGTAAAAGAAAAAAATACTATTCTTGTTCCTCATATTACCTGCGTACTGCCTTTGCTTAAGCGAGATGACTTTGAATCTGCTTTGTATATGTTAGCAGAGCTAGGGGTAAATAGTGTGCAGCTTGTAACTACAGATAAAAGTGTGCGTTCATGGGGAGATAAAGAGCGTGAGCGTGTGGAGCGGATTTTGATAGCAGCAGCAGAGCAATCAAAGCATTTTGCAATGCCACTTATTAATGCACCAATTGCACTGCAAGAATTCTGTGTGGCCAGCAGTAAAGTAGTTGCTGCAAAAATATATTTTGATGTTGAGGGCGAATCTCTGTTATATCATCTTAATAAAAACACGAGTGTAAAGCCAGAGCAATGCATGCTGATGGTGGGACCTGAGGGAGATTTAACAGTGGATGAAAAAGTAATGGTGCAACAGACCGGATTTGCTTTTTGTAAGCTTACTCCAACCACATTGCGCGCTGTTCATGCGGTATGTTTAGGTGTTGGTGCATTTCGTTCTTTATAATAGTGCCTGTAGCGACTTCAAATAGAATTATTTTTTTTCTTGCATTCTGTTGTTAGACAATAATACACTGTTTGTAGATAATTTCTAGAAGGAATTTATATGATAGTATGGCGCTTAAATGGGTTGGGTTTTTATATGTTGTAATTTTTCAAAAGGGGGAAGGGCGATGAGGCAAAAGGGGATAGATATTTCTTTGTTATTGGTTGGTTTGCTTTTTGTATGCGCGGTTATTGGATTAGTCCGTGGCCTTAAGAAAGAAGTTGAGGTTGAAAAAAAACATTTTTCAATGGCTTTATCTTCTAATGGGGCGCATGAGCTGGTTCCTGAAGATATCATACGGTCTTTGCAGCCTTTGTTTGTATCGCGCAATATTGGGATGCTTGCAGGGGCGGTGAATCAGTTTAGTCCACAGATGAGGTGTTCTTTGGCCTCAATTATTGTGAGTGGGTCACGAGCTTTGATTGCCAGCGAAGATAAGCTATCCTTTCTTTTAATGCTCGCGCGTCGTAATAGCAACTCAAAAATGGTTCAATTTAAGATGTTTGACCTTATGGTACGAGAAAATTTATTTAATAGCTATTCATCGGTATTATTAGGAGGGGCAAAAAAAGATTATATGGCAATATTGCCTTCATTTGTGGCATGGATGCATCATGAAAAATCGACTGTTCCTGCATTCATTGAAAAAAAATTATTAATTAATGAGGCATTTTATAGCGCAGTTGAACAAGACGATTTGAGTTCTCTTGAAATGCTATCTGCCTGCGGTATGCAGATAGATTCACAAAAAGCATCAGATTTGTTGGTGCATGTGATATATGATCGTAAAAAAAGTACCTTTATTCCTTTTTTAGTGCAACGTGGGGCTGATGTGAATCGGGTAGGGCCAGATCGATACACCTTATTATCAAAAGCAGTCTCCTACAATGATCTGATTACGGCGCGTACATTGCTTGAAGCAGGTGCCGATGTTGATCTGCAGGTAGATGAAAAAATCGGATCAGCTCGTCGCATTGCACAGGTCAGTGGCAATAAAGAGCTTGAAAAATTGCTAAATACAGGTGCAGCACACTGTCATCGCAACAGATCTATTTCGGCCTGATGTTTTTTAAGATATAAAGGTAACAGCTGTATTGATACTTTTTGCCTATGCCACGCTTTAAGGCTTTCTTTTCCCATAAATAGCAAAGAACACAAAGAGGGAATAGGTGTTGGCACGTAGGCATATTCTGCAAGCGCCGCCTCTATTTTATTTTGGTAGAGATGTACCGCATTGCCAATAAAACGAATTGTTTGCTGAGTATTTTGTTGAGCAAGTCTTGCAAGAAAAGAGTCTATTTTTTCGTAACCAGTGTGGCATGCATCAATCATACTGCTCTGAATGTGATAATAGACATCATTGTTGAATGCATCTAAAAGTACCACCGTATTGGGGAATGCGTCATCGTGCCATTCGTCGGCAAAAGCTTTAAGAGTATCTATGCCTATAAGGGGGGTTTTGGAAGCAAAATTAATGCCGTTTACCGTTGTCAGAATGGTGCGTAAAGTAGTAAACGGCCCTGGCCCTTGATTGGCAGCAATAAATGAAAGGGTGTCGAGTGATAGGTTATGTGTGCTTAATAACTCATTAATTGTTGGAATTAATTGTTTGCTCGCCTCACTGTTTTTGATAACAATAGTGTTTAATAATATATGGGTGTTAAATAGTCCAATGCGAACATCTTGATATGTTCCTTGAATCACTAGAAATGCAGTCATAAGTGTTTAGCCACGATTTTTACATTTATTTTGTTGATAAAAAATACTAAAAGAGTCGTATTCAAGACTTTTTTCCTTCTTTAGAACTACTTTACCACAATTTAAACATTTCCACCCATCAAAGTTGAGAAAGTGATCAAAAAAAGATTGGAGAACCATAAGGCCATCGCATTTTTTGCACTTCATACTACCACCTGCTTTTTTTAAATTAAAATATATGCAAAAGTTAAGGAAAAAATATTCTACGTATATATCTCATCACGTTTATGCATTATCTTATTTTGATTGCAGTTACTACTCTGATCTTGACCTTATCGCAAAAAATACCAGCTTGTCAACAGCCCCTGAATATGACAGTTTTTCTGGCGAATAGTACAATCATATTAATGGTTTTGTCTTTAAAAGAGCTTGCTTTTTGATCGGTTCTTGATCCATTTAAAAGCTATTCGTTTCGGTTGGATATTGTTAGTTTCTATACGGCATGCAACTATTTGTTTTGATCCCGCACAAGAGATCAGTGCAAGCAAGTCTATGATAATTCTTTACTTTTCCAGAGCACTTCGGTTCCCGCTGTAGTTTTATTAAAAGTGATACCAACCAGTACAATTTTTTTATTTTTTATAATTTCGTACGGTTCCCAGTATCGTTTTTTTTCAATTTGGGCCAATCCTATTTCCGGGGTGCTGTTTTTTTTAAACTCAATAACAAAGGTGCACGTTTCCCCTTCTAAAAGAAGATCCATAAAGCCTTCTTCTGTTGCAACTTCAGCGGCGGGGCGTTTGCCAAAAAGCACACAAATCATAAAAAATACTTGGTGATAAAATTTTTCTAGATCAACGCGAATAGTATGGGGGATGAGCTTGATAAAGTTTTGCAAATGCTTGCAAAATAAGCCAATGTCATCAGCGAGTAATGCCTTTCTAAATCGATCACCGAATTCGCCAAATTGTTCTGGCGTAATCCCACCAACGTACTGCATAATTTGTTCAGTCATTGAGTAGCGCACTTCTTCATTTGGGTAAGCAACTATGTAGCCACGTTTGTCGGGATTATAGTCGGAGGCAAAGGTTAAGTACCCTGTTTGCAGCAAGAGTGTTCTATAATTTTGATAATACAAATCAATAGAAAATGAGTCTAAGTGTACTTCTGAAAAAAATGAACCCTCAATTGATTCGATGTCTGATGCGATCAAAGGATTTTTTTCAATAAACTTAACAAGAAAATGGGGAGTGCCGCTGGCAAACCAGTAGCTATATAAAGACTGTTGATTTAAGCAATTATGAAGAGAAAAGGGGTTGTAGACAGTGCTGTTTTGCGCAGTAAATCGGTATCCATTGTACCATGCTTTTAATGTGCGACGAGTGTCTCCATACTGTTCTGTGCGTGTGGTTGCCAATGCTTGAATATGCTCTGTTAAGTACCTATCAACTTCTGCATCAGTGTAGCCAACAAGAGATGCAGCGCGCTTATCATTGGTGAGATCTTCTAAGTTATTAAGATCAGAAAAGAGGGCCACTTTAGAAAATTTACTTACGCCAGTAATAAACAGAAAGTGCATGTTGGCATCGACATCAGTTCCCTTGAGAGTACCATAAAAATCTTTGAGCTCAGTGCGTGCCATTTCTGCTTGTTCAAGATTTTCAATAAGATCAGTGATTGGTTTATCGTACTCATCAACTATAACGGCGACTGGGCCATGAGTGGTGCCAAGAATTTTTATAAGTTCGGTAAACTTTTCTTTGAGTTCTTGCTCTTGCAGGGTGATGCCGTATTTTTGTGCATTAGTGTGTAGGGCGTGATGAAGTCCTTGCATAAGTGCAGTTGGGGTCTTGTGGCTGATTTGGCTAAAATCAAAGACTATGACGGGACGGGGTTGCCATTCATAATCGCTTTTACCAATGAATAGATGGGTAAAAAGATCTTTGCGGCCACTAAAAATGGCATTCAAAGTAGAGCATGTGAGGGATTTGCCGAATCGGCGTGGGCGTGAAAAAAAATAACGTTTAGGGTGCTTGCCCTTAATGAATTGATATAGAATTTCTGTTTTATCAACATATAAAGCATCGCTTGTGATTATGCTTTCAAATGTCGAAACACCGATAGGCAATGCTTTCATACTGTTCCTTAATCTAAAAATGCGTAACAATTAATCTTGATCTTGCAACAGCGATTTTTGAAAATCAAGATAATCTAAGTATGTTTTTAAAATAAAGGCGGCCGCGATTGAATGCGAGTGCATTTTTTCTTCTTTGGTTTTTGTTTTTTTCAACTGAGAAGCGTGCTTGCTGGTAAGCCGCTCATCCCATAATACCCATACAATTTCAGGCATCTTTTTTTTTAATTCTTCTACATGAAGAACAACTTTTTTTGTCTGATCACTTTCAGAGCCGCCCATTGTTTTTGGGTAACCAACAACAACAGTTTTGATCTCTTCTTTGTGCAGAGTTTCTTTTAAAAAGATAAGAAGATCTTTAGCTTCTACTGTCTTATAAGGCCGTGTTGTTAAGCCAATTTCATCAGATACAGCCGAGCCAATCCAACGGTCACCAATATCAAGTCCAAGAATTTTCATAGAGTAAAGCCTTTATGTAAGCATTTATTTATCTTTTTTTTAGTATACCCTAGGTGTGTAGAGTGTATATATTAAAAATATTCAAAGAGGATCTTATGGAAAATATACTGCTTAAAATTGGTCAAACAATTAACTGGCTCCTAGAGTGGCCATTAATGATATATGTTATTGGCATTAGTATTATATGTACTATTGCTTTACGCGCATTGCCGATAACTCATTTTGTACAGGCATGGAAAGATGTATTAATGCCAAAAAAAGAAGCAAGTGCATCTGCAGGGGATATGACCCCATTTCAGGCCTTTATAAATACGTTAAGTGCCAATATTGGTAATGGTAGTTTGGCAGGTATGGGAGCAATGATTTATGCAGGTGGCCCTGGTGCGGCAGTGTGGGCAGTGATGATCAGCTTTCTATTAATGTCAGTACGTTTTGCTGAAGTATATATAAGCACCTTGTATGGTGCACGGGCAAGTAAAGATTCTACCCTTGGTGGCCCTATGTTGTATCTACGTGATATTCCTGGTGGTTCAGTTATTTCTTATATATATGCCATGTTACTGTTTGTTTTTGGTGCTTCGGTTGGTAGTGCAATGCAAGCAAACTCTATTGCATTAAGTTTGAAAGAGACCTGGGGTATTAGTCCTTACGTAAGTACAGCAATTGTGTTTGCATTTGTAAGTTATGTACTGTTTGGTGGTGCTGCACGTATTGTTAAAGCTTCAGATAGCATAGTTCCGGTGAAAGTGGGGACCTTTTTTATCACTAGCTTTATAGTACTTGCATACCATTATAAAACTCTCTATAGCTCTTTAGTGCTAATGATTGAAAGTGCTTTTAGTCCTGTAGCAGCTATTGGTGGACTTGTAGGGTTTACTGTGTTAAATGCAATACATTATGGTGCTATTAATTCTATTATGGCCACTGAATCAGGTCTTGGTACTGCGGCAGTATTGTTTGGATTTACGGGCAGTAAAGATGCCAAGAATAATGGTTTAATGGGGATGTTGAGTACATTTATAAGTACATTGGTTTGTTTTATTGTTGCGTTGTGTATTGTCGCAAGTGGTGTCTGGACTACCGGATTAACCAGTACAGCTTTAACCATTGCTGCATTTAATACGGTGTTTGGTGTATATGGTGGGTGGATTGTTACCTTTCTTTCTACTATTTTTGGGGCTGGTGTAATGGTTGCATTTGCTTATATCACTCGTGCAGTGTGGCTATTTTTAACTGGCGGTCGCTTTGGGTGGTTTGCTTCAGTTTTTTATGCTGTGGCTACCGTGATGGGAGCATTGATGCCGGTACAAGCTATGTGGAGTTTTGCAGGTATGATCAGTTATGGCTTGCTGATCATTAATCTTTTTGGTGTTTTGTATTTATTGCCAGTATTGTGTAGGGATCTTTATGGATCAAAATCACGCTCATAACATACCTTTTCCCTTTATTTTTCCTGTTACGTGCCACACTGATCATGTTGGTCTGGGTTCTACTTTTGTAGTTATTCAGGGCTTTAAAACTGACGGCTTATTGTATGTTCCCCTCGCTTTAGAGCGGGGGGCTTCTGGTATTGTGGTGCAGCACGATGTGTGTATTTCTGATTCTCTGCAAGCATTAATAAATTACAGTAAGGCAGAAGTTATTCGGGTTGCTGATACGCGCAAAGCATTGGCAGCTTTGAGTGCGCACGCTGCAGATTATCCGGCAGATAAGCTCACCATTGTCGGCATTACTGGTACCAAGGGGAAAACAACCACCGCATTTTTACTTAAACATATATTTTCGCAAGCTGGCTATCGCACTGCATTATTAAGTACCGCAGGCAATCAGATTGCTGGTGAAAAGTTTCCTGCAACGCTTACCACCGCACAGCCAGATTACTTACATCAATTTTTAAAAACATGCGTTGACCGTGGCATAACACATGTAGTGATGGAAGTGGCAGCGCAGGCGGTTACATTGAACAGAGTTAAAGGTATTCTTTTTGATGGTATTATTTTTACCAATTTTGGCTTAGAACATTTAGAATTTTATGATACTTTAGACAGTTATTTTGCGGCAAAGTGTGCATTATTAGCTCACAGAAAAGGTGATGCTCCTATTTATCTTAATGCAGATAATGAGTGGTGTGCACGTTTAGTAAAAAAATATAAAAGTACCGTTACGTTTGGGGTTGCAGCGCATGCTGATAACCGTATATGTGGTATAGAGCCACGTAGTTTGCGCTTTGAGTTGTGTACAAAAAATACTATCATGCAGTTTGAGTGCCCAGCATTATCGGGGACATTTAACGCATATAATGTTGCCGCATGCGTCAGTCTTTTGCTGGATAAGGGTGTTGCACCAGATATAATTAATCAAGCTTTGGCTTGTTTTGCAGGTGTGCCGGGGAGATTTGAACGGCATCATTTATCAAATGGGGCCCTTGCCATTATTGATTATGCGCATAATCCATTATCATATCAGGCATTATTGCCTGAGTTGCGCGTACTGACTAATCATTTAATTGTGGTGTTTGGTGCTGGTGGTGAACGGGATGCAAGTAGGCGGCCATTAATGGGAGCACTTGCAGCAGAGTTTGCTGATAGGGTGGTGGTGACCAGTGATAATCCGCGGTCAGAAGATGCGGGTGCAATAGCTGAAGATATTTGTGCGGGTATTGCAGCTGATTTAAAGAATAAAGTGGTTATTGAATTGGATCGGCATAAGGCGATTGAAAAGGCTTTTTCTTTGTCTGATGCGGGGAGTGTTATTGCAGTTTTGGGCAAAGGGCCAGATTGTTATCAAATTATTGGCTCAACTAAAACTGATTTTAACGAGGTAGCTATTTTGGCAGCATTATAAGTTTTTAAATAGTTTTTAAATTAAAAAGCAGATGTGGCCATGTCTTAGTGGTCACATCTGCTTTTTAATTTATTTTGGTTTTCTACTAAAGACCAGCTGATGCGATTAGTTCGTCGCGATATGTTTTCCAGCCGCTTTTTTTAAGTTTATATCCGCCATATACTGCCAAGGGAGATAGAATGCTTAGTGCTGCGGCTATAGGTATACTAACTTCGCGCTCGTGACGGTTCATAAAACAAAGCGCTACTGTTCCTAATGGGCATACGACTGTACCCAATCCGCCTCCCCAGATCAACATATTTCCAAGGTAGGATTTAGTATCAGCCCACAGCATAGGCAATAAATTTACATCTCTTTTTGCTCTTTTATTAATATCTACTGTGACAATAGTGGGGGATTTAGTTTGTTCATTAGGGGCAACAATGACGGGAGCTTGAGAGGAGCTAGGGACAGCAGGTTGAGTTTTTTCAGTAGCGCCAATCACAAAATTGCTTGAGAATGAAAGAAGGGCAGTGGCGGCTAAAAGTGTCTTTTTGAGATTATACATAACAAAACCTTTGTTTTTTAAAAATTTATAATAATATACTTCTGTTTTTTTATTATATTTTTATTTAGCAGATCATGCAAGGGGGGCTGTGGGTTGCTATTCTAATAGAATTTTATAAAGGGGGTAAAGGCTTATAGAAAAGCGTGAGTGGGGGGTAATGTACTGTTATTACAGAAAATGTTATTGAGACTGCCAGTATAGTAAAGTGGTATAGTAAGCCGGTGTAGTAAAGTGGTATAGTAAGCTGGTATAGTAAAAAAGAGAGATATATTCTCTTTAACGCAGAGTTTAATAGAGAATGTACCGGCTGGGCCTGACACATACTTTAATGCAGGTTTTAGCAGCTGAACTTGATATAAAAATGTACTATAAAGCCTGATGCAAAGGCTTAAATCTTAAATTGCTATAAATCCTAACGGGGAACCTGTTCATGATACAATTTGATCCTAAAAAATTTGATGCTAAAAAAACATTCTTTTTGATTGATGGCTCTTCGCTTTTATACCGTGGTTATTATGGGATGAAGCCATTGCACACATCAAAAGGGATTCCCGTGCAGGCGGTGTATGCTTTTTGCCGCATGATTAAGCGGTTAGTTGATACTTTCAATCCGCACCATGTGGCCATTGTGTGGGATAGCAAGGGCAAAACAACACGGCACGCAATGTACCCAGCTTATAAGGCAACACGGCAAGCGGCTCCAAGTGATTTATTTGCTCAAAAAGAGTACATACTCACATTCGCCACTCTTGTTGGTATTGTGCAAGTTGCCAAAGAGGGGATAGAAGCTGATGACTTGATGTATTCATTGGCACAAGAGCGTGTTGCACAAGGAGATACCGTAGTGGTGGTTACCTCAGATAAAGATATGGGGCAGATGCTGTGCGATAAGATTTTTGTGTATGATCCGTTAAAAGAAGTGATCTATGATCCGGTTAATTTTGCTGAAAAAATGGGCTTTCCTGTGCATAAGTTGCCCTTTTATTTTGCTTTGCTGGGAGACGCTTCAGATAATATTCCGGGTGTTCGGGGCGTAGGTAAAAAAACAGCGCTTGAGTTGGTAAATACCTTTGATTCGCTTGAAGATGTATATGCGCGCATATATGAAGTTAAGCAAGGTCGAGCCCGTTCGGCATTGCAGGAATATAAAGATGATGCATTTTTAAGCAGGGATTTATTTTTACTGCAGTATCATAAAACGGCATTAGAAAGAGAGGGTTTTGCTTTTGATAAAGCTCATTGGAAAAAAGCAGTACCGCTTTTTCAGGAGCTTGAATTTACCTCATTGGTAAAAGAGGTGGGGGAAACAAAAGTAGAAAAAGAACTTAATACGCAGGAGATTGTTGATAATCTTAAAAAGCGCGATTTTCAGCTTGTTACTACCGTTGAGCAGTTAAGCGATTTGTGCGCATTACTTAAAGATAAAAAAGCCTTTGCTTTTGACACTGAAACTAATGGGCTGCAGCCATTGGCCGTTAACTTAGTGGGTGTTTCTTTTTGTGTGCAAGAAGGACAATCTTTTTATGTACCATGTGGGCATAATACGAGCGAACAACAAATAACCCTTGAACAGTTAGTTGCGCATGCAGCACCTCTTTTTGCTGATACAACAATCACAAAATATGCTCATAACGTAAAATATGATCAGCTGGTTCTTGCAAGTCATGGCATTGATATGCAGGGTCCCATTTTTGATACCTGCATTGCTGCTAGTTTGGTAACTAAAGGGTGGCAAAGTGCAGCTTTGAAAAAGTTATCACTCTATTACTTTGATGAACCAATGTTGACCTATGAACAAATGGTTGCAGAGCGTGTTTATAAAGATTTTTCATATGTTCCTATTGATGACGCGCTGTATTATGCAGCCAATGATGCACATCAAACATTTAGACTTGTGTCTTTATTGCAAAAAGAACTTGAGCTGCTCGATATGATATCTCTTTTTGATACTATAGAAACACCCCTGATACAGGTGTTATGTGAGATGGAAAAAGAAGGCATTATTCTTGATACTGTTGAGTTGGCTCAGGTAAATAAAGTAATAACGCAGGGGTTGGTGTTTATTGAAGATGAGATTCGCACCCTGGCCGATACCACTATCAATCTTAATTCTCCCAAGCAGGTGGGAGAGCTTCTGTTTGAAAAATTACAGTTAACCCCGATTAAAAAAAGTAGCAAGGGTGGCGCCCATTCAACCGATCAAGAAGTGCTTGCTCAGTTAGCAAAAGAGCATCCAGTCCCTGGGCTTATAGTAAAATATCGTGAATTGGCAAAACTAAAAAGTACCTACTTGGATGCGTTGCCCACCTATGTAAATAAAAAAACAGGCCGCATACATACGTCATTTAGTCAGATTCGTGTAGCTACAGGGCGATTAGCCAGTTCAGATCCTAATATGCAAAATATTCCCACTACGGTGTATGGCATTGCTATTAGAGGTGCTTTCAAGCCGCAACAGGGTCACGTCTTTATTTCTGCTGATTATTCGCAAATCGAACTGCGAGTTCTTGCGCACCTTTCACAAGACGCGTGCTTGATTGCAGCTTTTAATAACAATCATGATATTCATGCCGAAACTGCTTCACGGCTTTTTGACATCCCTATTGATGAGGTGTCTCATGATCAGCGGCAAATGGGAAAAAGAATCAATTTTAGTATCTTGTATGGTCTGACCCCTTATGGTTTAGCGAAAGATTTGGATATTTCTTTTAAAGATGCTAAAAAGTATATAGAAAAGTATTTTGCACAATATCCGGGGGTTTCAGCCTGGATGGATGGTGTTATTGCCTTTGCCAAAGGGAATGGGTATGTCAAAACCCATTGGGGGCGTAGACGGGATGTGCCAGGTATTTATGAAAAAAATAAGCATTTACATGATGAGGCTATGCGGGTTGCGGTCAATACGGTGGCACAAGGGACAGCGGCTGAAATTATGAAGATAGGCATGATTAATGTGCGTAATGAGCTTAAAAAGCGGGGATTAGAGGCTCACATAGTGTTGCAGATTCATGATGAGCTGTTAATAACTGTTGCAGTCGAGCAGCACAAAGAGGTTGAGGCATTGGTTGTTTCAGTTCTAGAATCAGTTGTTTCCTGGAGTGTGCCATTGGTGGTTACTACGCGGATTGGGAATGATTGGAAGCAGGTGAGCAAGTAAACTTCTATTAAAATATGAGCTTTTGCGGTACTTGTGCTTTATGGTGAACTATTTATGGTTGTTTTTAAGAGCAAGGCTGTATTTAACCAGAAGCTAGCGATATAAAAAAGAGGTTGTGATGAAAAATATAAAATATGTATGTGTTTTGGTTGTTGCGAGTATCACTTTTATGGCCGTTAATGCTGGGCATGAAGCTCGGTTTTATCCGATTGATCGGTTGGTTGGTACGTATATAGAAAAGGTTGGAGAACCCGATCTGAAGTTAAATGCTGATTTATATGGTGCATTGTTAAAAGAGCTTAACAGTCTTGAAGATTTTAAAGATTTTAAGCAGGCGTTAATAGCACAAAATGCAGCAGGGTCTGATGCTGCTATGGTTCTTTTTAAGAAAATTAGACAAGAATTAAAAGATTGCTTTTTCATACTTAAAGTAGATCGTAAGCAAAAGGACAGTGAATTTGGCAGTTCTGTGGGCAAAGAAGTTTCATGGGGCCTGAGTGCATTGTTAGCTGTGTGTGGTTATCGTTATTTTAATAAAGCCGTTACTGACACTATGGTTTCATTAGTGGGCGGCTCTGCAGTAGGTCGAATAGTCCCCATTCATCAACCAGATTTAGTCGCTTTGCTTGAGGGGTATAAAGCTTATGGGAACATATGTTTTGCAGCGGGGGCAGTATCAGCCTTGGTTGCTCTTTTTTACGGAGTTGATACTTTTGATAAGCATCGCCAGTATGAGAATCTGACAGAGCAAGCAGGACACATTATTAAAATAAAAGATTTTTGGGATACGTTGCCGCTTGCTGAAGATATGCAAATAAAAGAGAGTTGGTGAGTTAAAAAAACCGTATCTAGTAGCTGTGTAATTGAGCGCAAAGCGATATTGACTTTTAAGCATTTTTTGAGCTATAATGAAATTAAGAATATAAAGATAAGTAGATATAGATAGAATTTTGTCTTGTTTTGATCTATTCTTGTACCAGTCTTTCAAAAAAAACAGCATTTTAAATTTTTCATTTACACCTCATAAAGGATTGCAATGGCAACGAGTAAGACCGGTGGTTCCACAAGTAATGGTCGTGATAGTTCGGGTAGAAGATTAGGCGTTAAGCTTTTTGATGGCGAACGTGTATTTGGCGGCGAAATTATTGTTCGTCAAAGAGGCACTCGTATTCATCCAGGTAAATTGGTTGGTTGCGGTAAAGACCATACCATTTATGCTATTGGCGTAGGAAGCGTTAAGTTTCATTATGGTCCTAAAGGACGTAAATACGTATCGGTTGTTCCGAGTTTGTAATAAAAACTTGCGAATTAGATGGATTATTGTTAATAAAAAGTTTAGTAGTTATGCTTGTAGATTTAAATGGTCATAGTGTTTCTGGAGAGAGTTTATGGTAAGCTTTGTTAGGTATCGTGGAATAACAGCAATTTTTTCTTTGAGCATTATGGCAGCATTTGTGGGTATGTGTATGTACAGAATTCATACCCGCGGAAGTGCGTTTACTTACAGTGTTGATTTTGAGGGCGGAACCCAGGTTCTTTTTGGATTTAATAAACACCTAGGTGAAGCAACATTAAAAGATGCATTGCAGCAAGCAGGATTTGAAAGTGTTGTTGCTCGCGATTTTGGCAAAGATGAAATTTTAGTACGAGTGAAAGATTTTTCTGGCGACTCTAGAGGTGTTGCTGAAAAAATGGTTCAATCTATAGAAAAAACAATTCCAGGTTATGAAGTGACCATTTTACAGAGCGAAGCGGTTGGGCCAGGTGTTGGTGAACAGTTGCGTTGGAAGTCAGTGTATGCGGTATTAATGGCGCTTTTAATTTTACTTATTTACATAGCTTTAAGATTTTTATCTTTTGGTTATGCGCTTGGTGCGGTAATAGCGCTCTTTCATGATGCAATTGTTATGCTCGCTGTATTTTTGTTTTTGGATCGAGAAATATCAATTAACGTTATTGGTGCGATCTTGGCAGTTCTTGGCTATTCTATCAATGATACTATTATCATTTTTTCTCAAATTAGAAAAAATTGTAAAGAAATGATGGGTTCTTCAATAGAACAAGTGGTTGATGTAAGTATTAATCAAACATTGCGTCGCACTATGTTGACCAGCTTTACTACTGGGTTAGCGGTAGGTTCTATGTATGTTCTTGGTGGGGAAGCATTGCGTGATTTCTCGCTTGCTCTTTTAGTAGGAATTGTTTTTGGTACCTATTCTTCAATTTATATTGCAAGCCCTGTTATGATGCTATTTAATCGCAAAACACTTGCGGACTAGAGGCTTAATTTAAATTCGAAGATAATAACACACTACCGTTTTTAGCAAACAAATAAGTTATATAGTTAAGTCTATGACTTTATCACTTTTTTACAAAAATTTTAGCATTTGATGTGGCATGTCTTAATTAATATGATTCTTTTTTGTGTTCGTTTACTCTCTATAAACGCAACACAGAGGAATGCAAAGGTTTTATATGAATTTATTGTTCGTTATTAATGTGGGGGGGTATAGTGAAGTCAAATAATGAAGAAAAAGCAGCTGCTCAGGATACGCAAGAGCCGGTGACTAAAAAAATTCGTACGACTGAGCGTAAACGTACCGATACAAAAAGAACAGCAGCTAAAAAGCCACCCTTGCAAGAAGTTTTACTTGAAGCAGTAAGTGAGCCAATAGAGGCTAAACAGGTTCAAAAGCCAGCGAATAATCCTAGTCCTAGGGTGAAACCTGAACCAGTAGCACCAAAAGAACGTGTGCCAGAACAAGTATCAGTATTAGCGGTTGCTTCTGGAGAAACACCTATTCTGGTAAAAGAACAGGAACAAGAGCAAAAAGATACTGCTAATATGTCTCAGGGAAGTAAAAATACGGCTAGTGGATTTTCTTCTGATTCACGAGAAAGAGATAATAGATTTAGACCTAAGCAGCGTCAGCAGCAGCCATATAGCCAGCAGCCTCAGACATCACAATATAGTTCGCAATCTGGGCAGTCTGGGCAGCATAGTCAACAGGCATCCCATTATAGTAATAATCCGCAGCCTCAACAACAACATAGCCAGCAACAGAATAGGTATTCAAATAATCCGCGGCCTAATAACGCTCATCAAAATCAAAATCAAAGTGCGAGTAAACCAGCAAGTAGCGAAGCTCGTAAGCCACTAGAAGAAATGTTTTTGGTTGATCTTAATGTATATGCACGTCGCTTGGGTATTGTGGGCGCGGCATTAATGTCTAAAAGCGTTCTTATAGAAAAAATTAAATATATAGAGTTGCATCCAGAAGCTGAAATAGAAGTAAGAGGCGTGCTAGAGAAGCTTCCTGATGGTTTTGGGTTTCTGCGTTCATCAATGTATGATTATGTTTCAGGTCAAGATGATGTATATGTTTCTCCTTCGCAAATTCGACGATTTAATTTGCGCACAGGCGATATGATCTCTGGCGTTATTCGTAAGCCTAAAGAAGGTGAAAAGTATTATGCATTGTTGCAGGTTAAAACAGTAAATGGTTGTGACCCTACCACTATGGGTGATCGTCCAAGTTTTGATCGTTTGACTCCTACGCATCCACATGAAAAAATGAATTTAGAGTTTGATCCATTGGCTATTTCTACGCGAGTAATGGATATATTTACTCCCATTGGTAAAGGGCAGCGAGGATTAATTGTTGCACCGCCAAAAGTTGGTAAAACATTATTAATGAAAGAGATCGCGCAAAGTATAATTGCGAATCATTCTGAAATTCATTTAATTTTACTGTTAGTAGATGAGCGTCCTGAAGAGGTCGCTGATATGAAGCGAATGGTAAAAGGGAACTATGCAGAGGTAATTAGTTCTACTTTCGATGAAACAGCAACTCGTCATGTACAGGTAGCAGAAATTGTTTTAGAGCGTGCAAAAAGACTTGTTGAGTCTGGCAAAGATGTTGTTATTTTACTTGATTCTATCACGCGCCTTGCTCGTGCTTATAACACCGTGGCGCCAGCATCAGGTAAAGTGTTAACTGGTGGTATTGATGCTAACGCATTATATTATCCAAAACGCTTTTTTGGAGCAGCACGAACAGTTGAAGAAGGGGGCTCTCTTACTATTTTAGCATCAGCATTAGTTGATACTGGTTCACGTATGGATGAAGTCATTTTTGAAGAGTTTAAGGGAACGGGTAATATGGAAATAAACATGACCCGTAAATTAGCAAATCGTCGAATTTATCCTGCCTTTGACTTATTAGTTTCAGGTACTCGTCGTGAAGATTTACTTCTTAATGCAGAAGATTTAAATAAAGTATGGGTCTTGCAAAAACTATTGTCGACTATGAATACAGCAGAAGGCATGGAGTTTATTATTGATAAGATGAAGAAATTCAAAACAAATCGTGAATTTTTTGAATCTATTAATAAAAAGCAGCCTGTCTAATACATAGCCTGTATGCTATATAAATAATATTGAATTAATAGTATTTAATTAAAAAAGAGACGTGCTTTGTGAGCACGTCTCTTTTTTTGTGAAAACTAAGTATATAATTTTTGTGAAAAATACGTGTATGGTTTTTGTGTGTGATTAGATAGTTACAGGCTTAGCAGTTACAATAAAACTGCTTTTATCTATTCTAATATATCCAGATTCCAGTCAGAATAAAGGCCTTGTTCTGCTTTGTAAGAACCAACAAAAGCGATCATGGCCGCATTGTCAGTGCAGTACTGCGCTGAAGGGGAAAAGAATAAACGATTTTGTTTTTCGCAAAACATGCGTAACCGACTAGTAATATATTTATTGCAGGCAACACCGCCTACAAAGGTAACCGCCTTAACATGTGGATACTGCACAAACGCTTGGGCTATTTTTTTCTGAAATATATCTGCGATGCATACCAGTAAGGAACTTGCTACTTGTTGTTTGAGTTCTAGGCTCGTGTTGAGTAACTTTTTTGCATTCATGTCATAGTTGCCAGCATTGATGAGATCATATAAAACGGCAGTTTTGAGGCCAGAAAAACTAAAATCAAGATTTTTAATCTTACCTCGTGGGTACTTAAAAAAATCTTGATAGTTAACAGCGTGTGCAAGTTTTTCGATAATAGGTCCACCAGGATATGGCAAATTAATTAATTTTGCTATTTTATCAAAAGCTTCTCCTGCAGCATCGTCACGTGTTTCTCCCAACACTTCATAGTCACCAAAGCCTTTAATAAGATATAAAGAAGTGTGGCCGCCTGATGCAGTAATACACAGGTGAGGAAAGGGGACGGAGTTTTCAAGAAAGGATGAAAAAGCATGCCCTTCTAAGTGATTGATGCCAATTATTTTTTTGTGCGTTGCCCAGGCAATGGTTTTTGCAAAACAGACACCAATCAGCAATGAGCCAGGAAGCCCCGGCTTGTTGGTGACCGCTATTACATCAATGTCATTGAGGGTTACCTGTGCCTTATCTAAACCAGCTTGTACAATGGGGTGTATTTTTTCAAGATGTGAGCGTGATGCAATTTCGGGTATTACGCCGCCAAAATGTTTATGAATCTCAATTTGAGAGAAAAAAACATTCGATAAAATACCTTTTTTTTGATGGTACACAGCTGCTGCTGTTTCGTCGCATGATGTTTCTATGCCAAGAATAATGAGTGGTTTTTTCATAGTTTATGTTACTGGCGCAACGAGGGTTGTATGTGATTTGTTGCTGTTTTTTTGTTGATATTTTGGTTTTATAGTAGCATGCACGGTGTCAGAATCTATAGCAGAAATAAGCATTTTATTTGAAAGTGTTTGTAGTTCTTTTTCGGATCCTAAAAGAGTCAAAAGATTTGGTTTTAGGGTAATGGTAGGGAGCTCGAATGTGCTGCCTCCTGATAATGAGTCAATGCAAAAAGGATCATAGCAGATAATGATTGTCTCATCGGGAACTTTGCCAGTACTTGTATCAAGATTTTTTTTTTCAATGATCCATTTGGGTATTACTTTATCAAGAGCATCCTTTGTGCTCGTCAGGGTAAGCTCATAAAAAGCGTATAATTGATTTGGGAGTACTTTTAGGTAATCGATAGTATTACTTTTAAGGTTTTGGTTTTTGCTGGCTTGGGCTGAAAAATGAATTTCTTGTGAGACAAGAATGTAGAATTGTGAGTTTTTGGTAATTTGTGGGATGCGAAACATAAACTGCTTTGATTCGTGATCAACTTCGCAGAGTTGAAATGGAATTTTTTTGCCACATGAATAGACACGAATTGCCGGAACAGTTGCGATAGATTGGGGGAATTGAATAGTGCCCACCATGAGGCTTGTTGTTGCTTTGCTGGTTGCGTGTGCTATTAAGAGGGTAGCGATAGTCAGGGTATGAAGTATAACGTAAAAAGGGTTATTTGTTTTCATAAGTTGCAACCTTTATTATACTAGTAAGGATATAATCATTGCTGTCATGATACCTAAAATAGGAGTTTTTTACAAATGATTGCCGAAAAGATACGCAGGTCTGTACAATATGGCAAGCATACATTAAATACGGCAGGAGAAATGCTTATACAAAAAGAAAGTTCGCATAAAAAATTGGTAGCATCGTGCTGCATGGGCGTCTATACAGCATTTTCACCGTTTATATTTTTACATACAGTTATGATTTTTATGTTTGGATGGTTCTGTGCGCTTAATATCCCCGTCATGTTAGCCGTATCTTGGTTTATTAATAATCCATGGACAATGGTTCCGGTTTATGCCTTTGATTGCGTGGTGGGAAATTGGGTGTTCGCCTGCTTGGGTATTGATAGTATGCAATTAAATCCACACTGGATGATGGGTATTAATGAGTTTTTATCAGCCCACATAGGATTAAGTGGTATATCATTTTGGTCATTTATGGTAGGGGGAAACTTGTTTGGCATAATTATAAGTGTTATGCTGTATCCATTGTTTTCCTATTTTTTCACGTGCATTCGGCGTTAATGTTAGTTAATTCCTACTCTTTGGATACTTTATGGCAATAGGCAAATTGGTTACTAATAATAAAAAAGCATATCATGATTACGATATTCTCAGCACCATCGAGGCAGGTATTGTGCTTTCTGGGGATGAAGTAAAGTCATTGAGGGCTGGGACAGTGAACTTGACTGGTTCTTTTGCCACGGTACATCAAGGGGAGTTATATCTTATTAACTGCCACGTTTCAATGTATGCAAAGGCAGCGAATAAAAAAGAAGAAGAAGAAACGCGGCGTAGGCGTAAGCTTTTATTACACAGACGTGAGCTTGATCGTATCATTGGAGATATTTCAAAAAAGGGGGTTACTATTGTCCCTTTAAAGATCTATTTTAATGAGCGTAGTCGCGTCAAGGTAGAACTTGGCATCAGTAAGCATAAAAAGGCTGAGGGTAAAAAGTTAATGCTTAAAGAACGGGATATTAAGCGCGAAACGCAGCGTGAGTTAAAACGACAATAATTGTATGTGTACATGTTTTAGTATTCTTGAGACTTTATCTGTAGTATATTGATATAAGATATCTTTGAAATTTGTGGGGGCGTAATGGTTTCGACGTGTTGTTGGTAGGTCAGGGAGCATGCCGAGCGTTGACTAAGTGCTCGTTAAACAATTGGTTAAACAATAAACGCAAACAGTAGCAATACTGCTGCATTCGCCTAGTCGAATGCAACCTTATTGGTTAGGCGTGTCTTTCAGCTTAACTAGTTCGTAATATAAAAGAAAGAACTCCCGGGGAAGATTCAGTTGCTTTGTAGCCCGGTGTAGTATCACTAAGAAGCCTCATGCATAATAGGGTGCCTTTGCTCCATTGTATGAGTATAATCAAGGGATAAGCACGTAGAGCCTTGGGTTATTAATAATGCGGACACGGGTTCGACTCCCGTCGCCTCCACCAAAAAATCTATAAAATAAAAAAAGGGAGTTGTGAATGAAGATGCTTTTGTATAGTGTCATTCTTTTTTTTAATATGCCATTTTTTATGTATGCTATGTCGGTGAGTGCAGCCAATGCTGGAACAAGTAGTGAAAATGTTCAAGCTTTATGTGCTACCTGTGCTAATTGCACCTGTGAGTATGGCTTGATGATTGATTGTAAAAAAGCAGCAGCTATGTATTGTGCTTTTTTTTGTTCTGCAGAAACTGTTACTCAAAGCAAGTTGTGCACTCAAGAAACGCAATACAATCAGCCTGAAATATTCCCAACCACCTTAAAACGTACAAGAAAATATGACAATTTATGTCTTTTAGTTTCTTACAACTATCAAAAGTCGAATAAAATATCATCCCCAGTCTTAAAGCGTGCCTTAAAACGCACCAAAAACTATGACAATTTGTGTCATTTGGTTTCTTGATGTATACGTTTTTTTTAACTCTTTCATTTGCAGAATATATTTTTTGTATACTTAAAAAATATATGATATCTTCCAGGTGAGTTTAAAGAAGTTGTAATGTTATTACATTATTTATAAAAGGATGACTATGAAAAAAGTATTGTTGTTACCGCTCATTACTGGTATTGCATTGTGTGTATCAGGTGTTTCTTTCGGTGCGAGTGAATTAGATCAGGGAGGTAAAGATAAAACACAAGCAGTTCCAGAACATCATTCGTTTATATATCAATTAACACACAGAAGAGAGCTTTTAGAGGCTCATGTTGAATCAGCAGAAAAAGACAAAAAAGCATTAGTTGAAGCCCTTGAAAAGGCAGAAAAAGATAAAGTAGCATTAGGTGAAGCGCTTAAAAAGCTAGCAGAATTAAATCTAAGTCATGTACAGCTACAAGAACAGCTAAAAGTATGGCAAGAAACGTCTGAAAAAGAACGGGTGCAACGAGCGCAAGAAGATCAAAAGCGAGCGGAAGAAAATCAAAAACAGCAATTCTTAATAGCTTGTTTGACAGTAGAAGCGCAAAAGCTTGGCGTTCATGCTGAGTTGCCTTTAGCGCATAGAGCAACACAGGCACAAATGCTTTCTTCAGAAGAACAATGTTGTCGTCCATTATCTTCTTCATCAAAACAATCTCCACGAGGTCGTCACCGTTTAAGTTCATCGGCAGCCGCAGATAGTGAGCAATCAGGTTTACAGGTATC
This sequence comes from Candidatus Babelota bacterium, assembly GCA_026388985.1. Classification (GTDB taxonomy): domain Bacteria; phylum Babelota; class Babeliae; order Babelales; family Vermiphilaceae; genus JAPLIS01. The sequence goes on along the minus strand of JAPLIS010000007.1, from coordinate 5,192 downwards.
AGCAGCAGAAGAAAAAGAAGCAGAGCAGCCAGCTGGCAAGCCAACAACAACACCTAAACGGGGTTTTTTGAGTGAGGCTTGGTATCAGGCAACAACCTTGACACCACAGTCAAAAGAATAAAGACAATAATTACGATATATTTAGTATGTAGAGCGTGCAGTAAAATACTTTTTTTATTGCACGCTTTTTTAATTTTTTACTACTATTTTTGTTGATGTCTTATTGATTTTTACCTATTAAAGGAGTGTTGTGATCAAGCCATATCAGCAGACAGTTCAAGAGGTGATTCAGTTATATGCCACTGATGGTGAGCGGGGGCTTTCTGAGCAAGAACACCAGAAAAGGTTGCGTGCATATGGGCCTAATATAGTTCCTGGGGTTGCTCGTAAGTCATGGATTTTTATTTTTTTGAGCCAATTTGCAAGTCCTCTTATTTATATTTTATTGATTGCCGCAGTTCTTATTTTTATAGTGGGGCAAGATAAAAGTGATGCCTTTATTATAAGCGGCGTTATTTTATTTAATGCCATTATTGGTACTATTCAAGAGGGGCGAGCAGGTATTATTCTTGAAAGTTTAAAGCGTTTGGTGCGGCCAACAGCAGTGGTGGTACGGGATGGTAAAAAAAAAGTGGTGTCAGTTAGTAGTTTAGTTAAAGGTGATATTATTGTGTTACAAGAAGGTGAGCGAATTCCGGTTGATGCGCGCATTATTGTATCAAATAACCTTCAAGTTGATGAATCGGTATTGACTGGTGAATCAAAGCCGCAACATAAATATGCCGATGCTCTTAAGGGGTATGCATCTGTTGCTGATCGTACCAATATGGTTTTTGAGGGCACTTATAGTATGGCCGGATCGGGCAAAGCAGTAATAGTAGCAACAGGTATAGAAACTGAATTGGGAGCTATCTATGGTACTATTGAAGGCATACGCACTGATGTGCCCTTAAAAAAAGAGGTCGAGCGCCTTTCTTATTTTATTTTACTATTTATTTTTGGGGTATGTTTGTTTTTATTTATAGTTGGGTTAGTAACCAATAAGCCTTTGTCAGAGCTGGTGATTATGTTAACAGCGTTATTTGTGTGTGTGATTCCTGAAGGATTGCCAGTTGTTCTGACACTTGTGTTGGTTTCCGGTGCTTATCGCATGGCGCAACAACAGGTATTGGTGAAAAGCTTGCAAGCAGTAGAAGCTTTTGGGCGGGTAGATGTGATTGTTTTGGATAAAACGGGCACGCTTACGCGCAATGAAATGATGGTAACGGCTTTTTTTGCTGATAACGTCAAATGGCGTATAACCGGTCAGGGTTATCATGTAGAGGGGGATGTATTAAAAGATGGTAAAAAAGTAGATACTATCGAAGCTAAAAGTGATATAGCTCAGATAGGTATTGCTTCTTTGTTGCTAAACAGTGCTACTATTAGCTTTTTACCTGAAGTGCAGTTGTTTGATATTAAAGGTGATCCAACCGAGGCTGCTCTTTATGTGTGTGCTCAAAAGCTTGGTTTATCTGAGCAGCAATACAAGCAAGAGTATGAAAAAGTATATGAAATTCCTTTTGATTCTGATTTAAAGTATCATGCTGCTTTTTTTAAGCATGGTGATGAGTTGGTTGCTTATATTATAGGGTCACCCGAATCTGTTCTAGAGAGATGCGCAGCTGTTGGTAGCAATGTCCAAGCAGAATTGCAAGGTTTATTAGGAGATGGATTACGCGTTGTTGCAGTAGGTGTTAAAAAAATAGCGGCATCGCTGATGCCTATTGGGGAAAAAGATACTGATTCGCCTGTATCTCTGTTTAAAGAGTTAATTAATAATGGCGTGCAATTTCTTGGGCTTTGTGCTATTCAAGATGCTATTCGCCCAGAAGTGCATGCTGTTATAGCACAGGCACAAGCAGCTCAATTGCATGTTGTTATGGCCACCGGTGATCATAAGGCCACAGCTCTCTATGTAGCACGTTCTGTGGGGCTCTATCGTCCAGGTGATCTGATTGTGGAAGGGGAAGGACTTGATGCGCTTTCTGATCAGGAGCTACAAGAGCAACTGTTGAATATCACTGTTTATGCGCGGGTTTGCCCAAAGCAAAAAATGCGTATCATTGATGCGTTTCATCAAAAAGGAGCCATTGTTGCTATGACGGGCGATGGCATTAACGATGCCCCATCACTTGTTGCGGCCGATTTGGGAATCGCCATGGGACGTATAGGTACGGAGGTTGCAAAGCAGGCTGCAGATATTATTTTACTGGATGATTCATTTGTAAGCATAATTAATGCCATAAGTGAAGGTAGGCATAGTATATATACGTTAAGGCGAGTGATACTTTATTTTTTTGCCACCAATATGGGAGAAATTTTGATTATATTTTTTACTATGGTGGCCACACTGCCTTTACCTCTTACCGCTGCGCACATTTTATGGATTAATTTAGTTACGGATGGTTTTTTAGATAGCGCTCTTTCTATGGAGCCGCATGATAAGGAGTTACTTGCTGAGGGTGTTTTTGATAAGCATATTGGCTTAGTTGATAGGGCTCTTGCAGCCAAAGCATTGTTTATGGCAATTCCTATGGGGTTGGGTTCTTTTTTTATATTTACCTTCTATTATAAGGAAAATATAGCATACGCTCAGACAATGACATTGGTGACTATGTGTATGTTTCAGTGGTTTAATGCGTGGAATTGTCGTTCTGAGACTAAATCTATCGTGAGTGTTGGTATTTTTAGTAATCGGTGGCTTGTGGGGGCAACTATAGTGGTATTGCTATTTCTGTGTGCCTTATTATATGTGCCTGTTATGCAAAAACTGTTTAAAACGGTGCCTTTAGTAGCCATAGATTGGGGGATTGCTATACTTGTTTCATTCTCTGTTGTTGTGTTGGAAGAAGGGCGAAAGATGTTAATGCGCTCTTGGAGAGAAAAAAGTAATTAATTAGTTGACTAAATGTGAAAATACTTTAGAATTATATTTGAAGTTAAGTATTTTAACTTTAACTTTGATAATAAAACTTTGTCGCGGGGTAGAGCAGCCTGGTAGCTCGTTGGGCTCATAACCCAAAGGTCGCTGGTTCAAATCCAGCCCCCGCAACCAAATTCAAGGTCAGATCTAAAACTCTGACCTTTTTCTTTTCTCATATTTTATTTTTTTATATAGTAGAGTGCTTGTTTGGTGTCTGCGCTACCGCTTTTATTTCTTTATATATAGTAGAGTACCTTTTTTTTCACCAGGTTTATCTTGTCCCCCAATCGCTATTCTATTTCCCCAAGCGCCTTTTTTTGTACTAAATTAATAAATGTATAATTTAGTATAGTCTTATATGTCTAGAACACTCTTTGTGTAAAATAAATAAATAGAAGGTTTATGCTATGAAAACTATCAAATATTTTATTGTTGCGACATCATTGGCAGCCTCTTTAGGGTTGGTTGTGAATGTTTATGCGGGCCCTGGGCAGTCTCGTCTAGCGAATGCTGCTCAGGTAGTATTTACTCAATTTGCAGAAGGGATTAGGCTATCAAATAAAGACTTGTGGCGTGCCATCTATACTGACAATATAGAAGGTGTGACGCAAGCTCTCCTGGATGGTGCACACATTAATCAACTTAATCAATATGGGGATACAGTATTAGTGCTGGCTTGCAGCAAGGGCGATACTGGAATAGTAGAATTATTACTCAATAATGGTGCAGACATTAATCAGCAAGATGGTCATGGCGATACGCCATTATTATGGGCTTGCTACAAGGGTCATTCTGCAATAGTAGAATTATTGCTCAATCGTAGTGCGCACATTAATCAACCTAATCTATATGGCAGTACACCATTAAAAGAAGCGTGCAGTAAAGGCCATGCTGGAATAGTAAAAAGACTTGCCTTTCATGGAGCAACATTATCTGGGCGCTAGCAGAGTTAGGCGAGGCAATTAGAGGCTATACGGATCCCCTTGGAGGCGTACAAGATCCTGAGTTGCGAGAATTAATGCAAAAGCAGATTATCAAAAATAGGCAAGAACGGTTTGCGCAAGAAAGAGCTGCTGCTGTGCAACAAGGGGCTGTTATTGGGCAAGAATAAAGAAAAGGCGGCAATGCTGTGCAGGCAAGAGCACAGGCAGTAGCAGATGATAAAGAAGATGCTGATGCGCCGCGTAAATCAGTATGTAGCCGTTTTTATTTTTCCCCCAAGCAACCCTTTTTTTTGATATAAATTGACAAATGTATAATTTAGTATAATATTGTATATATAAAGTAATTCGCATGGGGTGGGTTATAAAAAACAAATAAATGGAAGGTTTGTGTTATGAAAACTATAAAATATCTTATTATCGCGACAGCTTTGGCTACCACGTTAGGGCCGGTTAGTGTATATGCAATGGATCAGGGGCAAGAGCTACAAGAGGCAGCTGCTGCTCAGGCAGCATTTACTGCTGAGCAGGTTGCGCAAGCAAATGAGCTATTGTCACAGGCTTTAGATGATGGTGATACAGATCGTGTAAATAAAGCAATTGAATTAGGAGCAAATGTTAATCAAGAAAATAGCGGGGGTTATACCCCATTAAGGAAAGCTATTCTCTATAAAAACATTAAAATGGTTCTCATGTTGCTTGCAGCCGGTGCAAATGTTAATCAATCAGATACAGATGGCGTGACCCCATTAATAAAAGTGTTGTCTTATATTCCTTTAAGCCTTGAAATGGTAAACATAGTACTCAAAGCTGGTGCAGATGTTAATCAGCCAGATAGATGTGGCAATACCCCATTAATGGTAGCTATCAACCATAATAATACTGTATTGGTAGAATTGTTACTGAATCATGGCGCAACAGAAACAATTAATCAGGCAAGTCAATATGGCACGAAACCATTAGTACAGGCTGCTTTCAATCAGAATGTTAAAATGGTAAAAATGCTCGTTTTTCATGGATCAACAGTAAGGCTGGACGAAGAATTAAACTATCGGAAAGTAGCTATTGAAACAATGAAGCCTGTTATGGAACAAGCGCGAGAAGCGCGACGTTTAGTTATTGATTGTTGTTTAACTCGGCGAGATGTGCAAATATTCGCTCCTCATTGTACTCCGCTAGCAGAGTTAGGCGAGGCAATTAGAGGCTATACGGATCCCCTTGGAGGCGTACAAGATCCTGAGTTGCGAGAATTAATGCAAAAGCAGATTATCAAAAATAGGCAAGAA
>JAPLIS010000025.1 GCA_026388985.1 Candidatus Babelota bacterium | reverse complement strand
GATGTTCCTGAAAATGAGGCCATCTGCGTTGCGCCACAGAGTGCATGTAACGCATGTCCAAATTCATGAAAAAAAGTACTTACATCTTGACGTTTAAGCAGTGCGGGCTTACTAGCCGTTGATTTAGGAAAATTGGCCATTACCACTGACACTGCTGGTGCAACACGGGCTCCATCTTGCCCCATAACCGCGGGAATAATTGTTGCATGTGCAGCATGCGTATACTTATTGTCACGCGGGTATAAATCCATAAAAAGATAGCCCAGTATATTGTTCTCTCTATCATATACACCAATTAAGGTTACCTCAGGATGCCACAAACCAGTAACTGGTATCTCTTTGAAATCAATTGATAAAAACTGCCGATATATATCAAGCAAGCCTTTAACTGTTTTTTTCATCGGAAAATAACAAGCTATTTCCTCTTCATCAACAGAAAGATGCTTTTTTTTGTACTGATTTTGCAGATAATTCATGTCCCAACGCTTGATACGATCTTGAGCATCTAAAAACACTGATTCGGGCATATCAGCAAGCCATAAATCAAGCTCTACAGCCTCTTTTTTTTCAGCGCGCTTAATTAAATCATGTAAAAAATGATATGCTCGCACAGGATTTTTAACCATCTGATCAGCGGTATCTAAAGCAGCAAAGCTGTCAAACCCCAGTAGGCGGGCTACCTGATCTCTTTTGGCAAAAACCTGCTTCAAGATAGTATCATTTTCTGGATAACCCTGATTAGCACATAACTCAAAGTAACGACGACGCGTATCTTCAACCGCACAATTTTCCATAATTGCTGATCGGGTAGGATAATCGGTGCCCAGCAAATAGCTGCCATTATCGGCTTTTTTCAGAGCCCCAACAAACTCAGGATCAACTCCCTTTAACCCATGTATATCAACTTCTATAGTTCGGTTATCTTGCGCGATATTTTTACTAAATGCTAACGTTAATTCTGAAAGATTTTTTTTTAACAACCCTACGTAATCTAACGTGTCTTGCGGCAAATTAAGCCCCGCGCGTATAAAATCATCCATATTTTCTTTAAGAAAATAACGCTGCTCTGAGGTTAAATCATCAGTAGCTGCATTTCCCTCAACATACGCCTTAAAAGCTTCAAATAACTTTTTATTAGAGCTAAAACTATCAACATAAAAATTCCCTACTCGCATAATAGCTTTATGCGCTGCATCACGGATATCTTTATCGGGACTGAGATTTTCTAACATTGAAATTGCATTAATTGCTATGGGTAAATCTGAAAAACTACTTACCCTATCTAAAGCAAAAGCTGTATTGGCAAAAGTACGTTTATTAGCGGGTACATCAATAATAGCTTGAATCTCTTTTTGTGTATTTTTAATATAAAAATCAATTATTGCATCAATCTGAGCAGCCGAAGTAGGAAATAATTTCACCAGATCTTCAACCGTTTTTATATTTTTTACCAACTCAGTCTTAATCGTAGGTGTATCCATATATTGTTTTTTCATACACAAGCCGGCTCCAACAAGAATCACACTTGCCAATGACACTATACAGACCAATGTAACCACATTACTACTCATCTTGGCATCCTTTATTTATGTTATTCAGTACAAAAACAATTAATTACTATACTATTGCTTTATATACTCTTTTTTTGATTATACTAAGTTCACTAAAAAGCACCTAATCGATAGCGTACTATAACAAAAGGCCATTTGCTATGAGCAGTAAACCAAAAAACTTAGGGCTTCATTGCAGCATATTTAAGAACCTTGTTAACAACAACCGCATTTATGTTGATAAAACTCATATTATTTATGACCTTATAACGGCACTAGACAATGAGCATTTTTATTTTGTATCACGTCCTCGTCGCTTTGGCAAATCACTCTTTATTTCAACACTTAAAGAAATTTTTTCAGGCAATAAAGAACTTTTTAATGAGTACTGGATTGGCAAAAATAGCGATTATGCTTGGCCACAGCATCCAGTAATTCAATTAGATTTTGGAGGCATTTCACATAAAACTGCTGCCGATCTGACGCAAAGCTTATATAATACTATTAATGAAATTGCCAACGACCACAACATACTACTGCCTTATTTAAGCCTCGAAGATGCGTTAAAATTTCTGGTTAAAGAGTTATCAAAAACAAATAAAGTTGTTTTGCTCATTGATGAATATGACAAACCGATAGTTAACCACATAGATAACATAGCTCTTGCGGAAGACAATAGAAAAGTACTCAACAGCTTTTATACTGCAGTAAAATCTCTAGAACAACACTGGCGCGCTATTTTTATCACAGGAGTAAGTAAGTTTGCCCGAACTTCACTTTTTTCTGGTCTTAATAACCTAAAAGAGCTGACATTTGACCCTATAGCAGCTGAGCTTTTTGGCTATACCCATAAAGAACTGCTTACTTATTTTTATTCACAAATAGATACCCTTGCTCAACGGACAGGCAAAACAAAACAAGAAACTCTTGATAACCTAAAACTATGGTATGACGGCTATCGATTTTGTGACGATATGAACAAAAATCCAATGTACAATCCTCTTTCTATTGTTGCTTGCCTAGATAATAAAAAATTTGCTAACTATTGGTTTGACACCGGCAACCCGGGCTTTTTAATTCCTCTTTTGCGACTCAAGGGAGCCAATCTAGAACTTCCCTCTATAATAAAAGTGTCGACAGATAGCTTTAATGCTTTCGATGTAAAAGATACTCCCGTTGTGGCGATTCTTTTCCAGACCGGTTATCTTTCTATCGCTGACTACAATCATGAAACTGAGCTCTTTACCTTAGATTATCCAAACAGAGAGGTCCGTGAATCTTTTAAAAATTATCTTATGCAAGCTTTTACCTATGCTACTCCTGCAGCTCTTGACATAGCACTTATTCGCATGCGAAGCGCACTAGCATTCAAAGATTTTGAAGAATTTTGCAATGCCACAAAAAGCCTTTTTGCCGGCATTCCTCACAATTTACACATTGCAAGGGAAAGCTACTACCATTCACTGTTTCACTTCATGTTTGATTTACTCGGCATGAGACCAAAGTCAGAAGAAGCATCAAGTCGAGGCAAGGCCGATCTTGTATTAGAAACTGATGATAGCGTGATCGTCTTTGAGTTTAAATATGATGACTCAGCACAAGCTGCGCTTAATCAAATTAATGCAAAAAAATATCATGAAAAATATCTACATAAAAATAAAGCGGTGATTTTAGTTGGCATTAATATGACTTTTAAAAACAAACAGCTCACATTTGAATGGCTACAAAACGCCTAGACCTTGTAACATTTCAATATACCATGGACGCTTATCGCCTGGAGGAGGCGAAGCTTTTGACTTATTCCGTAGACATGCTGCATCCAGATTTACTTCGGGACAAAAATAACGAGCATGTACCTCACTAGCATCGCGACCCTTATCTTCATTTTCGCTGTTGCCTGCCCATGGTTTTTGTATAAAAGCGGAAATTCCTCGTGGCCCCAAATCACCAACAAAATCAAGGTACCCAAAATGACCTGCTTGCTTAGTATGAATTAAAGGATTAAACCCTGCACTGTCTTTTAGCACCGTACGATATATATTGTTTTCTGTTAATTTCCACAGTGGACCCTTTTTAGTGATATCATTAGCAAAACCATACACGCGGGTATATACACCATCTTTTGGATAATGACCATGGCCACCAAACGCTGAAAATACTACCGGACGGCCATCTTCTAACGTAAATTCATTGCCACTATTTCCTGACCCTGGTGGATACATCCACATCCCCTCATCGCTGCCATGGGCCCCATAATATATCGCAACAAGTCTTCCTGTTTGTGCCTCTACCTTCATAGTAATATGCTCTAAGTCGCCTTCATGAGCATTTTGAAAATCTCGAGCATCTCCTTTGTAAATGGTGCCCGCAGGAACACGAATATCATATGGCTGATTATAACTATATAAACATAAATACTGAATATAAAAGTGCTCTTTATTGGGAACAAAATAACCGTCTTTATCTGTCTTATAGATCGGCCTTCCTACCGCATCAACACCCTCTTTTACTTTATCGTAAAAAGTAACTACATGAATGGGAATAGCTTTTTCTTTATAATGGTCTGGATTAGAACCATACAAGATTCTTGTATCATATGTTTCTGGTTTTGCTGACATCCCATGCCATATATAATAGTGCTTGCCGGAATTTTTACTGATCAAATCTGATAGCTTTTCAAAAGTTACCTGTCCAACAGGTATCACGAATGATGCCATTCCCGCATTAGGAGTTTTTTCTCTCACTGCTGTAGTTTGGCCAGCAAAAAAATCTCTGGGGTCAACAGGGCCGGCTAAATCATCTGGATGCAGATAAAAAATCGGCCTATATTTGCTTATTGCATCAAGTATGGCTAGTTCTTCTTTATACTGCGCAATATACGGTGTAACACTATCGCTCTTATTATTATTATCAATATCACTCTTACTACCAATATCACTAGTGCTATCTCCACCAACAATAACAATACTTTCCCCATCCTCAAGAAGAGCTCCTTTTTTACTATTATGCTCTTCTAAATTTTTTATTTTTGCCTCTAAAGCAGCTTTTTCTTGGGCTATTGATAACGGGCTTTCTTGCTTTGATTGATCAACATAGAGAGGCGGATTAGTTAAAGAAAATCCGGTTATTGGTTTTTTAGTTGCTAATGCATTTGCTACCGCAACCCCCTCAGACCCATACTTAGCTAACGTATTGCCAAAATCAACTACACTGTCTTTGATACCAACAAATATATCTTTATCTTTACGAATAATTTTCAATCGTGGCCACCACAAATTAGGATCTTTTTGATTTTTAACCGGCTCGATAAACAATAAAAAATGAGTATATACAGCTTGCCCAAAGGGGGCACTATATAAATCTGCT
>JAPLIS010000002.1 GCA_026388985.1 Candidatus Babelota bacterium | reverse complement strand
TTAGTAGAATGTTGCTTTTCTAAAATGAAGCAATTTAGGCGGATATTCTCACGTTTTGATAAAACTAAGCGTAACTTTTTATCATTTCTGTCATTTGTAGGAGCTTGCTTATGGTTGCGTTAAAAACTCAACAGAACCTAGTAAAAGCATAGTAGATAAAAATAATTGTTTCATGATAACTCTTTAATAACGTGTTTTTAAAATACTTAATTCCAATTTAATTATACCCTATTCCCCACCTTTTTCAATCGCCTTTATATAGATCTATCTATAATTGACGGTTATGAGGCTTTTGGACCCTAAGTGTTTTTATTCCCTATCTCCTTTTTTTATTAGCTTGAGTTGTAATGGGTTTTTTTGTTACTTCTTCTTTTTTATTAATAAAGAAAGATTTAAGGTACGTTTTTATTTTAGGTAAGTATCTGTATGCAGCATATATACCGGTAACGGCGGCTAGTGCTATAACGCTCATGGTTAAAGGTGAAGTGCTCTGGTTATTGTTATTGTTAAGTGCTGGCTCATCTGGAGCTGCGTCTGGAGCTTCATCTAGAGCTGGCCGTGGAGCTGGTGCTGGCCGTGGAGCTGGGGCTGGATCAGCGTTGCCTGGAGCTAATGGTTCAAATCTTACTCTGTTTGCTCTGCTTCCAGGCCTACGATCTGCCCCTAGTTGTGGTCTTCTTACTATCGGTCTTAGAGCTGGAGCTGGCTGTGGAGCTGCATCTGCCGGGTTTAATGATAATGCTATTGCGACAGCTAGGTCTTGATCTGCTTCATCTGGTGCTAGCTGTGGAGCGTTTGCTTGTAGTTGGTCTGGGTGATTGGCTATGTACTCTATAGTAAATGCTTCAAAACGATCACGCTTAATAAGCTCATTGGGATTTTCATTGCTTAGTGCGTTAATGGCGGCACGACGAAAATCTGGATGATGCGCTCGATTCAATAGCTGAACCTCATGGCAGTGTTGCATGCAATAAGAGATGGTTTGGGGTGCATCTGGGTCATCATAAAAAAACGGGGAATTTCCTTATAAAAAAACGGGGAATTTCCTTTTTCTTCTTGGGCATGAGGATTGAGAGCCGCTAGGCCAGGGTTATGACCTTCTCGGTCTGGATCATTTTGGCCCATATCACGTTCATCCACAACTACAGCTGGAGCAGGTCTTGCGTCTCTAAAGGGTTGTTCATCTTCAGCTACTGCTCCTGCTGCAACGTCTCCAGCTGCTCCTGCTGCTGCAACTTCCCTATCTTCATGGCCCATAGGTAGTTGTACTTCGTTAACAACGCGAACACCTGGTTGTGCGATAGGAGCAGCTTCAATTTTAGCTTGTTCCTGCACAGCAGCCGGTGCTAGAGCGCTTATTGTAATTTTATTTAATATTTCACGGGCACTTTCAATATCAATGGTTTGTGCTGGTCCGGCTTGCATTCTGAGTTGCCTAGTGAATTCGCCAACTTGGCTCTGACTTACTGTGTTTAGGTTTTCTTTCATATCACTCATAATTTTTGACAATGGTAGCCTTGCTGGTACGGCAGCGCCAGGCACGTGAGCTTCTGCTGCTGCATACATAGTTGGGATGCTGCATAAGAGCATGCTTGATAATAATAATAATAATTTTTTCATAAAAACTCCTTCATTAAACCATTTTTTAGATTTTTAATTCAGACTTAGTATAGCAAAAATGGCATTAATAGAAAGGGGTGGCGGGGATATTTGCAAAAAACTGACAAATAGTAACTTTTGATTCTGATTGAGTGGGGGAGATGGTGCTGGGATGGTAGTGTGAGGGCGGTGGGATGGTAGTGCTGGGATATGGAGGGATGGAGGTGCTAATCTCCGTGCGTAGTGAGCTTGAGAACTAAAAACGATATTTTAGTAAAAGTTATAATAAATAGCTGGTTATTAGAAGTGCAAAGCTGAAAATAGCTGGTTATTAGAAGTGCAAAGCTGATAATCTCCGTGCGTAGTTATTTATTTTTTGTTTATTTTGAGCCCCTGTGCGGGGTGCACAAAGGTATTGCTTGCCCAATACCTTTGATACAAGGGCATCAGCGTGCCTCTGAACCGCTAAAGTCGCTTACATTCGGGCCATTCGCCTGGCGGCTCAAACCCTCAGGCAAGCTCAACTGATTTTATTTTATAGATTTTTGAAAAGCGAGATATGCTGTGCTGCGCAACTATCGCCTTCTCCTACGTTATTGGCGGCGATTAGCAAAACATACTCTCTCACACGTCATTTGCGCCGATTAGTAAAAGATACTCTCTCCCACGTCATCCTCGTGAAAACAGGCAACCAGGATTAATGATCTTTGTTTCTTCAAATAAGCCTTTAAATATCAGCATTTGTGTAATCTTAAGATGGATCCCCGCCTTCGCGAGGATGACGTAGGAGGGAGTCTGTTTTTCTAATCAAAAATGATGTTGGAGAGAGTATGTCTTATTGGTGGGAATGACGTAGGAGGGTGTTATAATTTCTAGAAAACAGTTACTTTGCAATCAATATGCAGTGCTTAAAAACTTTATTTAATTGATTTAATCAGAATGTCGTGTGTGATTTTTTCTTAGAGCGCATGTCCAGGTAAAACAATGAGTGCCTTTTCATTCGTTATTCGCGGTGATTAGCAAAACATACTCTCTCCCACGTCATCCTCGTGAAAACGAGGAACCAGGATTAATGATTTTTGTTTCTTCAAATAAGCCTTTAAATATCAGCACTTATGTAATCTTAAGATGGATCCCCGCCTTCGCCGCGAATGACGTAGGAGGGTGTCTACTTTTCTAATCAAGAATGACGTCGGAGAGAGTATATCTTATTGGTGGGAATGACGTCGGAGGCAAGTCTATTTTTCTAATCAAGAATGACGTCGGAGAGAGTATGTTTTACATGTAATCTTAAGATGGATCCTCGTTTTCGTGTCGGACGACGTAGGAGGGAGTTTGTTTTTCTAGTCAAAAATGATGTTGGAGAGTATGTCTCGTTGGCCGATTTTCTAATCAAAAATGATGGTGGAGAGAGTATATCTCGTTGGCTGAAATGCCATAGGCGAGTGTTATATTTTTATGAAAGTCACTGGGTGTATATAGAGCTGAGCTGTGCTATGCTAACCCTGCAATTGTTGATACTATCTTAATTGCTTAGTATTCACGTTTTGCCAGAGATATAAAGGGTACGTAGTGGAGATTAATAGAATATAGGTTAACGAGTAATTAACATACATAAGGGGAAGATTACGCATGATTACGCATACAGTAACTGAAAAAGATATCCTTTCTCATGAGGTTGATTGTTATGGTTATTTTGTGACGCATAATGCAGTGGCAGCAGCAAAAAAATTACCGGCCGATCTTACACAATTGCAGGATACGCATTATCCAGACCTACATGCATGGCTGGTTGCCAGTTCATTTACGGGCAAAGCGCTGGAAGTGCGGACATTACCATTTATGAAGAATGGTAAGCTGGTACACGCGGTTTTTATAGGCCTTGGTGAGGCAAAAGAAAAGCAATTACCTATAGAGCGGTATCGGCGGGTGGTGGGCAAATTGGTCCGTACAGCCACACAACATTCAGGCGAGTCATTAGCATTTAGTTTACCAGATGAGCGCATTTTTGATGTAACCATTGAGTTTTTAGCTAAACAAACGGCAATTATTGCAACTATGGCTAATTATCATTTTAATGATTTTATTACGGTTGCAGAAAATAAGGGTACTTCTTTATATGCTATGGTGATTGGTACCAATGCACAGCATAAAAAAGCAGTACAAACCGGGCTGAATGATGGTTTTTGTATGGGGCATGCGGTAAATAAGGCTCGTCACTGGGTTGATTTGCCACCAAGTGATTTAACCCCACCGCAACTTTCACTCAAAGCAGAAGAAATAGCACAGAAAAATAATCTGGCTATTACGGTATTTACTGAAAAAGAAATTAATAAAATGGGTATGGGTGGCCTGGCGGGTGTATCTCGAGGCTCCGATTTGGATTGTCATTTGGTGGTTATGGAATACCATACCAAGAAAAAGAATGCTCAAACCATTGCCTTTGTGGGTAAAGGAATCACCTTTGATTCTGGTGGGTTAAGCTTAAAACCAGCAGGTTCAATGGAAACTATGAAAGATGATATGTCTGGTGCGGCTGCTATTATTGCGGTGATGGAAGCGTTAGCTATACTCAAGCCAGATGTTAACGTGATTGGTATTACGGCACTTGCTGAAAACTTACCGAGTGGTAAGGCGCTTATGCCAGGCGATATTATTCGTTTTTATAATGGCAAAACAGCAGAAGTTAAAAATACTGATGCAGAGGGGCGGCTTATTCTTGCTGATGCGCTTTCATATGCAGTTAAACATTATAAACCAGATGCAATTATTGATTTAGCCACTTTAACTGGAGGGTGTCCCGTCGCTCTTGGGCCTTTTTTTAGTGCATTAATGAGTCAGCATGATGATTTGATGGACGCGATATATGAAGCAGCGGAGCTTTCGGGTGATAGGGTGTGGGAATTACCGCTTGATGATGATTTTAAACCATCAATCAGGTCTACGGTTGCAGATCTTGCCAATATAAGTGAACGTAAATACGGCGCTCAGACGGTATGCGCGGCATTTTTCTTGCAACATTTTGTGGGGGATACTCCATGGGCACACTTGGATATTGCCGGTACCGCTTATGATGTACCAGATCTTCCGTACTATCGACCGGGTGCCACGGGGGCTGGGGTACGGCTTTTGATAGAATTAGCTTTAAATTGGGAGTAATGGGGCGTATTTACCTTTGTTAGATTTCTGTAATTTCTTCAAATACTAAATAGCACGCTTTGCAAAAAGAGCGTGCTATTATTTTAGTCTATATACTTCTGATAATGAATAGTTTATGTCCGTTTTTTACCCAATTTTGTGGCCA
The DNA here is from genome assembly GCA_026388985.1 of Candidatus Babelota bacterium. Lineage (GTDB taxonomy): Bacteria > Babelota > Babeliae > Babelales > Vermiphilaceae > JAPLIS01. The sequence goes on along the minus strand of JAPLIS010000002.1, from coordinate 154,759 downwards.
GGTGCGAGCGTAGCGAGTCTCGAACCATACATATTTGACTGACTTCTTTCATTTTATATGTTAAAAACGTGATGAATGAAAAAAAATGAAATCATTCATTCAAATATAAACAGAGTTCACGGGCTCGAAGCTCACCTGAAGGTTCGCACCTCGCCCACGAACAGGGAAAAAACAAAAAGAACAGAAGAATAAAAGAAAAATAATAGAAAAATAAAAGAATATAAATATGAATTTTATTTTATATTTTTCCTACAAGGGGGGGTAGTTAATGTCGTGCTTGCAGCCGGGAATAACGAGTTGGCCGGGGCGGCAGAGCGGGCATTACAATCAGCACTAATCCCCAAGCAATTTTGTTATAGCCGCCGTCATTTCATCATGCGTATCTTCTTTAAAATGTACCTTTTTCCATTCACCTAATGAAACAGGAAAGTGGGGTAACGCCAAGCCCAGCATGCCAAGAGCAAATTGTTTAATTTCATATTGTGCTCCTGGATCAAGACGAAGACGTAAAAAATGCATTAATGAATGCAAATTGCAGGTAAATATAAATTGTGTGTAGGTGCACATAGGTAATATGCCACGCGCTAATTCTCGCGATACACCAGCTTGCAGCATTTGTTCATATGTTGCAAAGCTTTCTTGAATACTTTCTTTGTATTTGCGTGTTAACTCTTCATTGGTAAAGCTTCCCACAGAACCTTGCTTGTTAACCGTATCTTGATTGCGCCAGTAGGGTGGTATATAAAACTCTACCGGTGCTTTGACATAGCGGTAGCTTATTTCATTATAGGAATTCATGCGGTGACGCATCCATTGACGAGCTACAAACAGAGGAGCTTTGATGCGAAATGAAAGTTGGTTATGTTCAAAGGGGCTAGTATGCTGATGCTGCATTAAAAAAGAGAGTAATTTTGTATCTCTTTCAGTGAGAGTATCAACAGATTTTCCATAAGAAACTCGAGCCGCATTTACGATATCAACATCAGAACCTGATACACGAATTAATGAAAGGGAGCTAATAGAATCGGATAAAGGGTCAACTGTTTTTTCAGTATCAGTATCGGTAGTGGTGGCATTATCAGTTGTATGGTAGTCAACTGATGTTTTAATGGCGTATTTTTCTTTTTTTTCGATTTTTTCCATGCAACATTCCCTTTATATAAGCATCTGTTTTAGTCTTTTTACTATAACCATAAATCATATTTTTTTATATTTTTTTCATATTTTTTTTGTGCTGTCTAAAACGTTGAAGATTTTTTTCTTGCATAACTCATATAAATTATTATAGATTCAATCTAGTTGTAAGTATCTAAAAAGATTAAGACGAGGGATTGTAGCAATGATAAAATCAAAGCTTTTTTTAGTCATAGCAACCATTATCTGCTTTTCGAGCTCTTCACTCTTAATCGCCAAAGAATCAACATCACACAAAAGTAAACAGGCAAAACATGTTCACCATTCTCATGGCCACTGTTGCAAAGAAATTAAAAACTATTTGCAGCAGTATATTGAGTCTGAAATCAGTAAAGTAACCTGCCTGTTGCTTGAAATAAAAAAGTGCTGCAAGAAGGATAAAAAAAAGAATGATGATGGTTGTTATGGGCGACCAAATAAGTATGATCGCTATGAGCATTGTGAGTGGCGAGATAATCATAAACAATGTGGTTTGCATTGCGGATCATATTAAAGTATAGAATATAAAACCTGCGGAAAGTAAAAATAAGAAGGGTTCTTATTTTTACTTTCCGCAAAAAAAAAGAAGGATGTATTATGATGTCAGTTGTAAAACGAGTGAGTTTGTTGTCGTTGATAGCAGCACTCTGCGTTTCTCCAGTACTTGCAAAAAAACAAGTAAAAAAAGCAGCTCCTCAAACAAGAGGTTTTTCTTCTCATTGTAACACGAGCCGCAAAGGTGCTTGTGATGCTGATTTTGAAAAATTTAAAAATTGCATAGAAAAATTGTTATGCGAAAAATTCAGAAAACTTGATTGTGATTTAGACAAAGAATTATCTGAATTAAATGAAAATCTTTCTTGCAAAGTTGAATCTCTTAACATTTGCTTAAAAGAATTTATCGCAAAACAGATCAAAGAAGAAGAAGAACGTTTAAAATGTTGGTTTACTTGTAGATTAGACAAAACTGAACATGATTTAGAAGAATTTATCTGTCACAAATTTGATTGCCTGATCGACTTCTTATGTTGCAAATTCAAAGAAGTTGATTGTGACTTAGCTGTTCTAACATGCAAAGTTGATGATGTTAATACTGATGTTAATGCTATTTCAGCTACATTGTGTGCTTTTTTTCAAAACCAATACAACGAGACGTTAAGCAGGTGTGGATCAGGTGAAGAATGTCTTGCATCTCTAAATGCTTTATTCTCTGGCGTAACAGGCCCAGTATGTAGCTTAACAGGAGCTGACTGTTCTACAGGCGCTTTGAGCGGTGTATGTGGAGAAACATGCGCTACAGCTCCTTGGTAAGATTTAGTTAAAAGCTAAAGAGATAGTAAAAGCCCCTCATATACAAAAACCATTTGTTTGTGAGGGGCTTTGTGTGTAAAAAAGAAGGTAGATGGTGCCACTTACGCTTACGGCGCAAGCGGTTGCACGAGGCTCGCTACACTCGCACCTCACCACGAACAGGATTAATAGTAATTTTTTTAATAAAAAGTGCTTATCTAAATGACAAATAACACGAAAAAGATGGATCCTCGTTTTCGCGAGGATGACGTGGGAGAGGGCGATAGTTACGTGGCAAAGCTTCTCGTTTTTCGAGGACAACGGACTGTAGGGCACTCATAGTTTTACATGGATATGTGTTTTTAAAAAAAATAAACCCACGATATTCTGATTAAATCAATTACATAAAGCTTTTAAGCACTGAATATTGTTTGCAAAGTAACTATTGGATAGAAATTATGACACCCTCCTACGTCATTCGCGGCGCAGGCGGGGATCCATTTTAAAATTACATAAATGTTTATTTTTAAAGGATTATTTGAAGAAACAAAGATCGTTAATCCTGGATCCTCGTTTTCACGAGGACGACGTAAGAGAGAGTATCTCTTGCTAATTGCGAGGATGACATGGGAGAGAGTCTATTATTCGCGCGAATGACGTACGTGGGAGAGAGCGATAGTTATTGTACGTGGATATGTGTTTTTAAAAAAAAGCACACACGATATCCTGATTAAAAGATTTTAAGCTAACCACTAAAATCGTTTATTCTTTTCACTTTTAACCATATTAATAACAATCCCTACCATAAGTAAGGTAGTAACCAACCCTGTGTTGCCATAACTAATAAAGGGCAACCCTAACCCTTTGGTTGGTGCCAACCCGGTGGCGACTGCCATGTTAATAATAGTTTGCAAGCTTATTACGATAATAAAGCCTAAAATAAAAAAACGGGAAAATTGATTTTTCATGGCGCATGCTAATCTTAGGCCATAATAGAGAAAAAAAACATATAATAAAACTAATCCAAAAATGCCAATAAAGCCTATTTCTTCGGCAATAATAGAAAAGATAAAATCGGTGTGCTGCATGGGCAAATAAAAAAATTTTTGCCGTGATTGACCAATGCCAACCCCCCAGAAGCCACCAGAACCAATCGCAATTAAAGATTGAATGATCTGAAAACCACTTCCTTGTGGATCTTGCCACGGATTTAAAAAGGTGGTGATTCGCTTCATGCGGTAGGGATAACAGATGATAAGGCCTATAACCAAAGGAATTAAGCCGGTCATGCTTATGAGTAACGGTGTTACTTGAAATTGAGCAATAAAACAGACTGCTAGCACGGTGCTCACTAATGTTGCAGTAAACCCAAAATCAGGCTGCTTGAGTAAAATAATGCTGGGGATGGCAAGTATTATAATAAGTGGCAAAAAAGAGTGTAGTATCGATTGCTGCGTGTTTATTTTTTTATCTAAAAAGTAGGCTATATATAATAAAAGTCCAACTTTTAACAACTCACTTGGTTGAAATGAAATATGCGCAATGTTAATCCACCTACTTGATCCATGTATCCGTGATGCAAACTGGGGAACCAAGCTTAAAGCGGTTAGGCCTATAGATGAAATAAATAAAAACGGCGTTAGCTTGTGTATGGTTTTGAGTGGTATAAGCGCTGCTATACTTAACGCACACAGGCCAACAAGAATTCCTATTAATTGTCTGTATAAAAAGTAGTGGGCGTAGCCATGCCGTTCTAATGCGTATACTGAACTTGAAGAGTAAATAAAGATACTGCCTAGTATCACTAGTAGGGCTATGATGCTTAGCAGTATACGTAGATCAGCGTATGTTTGCGCTTGTGTTGCTTTAATCATACTCTTTTTTTAACCAGTTCTTTAAACACGTTCCCTCTGTGTGCATAATCTTTAAATAGATCAAAACTGCTACCTGCGGGAGAAAAAAGTATCTGATCTCCCGATACGCTATCATCTATACTTTTTTTTACTACTTCTTCTAGGCTTTCGCACTGCTCTGCGGGTATCAGATACTGCTCACACATCTTTTTAAGATGCGCAGATTCAGCGCCAAAAGTATACACTTTTTTTACTTTACCTTTCAGTTGTTCGCATAATGGTGCTCTATCAACACCTTTGCTGAGTCCCCCCAGAATAAGCAGGAGTGGATGTGGCTGCAATTGGTTCACGGCTGCAAGAGTAGAAGCAATGGTGGTTGCTTTTGAATCATTATAGATGGTAACGTTATTTGTGTGCGCACATTTTTCAAGCCGATGTTCAGGGACAGCAAGATTGCCTGTAAGCCCTGGTAATGTAGCACAATCAAAGCCAATTATAGAAAGCACACTGCAGATAATAAGCCAATTGCAATCAAAGGTAATAGCTGGTAAGTCAGCAATAGAAAGTAAGGGTGTGTATGCATAGTTATGTGCGTGAGCGTGCGTGTTACTTCTATCTGTGATAGGGCTAGACCGAGTTAGTGTATAGATAGTTTTGTTATCTATATAAAAAAGTGTTTCGCCAGTTTTGAGTTCAGTTAACTCTTGTTCTGTTGGCTTGATGGGAGAAAAGAAATAACAGATACTTTTGAGCACACAGGTGGCGGCTATGGTTTTTTTTAAAGCAAACGGTATAAGCGCTTTTTGCCCCACTTTTTGGTGGACAAACTGTTTAAGTTTTGCTTCAAAGTAGGCGGCCTGCGTGTTATGCCAATCTATATGATTAGGTGAAAAATTGGTTAACACGGCAATGTCGGGAGCATAGCAACGGGTGTAAGCAAGTTGAAAGCTAGAAACTTCAAGCACTACATATTGCATATGAGTGCTGTACTGCTTTTTATGCTGATTATGCTCTTGCTTGTTGGGTGTCTCGAGTTCCTGCTTGGTAATTAAATCTAAGCAGGCAATGCCTATATTGCCTCCAACAGCTACCTTTTTTCCAGATGCTAATAAAATATCAGATAATAAAGTGGTGATAGATGTTTTGCCCACTGTGCCGGTAATTGAAATAAGAGATCGTGTGCAGTAGTGACCAAAAAGATCAAGTTCGCTCACCCATTTATGCGCATACTGTTCATATATGGCATCGATATTTACACCGGGGCTTATGATAATAGTATCATTATGTTCAAGAAACTGATGTATGTCGTGTGCTATGGCAACGCCATTATTGTTACACCAGCTAATTTCAGATTCAGTTAATGGGCGTTTATCAAAAATTTCTATTTTTGTATCAGAGAAACTGTTTTTATTGTGTACTAAAAAAGTTATAACACTTCTCCCAACAACTCCTAATCCCCAAACTCCTATTAGTGCATTAGCTTGTATATCTGCAAGTGTATTCATAGATTGCTCTGTTTTAAAAGGTGCGATTATTAAGTAGATACTAAAGATAGGAGATTGTAAGCATAACAGCTTGTCTGTTTTTTTATATTTTTTTACTTTTAATAATGTTTGTTTTTAATGCTTTACTTTGTTTTTAATGCTTTACGTTGAAATTCATCTCTATTTTTAGCTTTTTCTTTTTCATGCCATTCTTTTTGTCGGTTTTTTTCAGCGTGCGTACACTCTCGAATATACTGTTCTATTAATGTGGCAACCTGGGCCCGTGCGGCATTTGAAGGCCTGCTTCTACGCTGAGTAAAGTATAAGTATTGCCCAAGAACCCACTGCGCATCGGCAATTGATAAAGAGTGAGTACTCAGAATTTCTTGTGCAGCCTCAGTGTCGGCTCGCTTATATGCCAATACTAATTCTTTTTTTTGTGTAGCTTGTGTGGCCGAACAAGTGTGTATGCCATGTACTATTGCGCATGATAGTCCTACCATTAACAGTAGTTTTGTGTTGTTCATATGAGATCCAAATTTTTGCTTACCGTATGTGAGTATGCTTAAATGCTTGTGCTTTTATACGCCTGCATAGGGGTGAGATAGAACAGCTGTAAAAAAAAACGGCTACCAGTTTTTTTTGAGTTTTTTTAAATAAGATTAATGTGCGTAATTATAAAGGGCGGCTTTTTTAATGCTATTAAAAACGTGCTTTTGGGTATTGGCTTGATGAGATTCTAGCAGCGTTATGCATAGCTCAAAAGCTTCTATTTCTTGCCTGTTTGTTGTAATTTTTTTATTTGTTTGAGCATAGTCAAGGGCTCGTTTATTTGATTTATTTTTCATTATTAAGCTTGGCAAAGTGATAACAAAGTCAGTAACAATACCATCATCAGTAGTGGTTTCAACCCCTTTGTAGTCAAGAATCAGCGGTAAGATATCCGAAGGTATCATAGAAAGAGTGTGTGCTATACGCGAAACTCTTTCTATTTCATTTATTGGTAGTTTATGATTGTGTAATTCGTGTGCCAACAAAACGGTCAACGCTTCATTGTTGGCATTATCTGCCGCCCAGTGGAAAGGGGTTTCCTTCATCTTATCTGTTAAGTGAGTTAAGGCGCCATAATCAAGTAAACACTGGGTAGTATGTCTATTATTACACATGGTAGCCCAGTGAATAGGAGAGGTGCCATATTTTGTTCCTGCATTTATTTGTGCATTGCTTTCAATCAATAAGCGGATAACGTCTAGAGAGCCTTTGTTGACCGCTTGATGCAAAGGAGTGATTTTTTTTTCTCCATGTCTACTATTTACATCGGCCTTATTTTCTAATAATAACCTTATTTTAATAAGATCTATATTTTTAATTGCCCTGATTAATCGTATATTTATTTTCCTTTGTTTTGGCGTATCAAGCCTTTCACAAGCACTCAATAAAGTATCTGTTTTAAAAGATATGAAGATACAGATAAAAGAGCAGAGAAAATAGTAATATTTTTTTGTGAACATAGGTACACTTTTTTATTGTATATTTGTTATGATTTATTTCTTATACAGTGCTTATACAACTTTAATATAAAAGGGCTTATACAACTTTAATATAAAGTTGTGCGCCTGTATAGAGTATTGCAAAAAAATATTTGTTAAAAATGTGCTTTTATGCATGCTTTTTTTTGTGTATATCGGTAAAAATCTGCTCAATAACTGAAAGGGCACAGGCAGCTTGGGGTGATTCAAGCAGGGCTATGCATTGTTCAAAGTCTGACTTTTTGTCTATGATTATAAAAAAGATAATCCAAAGATTTTTTTCTTTGGATTATCTTTTATCTGGCGCATGTACTAGTATTTATTCCTTCTCTTCTTTTTCTTCAGCTTCGCTTGCTGCTACATATGGACTTACCTGAAAATCTTTGGGTGTTAAGATAACCTCTCTCCCTTTTCTTATATCGAGGTGGTCATACTTTTTGCATTCTGCTTCAAATCTTGTTTTTAAATCTTTAAATTCAGCTTTTTTTTGTGCAGGTATTGTTTTTTCATCAATAGCATGTACTATTTCTCGCATTTTCCAAATACCCCCTGTTTTTCCATTTTTTATGAGAGTCGCGGGATTGTTTTTGTGATGGCTGGCAGGAGACAACCAACTATGTGCCCAACCTTTATTTGCCAGTTTTATAATGGTGCCAAAAAGATTACTGATTGCCGATGGTACCCGTTCTTTACGCCATCCTTCTTGATCATCAGATCCGAAGAGAGCTTGCGCCCCTGGAATATGCTTTCTTGCTTTTGATTGAAAAAGTCCCACCCCATGGCTTGCCCATTCTCCCCATTCTTCAACGCCATGTAGCTCGGGTTTAATAAAGACATACTGTTTATTGTTTGCGTTATGTGTAAATGACCCACATAAAAGAGTTGTATGGTTGTGTGGAAGGTTTTTTATATTTAATCCATAATAAGTAATACCTGGGTATTCTTGAAAATGGGTTGCTAGTCGTTGTTTTGCACCAGGAAAGGTTGCTAGCCACCGATACAGGTAATTATTTTGATCTTCAATAACAAATGTTCCTTCATCAAAAGATTGTCCTTTTTGGGCAGCAATTGCAAATAAAGACCATATAATAGCACGCAAATTTTCTTCAGTTTGTGCAGGCACTCGTCCATTATTATGTATAATTGTTTCAGCAATTGATAGCCCTCTGTGTTCTAGTTGCATTTGAAATTCAGATCGGGCTGGTCCATTTTCTGCCGGACCATCAGATCTAACCAAGGTAAATTTTTCATCAGCCTCTTCTCCGGCTGCTTGTGGAGCATTTTGTAGTAAATATTGTAACATTAGATGTTCAATGTCTCCTTTAGTAACTTTTATTTGAATAGTTTCCATCTCCAGAGCTTCTTCACCTTCTGAGTCGTCGATATTGGGAGTATTTTCATCTTCAATGTCATTAAAAAGCTGTTGTACATCTTCTACTGATAGATCTTTGCTCGCTAGAATGCGGGTTGCTTCTTTAATGTCGCATGTTTCATAGGCATCTTTTAACCTTTGGGTACTATATTTTTCAGCTGCTTGTGCAGCCGCAAAAGTATGTAAGCCATGTCCGGCTGCACACGATAGCGCTACCATTAACAATAGTTTTTTGTTTTTCATACTAGATCTCCTTTTTGTGATTACACTATTTAAAATCGCCACCTAAGATTAATCTTGATAGTAGGGGTCTATAGCTTTTTTATAATCATAAAAGCATCAGTGTCTAACATGTATTATTTAGACACTGATGCTTTTAATGATTAAATACTAAGCATTCTAGCGCTACTACTATCAACGCTTATAATTTATTGAAATGGATTGTCACACATTTCACACTTTGCAGCACCTGGCTTATTGGTAAAGGTACATGCAGGGCAACTTGCCCCTTTTTGTTGAGCCCATCCTGGGCCGCCGGGAGCCATGGGAAAAGAAAAAGCATGTGCCACAGCTTCAGCTTCTTTTTCTTCAGCTGCTGGGCTAGCTGCTCTACCTCTTCTCATCGCCATCGCCTTCGCCGCGTTATTGTGCTCAGCTGCTACTATTTGAGCTATTAGTGCGTCTGACTCTTCTCTTTGCTGATTCTCTCGTTTACGCTCTCGTGCTGCTGCCTGATCTTCATCTTGTAATTGTTGAGCTACCTCTTGGTCAGTACGTTCTTGAATGTATTTTTGTATTACGTCGGCAACCTGTTGTCGGCTTTCATCAAAAGCTTTACCCATTATTCCAAAATGTAACAATCGACCAAGAACCCATTGTGCATCTTGCACAGATACCATTCCTCTATTTAAAATTTGTTGTGCTCGGGCAACTTCGCCGCTTTGATATGCCCATTCTAATCGTTGTCTTTCTGTAACTTCTGCAGCGGCAAAAGTATGTAAGCCATGTCCGGCTGCACACGATAGCGCTACCATTAACAATAGTTTTTTGTTCTTCATAACAGATCTCCTTTTTGTGATTACACTATTTAAACTCTCTCTATATTATACAGCATAACATAATATAATTTCAAATAGCAATGGTTTTTGGGTATAAGATTAGCCTGGATAGGGTGGTTATAGCTGTTTTGGCAAAAAGTGGTAAAAAACGTATACTAACGGGTGAATCTGTGAATCTATGCTATTTTAACATCACAAAACGTGAAAAATAGTTAATCGCGAATAAGTAGCGAAAGTAATAATAAAGAAAAATGTAAAAAAAGGGATCATGCAATGGCAGAAAATATGCCACACTCACCAGAAAAAAGCCCAGCAGGGGTCAGCTTTAAAGATACTCTTAATTTGCCTCGTACTGATTTTCCTATGCGGGCCAATCCAAAAATAGATGATCCTCTGATGCTTGAACGTTGGCAAAAAGAAGATTTGTATACCAAGACATTTGAGTTAAACAAGGGAGCCCGCACTTTTATTTTGCATGATGGGCCACCCTATGCAAATGGCCATCTCCATTTAGGGCATGCCTATAACGTCATCTTAAAAGATATAGTTACCAAATCTCAACGTATGATGGGCAAGCACGTACCAGTTACGCCAGGCTGGGACTGCCATGGACTGCCTATAGAGTTGCAAGTGACTAAAGCAAACCCAGACCTTGAAGGGGCAAACCTTAAAGCTGCATGCCGTGCCCATGCGCAGCAGTGGGTGGATATTCAAAAGCAAGAGCGCAAAAATTTAGGCGTGCTCATGGATTTTGAGCGCCCCTACTTGACGATGGATTTTGACTATGAAGCACATATCTTACGAGCTTTTGGTTCATTTGTAGGTGATGGCTATATAGAACGTAAAAATAAAACGGTACCTTGGTGTGCTTCATGTCAGACAGTACTGGCAACTGCTGAAATAGAGTATCAAGAGCGTAAAGACCCTTCAGTGTATGTCTTATTTACCCTTACGCAAGAAACGGTTAACAACGCATTCCCTGCTTTTGAGGGGCGCCAAGTGAGTCTGCTTGTGTGGACAACCACTCCGTGGACATTACCCTTAAATAGAGCAGTTCTCTTGCGGCCACAGGCAACCTATACCATACTAGACATTGCGGGGGCATATGTGGTTGTGGGCAAACAGTTAGCTGATAAAGTATGCGCACTTATGGGCGTTGAAAAAAAGATTATCAGTGAATTTGTAGCCGATAATTTAGTTGCAGCTCACGCCCGTGCACAGCACCCGTTTATTGACACGTTGACTATCCCTCTTTTGTTAGATGAATCAGTATTGCTTGAAGATGGTACTGCTTTTGTGCACTGTGCTCCTGGTGCGGGCCCGGAAGATTATCTAGTGGGAGTCAAAAATAATCTTGCTATCTATTCACCCGTTGGGCCGAATGGAACGTATACTTCTGATGTATTACCAGTAGAATTGGCGGGCATGTCAGTTGCCGATGGGCAAATATGGGTGATTAAAAAATTAGCAGAAAAAAATAAATTACTGTTTAAAGCAACTATTCGTCACCCGTACCCACATTGTTGGCGCTGCCATAATGGATTAATCTTTAGAGCAACAAAGCAATGGTTTTGTGATTTATCAAAAAATAATTTAAAAGAGCGTGCTCTGGAAGCTGCTGACACTATTAAAACAATTCCTGAAAAATCAATTGCGCGGTTAAAGGCAACGTTAGACGGACGCTTGGAATGGTGTTTATCACGGCAAAGAACGTGGGGTGTGCCAATTCCTGCTTTAATCTGTACTACCTGTGATCATACCTATATTAATCAAGATTTGGTAAGTGCTGTTGCTGATGGGGTAGCCAAACATGGGGTGGAGTTTTGGGATAGGGTACCGGTAGAACGGTTATTAGCATCTGACTTTACGTGCCCACCAGGTGTTGAATTTTGGGAGCCATTGGTTGCTGAAATAGAGGTTATTAAAAATGAGTTTACGTGCCCACACTGTAAAGGTACCTCTTTTATTAAAGAAAAAGATATTCTTGATGTATGGTTTGATTCTGGCGTCAGTCATTATGCAGTGTTGCAGGCACGGGAGGAATTACAGTTCCCTGCTGATATGTATTTAGAGGGTAAAGATCAACACCGGGGTTGGTTTCAAAGTTCGCTGCTCACCAGTATGGTATTGCATGGGCAACCGAGCATGAAAACATTACTCACTCATGGATATACTGTTGATGCGCAAGGGCGCAAAATGTCTAAATCTTTGGGTAATGTGATTGCTCCACAAGAAATAATAGATAAAATAGGCATAGATGGGTTACATTTGTGGGTTTCTAGTATTGATTGCGCGGGGGAAGTGGTTATTTCACCGGCATTATTGCAAAATGTACAAGAGGTATTTAGAAAAATTCGCAATACTTGCCGCTTTTTAGTGTCAACTTTGTATGATTTTGATATTGAACATAATGCAGTTGATTTTGAGCATTTACGCTTAATGGACCAATATGCATTGCAAGAATTATTTCAGTTGAATCATCGTATTATTTCGTTGTATAAAGCTTATGATTTTACCGCAATTTTCCATGCGCTTGGCGATTATTGTTCGGTTAATTTAAGTGCATTCTATCTTGATGTAGCAAAAGATCGCTTATATGTTGCGGCAGCCGATAGCAAGGATCGTCGGTCAGCTCAAACGGCGTGCTGGTATATTTTGGATACAGTGGTGAAACTGATGGCTCCAATTCTTTCTTTTACCGCAGAGCAATTGTCTGATCATTATCAAAAAAGCAAAACAGAATCGATTCATGTGCAGCAATTTAATTCACTAAAAACCGTGTGGGAATCATTAACCAAAGATATTACCATGCAACGTATTGGTATGGATGGGTTATTGGCGCAAGGGGGTGATATTGAATCATTGGGCGCAATAGATAAAATTGTGTTTGAAGCTGAACATCAAGCCAGATGGGCTTTGTTGCATAGTATACGATCAGCGATACTTAAAGCATTAGAGATTCAACGGGAGTTGGGCGTTATTAAGCATCCACTAGAAGCACATGTTACCGCTTATTTTGATGATAATGCATCAGGTGCGGCAACAATGCATGCTTTTTTTGCTGAGTTGCAAAAAGGTGGTCAAACGCCAGAGTTGTTCTTTAAAGAGTTAGTTATTGTGTCATGTTTTGATATTGTGACTAAACCAGATGGCCTTATGCTGACTGCGCAAGAAGGTTTTTATGTTTCAGTTACGCGTGCTGCAGGTGACAAATGTCCTCGTTGTTGGCAGTGGCATACAGATCAGCATGAACATAGCTTGTGTGGGCGCTGTTATGATATTGTGACAAAGTTAACTCTATAAAAGAATTGTGCTTTTATTTTAGTTATATAATTTTATCTATAATTATAGCTATATAATAAAAGGGGGGCTTGTAATTTTCTACAAGTCCCCCTTTTATTTTTACTTTTTATTTAAAATAGTTATTCTAGACTTTACTTACCTTCTTTTTGCTCGATACTGATTATATCTTTTAACTTTTATTGTTCTATTTTTTATTAATACTTGTTTACTCGTTGATTCTCAAAGCTAAATCTTCAATATACTGACTGACTGTATCATAATCGTCTCTATTTAATACGCTCTCAAAAAGCCCCTCAACCACAGGGTCACCAACTGATGCAATCCTGAATACAGCCATAAAATCATCAGAAGCTTGTTTAACTTCTGCATCTGTAACGGGCATTCCTTCTTGATTTTGATAATTGCGTATATACATATCGCCAAGATTATCTTTGGCTGCTCTGTCTAATGCAAGTATAAGGTCAACTTTGTTAGAAGCTTTCTCTTCATCTAGCACCCTTAACAAGTCTTTGTCTGTTATTCTATTTCCAGCCCCTCTTCGTATTATAGATGCAAGATGATCTAAAGCTTTCAAAAATCTGTCTGCTTGAGTAGCTTGCTCATAAGATGGAGGTGCTTCTGCAGCGCACTGTAATAATCCAACTGTCCCTAGACCCAAAGTTGTTGTTAATAATAATATTTTTTTCATGATTTTCCCTTTGTTTTAAAATAGTTACTTTATATTCTACTTTTTTTATTCTTTTTCTTTTTCTATTCTGAGAGCTCAATTTTTTTCGACTAGACACTCTTTTGTACAGTGAGATAAGCCGTTATGAGTCAATGATGTATCTAAGCGAGCTCCACATCTATTGCAAAATTGCGGTCTTACTACATTTATTTCACCACAGTGGCAGGTTACCGTTCTTTTTTTTTGACACGAAGCAGATAGTGTTTCTGTTACACTATGCGAACCATGCGATATGCCAACTATGCCTAATCCCAAACTCATAATTAATAATACTTTTTTCACATTTACCCCCTTTTTTTATAGTATATCTAGCTACTCTCTTATGCTTTTTAATTTTTTTTTAAAATCGAGGGGGTCTTTTTATAGGAGTTCCTAAACTCGATTCTCTTGTTACCGGTAGTATTAGTTTTTTCATAACCTTCCCTTTTTTTATGTCCCGTTCTTAGATAAATCTTATATTAATTAAATTAATGAGTTGCATGAATCGCATGTATGAAAATCAGTGCCAAACCCATCATTTCTAAAGCTATCGTCGCCGAAACCTTCATCATCAACAAAAGCAGCTTGTGCGCTGAGAGCCTCTTTTCTTTGAGCATCTTTTAACGCTTGCTTTTGTTCACAGGGACTACATGGCGAGCAGTTGCCACATGTATTACATGTATTGCATGTATTACATGTATTACATGTAGCTTGTGGCCTTAAATCACAATATCCAGCAGTAAGGGGTTCTATGGTGCACCCAAAACTGAATAACGTAATTATAGTTAGTACTAGGTTTTTTTTTATATCTATTTTCATGCTTGTCTCCCTATATTTCTTTTTTATTTTTATGAAGGCTCAGCCAATGCTTCGCACAGATTACATGCCGGTACATTACTTGCCGCTTTTACTTGTGTATCTTCTTTGCTTTTTGCGCAGGTTTTACAGAGCACAGCCGCTTGTGTGCATGTGTTGCATGTGCTAACAGCTTGTTCTATGCCGGACTTGCATTTTGTTTGGCATTTCCCATAATTAGGTTGTTTTTCTGTAGCCAGGCAGCTTGTACACATGACAACAGCCTCATTAAATCGTGTTTTACACTTTGAACACGTTTGTGAGCCGGGGGTGCAGCTATTACATGGCGGTGTTTTCTCTTCTGTAGCAGAAATAGAAGCCGTTGCCTCTTGGGCAGTAGCCATATGTGTGCAACCAATGCATCCTAAGCCTGCAATTAAGGTTAATACTAGTGTCGTTTTCATATCTGAATTCCTTTCTTTTGCTTAAAATAAATATACGCTCTCACTTATAATCATATCAAATATTTCAAATAGAAATCAATAAAAGGGAATAATAGGCTCTATTTTAGCTATAAAAAGTAAACGGGGTGAACTGTAACACATGTACAGTTCACCCCGTTTACTTTTTAGTATTCTATTCTATTTAGAAGATAGAGTGCCTATAAAACCTACACATACCTACTATTCTAATCACTACTATTCTAATCACTACTATGTTAAGCAGCTTTAGCTATCTGTTTAATGGACGCATCTTTTGATGCTGGTGCGCTTGCGATTGGCTCCCAAGAGGTTATTTTCTTTTTTGGCTTTGCAAACTGTTTGATTTTGCGATTTAGTTTGTCATACTTTTCAAGCATAGTGATTATTTCAGCAGGTACTGCTTTTAATAGCTCTTTCTCAGCACTTTTAAAGGCAGTGTCAGCTAATAGCTTGTCAGCATTTGCTTCTCGTAGATCTTCTTGCGCTTTGGTTTTATCATCGGCTGAAGATCTGGTACTTGCTACTATTTGTTCAGCTTTTTCTATAGTTTTATACGCTTTCTCCATATCTTGCACGGCAGCATTTTTTTCATTTTCATATTTTTCTATATCAGCTTTATATATATCATGTATTTTACCAAACAAAGGTTCTATTTTTTCTTTATTTTTTTGAACCATTTTTTGATATGGTTTATGATCTGCTACGCTTACATTTCTTAAATCTGAAACAGCTTCTGTGGCATCTATAACGGCATCAGTTATTTGACTTACAGCCTCTTTTGTTTTTGACGCTATTTTACCGATCTTTTTAGATTCTTCTAGTTTTTTGACCAGATTGTTTTCATCTTTTATTTCAACAATAGCATCTATTGCATCTTCAAAAGTGTTAATAAGTTGATTCATTTTTTTTGAATCTTCTGATGCAATAGGATTATTCTTTTTTGTATCAGCTTTGTTGCTTTGTTCTTTAGTGTCGCCCGATGTGGCAGCAGCCTTTCTACCACTGTTGCCACTACCACTGCCTGATTTGTTTGACATATTTTCTGACCCTGAACTATAACGGCGTGAGTTTCGGGGCGAAGAATAAGAAGAAGAAGAATGACTAGGATAAGAAGGGTAGTATTGTTCTTGGTATGAGGATGGTTGGTAACCACTAGTTGCGCTGCCAGCTGATGCGCCACTTGTTTGTGAAGCTTTACTTATAACCGGTTTCTTTTTAGCTTCTTGTTCAGCCTGTTTGCGTAATGTAGCTTCTTGTTCACGCATTTCTTTAGCGAGCGGCTCATGTTTTTCAATAGCGCTATTTATGGCTTCAATCATTTTCAGTTTTTCTACCGCTTCACCCAAGCAGCTTACTGTTTTTTGAGCTGCTTTTTTTGATTTTGCACCGAACTGTTTTGTAAGTCCAAAGGTAGACACATCAATTAATGATTCATTTTCTACCAGTTTTACTTTTAACAGTTGTATGTGGTTTCTTAATGCTTCATTTTCATATATATAATCAAGGTACCGTTGTTTACCGGTTATTTTATCAACACTTATAATAATTTTTAATTTGCTTTCTAATAATTCAATATATTTTTTTACGGTATTCCATGTAGCTGAACTACCCCATTCAGTCATAATACCTTGTTTGGCCCACGTTTCTATTTTGCCAGGGAATTCAGGCATGGATGGTACTTTGGCAAATAATGAATCAATGTGGATAATAATGGTATTAATATTAGCTTGCAACAATTCTTTACCTGATAACGTCACGGTATCAGCTGCTTTTGGTTTTTCTTTAATGGCAGCTTTTGGCGCAGGCGTTTTTTTTGCTTGCTGGTTAATTTTGTCTTTTTCTTCCCATTCAGTAGCAAAGTCGGTAATAAAGCTGGTGAAATCTTCTTCTGACATTGACTTTAACGCCTCTTCACCGCCAAGATCCGCTATGGCTTTTTCCATGTCGGGTACCATGCGCTCTATTTTGGCAATTGTTTCTGGGTCTTGTAATTGTTGAGATAACTTTGTTATCTCGTCTTTTTCTTGTTGAGACATGTTTTGATAGGCAGGGTCATTTTTCATCATTTGCTCTAAATCTAAGCTTTCAGGCTTAGCATTTAGTTTTTGCTGGGGTAACATACAGCAGAAAATAGCAAAAATAGATATGATTAACTTTATTTTTTTACTTATAATTTTTTTACTCATAGATAGCAACATGATATCCTCGCTTGCAATAATTAAAAATTACTAGAATCTCATATATAGTTTACATGAGTTTTAATTAAAGCCAATTGCCTCTAGAGCTGCTTCAAGAATTATATTCTATTATGGTTTTTTTATATGAGAAAAAAAAGGTAGGGGGGGGTGATGTGCGTGTAAAATATAGAGATATTCCCCTTAGGCACGGTTTTTTACTTATTGAACTTATCTGTGCATTAGCACTTTTGAGTGTGGTGAGCTTGGTAATAGCTCATGCGTTAACCACCATTCTTTTTTTGCAACATGATGCTTTGCGGCGGTTTACCGCTTTATCTGTAGCGCATAATCATATAGAATCATGGGTGGCTCATGGTACATGTATTGGTGCATCACAATTTACACAAGAATTTACACAAGAGTCTATAGCCCTATCTAAAGATACCAGTATAAAGCTTACCTGCGAAAAAGTACCCACCACTATAATTGGGTTTGAAATGGTAAAAGTAGTAGCTACATGGCAAAGCCCTTATGGGCGTACTGAATCGACTGAATTATATGCAGGAGTTGCTCGTGCAGTTAAAAAATAAGATAACTCTTGTTACTAGTAGTTCTTTAAATAATAGCTCTTTGCGTGGTAGCTCTTTACTTGAATTGATTATGTATATCGCTTTATTGCTTTTTATTTTTTCACTCTGTTTTTTCTGGGTTGTACATGTTTATATACCCATGATAAAGCACAGTAAGCATAGCAATACGATGACAACTTTTTTTAGTGGCACTACACGGCTATGCCATGATGTGTATAGTGCTCCATCAGAAAGTGCCTCTTGGAAAAAAAAAGATGCACGTTATCTTGTTTGGCCTAATCAATACGAGTCGGTCGATACTGGTTGGCGGTTTGACAAAGAAACCCTTATGCGCATAGAAGGAAATTATAATAGGGCAAACCATACATGGCATAAGTCAAAAGGAGGACTTGCTATTCCTTCTATGAAAGCTTTTTCTTGCAGCCTACATGAAACACAAGGCACTATAAAAACAGTAACGAGTACTTATACACTTGATAATGGAGATATATATACTCATATAATAGCTTTGCGAAATCGAAATATATCATGAAAAATATACAAGAAGGTTCTTTGTTTATAACTATTTTGATAGCACTTGTTCTGCTGAGTTCGCTTATTGGTATTATGCTACGCAATGCAGTGCTTTTTTCTTCTGTAGCTTTACATAAACAAGCATACAGCGTACAACTGTATGCCGCCGATGCATTGCTTGAATATGGCATAGCCCATGTATGTAATACCTATGATGATATACTAGATTTAAAGCCTCCAGTAGCTCTTTCTATGCCGGTGTGGCCACTAGGAAAAACACGCACTACCTATGCGGGAAAAATAAACATAACAAAAAAAAGTAGCGCTCTAAATAATAGTGCTTTTGTGGTGAATGCAACATTACTTGAACATGATACACCTGTGCAAGCACTTTCATGCGTGGTGACTAAAAATACTGACTCATCTTTTTCAGTTACCAACTGGACTCTTGATATGCACAAA
The DNA here is from genome assembly GCA_026388985.1 of Candidatus Babelota bacterium. GTDB lineage: Bacteria > Babelota > Babeliae > Babelales > Vermiphilaceae > JAPLIS01. Next base: position 135,972 of record JAPLIS010000002.1, on the reverse strand, counting down.
GAAAGAAATTAAGAAAAGAAATAATGCATATAATTTTTAAGATTACCTTTTTTAGAGTATACTTTTAGTATCTATTATAAGCTGTATATAAAAGGATTATGTATGAAAGTTTTTTTAAAAAAAAATATTGAAAAAATCGGTATTGCCGGTGAAATTATGAATGTAAATGATGGCTTTGCGCGTAACTATTTACTGCCACGTGATTTTGCTGTTGAAGTGACAACAGGAAATGAAGCGTTTTACAAATCAAAAGCAAAAACGGTAGAAAATCGCAAAGCGGTTGTTGCAGCAGAAACATCTATGCTTGCTGAAAAGATTAAAGATACAAAGCTTTCATTGAAATGCAAAATGCATGATGACGGCAAATTGTATGGGGCAGTAACTCAAAGCGATATCGTTGATTTGCTTGCGCAAAAAGGAATTAACGTTGCAAAAGGCCAAGTTTTACTTGATAAGTCAATCAAGATTAAAGGAACCCATGAAATAGTCATTAGACTTTCTGCCAGATTACAACCAGTTGTTCGTCTTAGTATTACATCAGAATAATATTTTTTTTGTGCGTAGGGGGTTATTTATAGCATGAGAAACATTCAACGACCACAATTCTCTACGCACAAAAAGGTACACGAGAATCGTGAATTAGGTAGAAATTTACCGGCGAGCATTGAAGCTGAGCGGTCAGTATTAGGAGCGTTGTTACTTAACGATGAGCTCATTCACGTTGCAACAACCATTTTACGTGCTGATGATTTTTACAGCAATACACATAAAATTATTTATCAATCTATGCTTGACTTGGTACAGCAAAGCAAACGGGTAGATCTTGTTACCTTGCAAGATGCTTTGACCATTCAAGGCAGCTTGGATATGGTTGGCGGCATAGTATATTTACTATCGCTTCAAGAAGATATACCTGCGCTTGGCCTTATTAAGCAGCATGCACAGATAATTAAAGAAAAGTCTGTATTGCGTGATCTTATTGATTCAGCAACAAGTATTGTGAGTAACTGTTATAATCAAGATGATAAAGGTATAGATGTTGTTCTTGATGAAGCAGAAAAAACAATTTTTGACATTTCTAATAAACGTACGCGGAACAGCTTTGTACAGCTTGATATTTGGTTAAAAAAAACGTTTCAACATTTGTCAGATATCAAAAGTCATAGCAAAGGGGTTACGGGTATACCGACTGGCTATAAAAAACTTGACTCAATGACTTCTGGATTTCAAAATGGCGACTTTGTTGTTTTGGCTGCTCGCCCTTCAATGGGTAAAACAGCGCTTGCGTTGTGTTTGGCAACTCAGGCGGCGGTAAGTGGTTACTCAGTGGGTGTTTTTTCATTAGAGATGTCTGCTGAGCAATTAACGTTGCGTCTTTTGTCTTCTGAATCGGGTATATCATTGCATAGTATTAGAAATGGTACTATTTCATCGCAAGAGTGGCTTGAACTGACATCAGTTGCTGGACGGCTAGCGGAAATGAAAATTTTTATTGATGATACGGCAATGCTTGATATTATGGAGTTGCGCACTAAGGCGCGTAAACTTAAAGCAGACCATGGGTTACAATTTATTGTAATTGACTATTTGCAACTGCTTCATTCGCCCAAGCGGCATGAAAATCGCCACCAAGAAGTTTCAGAAATTTCACGATCGTTAAAAGGTTTAGCTAAGGAATTGGGTGTACCTATTGTGGCTCTTTCTCAGCTATCTCGTAACGTAGATAGTCGCATGGATAAAAGGCCCATTCTTTCTGATTTACGAGAATCAGGAGCTATAGAGCAAGATGCTGATTTAATAATGTTTCTATATAGAGATATTGTTTATAATCCTGATGCTGAAAATCCATCCTTAACAGAGCTTATTATAGGTAAGCAACGCAATGGTCCAACGGGAACGGTTCATCTTACTTTTGCTCGTGAATTAACAAAGTTTCAAGATGCTCCTGAATATGATTAAAAAATAGTCGAAATATGTTTTATAGGGCATACTAATAGTAATGTAGTGGTAGTTATACGGTGGCAGTAAACATTTAATAAAAGGGATTTCATGAAGATACAAAGTAGAGCGTATCATAGTGATGTTATAATGAGTGTAATTACTTTCTTTGTCGTAGGTGGTCTTGTTTATACCGGTTTAAATGCATTAAAAGAGGGCGAACTTCCTCAATTTCAGCGCGAATGCTCTACTCAGTCAGAATAAAAAGTGCCATTTTATAGGATCATATTTATAGGGTCACAATGGTCATACTTGGTATCGATCCGGGATTAGGGGTTAGTGGTTTTGCAATTCTGCAGAAAAATGAACGGAATACCAGTCTCTTAGATTATGGCTGCCTTACTTTGCCGCCAACAAAAAGCATACCAATACGCATTGGAATGTTTCATGATTTCTTTTTAGAAAAAATTACCCTTTTTAAGGTAACTGATATTGCTCTAGAGACCCCATTTTTAGGAAAGAATGCGCAAAGCTTTTTAAAACTTGGGTATTTGCGGGGCATTATGTATCTTTTAGGAAATCAAAAAAACATTTCAATGCATGACTTTGCGCCACGAGAAATTAAGCAAATGGTGACCGGCTTCGGGGGTGCGAGCAAAGAGCAGGTTTCCCGTGCTGTTCTCTCTTTTTTTCCTACTCTTATACAACCCAAAAAAAACGATGTTACTGATGCACTGGCTATTGCCATGTGTGGTTTGTGGCATCATAAGCGAAATCTTTTTTTATCTAAATAAAGGCACTTAGGCCAATACTTGTTTTTTTTGCAATAACCATTGTATTATTTGTATGAGAGTAATAAAAATGGTCATATGTGCAGGAGATTAGCTATGAAGGCCTCGGTACACATAATTAATAAAGCGCCATTATCAGAAGCAGCTATTCTTTCTTTACATAATCTTTTGCTTACTAACGGTATTCATTATATTCAAATGCCAGATGTGCAAACGGGTCGTTTTTTTTTATATACTTTTTTACGACTATTTTTACCCTATAAAAATAGCGGATGTCTAACATTTAATACAATGCCACTTGAGCCTTATGTTACTGCGTTGCATTCTTCTTTTGAAGAAAATGATGATGTTGGTATTAAAAAAGAGCTACTTGGTGAGAAAGATTTTTTTTATGATATATGTCACTTTGACTTTATTTGGATTGAAAAAGATACTCAATTCGCGCATGCAGATATCATAACTATTTTTGAAAATATGTTTATTGAGCATCAACTAGAAACCAGAATTCCCGTTTTAATAATTGATTATGTGTGTTAAGCAGTCAAGTGCTGCGCGCCCATAAAAACCTTTACAGAGTAGCGTTATCGCCCGCGCGTAACAACCAACTAGTCTGATAATGAATATTATGTAAAAACAATTGTCATTGTTTTGTTAAAAAATGCGGTACTTTTTTTGGTTTTTTTTAGAAGAATTATACTTACAATACTATCAACTGCAGAGCTTTTTTGCAACAACTTTAATCACATTTTAATCAACTTTTAATAAAATAGTGTACGTAAACATACGTGCGCTATTTTTATTCTCTATTCATCTAGAAACTATTATTCTCGTTAAAAAGCAGTCGCTTTTTTGATTTTAAATACGCATGCCAAAAATTGCATAAAATTCAAGTTAAGATACATGAAAAGTATTTGCTTGCTTGCTCTATTAACTCTGGTGCAAAAATAAATTGTAGGCCTATTTTTATTCATGAAAAAATTTTGGGAGTATATTTTTTTAACTTATTTTTTTTAAAGAAAAAGTTTCAAGCTCTCCACTCATAGAACCGCCACAATATACTGCCGAGCCTACTTTTATCGGACAAAAAAAATGTTCGTTTTTTTGTGTTGCATAGGTGACCTGGAAAGATTGGTGAGTTTTTAAACAATATTTAAATATGTTTAACGCGCCATCAACCGAATGGGAATAATAAATAAAAGTATCAATTTTTTTAGGCAACAGGGGGAACATGTATTCATGTAATTTATTTTTACCTTCGGGGGCGAGAAAATCAAGAGGGATTGCAAAATCAAATAATTTTTCTTTGTGCCACTTATGCTCATGGCACGATATATGATAATAAGAAAAAACAACCGACTTGTTGTCGGTCCCCTTTTTAAATAACTGTATCGATGCAGGGTGAGAAACAACAAAGCCCGAGTTGCTGTGTTCCATGGCTAAAAAAGCAATAGGTTGATTGCCAAAATCAATAACTGTTTTTATTTGGCTAACATCACCCATTTGGCAGTAATTTTCATACTGAAAAATCTGCTCTTTTTGCGTTAATTCAAATCTGTTATTGTTAATATTTTCGGTTGTTTCTTGTAAGTTATTGTTAAATTTAAACAGAGAGATAGCATAGTTAATTTCTTTATTAATTGTTGACCTATGTATAAAAAAAAGATTTTCGCCCTGTTTTTGTTGGTGTAAAAAATCAGCACCTTGACTGGTAAGCGCCCATCTACTAGTGCCATCACTATCTATGCAAAAAAGAGCGTAGTTATTTCTATATTTTGCACTTATATATACATTAAACTGATCATCCCATATCATACTACTAATATCATACAAAGAATCAGTAAGCTCTAATGTTTTTGGTGACCGCTTATGAAAAAACTTAATTCGTATCATGCCATTATCTATAAAGCTAAATCCTGATCCATCAGGAAGCAATGCAACATGGGTTGGTGTAAAGCGGGAGTAAAGACCGGATGTCATAGATTTTGTAGTTACATTGGCGACACATAAATCTATTGCCTTGATAGTCCTTTGATGCATTAAAGCAACCGTATCGGCAGAAAAGGTAGCAACTGGATAAATAAATTCTTGTCCATATAAAGACGCACTTAAAAAAAAAGGTATAGAATAAAGATATATAAAGTAATGTTTCATAAAAAGCAACTCACCTTGGTAACTGTTTTCTCTTATTTAAGAGTACGAAACCAATACTGAAAAAGCAATCAATGCGTAAAAGCATCATAAAAAATCGTATAAAAAAACCATCGCATTAGTCTAGGACTAATGCGATGGAAAAAAGGAGAGTAGTAATGAAGCCTAAGTTAATAGATCAAGAGGTATAAATTGTTTTGCTTTTTATCCCTATCAATCTTCTAATAGATTATCCTATATTTTTGCCCCTGTCAACTTTATTTTAAAGAAAAAGCCTATTTATATGCTTCTTTTATACTATGTGTCACGGTTATAAGCTGAGCGCCCCTTGAAGATACTTCAGAACTGAGAATGCTTCCCGTTATTGGTGAAGTAAAAATAAGCTGACTTTTGAGGCTATATAAAATAGAAAGAAGCTTTTGTACGGTGCTATGATCAAAATCAGTCATAAAATCATCCAATAAAAGGAGTAGAGGCCCGCTATGCGTGGCTATATAGTGCGCCTGAGCTATCTTTAATAGAAGCAAAATAAGCTTTTGCTGGCCACGGGAAGCTAATCGCTTGGTTTTTTTATTTTGAAGCTTAATAACAAAGTCATCCAAATGAGCGCCAAAAAGAGATCGTTTTGCCGTATTTTCATGTTCAAAAAGATGCGGCTGCGCCTCGACAAATTGCTGAAATGTTTGATTTTCTTTCATCAATTTAGGCTCATAAGTACAGGCAATCTCATAATTATCATCAAAATGCATGCGTACCAGCTCATGAACATCTTCCATTAAAAGAGCTAGTAATGCAGTACGTTTTTTTTGAATTTCTTGTGATCTTTCCCATAATTGATGTGTCCACAGCCAATAATTATCATTAGCTGAACGTAGCTGCTGAATTAAGCTGGTGCGATTGCTCAGCACTTTGCGAAACTCTTTCATTGAAACTGCCAGTGAGGCATCGAGCAATAAAATCGTTTGATCAATAAATGAGCGCCTCTCCTGAGGCCCTCCTTTTATTAGATTAACATCATCTTCAATTAAGCTCACTACGCGATAATGGGCCATGAGCTCTTTATACGAACTTATAGCTTTTTTATCAATTTTTACCGACCGCTTATCATGCGAAAAGCCCACCTGAATTTCATGGTCATTGTTGTTGTTTTGTATCTGTATGCGCACAAAAAAGTGTTCTTGGTCAAAGCTGATTAACTCTTTTGGCAAATGCGTACGGAAAGAACGTAAATAACAGGCGTAATATAACGCTTCTAATATGGATGTTTTACCCGCTCCATTAATCCCCTCTAATAATACAACAGAGTTATCAAACTTTAACGTAAGATCTTTAAAACAACGAAAATTTTTAATATATAGTTCTGAACAGACAATTTCAGAGGCCCGTTTATACATGCGTTGGAGCTACCGGCATTACAAGGTATAACATAGAAAACTCATTGTCTTCAGATTCAAAGATAACCGGCTTGGCCGAATTTTTTAAATAGAAATTAATTTTTTCATCAGAAAAAACATGTAATCCACTTAACAAGTAAGGTGCGTAAAAACGCACATCCATTTCTTGACCTTTAAAATTAGATAAAGGTACATTTTCTTCTAACTGACCCACCTCTTTATTGTGCATAGATACTTTTAACATATCAGGCCTAAAGCCAAAGGTAGTTGCTATAAATTGGCCAGAAAGCAAACATGCTGATCGGCGTAAGGTTTTAATAAAGTGTGGTCTATCAATTTGAGCTGGCATAAATTGATCACGCTCTAAAATAGCTTTATATTCAGGAAATGTATTATGTAATAATTTAGTAAAAAAATTAAATGAATCACCAGAAAAAACCAACTGATTACCACAAACACCCAAAAAGAGATTGCCCACCTGTGAGCCTTCTACTATTTTTTTAAGTTCAAAGATAGCTCTACGGGGCAACAACCACTTTCTGTTTTGCGCAAGAGTATACTTATTCGTTTTAACTTGTGATAAGCAATGCCCATCAGTGGCTGTCATTTTAAATTCTGTATCAGTAATTTCCCAAAATAAACCATTAAGGGCTGGGTTAGCATTTGTTTGAGGAATTAAAAATGACACCTTGCCAAGCATCTGCATTAAAAATGGTGCATCTAAGTGCATCAGATTTTCTATGCGTTCTGGGAATGGGGGAAAATCTTGCGTATTTTTAATATTAAGTGATAAGTGCACAGCGCCCGACGTTAAGTGCAATTGATTGTCGGTTACATTAAAAGTAATATCGCCTTCTAGTTCTTTTACCAATTCAAATATACGTTTACCCAACACTAAAAACGTTTGCTGTTCTAAAACATCATTTTCTTTCAATGCCTGACTTGCTTGCAAGCTAATTTCTAAATCAGTACTTTTAAGTACCAACTCTTTATGCCCTACCTGAAAATGGATATATGTTGTGGTATCCAAAGCAGTTCGCTTTGTGCAAATTGGCTGCATAGAAGAAAGAATAGAAAATAATGTTTTTTGCTCAACAACAAAACTGTTTTTCATAGACGCCTTAATTCAATTAATCACGGTATAACGTTTTATATGCATAGATGATGCATTTAAGTATACAGTTACTCATAGAAATATAAAGAGAGAATAATAAAAAGTGACCTGTTTTTATTCTCTCTTTATAACTATGTACTGTCAGGGCCTTATTCTGTACCTTTTTATTGCATTAACAGTGATGCTGGCCATGATTATAATGGTGATTATGATGGTGATTATGGTGGTGATGGCAATGATCGCAATCAGAACTGCTACTGTCTGAACTGCTACTGTCTGAACTGCTGCTTGAACTGCTGCTTGAGCTATCAGAGCTTGAGCTGCTACTTGAGCTAGAGCTACTTGAACTGCTGCTGCTTGAGCTGCTTGAACTACTGCACACATTACAACTGCTACTATCTGAATCGCTACTACTTGAACTCGAACTACTACTGCTTGAACTGCTACACATAGCGCAATTATTGCATGTATTACATCCCCAACCAAAGCGAGTCTGGTTTTCTTGTTGGTTGTTAGCGGTCAATAGATTGATATTCAATACACATAAGATACCAAGCACTCTTAATACCATTACTTTTTTAACCATTATATTACATCCTCTTTATAAGTGCTTATATGTCTAGCCTACCCTATTTACCCTCTACAACTTTTTGGTTACTTTTTATAATTACATACAAAAATTATTAAAAGCAACTATTATTTTATACTAGCGCAAATGGGGCTAGATCTCTTGCATAAAAACATGCATACAAAAAGAGCTGCGCCTTTTACCGCGCAGCTCTCTTTTCTTGATATTAAAATAGTCTAGTGATTATTTACAGGCATTCACACATGCATGAAATTGAACTTCGCAATAGTTGTTGACACATGTTGCTTTAGAGCTAAATTTGCAAACATCTGTGCACTGTCTTTCACATCCTGGGGAGACACGCCCAACGCAATTATAACAAAATTCCGAATTTTCATCGCCAGGACTTTCACAGTTTTTAAGCACACAGCGGTTATCACAATTGTGACCGTCACACTCAATTCTCTCACAAGCATACCGATTACGCGCACAATCCTCCATCTCATCGCGGAAACATTCGTCATAGCAACCCGTATAGCAGTCTGCTTGCTCGGCAAATTCACATTCCTTTCTGCACAAATTATATTGTGCTTGGCACTTACTTAAAACACATGCCTCAAATTCAGATGTGCTACTAGAGCTATCAGAGCTGCTGCTACTTGAACTTGAGCTGCTACTAGAACTCGAGCTGCTAGAGCTACTATGCTTGCGATTCACGTCATCTTGCGCACCATCAGCATGTACCAACCCGACGCGTGCACCGCACACAACGCTTGCCAGTACCAATAACAGAATTCTTTTTGCCATAACACTACTCCCTCAAAAAAGAATGTTGTGATTTATATACTCATAAATAGTATTGCAAAAAGCGCTTACGCATATCAATGATACATGTAAATTATGCAAAATAAAGAGACACGAGATACACACATTATAAACAAATTATAGACAGCACAAGGGCAAAACAGGGGCAAAAATAGCTATATATGGGGGAAAATTAATTAATCACGACTGCTTGTGCATTGTTTTCTTGCTTTATCACTATTAATTAAGGCATGGTAAAAGAAAACAAAAAGGGAGTACTTATGAAGCACTTGTTGCATAAAAATATATTCGCACCTTTTGCACAACCAACATCGGTTATTGCACCATTAGAACGTATACTGTTAGATACTATACTGTCCCGCTTACCTGTTGCTGCTTTAAAAGCAACTACTACCCTATTTTTCCTGCAGTTACTTTGTTTATCTTCTCTCTATGCGGGCAAAACACCCGTGACATCTGCATTTAACATGCGTCCGCAAAGCTTAAATGGCCCACGTAAAGTAGCCGGTGAACTGCCAGGGCAAAATACTCATGTGCATTGCCCAGATATAGAAATTAATGAATGGCCCAACTATGATGCGGCATTGTTAGGAACGTTTCCCTGCAATCTTGGCAAAACGGGCATTGAAAGTTTTGTAACCATCACCCCAGCGCATCAAAAAAGTTTTAATCCTCTAGCAATTGCTCGTAGTTTATTTGGTGATGACCTGTATGGTAACACTACCTGCAGCACTATCAAAATACAGGGCTCAAAGCTTGTCGACCGTGATCCACGGGCATGGCTAGCTGATTACTTTTATTTATCAGAAAACTTTGATGGCAGCTTATCTTTTTCTCCCACTATTGCCAGCACCATTATAGATTTTAACGCGTATATCGGCTTAGATCTATTATTGCATGGCTTATACTGCCGTGTGTATGCTCCTTATGTCAGTACAGAATGGCATTTAAATATGCAAGAACACACTGTTGCGCAAACTGATGGCCTGGTAAGTCCGGGCCGCTTTAGCCCCGCACGCATAACACAGGAAAATCTTTTTAGCCATGCATCAGATTTTTTTGCGGGTGCAACACCACCCGTATTTTCACAACCAGGAGCTATTGGATCTGATCCAAATGCAGAATATACCATTGTACGCAATCCGCTCACCGCGCATACCATAAGCAACAACAACTGCCGCACTAATGCGCATGGCTTTGGTCAATTTAGGGCTGAACTGGGCTATGATCTGTGGCAATGCCCTGGCAGCCACTTGGGCGCCTATCTTGCCGCAGCAGCTCCAAATGGCACCCAGTCAAAAGCCCGCTCGTTATTTTCTCCCGTTATCGGTAACGGAAATCACCCTGAAGTTGGTGTTGGCTTTACCGGGCACTGGATTTTTTGTGCAAGTGCTGATGAAAATCAACAACTTGGTATTTATGCTGATGCATTGGTAACACACCTGTGTAGCGCACAAGAAGAGCGAGTGTATGATCTTAAAAATAAACCAATGAGCCGCTATATGCTGGCCGCTAAACACAAACCGATTGTTGATGGTGGAGCTAATCTGTTGCAAGGTGTTACTAATTATACAATACCTAGTTCTATTGGATCTGGCATACCAGCTAACTATCAATTTGACAGTATATTTACCCCGGTTGCCAACTTAACGGCCCAAAAAGTGAAGAGTAGTGTTGGTGCTCAAGTTGATGCAACAGTGTGGCTTGCGTATACCGGCGATGGGGTCAGCGTTGAATGTGGGTATAATCTATGGTTGCAAACGGCTGAAAAAATACAGTGTGGTAACAAGTGTGGCCCTGCATTGCGCGTTGAACAAAATACCTGGACATTGCATGGTGACGGGCTAGTATTTGAATATTTCCCTAATTTTATTACAACAGAACCAAATAGCCCTTTTTCCCAAAAAGCTCTTGCTATTTCTGCTTCAGAATCTGAGGCAACCATTAATAAAGGTACCAATGAAGGGCTCCCAGTTTTTATTTCCCCTCCTCCTCCTGTCAACATAGATACCGGCGAACAAAATTTTGGCGTTGATAATGCTCTTTTTTCAGTTGCCTCGACAACAACTACCCCCTCTGCTGATAGTGCTTTAACAAACTTTAATTACAGGGCACAAACATATCGAACAGCTTCTCCTAATCCTTTTATATTCCAAAGTAAGCTATCCATTGATCCGGTATTTCTTGCCGAAACTGATATCAATATAAAGCCGGGCACTAAAAACATATCGCATACCTTTTTTAGCGCTATCGGCTACACCTGGCAACGTGCCTTCATTGCTCCCTACCTAGGAATTGGTGGCCAGGTTGAAGTTGGTGGGCAGCAAGAATGTGGCGGACAATCTACGCTATCTCAATGGGGAGTTTGGGGTAAAATAGGAATTTTATTTAATTAAAAAGGACGTATCTCATGGTAAAAAAACTTATAGTTATGCTACTGCTAGCCAGCATAACAGCTGACAGTGCAGGCACAAGCGCCGTAGTGTCAACGTTTAAAATAAGACCACAGGGAGTGAATGGCGCTCGCAAAGTGGCGGGAGAAATTCCTGGAACACATACCCATATATATCAAGATTGCCAAGCAAACGAATCATATGATTCTTTGTTACTTGGTAAGCAGCCGGCACACTATACCACTAAAGAAAATGTTAATTACACCTTCTTTTCTATCACTCCTGAATACCAAAGAAGCTTTAGGCCCGGCGCTATTACACAGGCTTTATTTGGTAACGATCCACAGGGATGCAATCAGTATCGTACTGTCAGTATTCAAGGCAGTAATGTTGATAATCGTACAAGCACAGCATGGCTTGCTGATAACTTTTATTTACCTGCTGATTATGAAGGGACTTTATCTTTTGCTCCCAGCATTTCTCAGTGCACGGTTGATTTAAATGCCTATATCAGCTTAGATAGATGGCGCCAAAACGCTTACTGCCGCCTATACGCTCCTTTTGTACATGCTCAATGGGATTTAAATATGATAGAAAATATTTTACTTCAGGGCACAGATAGTCCGGGCACATTGCCAACAGCTACCTCATTTTTTACTGGCAACACGCCAACGGCGCAGACTATTTTGTATGGTCCTACTTCGTATGCAATAAATAATAATGGAAACCCTAACGTGCAACCATCTAACCCTACGTATGAAGTACCTGTTATTAACAACCCACTAAGCGTTGGCAAAATGAGCACCTGCTCTGCCGAAAGAAATGGGCTGGGTGAAATACGTGGTGAACTGGGCTATGACTTTTGGCACTGCCCTGAAAGTCACCTTGGCGCCTATCTTGCTGCCGCATTACCTACGGGCAGAAAAATTAACACTGATTATCTTTTTTCCCCTGTTATTGGCAATGGTAAACACACTGAGCTTGGTGTTGGCTTGACCGGCCATTGGACAGCATGGCAGCATGCATGTGAAGATAAACAACTTATTTTTTGTATTGATGCAACCTTATCTCACTTATGCACCACAAAACAGTGCCGTACTTTTGATCTTACGTGTGTTAACGGCTCACTCAGCAGATATATGCTTGCTGCTAAAATGACTGAAAATACGAATGGGCTAGCTGGCAGTGAAAGCAAAAACAGTTCTTTTATTTTTCGTCCTGAGCCACCCCTTGAACCAGCTCACTACCAATTTGATAACGCATTTACTCCCATTGCTAACTTAACGGCACAAAAAGTAAAAGTACGCATCAATGCGCAACTTGATGCCACGGCCTGGTTTAACTATTCAGCTAATGGCTTAAGTGTTGATTGTGGCTACAATGTATGGTTACAAACAGCTGAAAAAATAAAACCAACCGGCTGCGGTTCACGTTTACGTGCAGAAGCAAATACCTGGGTTATTAAAGGGGATGCAAGCGTTGTTGGTGTGGCCTATCAGGCTACTAATCTCCCAGACTTAGGCAATAGATTTCCACCAAATACCATTAACTATGCAATTCCTTTTTCTGAAAGCAAAGCAACTATTAATGCTGGTACCAGCATTGGATTTATAGAACCAGATACAACTGCTGATATCTCCCATCAAAACTATGGGGTTGATAATCCACTGTTTGGATCAGTGCCATTAATTATTGGGCCAACAAATCCTACCGATCAAATTGATACACTTCTGTATGCCCCAAATACCACCTCGACTCGACTATCACCTCAAGGTGATCCGGCATTAAAGATATCAGTTGATCCGATTTTTTTAACTGAACAAAATATACAGTATAACCAAAACAATAGCGTACTTTCACATACTTTTTTTGGCACTATCGGTTACACATGGGAACGGGAATGCAGTGCCCCTTATCTAAGCTTAGGAGGTCAAGTTGAATGTGGTGCCTCAGGCAATAAGCACTGTTCTTCAAAAAGTATTAATAGCGCGGTATCTCAGTGGGGATTATGGACAAAAATTGGTGTTTTATTTAATTAATAACATAAAGGATAAACTATGATGAAAAAAATGTATGTGCTTGTTGCATGTATAAGCATAGGTAATGACTGTGTAGCTAAAAAAACTGCTACCCATTCACCACGGCAGCGACCAGATATGGATACTGGCTTTTTTATACAAACAGGACCCGGCAGATTAGATAGTAGTTTTGGCAATCAGGGAAAGGTGGTAACTGATTTTATTGGACAAGGAAATGGGGTTACTCTGCAAGGATCTAAAATAATTGAAGTGGGCCAAGTAATTGATACCATTGGTAAACATTTTGGCGTTGCGCGTTTTAACAATAATGGATCTGTGGATCAAGGCTTTGGTGAGGATGGGTTAGTCACCACTCCTTTTGTGCAAGAAGATTTAATCGTTGATAGTGCCAACACAGTAGTAATTAAAAAAAATAACACTATAGCTACTGCAGGATTTAGTGATGCTGTTATTGCGGCCGCAAACTATAATATAGATGGCACGCTAAACCCCCACTTTGGGCTTCCTGTTCCGGGAACTGATCCTGAAGATAATGACCCTGAACGCATTGGCAAAATTTCTATACGCCTTTTAAATGCTATCCAAAGCGAAATCAAATCTATGGTCACCGATTCACAGGGTAGACTCATTGCTGGTGGCTATAGAAGAGATCCATGCACGCCAGATAAAGGATTGCTGATGCGCTATACACCTGAAGGCATAATTGATACTACCTTTGGCAATGATGGGGAAGCTGAAACATTGTTTGAACAAATCAAGGATGTTGCATTGATAAAAAAAAGCAGCAACCATTATGATATAGTTGTTGTGGGATATGCAACCATTAGCAATAAGCGTCAATTAGCGGTAGCCAAATATACAGAACAAGGGGAACAGTATCCGTTTGGAAATACTACTAACGGCTTGGTAACTTCTCAATTTCCGCGTGAGACTGAAGCAGTTGCTGTGGCAATAGATAAAGATGATACTATTGTAATCCTCGGTACTACCAAAAGTACGGTCAATACGTCTTACTTTTTTGTAACAGAATATACGAGTAACGGTATATTAAACAAATCGTTTGCGTATAGAGGCACCCCTCTTACTGTTTTTTTTGACCCAAAAAGTTCTGCTCAAGCACAAGCTGTTGCTTTGGATACTAATGAACGGATAGTTATGGTGGGTACCGCTACCCCAGCAGAAAGTAACTTAAAAGCACGCTTTGCTCTTGCGCGGGCAAAAAGAAACGGCAAACTAGACGCCACATTTGGCGATGAGACATTGGGCACAAGCGGGCAACGCACCGGAACTACTACCACTAGCTTTGACAATCAAAGTGCGATAGCTCAAGATGCGCTTATAGATAACAATAATAAAATTCTAGTAGCAGGTTATGTATATGACACTCTCTCTGAACCACATTTTGCATTAGCACGGTATAACTCTTAATATTTTATTACTATTTTATTACTATAAAGGATAGATAGAATGATAGACAAAAAACAGGTTTTACTGTGTATGTTATTGATAAGTACAAGCATAAAGCCGGCATTAACAAAAACTAAACACAGCACGTCAAAGCATTCTTCTAAACACAAGCAATCACTTATAACAACTACTACTCAGGTTGGCACATACCCAGGATCTTTAGATGGTAGCTTTGGAAACGGTCAAGGCATAGTAATAAGTAAGCGGGGCCAACTCTTTGGCGTTGCTACACAGGCTAACAATAACATTGTTGTAGCAGGAGACGATATCCATCCAAGCAGTATGGTTGCCTATGCGGTTGAGATAAACAAACTAGACGAAGATATTTATCTTGCCGGCTCTGTTAACAATGATTTTGCTGTAGCACGTTTAAACAGCGCAGGCACTTTAGATAACAGTTTTGGTGGATCTACAACGGGCCTTGCGATTACCTCTTTTGGTGCTAACACTACCAGTCAGGCACATGCTATTGCTTTAGATGTTAATAATAATAATAATAGCGCCATAGTTGTTGGCGGATTTGCCCAAACAGCTGGCAACAAAAAGTTCGCCTTAGCTCGTTACCGCATAGATAATGGGGCCTTGGTATGGAAAACCAACATCTCACCTTTTACCCAAAATAATCCTTTAGAGCAGATTAATGGTGTTGCAATAGACCAACAAAGCAGAATAGTAGTAGCAGGGCAAACCGTCATTAACGACCAACAACGCTTTGTGTTAGCACGCTACAACATTACTAATGGCGCTTTAGATACTAGCTTTGGCAATCAAGGCAGAATAGTTGCCAACTTTGGCAGTATTAATCAAAACGATACAGCACAAGCCGTATCTATAAACCTACAGAATCAAATAATTGCAGCTGGCTTTGCACAAAGCCCAAGCCAGGAAGCATTACCGGTTGCTCTTTTTTATTCTGATGGCACATTGGATGCTTCTTTTGGACAATCAAGGGAAGGTAGGCGTTGTTTTGCGCTAGCAAGCTATAATAACCAAGGCCAACCAAATAACAATTTTGGTACGTATATAGGGACTGAACTCACTCCTATTGGTACTAGTGCAAATGAAGGCAATGCGCTTGCACTATACATAACAGGACCTAACGCGGGCAAGATCGTAGTTGCTGGGGTAACAACAACTGTACTCTCTAAATCTAAAACAGCCATTGCATGCTTTGCCATTGCCCGTTACGATGTTAATGGCCAACTTGATACAACATTTGGTGATTCTGATGGCAATGGGCAGCGCACCGGTACGGTTATTACCAGTTTTAATGCAGAAAATGCACTAGCTACTGGTGTTACGATTGATTCAAACAATAAAATAGTTGTCGTTGGCTATGTGATGCACAATGGCGTGCCCCATATGGCACTTGCGCGGTATAACTCTTAATATTTTATTACTATAAAGGATAGATACAATGATACAAAAAAAACAGGTTTTATTTTCTCTGTTGTTGGTAAGTATAAGCATTAGTGCAGCGCCAATAAAAACTAAAACAGATACTAAGGATAAAAAAATAACCAAAGCAAAGCATAGCAAGCCAAAGCACTCTTCAGATAGCAATACAGATAGCACCCAAGGATTTGAAGCAGTATATACTCCTACTGCTCAAGTAGGCACAAGCCCTGGCGACTTAGATGGAAGTTTTGGAAGACAAGGCCTCAAATCATCGCAGCTAGATCTTGGCGGTAGTTCTATTTATGATATTGCAGTTAACACGCAAGGCAAAATATTTACTGCCGGACGTAGTGAAAATAACGAACATTTTATAGTCACCGGATACACTGATAATGGACAAATAGATCCTGAATTTGGCTACAATGGCAATGGGACTAACATAGTAATATTTGGTGATACATATGAGCCTTGTGGCGCAAACGCTCTTGCCATAGATAATACAAATCCGGCCAATAGAGGCAAGCTTGTTGTTGCTGGCTACTCAGGCAACAATTTTGGGGTTGCACGTTATCTTAGCAATGGGGAATTTGATTGTACCTTTAATAGCGGGAGCTCTTTCCCCGGTAGAAATACCATTGTTTTTGGTCTACCCACCAAAAAAGGCTCTACAGCTAAAAGCAGCGCTCATGATCTTGCTGTCGGCAGCGATGGTTCTGTTGTTATGGCGGGAGAAACTATAAATAGTGCTACAGGAAAAAAAGTCCTTTCATTAGGCAAGGTCAGAGAAGATGGCAAAACAGAGACATCGTTTGGAGCTAATGGCACCGTAATGTTTTCTTTAAGTGAGCGATTTCCCGGCATAGTTACCCCTACTGCTATTGAAACTATAGAAGGTATCGGAACACAAACGGTAACAGAAGCCGGAAGAAACATTCCTTATACCGTGACAGCTGGCACCACAGAAGTATTCAATACACAGCAACAGGGAGGGGGATCGCGGACACAAGGATATATAGCGCGCTTTAACCCCCAAGGTGAATTTAATGCTAACTTTGGCCCCAATGGTAATGGATTGGTGCTGGTTAATTATTCAGCTGCAGGATTTTCTGTCGCTAGTCCCTCAAGCCTACACGATACGATAATCGACTCAGAAAACAGAATAGTTGTTGTAGGAAACGTTCAAGATAGAGATGGCTTTGATGTTATTTCAATAGCTCGTTATTTATCAAATGGCTCTCCTGATACATCATTCAATGGTACAGGTGTGCAAACAGTCCCCTTTAATCGTGATGCTGAAGGCCTTTCTGTTGCTTTTGACCAATTAAATAGAATTTTAATAACCGGCGTTGCTACCACTGACAATAATGGTACACAGGAACAAGTAGTAGTCCGTCTTTTGCCAGACGGTACTATTGATAGAAATTTTGGCACCAATGGATTGGTGGTAACAGATTTTGATAATCCTAGTCAAAATTCAGCCGGGCGGGGCATTATTTTTCAGCCGACTAAAAATCGCATAATCGCTGCTGGGTACAATAATAATGCAAATGGAGAGCCCTATTCAGCATTGGCTGGTTATAGATCATAAGTAGATATAGAGAGCAATTAACTTAGATACAGACACTAAAACAGATTTAACAGATTAAGCTATTACAAAGGTAGATCATGATACAAAAAATAGTCAGATTATTATGCTTACTCATACTAGTTACTAACAAGAGCTATTGCGCTAAATCAAATTATCCGGGATCTTTAGATCGCAGCTTTGGTGATAATGGCATAGTGATAAGTAATAACGGCCAACTCTTTGGCGTTGCCACACAGACTAGTAATGCCATTATTGTAGCAGGAGACAATATTAACCCGAGCATTATGGTTGCGCATGCGGTTACCATTGACCCCACAGATGGTGATATTTTTCTTGCCGGCTCTGTTACTAATGATGCAGGATTTGATAACTTTGCAGTAGCACGTTTAAACAGTGCTGGCATTTTAGATACCAACTTTGGCGCTCTTGTGCCTAATGGTAATGGCTTACGCACAGGCATTGCCACTAACTCTTTTGGTGCCACCACTGCAAGCCAAGCACAAGCTATTGCCTTAGATGGCACCACCTTAGTTGTTGGCGGATTTGCGCAAACTGCTGGCCAACAAAAGAGATTCGCATTAGCTCGTTACAACATATCCAATGGGGCCTTGTTGTGGCAAGTGAGCGTTCCCTTTACGCCAAATAGTCCTATGGAACAGATTAATAGTATTGCAATAGATAGAATAAGTTCACCACAAAAAATAGTAGTAGCAGGACAATCTACCATTTTAAATCTAAAACGCTTTGTGTTAGCACGCTACAATAGCAGCACTGGCTCTTTAGATACTAGCTTTGGTACAAACGGCAAAACAGTCACCGATTTTTCAAATCTTACCCTTACAAGCCGTACCGATGATAGTGCTCAAGCGCTCGTGATAAACAACAATGCAAACGGATTGGTACCTGAAAATGTGGGCTTTATAACTGCTGCTGGCTATACCGTTAACAACGAAGGGGAACCATTTTTTGCATTAGCCTATTACGATAAAGATGGCAAACCAGATGACAGTCGCGGTACTTTCTTGGGCACTCAAATCACCGAAATTGGTACTATTTCAAATCAAGCAAACGCTATGGCCATGTATACCAGTGGGGCTCATGCAGGCAAAATAGTAGTGGTGGGGTCAACGCAGACAGCACTATCAAAATCTACATCTAAAAGTAATGTTTCTTGCTTTGCCGTTGCCCGTTATGATTTTAATGGCCAGCTTGATATCACGTTTGGCGATTCTGATGGCAATGGACAACGCACCGGAACGGTTATTACCAGTTTTGATGCAGAAAATGCGATAGCTACCGGCGTTGCAATTGATGCAAACAATAGAATAGTTGTCGCTGGTTATGTAACTCGAAATGGTGAACCCCTTATGGCATTAGCACGTTACAACTCTTAACAAAAAATAAAATGTAATGTATTTGTGCTAACATACTTAGTTCATAAAAAGCAGGCAGCCAGAAGCATATATACTCCTGGCTGCCTGCCATATAAGATGGTGAACCGCATATGACATTAGCACGTTATAACTTTTAACAAAAAATAAAAGGCTTATCATGATACACAAAAAATACCTACTTTTATCTGTGATTCTGTTTATTAATAAGAGTGAATGCCTAGATTCTGTAGCTATACACGTAGACGACCAATTGGCAACAGAACAGGAACAGTATAAAGCAATAGAATATCGTAAACCAAAAGCTAAACATGATAAACAAAACAGTTTCAACGCTACTGCTCCGGGTCAGCTAGATAGAACATTTGGTACTGATGGAAGAGTAACAACCACAAGTTTTAATGGTGTACTTACTGGTATTGCTATCCGCCAAACAACTCCTGACGACTATGAGATAGTTACTACCGGTTTTGCATTTAGTACTCTCACATATATGCCCTTAGTAACCTATAACATCGATGGTAACAAAATAGCTAAAATTGACTTTTCATCTACCACCCCTCCTACCACTGGTGCGGCCATAGCAATAGATTCATTAAATAGAATTGTGATTGGGGGAGAAGTTAAAAGAGCTCTTGGTACTACTAATTCAAGTTTTATGGCAAGACGCTATAGAAATCCCACTACTGTTGATTCCACTTTTGGGACGGCAATAGCCTCTTATGGTGCCAGTGCCACCAACAGTTTTAAAACTACATCTATCGCAATAGATAATCAAAACAGAGTACTATTAGGAGGCAGCGTTTTACCTTCGAATCAAGAGAGGTGGAAACTAGTAAGATTTTACGATAATGGCCAACTAGATAGTACTTTTGGTGGATCTAACGCCACCAATCGAGGCTTTTCAGACAGTGTTTACGGGAGCCGCATTAATGGCATTGCATTGCAAGAAAATGGTGACATATTTGTTGCTGGATCCGCAGATATAATAACTCAAGGATCCTTACAAGTGCGATTCTCAGTGGGTCGTTACACGGCAAATGGAATTCTTGTTTGGTCCACAGTAACTGATTTTACCCCACTTGGTTTAGTTAACAAAAGTGCAAGAGCTAATGCAGTTGCTTTACAAAAAGATGGTAAAATAGTGGCCGTAGGAACAACCGCCACCAATGCAACTGGCACAGGACAAGCATTTGTGCTGGCACGCTACAATCCTGATGGGACATTGGATACTACGTTTGGCAGCGGAGGCTTACAGGTGGCTCCTTTTAATAGCGCTATCAGTGAAGCTACCGCTGTTGCAATAGATGATAATGGCTTTATTATTGTAGCAGGCTACACTACACCAACCGGAAGTTCTCATCAATCTTTTGCAGTAGCAGCGTTTAATCCAGATGGTAGCTTAAATAGTGAATTTGGCACTAATGGATTAGTTGTTACCGCATTTGGCAATAATCAGAATGTAGTGGCTTCTAGTGTAGCTATAGAACCAATAAGCAAAAGAATTATTGTTGGTGGCACTATAACTCAGGATACTACTAATCATTTTGCATTAGCGTGTTATAATGGCCTACTTAAAAAACAAGCTCCTTTGCCGGTTGCTCGCTTTTCAAGCAATGGTATTTTAGATCCCCGTTTTGGCAAGTAAAAGCTGTGCTGTTTTATTCCAATAAAGTACAAATTTAGAACACTTTATAACTCTAAAAATACAAGGCAAAAAATGCTAGAAAAAAAACATCTATTGTTACTCTTATCTGTACTACTGTTTATGAATAAAAACGAATGCCAAAACAGTTTCAACGCTACTGCTCCGGGGCAACTAGATAGAACATTTGGTACTGATGGAAGAGTAATAAGTACCAATTTTAATGGTGTCCTTACTGGCATTGCTATCCGCCAAACAATTCCTGATGACTATGCTATAGTTACTACCGGTTTTGCATTTTCAACGCTAACATATACGCCCTTAGTGACCTATAATAGCAATGGCAACCAAATAGCTAAAGTTGACTTTTCATCTACCATCCCTCCTACCATTGGTGAAGCCATAGCAATAGATTCATTGAATAGAATTGTGATTGGGGGAGATGTTGGAAGAGATACTGGTACCACTAGATCAAGTTTTATGGCAAGACGCTATATAAATCCGACTACAGTTGATACCAGTTTTAATGCCCCAACGGGGACGGCAATAGCCTCTTATGGTCCCATTGCCACCAACAGCTTTAAAACTACATCTATCGCAATAGATAATCAAAACAGAGTACTATTAGGGGGAATCTTTTTATCCAGGTCTGGAGGCCCTCTTTATAGGTATGATGATAGATTTAAACTAGTCAGATTTAACAATAATGGCCAACTAGATAGTACTTTTGGCGGACCTAACGCCACCAATCCAGGCTTTTCACAAGGAAGTATTTCCTTCCAGACTACAACTAGTACAATTAAAGGTATTGCATTGCAAGAAAATGGAGCCATAATTGTTTCTGGCCAATCTGGAGGCAGATTCGTATTAGCTCGTTACACTGCAAATGGATTTTTTGATACTACGTGGCCTACTGGCCCAAATGGGGGCATTGTAACCGATTTTACCCCACTTGGTTTAGTTAACAGAGGTGCGAGAGCTAACGCAGTTGCTTTACAACAAGATGGTAAAATAGTGGCAGTAGGAACAACCACCAATGCAACTGAAACGGGGATAGCATTTGTGCTGGCACGCTACAATCCTAATGGGACATTGGATACTACGTTTGGTCGCGCAGGCGTGCAAGTGGCTCCTTTTAATAGTAATGTTAGTGTAGCTACCGCTGTTGCAATAGATGATAATGGCTTTATTATTGTAGCAGGCTACACTACACCAACCGGAAGTTCTCATCAATGTTTTGCAGTAGCAGCGTTTAATCCAGATGGTAGCTTAAGTAGTGAATTTGGCACTAATGGATTAGTTGTTACCTCATTTGGTAATAATCAAAGGGCAAATGCTTACAGCATAGCAATAGATCCTTTCAATAGAAATATTATTGTTGGTGGAACCACCTGGGTGAATGCCAGCACTCAACACTTTTGCTTAGCCCGTTATAACGCAGTACAAAAAGAACCATTCCCCTTACCGGTAGCTCGTTTTTTAAGCAATGGCACTTTGGATCCCTTTTTTGGCAAGTAAAAATGGGGATTCTTTTCTCATGACATACCAAATAAAAAAAAATATAAGGCAAAAAATGCTAGAAAAAAAACATTTATTGTTACTCTTATCTGTGCTACTGTTTATGAATAAAAACAAATGCCTAGATTCTGTAGATATACAGATAGACGACCAATTGGTAACAAAAAACGTATACAACCAATTGGTAACAGAACAGGAAACTTATCAAAAAATAGGATATCGTAAACCAAAAAATAAACAGGATAACCAAAACGGTTTTAACGCTACTGATCCGGGGCAACTAGATAGAACATTTGGTACTGAGGGAAGAGTAATAAGTACTAATTTTGAGGGTGTTCTTACTGGTATCGCTATCCGCCAAACAACTGCTGGCGACTATGAAATAGTTACTACCGGCGCTTCTACTGATCGCACTCCCCTAAATGCTATGCTCTTACTAACAACTTATAATAGGGATGGCAACCAAATAGCTAAAGTTGACTTTTCATCTACCACCCCTCCTGCCTTTGGTACAGCCATAGCAATAGATTCAGAAAATAGAATTGTGATTGGGGGAAATGTTGGAATAAATGTTAATCTGGGCCGACAACTACGCTTTATGGCAAGACGTTATATAAATCCCACTACTCTTGATACCAGTTTTAACCCGCCAACAGGAACCGCTTATGCCTCTCTACCTACTATTGACATTCTCTCTTTGGCACTAGCTATTGACACTCAAAATAGAATACTATTAGCAGGTGGTGTGTTCACGGACAATGGTAACTTTCAACTGGTAAAATTTACAAATAGTGGCCAACTGGATAGTTCTTTTGGTGGACCTAATGCCACCAATCCAGGCTTTTCATCCGGAGGCTTTCCTTTGCCTAACAAGAATACAATTAAAGGTATTGCATTGCAAGAAAATGGAGCCATAATTGTTTCTGGCCAATCTGGAGAAAGATTCGTACTAGCTCGTTACAGTGCAAATGGAGTT
This sequence comes from Candidatus Babelota bacterium, assembly GCA_026388985.1. GTDB lineage: Bacteria > Babelota > Babeliae > Babelales > Vermiphilaceae > JAPLIS01. The sequence continues at coordinate 112,779 of JAPLIS010000002.1, read as the reverse complement.
TTTGATACTACGTGGCCTACTGGCCCAAATGGGGGCATTGTAACCGATTTTACCCCACTTGGTTTAGTTAATAGAGGTGCGAGATCTAATGCAGTTGCTTTACAAAAAGATGGTAAAATAGTGGCAGTAGGAACAACCGCCACCAATGTAACAGGCACAGGGCAAGCATTTGTGCTAGCACGCTACAATCCTAATGGGACATTGGATACTACTTTTGGCAGCGGAGGCTTACAGGTGGCTCCTTTTAATAGCGCTATCAGTGAAGCTACCGCTGTTGCAATAGATGCTAATGGCTTTATTATTGTAGCAGGGTTGACTACACCAACCGGCACTTCTCAAGAATGTTTTGCATTAGCAGTGTTTAATCCAGATGGCAGCTTAAATAACGAATTTGGAAATAATGGATTAGTTGTTACCGCATTTGGCAATAATGGTGCAGGGGCTTCTAGTGTAGCTATAGAACCAATAAGCAAAAAAATTATTGTTGGCGGCAATACTAATCAGCATTTTGCATTAGCGTGTTATAATGGCATAGTTGAAAAACAAGCTCCTTTGCCGGTTGCTCGCTTTTCAAGCAATGGTACTTTAGATCCCCGTTTTGGCAAGTAAAAGCTCTGATGCTTTATTCGAACAGTTTGGTTTATGTTAACAAAAAACATACGTAACAGTGAGCTGATAAAAAAGCAAGCAGGAACATATATATTAATATATATGTTCCTGCTTGCTTTTTATGACCGTGAATGCTTTTTATCATACACTTTACGTAAATAGCTAATTTCAACATGAGTATAAATTTGAACAGTAGACAGATTTTCATGGCCAAGTAATAACTGCAAAGAGCGTAAATCTGCCCCATTTTTAAGCATATGTGTAGCAAAAGAGTGACGTAACTTATGAGGAGATATGGTTTTTTTGCTTCCTGTTTTTTTCCATAGTGCTTTTAAAATAGTCCAAAAAGATTGTCGCGACATATGAGTAACTTTATGCGCATATTGAATAGTAAAAAGATAATGAGTTCTATTTTTTGTTTGTTTGGGTTGTATTACCCGATGTTCATGTTGGGTATATTCCTGTACAATCTGAACCACTGATTCAGGTATAGGAATGTGCCGTTGCTTACCACCTTTTCCTTGTACAGCAACAAAGGCTGTATCATAGTGGATATCGGACACTGACAACTTAATAAGCTCGCTTATACGCATCCCCGTAGCATATAACAAATAAAGCATTGCTCTATTGCGCACCGCATGTAATGATGCATCAGTATCTACCACCTGAAATAATGCTTTAATTTCTTGTTCAGAAAGATAGTGGGGTAATTTTTTTTCAACCTTGGGAAATAAAATTGCTATAGCTACATTTTTAACATCAAAACGTTCAGCTAAATACACAAAAAATACACGTAAGGCTGATATTTTACGCACCACGGTACTGGCTGAAAGTTTAAGCTCATGCAAATAGGCTAAAAATAATTTTATATGAGAACCGGTAGAATCATCAAGAGAGCCATTTTCACGGGTAAGAAAATCAATAAACTGACCTATATCCCTTCTATATGCTTCAAACGTATTATGGGCAACTCGCTTTTCAGTTAAAAGATACGCTTGAAACTGAGTAAAAACGTGCTGTGTATTCATAGTATGGGCCCTTTAAGGTTATACGCTATGCTAAAAGAGAGTTTAGTCTTTTTTTATTTTATTTTAATTAATGAGCACTATCAGTTACTATAGCAGTCAGAAGAAAAAAAAATAAATAAAAATAAAAATAGTTCGCAACCATAATCGGGCCTGCTAAAGAGATAGAACCGACCGAAACGCACCTAGATTAGGGGCAATATATGACAAATTACGCTCAAAAAAAAGAGCAGAACTATTTTGTATTAGTACGCTTTGGCCACTAATACATCTTGTAGACTGTCATTATCACAATTAAAGCAGGTATCAAATGTTTTTTCTTCTCGTAAACAGCGAGTAAATGCTTTGTACTGTTTAAGCATACGTTCACAATCAGCCGACCCACACCACCCCGTTTGATAGATACCATTTTCTTTTTCTAAAATAGGCCCAAATACCGCTAATTTTGCAGCTTTATGCCATGAACTCATCATGCGTTCATGAGCTCTGTTAAATAAGGTTGCTTGTATAAGCGCTAAATGAGCAACCACATACAGTGGCAACTGATCAAGAGATACTGATTCTGATTTTAAACCAATACGATCGGTAACAGATGCCTGATTTTTTTCTAAATCACGAGGCCCTATTTCTATACGGATTGGCACACCACGCACTTCCCAATAGTACAATCGAGCGCCCACTGATTTTTGCATATCATCATCTAAGCGTACACGAACACCATGATCTTGCAGGCTACGCTCTAATGCTGCCCCTGCCTGTATAACTGCTGAATTATCTTTATTTTTAAATAAAATAAGTACAATAACTACTTGAATTGGAGCTATACGTGGTGGGATTACTAATCCTTTTTGATCACCATGCACCATAACTACCGCACCAATAAGACGTGTAGTAGCTCCCCAGCTTGTCAAATAAGGGTATGCCAACTGACCTTCACGATTTTGAAATTGCATCTCAAATGCATGCGCAAAACTTTGAGAAAGAAGATGAGAAGTACCCATTTGCAAAGCTTTACCATCTTGCATCAGTGCTTCAAACGTATGTGTTTCTATGGCGCCTGGAAAACGTTCACTTTCTGTTTTTTGTCCGGTGATAACCGGAATTGCCAGATACGTTTGGGCTAAATCAACATATTCACCAAGCATTAATAAAACTTCTTCCCGTGCTTGTTCTACTGTTTCATGTGCTGTATGACCTTCTTGCCAAAAAAATTCAGTGGTTCTTAAAAATGCACGTGGCCGTAATTCCCACCGAACCACATTTGCCCATTGATTTATTTTTAATGGCAAGTCACGCCACGATTTAATCCAACGTGCAAACATATAATGTATCATGGTTTCTGATGTTGGTCTCACCACTAATGGCTCTTCTAGTTCTTTGCCTCCAGCGTGAGTAACTATTGCTAATTCAGGTGCAAAACCTTCAACGTGCTTTGCTTCTTTTTTTAAAAATGATTCGGGAATAAATAAAGGGAATGAAGCATTTTCATGCCCTGTTTTTTTTATTTTTTCATCTAATGTATCTTTAATATGCTCCCAAATTGCATATCCATAGGGACGAATAACCATTGTCCCCCGAACAGGAGAACTATCTACCAGTTCTGCTTGATAAATGACTTCTTGGTACCATGCGGCAAAATCATGTGATATATCTGGTAGTTTTTGCATAATTATTGTTCCTGATTATTCGTTTTCTTGTAAAAAAGTATCTAAAACTAAAGAGCTTCCAAAGTATACTGCATATCTCTTGAAATCTCAAAATATACACCCTATATATACAAGAATCACCCGACACATTACTAAAATATACTCGATACTAAGATATACTCGATATACTTGATACTATTCTAACTATCGATTAACTATCGATATTATTTAAAGCCCATAGCCTTTTTGAGTTGCCCCACAAATCTTTGAATTGCTAGATCCTGCTGGTCATTCATCCATTCTGTCATCTGCAACACCCATGCTTTTTTTTCTTCTTTAATCCAAAAATAATTTTTTTCTATACGAGGAATTTTAACTTCATGCAAAAATTTCTTGTCTCTTGACCAATAATGATTGATTCTGAAAATATTTATTGATGGTATATTATCCGTTGATAGCAACAGTGTTTTATCTTCATACACCATATCAAAACCCGGTACAACGTGTTCAGGCGTATGAGTATAAAGTGCTATTATTTTATCTGGCTGCACAATACTTTTTATCTGTTTATCTATTTTTGGATGTCTCATAGTAAGAGATTCTATCATAAGCTTATCGGCTGGTATTATATCAACACCAGAAGTACCAAACATAACCCAGCGCACACACACTCCAGCATAAGATTCATAATCCTTTAAAGCTATGAGTAAGCTATCATGCTGCACCGGAAATAAAAATTCGTCTATATCCAAAATTGCTAACCATTGTACCTGGCCTTTTACTTCGCCACTTTTAATATAGGGATCGAGCACTTCTTTATAATTATCAGTACTTTTATGATCATATAAATAAAACTTTTGCACACCAATTAACTTATAAAATTCAATCCATTCTTTTAAAAAACGAGCTTCATTCTGAAATATCGCACAAACTGCAAGGTCATGCTCATAGGCTATTAAAGACGAGGTAACAAAAAGAGTTACCAGTAATAGCATATAATGACGGGTGAATGCGTAAGCCATACTTTTAATCCTTTTTTTATTAATTATTATTTAGATTGCCATAGCCTGTTTTAATGGCTTAACAAATCTTTGGATAGCTAAATCCCGCTGAGCATTCATAAATACGGCCATTTTTAAAACCCATGCTTTTTTTTCTTTTTTAATCCAAAAATAATTTTTTTCTATACGAGGAATTTTAACGTTATATAAAAATTCTTTATCCCTTGTCCAATAATGATTTATTCTGAAAATACTTATTGATTTTATAAAATAATCTTCTAAACTGTAATGATTTTCTAAATCTATATTGAGTGGTGTTTTATCAACATATACCATACTATACCCTTCAACTATTTTAAGCGGTTTATGATTGCCGAGTTTTATTATTCTATCAGGTTGAACAATACTTTTTACCCTATAATCTATAGAAGTTGCACGCATAGTTAAAGATTCAATCATCAGCTTATTATCAGGCACCTTATCAACATTAGAAGTGCCAAACTGCAGCCAACTAACACATACTCCAGCATAAGATTCATAATTTTTTAAAGCCATGAGTAAGTTATCATGCTGTGTTGGAAATAAAAATTCATCTATATCCAAAACTGCTAACCATTTTACCTTACCACGCACTTTTTTTAAACAATCATTATAAGCAGATTCGCCACTTTTAATATAGGGATCGAGCACTTCTTTATAATTATCAGTACTTTTATGATCATATAAATAAAACTTTTGCACACCAATTAACTTATAAAATTCAATCCATTCTTTTAAAAAACGAGCTTCATTCTGAAATATTGCACAGACCGCAAGGTCATGCTCATAAGCTATTAAAGATGGGGTACAGCACAAAATATTCAATAACAGCAGATAATAACCAATAAATGTACGCATTTTCAAACTCCCTTTTTATACAACTTAACAACATGTTTTTAGTACTTTTTACTACATAACATATTTTTACTAAATAACAGATATTTTTGTACATAGAGTCGCATTAGCTACTATTTAATAGGTTTTTTGTTCTATTGCAAAGGTTATTTCGATCTACTCGCGACAACAGTTTTTTGTACTATCGCAAGTAGATCGAAATTGTTAAAAATAAAAAAAATTCAAAAAGTATTGATTTTTGTGTTTCGTTTCGTGTAGTATTAGAATTGAGTAGTAATAACAAGGAAAAAAGGAAATAGAATATATGGTTTTTTAAACCCAAAAAAGGAGAAATCCATGGTTACAAAGAAGAAGGCTACAACTCGTAGACCAGTCGCTAAAAAAACAGCGACAAAAACAGCGACAAAAAAGGTTGTCGCTAAAAAAACAGCTCCTAAACGTAAAGTTGCAGCTAAAAAAGCTGCTCCTAGAAAACGTGTGGCTGTCAAAGCGGCGGGACATACTGCTTTAACGGCAGCACCAGCTGCTAAAAAAGCAGCTCCTAGACGTAAAGTTGCTGCTAAAAAAGCAGCTCCTAGAAAACGTGTGGCTGTAAAAGCGGCAGGACATACTGCTCACGCAGCTCCTGCAGCTAAAAAAGCAGCTCCTAAACGTAAAACGGCTGCTCGTAAAGCTGCTCCAAAAAAACGTACCGTTAAACGTGCATCGCCAAAACGTACTACAGCGCGTAGTACAGGTGCTCGCCGTGTGGCAAAAAGACGGGTGGCTAAAAAAAGTTAACCTAAAAACACTTATCTTAAAAAGATTAGATTTAGCCGTTCTGGTTAAGTCTAATTTTTTTTTGCCCGGTTTACACAAGCTTATTATAGAGCGGCCCTTTTAAATAGAGGTATTGCGAGGGTGTTTTTCAGGCAAGCGCATGTCCATGTAACATAATTAGTGCCTTTCCATCCGTCATTCGCGTGATTAGCAAGAACTATACTCTCTCCCACGTCATTCCCGCGTAGGCGGGAAACCAGGATTAATAATCTTTGTTTCTTCAAAGAAAACCGAGAAGCTTTGCCACGTAACTATCGCCCTCTCACGCGTCGTCCGACACGAAAACGGGAAAGTCTGGATTAATGATCTTTGTTTCTTCAAATAAGCCTTTTAAAATCAGTATTTATGTAATATTAAAATGGATCCCCGCCTTCGTGTCGGATGACGTAGGAGAGAGTCTATTTTTCTAACCTAGAATGATACTGGAGAGAGCCATAATTTGTACCTAGTAGCTGCTTCGTGCAACTGTTGTTCCCCCAGTTCGCGGTGATCTTGAGGACTAAAAACAATGTCGATTCATGAAAAAGGATTTCTCCCACGTCATCCGACACGAAAACGGGGATCCATCTTTTTCATGTTATTTGCCATTTAGAGAAGTACTTTTTATTAGAAAAAATTACTATTAATCCCGTTCGTGGTGAGGTGTCTGACACCCCCAGGTGGCAGCCTCGTTCAACCGCTTGCGCGGTAAGCGTAAGTGGCACCATCTACCTTTGAAAAAGCTGTTCATTAGAACATGCGAACGCACGTGAGCCTAGAACCATTAAAACTGTTTTTTAGATAAAAGCTCATCTTGATAAAAAATAAAAAGACCGCTGCATATAATAAAAATGGCACATACAAAGTGCCACGTGAGAGGTTCTTTTAAAAATAATGAGCCAAATAACGCAGAAAAAAGCGGTGTTATGCACCCAGCGAAAGATAAAAAGGTAGTAGAGTACTTTTTTAACAAAAAACCGTATAAATTATAACAGATGGTATTTGCTATAATAATTAATATACCCATATACATAACTGATTTTGATAAAGCAATGTGCCAAGGGAATGCTGGATTTAAGGGCATGCCACCAACACTTAATGCCCATACCATTAAGGCAAGAACACCACCCACAGTCATACCAACTCCATTAACCGCAATAGGAGAATAGTCACGATAGACTACTAGTTGTTTGAATATCATCCACCCATAACAAGATGATGTTACTGCCATTATGAGAGCAAGCTCAGGATAAGAAAAAAAACCTATAGATCCGATCGCTCTTTCTTGCGCAATGGAAGGTATCAGTATTGGTAAAAAACCAATAAACCCTATAGATAGACCAATCCATTGCCTTATTGTTACTTTTTCTTTAAAAAGAGTATAGGCCAATAAAGCAGTAATAAAAGGTGAAGCATTAAAAATTAATGCTGTTTTATATGAAGTTACATACTGTAATGCCCAAAATTCAAGAATATAAGCAAAAAATACATGAAATAAGATCAGCTGTACAAAAAGATACGCATCCTCTTTTTTGGGCCATTTTTGATGTTTATTGTGTATATATTGGTAGCCAAGAAAGGCTATCCCTGCAATAGACATGCGTATGCCTATAAAAAAAAGAGGATCCATATACAAAACACATGCTTTAGCAACAGTAAAAGTAGTAGCAAAAAGCATATATAAAAGAAGAACTAAAAAAATCAAAACGTATTACCTTACACTATAGATATATGTACACTATAGATATCTATAAATAATAGATATCTATTATTCATCATCTTGACTGCCAACCTCTAATGCATCATCAATAACACGTATCCGCTCAATGGCAACGGTTTTGCCGGTAGAAACATCAACTTCCATCCATACACCACTCATGACTACAGGGCTACTCGTATCGACTGAAAACTTTACGGGCATCTGAGTCAAAAAATTATGTATAATAGGTTCTTTTTGCATACCAAGCATAGAATTTAATGATCCAACCATGCCAAGATCGGTAATATATCCGGTGCCGCCGGGAAGAATTCGTTCATCAGCTGTTTGAATATGCGTATGGGTGCCGACTAGACCACTAATTTTGCCATCAAGATAATAGGCTAATCCCATTTTTTCAGACGTTGTTTCAGCATGAAAATCAACGAAGATCATATTCGTTTTATCTTTTAAGTAGGTAATCAAAGATTCTACGGTACGAAAGGGACATTCTAGAAGGTCGCGCATAAAAACGCGACCTTGCACATTAATTACACCTATTTCATATCCCTTGCAACTAAACGTAGTTACCCCAACACCTGGCGAACTACGAGGAAAGTTAGCAGGACGTAATACATCAGTATTTTTATCTAAATAAGAATAAATTTCACGATTGTACCAAATGTGATTACCGGTGGTAATCACATTTGCTCCATTATGCTTAAAAAATTGAGCAATACGTGAAGTAATACCCCGTCCTTGCGATCCACTATTTTCACCATTAACAATAATGGCATCAATAGCATGTGTTTGGCGAATACGATCGATATGTTTTTGAAACATAGTTCGACCAGTTAAGCCAACCACATCGCCTATAAATAAAACACGAATTGTTGTCATATATTATCTCGCATACTCTATCGCGCGTTTTTCACGAATAACATTAACTTTAATTTGCCCAGGAAAATTCATTTCTTCTTCTATGCGGCGAGCAACTTCTCGTGCAATATTTAAAGCATCTTCATCGGCAATTTGATCTTCCACCACAATAATGCGTAACTCTCTGCCTGCTTGCAATGCATACGCTTTTTTAACCCCTTCAAAGGAGTGTGCTATATCTTCAAGCTTTTCTAATCGTTTTATATACGTAGATAGCGTTTCACGTCGCGCACCAGGGCGAGATGCGCTTATGGCATCAGCAATTAAAACAATAGGAGCATACACAGATTTAAACATAACTTCTTCATGATGTGCCGCAATTGCGTTTACTACTAAAGGATCTTCTCCGCAACGACGAGCAATTTCACCCCCAATAATGGCATGAGGCCCTTCAACTTCCGCTGTTACCGCTTTACCAATATCGTGTAGTAATCCAGCACGTAAAGCAAGCTTGCCATCAAGACCAAGTTCTTCTGCTATCATACGGGCAAAAACACCAACTTCTTTACTATGGCTTAATACATTTTGTGAAAAACTGGTTCGAAAATTGAGTTTTCCAAGAAGTGTAACGATTTCTGGATGCATACCTTGAAGATTAAATTCAAGAACTACCCCTTTACCATATTCTTCAATAATATCTTCCAACTCTTTTTCACATTGCTCAACGGTTTCTTCAATTCTGGTAGGATTAATTCTACCGTCAGCAATAAGTTTTTCTAATGATCGACGAGCAACTTCACGTCGAATAGGATTAAACCCTGAAATAGTAATATCCGGAGAATCACCTATAATAAACTCCATACCTGTCGCCATTTCAAGCGATTTAATATTACGCCCTTCTTTACCTATTATGCGCCCTTTCATTTCTTCGTTAGGCAAATGCACTAAACCTGAAGAATGCGCACTCACTTGGTCAGCTGTATAGCGTTGCATTGCGGTGACAGTAATATCTATGGAGCGTTCTTTAGCGAGCTGACGAGCATCATCTTCTATTTTTTGAATTAATTTTTGACCCGTTAAACGAACTTCTGCTTCTAATGTATCCAATAAAGCTTGTTTCGCTTCATCGCGACTCATATTGCTGATGCGTTCAAGCTTAGCGAGTAAATCATTGTAAAGTGTTTTAAGCTTATTTTCGCTTGATCGTAACGTATCTTCAACATGAGACAAACTTCGTTCTTTTTGTTGAAGCTCCATACGAATTTGATCAATATGTTCTTCTTTTTTATCTAACGAATCATGTTTTGCATTGAGTTTGGATTGTAATCGCTCCAGTTCAATTTTGTCTCGTCTTAATTCAAGATCAAACTCTTTTCTTTTATGAAAAAGCTCATCTTTTAATTTTAAAAGAGCTTCCCGTTTTTCATTAGCAATATAGTGTTTAACATTTTTGTATTTTTCATCTGATTGCTGAAAAATATCTTTTGCGTGTTGCGTTTTTTTATGTGCATAAAATAGTAAAACAAGAGCAGATATAACGCCCACTACTCCCATAAAAAGCAATATGAGCTGTACCATTGAATTCCCATACGTAATCAAAAATTATTATTTAAAAACACTTTTCTTGTCACGTAAGGAAGAAGGAAAATCTAAGTGTTAAAAACGTATTATCTAAAGCAACACACTCACAGTATTAAACATAATACAGTATTAAACACATAGTATTAAGCGCACGTATTGAGCGCTTGCTCAATACGATCAATTAAATGAGCTTGTTGGATGATATTTTTATTTTTTTCATCTTTCAAGTTAACCAACTGACTTGCTAACTGTAATGCAACAAGAACGGCTATTTTTTTAGTATCGATACCGTTATTTTTTGTTGCTATTTCTTTCATAAGAGAGTCAACACAGCGTGCTGTATTAATAACAAGCTCTGCTGACTCATCACTTACTAAGACGTATTGCTCACCAAAAATGTCTACTTTATACTGTGTTCGCTCATTTTTCATAGTTGATTTTCTTTTTCAACTAAAGATTCAATACTTTTAATTAAATCATCAACTACTTGCTTAGTATATTTTTTTTCTAGATGCAGCTCACTCAATTCTTTACTTTCTGCTTGTGCACAAAAAGTAATATCGTGCAATTTTGCAGTTATATGCATATTTTCTTCTACAAAATGAGCATTTTCAGCACGAAGCTCAACAATTTCTTTATGTAGCGCTTCGCTTTCTGATCGCAAAAGTTCATTTTGTTTATGCAATTTTTCAACAAACTCAACGAGTGAAACTATTTTTTGCTCTAATACACTTAAGACTTCCATTATCTCTCCCTTACTTGCTATTACATAGATATAATCTATGTACAATCTTATTTAAGACGAGCATTGCAAGTCAAGAAAATGTTATCCTTTTACTAAATTAACAAGTTCAGTGAACGCTGTTGGTTCAGCAATAGCAAGCTGGCTAAGCATTTTTCTGTTAATGAGAACGTTTTCAATTTTAAGGCGATAAATAAGTGCGTTATAAGCAAGACCATTATTGTTTGCGGCAGCTTTAACACGGGAAATAAACAATGCACGCATATCACGTTTTTTAAGTTTACGACCTTTAAAGGCATAAGCCCAAGCACGTAACAAAGTATCTTTTGCTTTTTTAAATAGGTTTTTTCTTTCGCCCCAAAACCCTTTGGTCAGCTTCAGTAAAGCTTTATGTCTTTTTTTAACTACGGTACCGCGTTTAACTCTTGTCATTTCAAGTCCTATAAATAGATAATATATAAATAAAAATTAATAAAAAATAGCTCTCAAAAACACCAACCTATGCGTTATTTCTTAAAATGCATAAGGAAGTAATGTTCTTATATGAGCTACTTCACGAGGGCCAACATAGGCGCCTTGCCTTAAATCACGTTTACATTTAGCAGATTTTTTAGTTAACAAATGTCTTCTATAAGCTTTTCCTCTTTTAATAAGCCCATTTTTGCCACCGCTAACGCGAAATCTTTTTTTAGCTGCTGAATTAGTTTTCATCTTATTAGATGCCATTGAATTTCCTTAATTATTTTAAATTTTTTACGTAATAAACACGAGACCAAAGCTGTCCTGCCTTTGCATCTTTTTCTTGAGCAAGGCTTTCCATTATTTCATTTTGTATAAAACTTGCCTCTATACGCTCAAACAACTCTTTGCCGCGTTCTTCTTTGGTTGCATTTTCTCGCCCTTTAAACCAAAGCGTTATTTTAACCCTTTTGCCATCATGCAAAAATTGAATCGCTTGTTTCATTTTAGTTTGATAATCATGTTCACCAATTTTAGGGCGAAGTTTTATTTCTTTAATCTGAATGATTTTTTGATGCTTTTTAGCTTCAGCCTTATTTTTTTTTTTCTCATACAATGTTTTGCCAAAATTCATTATTTTAGCAATAGGCAACCCATCTTTACCTGATTCAGTTACCAGCACAAGATCAAAACCAGCATCTTCGGCCATACGTAACGCTTGTCCGCGCGAAACAACACCAATATTTTCACCCGTATCGGTAATAAGCTGCATTTTTTCAGCTCGAATGCGCTCATTAATAAGCACAGCTGGTTCTTTTTTTATGTCTTTATCTTTCATTTCTACCTATTATATAATGTATACAATGGATTTTTAACTCTATGCCACGTCAAAAAGTTATTTTAATGTAACTGAGCAATCGCTTCATACACTCGTTCATTAATTTCATTCATTATTTCTTTATTTTCACTCAGCAATGTTAATGCCTGATCTCGACCTTGGGCAATATTTTCACCTTTAAAGGCAAGCCATGCGCCAGACTTTGTAATTATTTTAAAATGCAGTGCTGCATCTAAAAGATCAAGTTCTTTACTAATGCCTTGATTGAAAAGTAAATCGACCTCAACCGCTTTAAAAGGAGGTGCAACCTTATTTTTAACAACCTTAATAGCAACACGATTACCTATTTGCACTTCACCTTTTTTAAGGGTTCCTATTTTACGCACATCTAAACGTAATGATGCATAGAACTTCAAAGCTTTGCCGCCGGTGGTTGTTTCTTTGCTTGCAAAGGGCAATCCTCCAATGGTGCTTCTAATTTGATTTATAAAAATCAAAACAGTTTTTGATCTATGTACCACAGCGGTTAGTTTACGTAACGCCTGTGACATAAGGCGCGCTTGCAATCCCACATGGGTATCGCCCATATCACCTTCAAGCTCTGCTTTGGGAACTAAAGCTGCTACTGAGTCAACAACAATAATATCTACGGCTCCCGAGCGAATAAGCATTTCTGCTATATCTAATGCTTGCTCACCATAATCAGGCTGTGAAATAATCAAATCATTGGTGTTAATACCAAGTTTTGCTGCATAAGCCGGATCCATAGCATGTTCAGCATCAATAAAGGCACAAATGCCCCCATTTTTTTGAGCTTGCGCAATAGCGTGCATTGCCAAAGTAGACTTACCTGAAGACTCAGGACCAAATATTTCAATGATACGTCCAACTGGCAACCCACCGATTCCTATTGCCTGATCAATCAGAATTGAGCCTGTTGAGATAGCCTCAATAGTCATATTTCCTGCTTGCCCAAGCATCATAACGGCACCACTGCCATATTGCTTATCAATCTGAGCAAAAGTGACTTCAAGCGCTTTTTTCTTCGAGTCGCACTCTTCAGATGATTTTTTTTCTGTTATTTTTTGGGCCATGATTACCTTAGTCGTCTATAATTTCACAGTGAAATGATTAATGACATTATTTTTGTGTTACAGATATGTTATCATTTGTTTCTATTGTAGCATTTCTATATAAAGAAGCAACAAAACCCTGGGTTGCCAGCTGCTCTTTTTTACGTTCTAATTCTTTATTTAGACTGTTTTGTTTAAGCGCAAAAGCCTCTGCATCAAAATCAGCTAGAGCATCTACTTTAATTAAAATGCCCCCATCCGTGGTAACTTTAACCATAGTTGAACCTACTTTTTCCATTTGTACTAAAAAGTCATACGGGGTGTTTTTCGGTAAAAAGCGCTTTAAGCTTTCAGAGTCTTGCACGTTAATCCAATCACTTGAAGCGGTAACGCCCCCAAATGTTTTATGGAGTTGCTCAAAAGATTGTGTTGCGCTTAGCTTTTGGGCATGGTAAAGATCTTGTTCTACTGCCTTTTTTGCTTTGCTTTTATACACATCTTCTTTAACAACATGTTCAATATCTGCTATTGCTGGCACATGCTGTTTTTGTATATCAGCAAGATATACTATAACGCCCTTGTTATCTTCTGAATAAAAAGTGATACCATGTGCTTTTTTGATACCAAACAATGCTTTTGCTTCACGAGAATTGTTTGCTGTTACATTGGTTACAATATGGTTTTTAGCTTGCTTGGTCAATGCAAACTCTTCAACTATCTGAGCTCCCTGTTCTTTTTGCGCTAAGAGTGTGCGCATTTCAGATTCAAAGGTGCTTTTAAACGCACGATTAATCAATTTTTTTCTAATATCTTCTTTTACCACTGACAATGGCTTAATAGTTCTCATCTGTTTTTCTACCAACTGTATAAGCTCAAACCCTTTACTTGTTTCAATTACTTCAGAAATATCTCCTGGCACTTTCAACAAGAATGCTGTTCGTTCAAAGAGCGGATCTTTTTCTCCTTTAGCAAAAAATGGGAGCATGCCTCCCTTATCTTTGCTCTCAGCATCTGCTGACAAAGTACGCGCTTTTGTCGCAAACGTTGATGGATCAAGCATCAATTCTGTGCGTACTTGTTCTGCTTGCTGCTTAATGGCTGCGCGCGATGCATCATCTTTAACAGCAAACAATAGTCTACGTACTTGTACACGAGAAGGTTTATCTTGATATTCGCCACTTGTTTTATTTTTAGTATAATAATCTTCAATTTTTTCATCTGTTATCTGTACGCCAAACGTATCAGCATCTATTATCCATACAGATCCGCTTCTTTTTTCTGGTATGGTATAATCAGCTTGATGTTCTGTATAAAAAGAAACTAAATCAGCTTTTGGTATATCTATTTGTTTTTCTGCTTGCAAGTACGGCTCAAGAGCTAATTTTAGATAAGAAAACTTTTTATCTAAATAACGGGCGCCATACAGACTTTTTAATTCAAAAGCAGGAACATATGCGGCGCTAGCTACCAAATCTCCCACCATATGTTGTCCCAAAACACGTTCAACTTTACGCTCAAAATCACGCATACTTAAGCCTTTGCGCGATAAATGTTTATGAAGAGCTTTTTGGTCAATACCGCTATCTGATAAAACAGATGGTGGCACTAACCCCATAAGATCCCCAAACACAAAGCGTTGATCATGCAACTTTTCAGCTATAAAATCATGATTAAATCGTATACCAACCGCATCGGCAACCTGATTGATAAGTTCTTCTTGTTGTACGGTAGAAATAGCCAGTTGAGCCACATCAATGTTTTTTAAAAACATATCTGCATATTCACCATATTGAGCACGTACTTGTGCGATATAGTTTTGTTGTTTTTCAACTTCTCTAACCAACGCTACATGACTTATTTCTTGATTGTTAATGCGAAATGCCCAAGCGCCATTAGCAGTTGTTTGCCGCAATATTCCTGGCAATGCGCTACCCAGAGCGTACATTAACACAAAAACTAATAATACTACTTTATGAACACCGCTTTGTAAGTAACTACGAATATAGGTAATCATTGTCTCTCGCCTTTATAAATAAAATGTTTTAACTGGTCACAATACGAACATCTTTTAACTTTTCTTGCCATACAATCATTTGAACAACTCTTTCAAGATGCGCTTTATCTAAATACGCATCTGTTACTACTTGATACCACGATACCTTTTTTCCCTTTGCTGTTTTGCTTGTACGTTTCTCTACCTTAGCAGGAAAACCTTTTCTTGTAATGCGATTTACAAATTGATCTGCCGCTTCTACCGTACCAAATCCTATCAACTGTGCATAATAATGAGTACTATTTTCGTTATCTGGCGTATCAAGATTTGGCGTATCAACTGATGATGCAACCATAGAAGTCTTTTTTGCTATACTTTGAATACTTTTTTCATTACTATCAACACTACTATCAACACTACTGTCAACAGTATCTTGAAGATCTAATTCATTACTATCATCTTCTCCATTATCACTATCATTTTCTCCTTCACCAGTATCACTTGTATCGCTACCTGACTCCTCTTGTTCTGTTTCGGGCAGTTCAGGTGTAGGATCTGTTAAAACATATAAAGAAGATGCAACCTGATCAGCAAATGAATCCTGATTTAATGTATGTAAAAAATCCTTAATTGCATGCTGCTGTCCCCAAAAAAATCCTGCCATAAAAACAAAAAACAGACCTAAAAGCCCTCCCGCTACACAATAACTCAGCTCTCGGTTGGGAACAAATAAGCCCGTTGCCCGGGTACAAATACAGCATGAGTTATTCTCATTTTCAGCGCTTTTTTTACTATTTTTTTCATTTTTTTCGCCATTCTCACTATTTCCACTATTTTCATTATGCACACTATATACCTTTCTTTATTTTTTATTTTATAATTTATTATTCTTATATACCATTAATGCTTGTGCCAGCTGTTTAATATATAATTGGTTACTATATAAATGGATTGGCTGCAAAGTCAAGTTTACTGTGTCTAACCACAGCGATGCGCAATGTGTTGCATCTGCATCCTGTTGCTCACCAGCACACATATCCGCAAACATACGCCAAAACGTACACTGTCTTTTTGCATAGTGACGAGTACGTTGTTTAATACCGGTTAACACAGTATTTATATCAGTGCTTATAACAGTGCCCTTAGTATGATTATAGAGAGCTGACTGCTTATCAGTCACCAATTCAGGCGTACGTAAAAAATCAACCAACTCATTATAGCCAATCAATTTTTTATGCTGAATAAACTGCTCCCAAGGGGTATTGAGCAATGCCTTCGTTTCTTCAAGCCATCCTTCATCCATCATCTGATCAACCCGTTGATTGATACGATCATACAGTTCTTTCCTGTCACGCGTTAAAAAAACAATATGAGCATCTGAGATGGGGTCAAATTGGGGTTTGCATTCTGAAGGCTTTTTGCCTGTTGTGCGCCAAATAGTGAGCGCTCGCTTTATACGATACGTATCTTTTATATTTATTTTTTCTGCTCGATCAGGATCTATATCATATAATTGTTGCCATAGATGAGCGCTATCTACATTATCTTCACTATTATTTTCACTATTTTCTATTAATTCGGCACTATCAACTAAACTATCAACACTATCTATCTGTTGCGGGGGGAAAAAAAGTGATTTTAAATAAAAACCAGAACCACCCACCAAAATAGGTACTTTGCCCCGCTTCCATATATCTTGTATTACTGTTTCACACAGAGCTCTATACGCTGTCACGGTAAAATGTTCTGGTGTATTCAGCAGATCAAAGCAATGATGTGGCACAGTAACGGAATTCAAGTCTGGCTTAGCTGTACCTATAGTTAATGGTGCATACATTTGGCCTACGTCCATATTAACAATTTCAGCAGGAATCTGACTAGCTATCTGTAAAGCAAAATCAGTTTTGCCTACCCCTGTTGGGCCGTAAATAATAAGAACATGTGGCTTTGACTGCATTTTAAGGTGTACCTATCTATGAGTACTTATTCATAAAATAACTTTTTTACTATTTTAACGTATTTAGCGCAAAAAGCTATGTGGCCAAAACTACGCTTTTTTTTATATCTAAGCTAAATAAAGCTAAAACGAGGCGCCCTATATTAAAGGCACCTTGTTTTAGCTTTATTTTAATATCAAATCTAGTTTTTATAGATTTTGTCTTAACTCTAGACCTTTTGATACCATAGTAGGAATAAGCGATCTTAAATAGTCTAATGTTTCATGGGTAGGCATATTTTTAATTAATGAAATTTCTTCAACCAACAATGCTTCAGTTTGCCCAAGCAGCATTTTCTCTCCAAACGAAAGCTCCTTGTGTAAGCCTATATATTTAATATCCCGATAAATAACACTAATTTCACTCAAATTCCCTCTGCGTAATTTAATTTGATAATCTTTATTGCGCTTGTTCCAATTAGACATTGACATATCATTAGACAGGCTAGGCACCACCGGTGTAGCAAGTAAGGCGAAAATACCAGCAATGCATTCAGGTGAACTCAATGGGCGAATACCAACCGAATCTGCATTATCTACAGGAACCAAAATTATCATATCTTTACTGAGAAAGGTGAGTTCGAAAAAAAACACTGCATTGCCCGCAATTTTTTTTTCGATTATGCGATTTATATGTGCGACGCCATGACCTGGATACACTACTTTTTCATTGCTCAAGAACATACTTTCCCCTTTAAAATAAAGGAAAGCTTTTACTCATTGCGCCATTCAGCATAGCAGGTTTTTTATTTTTTGAAATTGATTTAATATCATTAATGCATCTGCTACATAAGAAATTATATCAATAAGAAATAAATTCGCCCTTTAGCTTTTCTATTCTACTTTTAGGAAATCGACCCTTGTTACTTTTAAGATCCTCAATTAACTTAATGCCTTTTTCTATACAGGTGGCGACATCCCTAAAACCAAGATACCATGCATACTCTAATGCGGTCATTCTTTTGACATCTTTGTCATTGTGATTTGTTATATTAAAATTAATTGAATCCCCAAAAGTCATTAAAAGCATTTTGACCCCAAAGATATCATTATTATTAACCGCCATATGAAGCGATGTATTGCCATTATTATCTTGCTCGTTAATGTTTGCCCCTCTAGAAACCAACCATTCCATTACTTTTTTACGATCCGCTATATTAGAAATTTGTATGGTTTCAAGCAAAGGAGTTTCTCCTCTTTTATTACGCGCAGAAACATCTGCTACGAAGTTGCCCGAAATAGGCGACTTTACGTTAACTAAAAATTCTATAATATCGATTACATTTTTATAGTTACCACTATAGCAGGCGATATGCAAAGCTGTATCTCCTACGCGATCAGCTGCGTGTACGTTAATGTCAGCGCCAGCATTTACAAAAGCTTTAACCACATCTAGATCAGCACGCCCCACTGCAATCATAAGACCTGTTTTGCCGTCCGCATTAAACGAATCAAGAACCGCTGATGAATATTTTTTCATCTGCAATTCTATCATGATATCTTGAGTGCTCGTTGTTTCCAAGAGCCAGTTTTGGCCTACTCCAATCAAGCAGCGCATAGAAAATAAACCAACACACAGCACCATAAACCCTACCTTTATGGCTATCAAAAGACCTACTGTTCGACGAATTTTCATACCAATCCCCTTTATTTTTTATTTCTTTCTTAAAAATTACCATTAATCCCGTTCTTCCCGTACGTGGAGAGGTGTCAACTAAAAACGATATTTTTAGTAAAATTTGAAACAAGCAGTTTGTCATTTACAAAAGTACATTTATTAGAAAAAATTACTATTAATCCCGTTCGTGGTGAGCTGCGAGTTTACGAGCCTCGAACCATCTACCTTTATTCAGTTTACTTTATTTACCACAGACTTTGCAATAATTTCAGATAGAAAATCAAAAGCTGTTTGTTTTTTAATTAATAATTTCATCAATAGTAAGCCCCGTAGGGGACGAAGACGAGTAGGATTACCCCCCTTTTTTTCCCAAAAGTTAGGGGGTAATCCGGGGAGGCGGAGTAAGGTATAAGTAATTTTTTAAGCCTTTATAAAAACGCATCTCTAGCAAATACGTTATCAGCCAAGACCGTATAAAAGTAATTAAGCAAAGATATGTCATAAACATATTCTTTCCTATCTGTCGATTTCTACTTCTACTTAAAATTCACACACCGCCTCAAATAACACACGAACGCAACCTAATCCATCACAATAATCATATAATAAGTATTCAAAAAATATGAGTGGCCAAACTAAGATTTTTTGAATACTTATATTGACATTTTATATAATTAAAGTATCATACCCTCTATAAATAGAGTTTATAAAAAAAGCTTTTTATAGACCAAAACCAAGCAATTACTTTCATATTTTTAACAGGGGACGATTATGGCCAAAAAAATTATTGGTATCGATTTAGGTACCACAAACTCAGTAGTATCTTTCATGGAAGGTGGTACGGCAAAAGTTATTCCTAATAAAGAAGGTAATAACACAACCCCGTCAGTCTTTGCTATCACTAAAGATGGCAAACGCTTAGTAGGTACCTTGGCAAAACGTCAAGCAGTAACCAACCCAGAAAATACTATTTTCTCAGCTAAACGGTTTATCGGACACAAATTTGATGAAGTCGCTGGCGAAGCAAAAAATATTCCTTATAAAATAGTTAAACGTGACAATGGCGACGTATCTATTGTGGTACAAAATCAAGAATTTTCTCCACAAGAAGTATCAGCTGCTATTCTTGCTCACTTAAAACAAGTAGCAGAAGATTATCTTGGCTACCCGGTAACTGAAGCGGTAATTACCGTTCCTGCTTACTTTAATGATTCACAACGCCAAGCAACTAAAGATGCGGGTAAAATCGCTGGATTAGAAGTAAAACGTATCATTAACGAACCTACCGCAGCTGCACTTGCCTATGGATCAGATAAAAAAAAATCTGGCCATATAGCAGTATTTGATTTTGGTGGCGGTACTTTTGACGTATCTATACTTGACATTAACGATGGCGTTATTGAAGTAAAATCAACCAATGGCGATACTCACTTAGGCGGTGACGACATTGATGTAATTATTGTTGATTTCTTAGTTGATGCATTCAACAAAGAACATGGCATTAATCTCAAAAACGATAAAATGGCGCTACAGAGATTAAGAGAAGCCGCTGAAAAAGCAAAACAAGAACTTTCTTCTTTGCACGAAACAGAAATAAACTTACCATATATTACTGCCGATGCTTCTGGACCTAAACATTTTTCTCTAAAATTGTCTCGCGCAAAACTTGAATCTTTATGTAGCGACATATTTAGACGTTTGTTAGAACCATGCAAAAAAGCACTTGCTGACGCTAAATTGTCAAAAAGCGAGATCGATGAAGTTATCTTGGTTGGTGGATCAACCCGTATTCCAAAAGTACAAGAATTGGTAAAAGAATTCTTTGGCAAAGAACCAAACAGATCAGTTAACCCTGATGAAGTAGTAGCTGTTGGTGCAGCCATTCAAGGTGGCGTATTAGCCGGAGAAGTGACTGACGTATTGCTTCTTGATGTTACCCCACTTTCTTTGGGTATCGAAACTATGGGCGGTATCGCTACACGCTTAATCGAACGCAACACCACTATTCCTACAAAAAAATCACAAGTGTTTAGCACTGCTGAAAATAACCAAACAGCTGTTGACATTAAAGTGGTACAAGGGGAACGTGAATTTGCTAAAGACAATAAAACACTTGGCCAATTCCGCTTAGAAGGTATTCCGGCTGCTCCACGTGGCGTGCCTCAAATTGAAGTTACTTTTGACATAGATGCTAACGGTATTGTAAACGTATCAGCTAAAGATAAAGGCACAGGCAAAGAACAACGCGTTACCATTACAAGCGCAAGCGGTCTTGATTCTAAAGAAATCGAGCGTATGGTTCAAGAAGCAAAAGAACATGAAGCTGAAGATAAAAAAGCTCGTGAAGCAGTTGAAAAACGCAACAAGCTTGATAGCATCATTCTTGAAGTAGAAAAAACACTACAAGACAATAAAGACAAGCTAGAAGCTGCTGACGTTACTGCAACTGAACAAGCTCTTGAAAAAGCTAAAACTGCGTTAAACGATCATGCTGACAATGCTGAAGAATTAAACAAAGCAACTGAAGAGCTATTCAAAGCTTCTCATAAAATTGCTGAAATTATTTATAAGCAAAAAGATGGCCAAGCGCAACCAGAAGCTGGCAATGACCATAAAGAAGAACCTATAGATGCTGATATTAACGAGTAAGCAATTATCTCGCACAAGCAGTCTATAAGCTATTTTTATAGTAATTACAAAGAAGGGAATGGCTAATAACCGTTCCCTTCTTTATTTAAAATACTCACCTGTATCCTGTTTTTACTATAATAACTATAGTAGTTTATAAGTATGCTATTTTATAACTTTACCGCTTTATTCTATACCAATACAGATACTTCTTGACCGGACCGCCCTAACATTTCTGCACTTTCTTGTGCAAAAAAACCACCAATATCTCGCTTATAACTATCAACAAAATGCATTTTTTCTTCTTGACTTAAATGTTTACAGCTTTCCCATGTATCCATCAAAAAGTTCGCCACTTGTTTCCCTAATCCATCATATTTTTCTGAACCTTCAAAAGGACATTTTTGACACCCTAAGCCCTTTTCTAAAACAGGAATAATGTTAGTTATATGGGATGAACCGGCAAAAACAAATATATTCTCCTCTCCTTTTATAATCTGAGAATAAAGAGCTTGCAATATGTTAATTTCAATTAATTTTAAACCTACACCATATAACTGCCCTACAGTCTTTTGACCCTTAATAGAGTTAAAATCAGCCAAAAAGTCTCGAAAAAAATCACCCAATTTATGACTTAGCACAACCCCATTAACTTCATCAACTAAACCACCAACAATCTGATTTAATTGTTCAATACTTATACACCCCCCCCTTAAAAGCAATACCCGGCTGCCTACATTCTGCATTAAAACAATTAACCCCTTGATCTTGACATAAACGATGCAATCGCGATAACCCAGTATAATTATCTTTAACAAAATTAAGCTCATCCGCTCCTTTTGCTTTGGCATAAGAATCTCCCAACTGAACATTCCAAGCGTCTATGCATTTTTGTACAAGTTTATTATCGCCCCCATATTGAAGCATATCCTCTATTATACAATAGGCGTTTTTACTTTGCGCATGGCGAATAAAATCACACTGTTCTTTTGAAGCTACAGACTCACTATTACTATGAAAATCTCTCAATAAATATATAAAACCCCCACCAGAAATCTGATACCTCTCTACGCCTACACAAATCGCCTTAACAGGCGCAACAAATGCCATACCTAGGCTCAATAAACCACATAAAATGATTGATTTTTTCATAATAACCTCCATTTACAGATAACTATTATTTAAACCTCTATAATCAGATTACACTAATAATCAGTATTGTCAAATAGAACTATTAAAACAGACTTTTTCTTGCAATAAATCAATTTTATCATTAAAAAAAGGCCTTCCGGCAATCGGAAGACCTTTATAAAAACTGAAAGCTAAAAAATACTCTATATCTATTTATGACATGATGTACAATGTTCCATGCCCATGCACTTATACGCACACATCAACAAACTCAATAGACCGCATGCCCCTATAACACCAGCTACTGGCTTTATTGCCGCCACAGGTAACATCGCCAAAGCATCATAGGCAGTAAGCGCGGTTACCCCAACGTGAATAGCCCCTAAAGCTGTAACAACCCATATCACTTTTTTAACTAAATGCATCATAGCTCTTCCCCTTTTAATATAAAATAAACATATAGTACTCTATTTTTTTCATAGCATATCCATAACACTAATGCAATACTTTCAAAACAGATCCCTGATTGTTTTTGCTGCTGAAGAACTACATAAAGCAGCGGAAAAGCTCTTGCAATCTTCTCACAAAGTTGCCTAAATTTATTTATAAGCAAAAAGACGATCAAGCAGCTCAGCCAAAAAATGACAGCGAACACGTGAGAAAACGACTCTTGCTACTATGCAGGTTTAAGCTTTTTTTGCCATTTGCACTTGATTTGATAATATTCATGAAGCTGTGCTGGTGTTTTTTTTCTTAAGGCATTAAGCATAAAATGCATGCGTAGAATCTTAGCTAACTTGTCTTCATGTTTTTTCATGAAGGTCCAGAACAACGCATCCCAAACGTTGCACCAAGGCCCTTTTTTATAATTACTCATTTTTAGGATATACTGGGAACTGGTAATATAAGGCTTAGTGGTCATGGATTGATCAGCATACTGGCTCATGCCATAAACGTTTGGTACCATTACCCAGTCATATGAATCAATATACATTTCCATAAACCATTGGTATACATCATTAGGATTTATTTCTGATATCAACATAAAGTTACCTAGAATCATAAGGCGTTCTATATGATGGGAATAACCTGTTGCAAGGAGTTTGTATATCGTGGCATCTATCGGTTCAATCTGGGTAGTGCCATTGTAAAATGATGAAGGCAAAGATTCCTTATTACTAAATAAATTGGCTTTTTTTTGCTCTTTCCCGATCACCTGATACACTGCTCGAACGAATTCTCGCCAACCAATAATTTGTCGAATAAAGCCTTCAAGGCTATTGAGGGGGATCGCGTGATTTTTTGCATAATGCATCGTTTTTTCAATCACATACTCAGGTGTAATAAGACCAGTGTTGAGCGCAGGAGTAAGAATGCTATGAAACAAAAAAGATTCTTCTTTTTTGATTGCATCTTCATAAGGGCCAAAGTTTTTGAGTCTTTCTGTCAGAAATTGATCAAAAGCTTTTTTTGCGGTTAATGAATTGGTCGGATAAAGTATGGCATCCATGGTACCAGGATTTTTAGAAAAATGAGTTTCTACATACTTCTGAGCTTCTTTGATGTATGCAGTAGAAATTTGCTTTTTGATCGCCGGTATTTCAACCCCCTCTGGAATATTTTTTTGGTTTTCTTTGTCGAAACTCCATGCACCACCTACCGGCTTTCCTTTGTGAATCAAAATATTAAGACCTTTGCGCTGTTTCATATAGAATGAATGCATCAAAAAACGCTTCTTCTTTTTAAAATTTTTTCTGATCCATTCAGTTGAGGTTAAAAACATAGGGGACTCATACCACTCAATAATAATATCATGTGTCTTAGCATATGTTTTGAGTTCATTTTCCAAATCATGATCTACTGGATCTATAATATGCACAATGGTTTGTGGCGGAATAGAATCTATTGTCTCTTTAACGTGCGCATATTCTATATAGAATGCCTGGTATCCCTGTTGTTTTAAGACATCAAAATATTCTTTCATGCTTGCTCGATGCAAAAGAAGCTTTTGTTTATGAAACAAAAAATCGGTGAAGTAACGAGGATGTTCTATCAAAAATAGTTTTCTTTTTTTATCAAGCAAAGGGTTATCGGAAAATAATTGATTCGGTAAAATCAAAGCTATTTCGTGCATGACCTTCCTTTTTTTAAATTACCTCAATATCATCACCACCTACCGCGAGTTTGACACAAAAAATTTAAAAAAAATAGCTTCAATATGTAAACCCAAAATAAATTGAATAGTTAGCTTGTCTCTTTAATAAAGATTTGAAAAAAATGTAATTTTGCCGCACACTAAAGAACAATAGAGCAACCTCAAGTACACTAAAGAAAGATATAATATATGGGCATCAAAGCTGGCCTTGTCGGCCTACCAAACGTTGGTAAATCAACCCTCTTTAACGCATTAACCAAATCAACCGTACCTGCAGAAAATTATCCTTTCTGCACTATAGATCCCCATGTAGCAATCACCGAAGTGCCCGATGAGCGCATAGCAAAGTTACAAAAAATATACGGATCTGAAAAAACACTTCCCGCATCGGTAACATTTGTTGACATAGCCGGCCTGGTGAAAGGAGCTGCTTCTGGTGAAGGACTTGGCAACCAATTCTTAAGCCATATCAGAGAAGTAGACCTTATATTGCATGTGCTCCGTTGCTTTGAAGATAGCGACATTGTACATACAAGCCAAAAAGTTGATCCATTATCTGATTATGACATTATAGTTTCTGAGCTTATGCTTAAAGATTTAGATTCAGTAGAAAAACGCTTACCTAAAATTGAACGTGATATAAAAATAGCAAAAGTTGCCGCAGAAAAAAAAGCGTTTGAAGAAGAACGCGAACTGTTATTAACTGTACAAAAACAGTTAAATAATGCTGATGCGCAATCAGTACGCGAAACTATTGAACAATCAACGGCAACAACTATACCCTTAATTAGTGCAAAAAAGTTTCTCATAATCGCCAATATTGCTGAAGATGAAATAGACAGCTATCAGAACAATATACACTATCAAGCATTAGTAAACCATTTTGGCGCTGATCATGTTATACCCGTATCGGCAAAAATAGAAAATGAATTGGCGCAGTTAAGCGAGCAAGATGCTGCTGAAATGATGGAAATGATCGGGCTGAAAGAACAAAGCTTGCATACTATTATTCGCCAAACATATCGCAACCTTGGCCTTATCACCTTTTTTACCTGTGGACCTAAAGAAATTCATGCCTGGCCCATCAAACAGGGTATGAATATACGATCATCTGCGGGCGAAATTCATTCTGACTTAGAACGTGGCTTTATCAGAGCTGATATTTTTAACTATACTGATCTGATTACCTATGGCACTATTGCAAAACTTAAAGAAGCGGGAAAAATGAGAACAGAGGGTCAGGATTATATTACCCAAGATGGTGATATAATTTTAGTTAAATTTAACGTTTAAGTGTTATGTGATTGGATATTTCTAGACTACAAACAATCACATAAAGCTTAACATGACTCATAAACTAGCACTCTTTTTTTCAAAAACTGTTGCTCGCCCTTTTAAGTGCACATTAAAAAGTGTCTCTGGCAAACACAGTAGTATAACTGCTTACCAGATACACTTTTTAATCTTCTTTACATTCACGATCTTGATCTAGTGACTGAAAGAATCATCACTTCATCCCACACACAGGCCCACACACAAGTAATCGCCTACTTAGCTTTGCAAAAAATAGTTCCTGTAATTGCGTATGTTTAATACCTACGTAATTACAGGAACTATCTGTATCTATCTTTTATAGCTATCTATTCATAGACCTCTATAGAAAATTCTTAGTCTAAGCTTTCCCAGTCCATTACCTTAGGTTCTTCTTGCGCCGCCGCTGAACCAGCAGCTTCTTGCTCTTGCGCCGCAGCTTCTTCTCTTTGTCGTCTGGCTACTACTTCTCTTTCTCTAGCTGCACGTGCCATAGAGTGTTGGCCAAACGGAACTTCAGCATACTCTGCTACCAATCCCCTCAAAGGCCCCGGCATACCCTCCATAACACCACCTAACAGACTACGACCTGGCCCAGATGGGGTATCTTCATTTTTTGACAAAGCACGATTAAGCCGACGACTTTCATCTCTTTCTTTCAGCGCTTCTAAAATAACTTTTTTCATAGCAGTATCGGCTATTTTCCATGCAGTTTGATGAGCATTGTTTTCTCTATGCGGATCAGCTCCAGCAAAAATAAGCGTTTTTACTAAATCAACACGTCTTCGCATCACCGCTAAAATCAATTCTGCAGACAGATCAGCTCCAGCAAAAATAAGGGTTTTTACTGCTTCACCACGGTTATTTTCTACCGCAAAATTCAATGCTGTCTCATGATATCCCTCGGTATCCTCTCTATCTATCAATGCCCCAGACTCAATCAATACTTTAATCACATCAACATTACCTTCTCTCGCTGCTCCCATTAATGCGGTATGACCATTATTATTAACCTTATCAACCTCTGCTCGAGCTTTAATGAGTGCTTCTACAACACCAACATGGCCCTCCTCTGCTGCTAAAATCAATGGAGTCGAACCAGGATAATCATCTCTCTCATCTCTCTCATCAACATCAACACCTGCAACAGTAAGCATTTTATTAACAGCTTCAACATCACCTGCTTCAGCTGCTTCATGCAAAGAGGCAAACTCAGCCGCCGCGCCTTCTTTTGATTCTCTTTCTTTTCCCTCAAGTGCCTCAGCTGCAAACGAATACTCTGTAA
Source organism: Candidatus Babelota bacterium (assembly GCA_026388985.1). Taxonomy (GTDB): domain Bacteria; phylum Babelota; class Babeliae; order Babelales; family Vermiphilaceae; genus JAPLIS01. The sequence goes on along the minus strand of JAPLIS010000002.1, from coordinate 85,421 downwards.
AACTTAAACCCAAAACTAGAGCTAATAATAAACGGTATATTTTCTTCATCTCTTTCTCCTTTTTTTTTAAAAATAACCAAACCTTATTTCATCTTTTAAAAGTTCCTGCATCTACGTATGTTTAATACCTACGCAGCTACAGGAACTATCTATATCTATCTAATCTTATAGATTTATCTAGATGACGGCTTATACCATGATGAGCTATTCCATCTACTAGAAGTATTTACAGAACTAGGAGTAGTCGTAGAACGTCCATTCCACCAATCTTGCACTGCTTGCCACAGTCCCCCTTGTCCTTGCAGCCCTACCTGTTGTTGCTCAAATGATCGAGTCTGCATTGGTTGCTGCTGATTTAACAAACTCATATTTCCTCTTTCTGCTCCTACTAAGGCTGAACCTTCTCCTGTAGCCCCATCTTCTGGATCAAGCCACGCCGATACAGCTGAGATAATGCCATTTTTACCTTGACCATTAGCCCTACCTGCTACTGAATCATTCATTACCGCTTGTTGCCCTGACTGAGCAGCAGCCGCATTACCAGCACCTGTACCTAACAAAGATACTGCAGCTGCTTGAATTGCAGATTGAACGCGAGGATCTTGTGCCATCTGTGACAACCAAGAAGCTTGCGCACTAGTATTGGCCCCGTCTGCAGGTACCGGAGATACTTGTGATGCATGCGATACATAAACAGTACCTATAGCGGTGATTAACACGAGTATTTTCTTCATAATAAACCCTTTCTCTTAATAAAACATCTACTTAACTCTATTTCTCCTCACTTATCAGCATAGCAAATATTTCAAATAGAAATCAATAAAAAGGGATAATCAGGCGCAAGCTAGTCTCGCCAAAAAAGCCTTTATTTTAAAGCATTAACGCTCTGTATTTCTTTAAAATTCAGAATTTATATTCAGAAATTTGAAACAACAAAAACGGAGTGTCTGCAAGTTTTCGCATTCACTCCGTTTAGCATAGTGCTTTTTATGTATTCTTATCTCTCATATTCATGTGCACAATTAATTATAAAATCCATTAGCATCTGGTTGTGGTGGTTGCTGCTGTAAAGCCTGTGCTCTTGCACCGCCCCTATTATTGCCTGCCCTCTCACTCTCTTGCATTTGTCTAGCCAACAGTGCATCAGCATCTATTTGTTGCTGTTCTCTAACTTGCACCTCCCTTTCTATTTCTTTAGTTTCTTCTTGCGCCGCTGTTAAACCAGCAGCTTCTTGCTCTTTCTCTTGTTTTTCTTTAGCTACACGTGCCATAGAGCGTTCCCCAAAAGGACCTTCAGCATAATCTGCTACCAATCCCCTCAAAGGCCGCGGCATACCCTCCATAACAGGACCCAACACGCTACGACCTGACCCTGATTGAGTATCTTCATTTTTTAAAAAAGCACTATTAAATCGACGACTTGCACCTCTTTCTTTCAATGCTTGTAAAATCACTTTTTGTATACGATCATCAGCCATGTTCAATGCAGTTTTATAATCATTGTCTTTTTTATACGGATCAGCTCCAGCAAGAATAAGTATTCTTACGACTTCAGCACGCTCCCATAATACCGCCTTCATCAATGCAGTCTGACCAAGTGGTTGAGTCGCTTTATCAACTTCTGCTCCAGCTTTAATAAGCATTTCAACTATGGCAACTGAGCACTCAGTTGATGCTATCATCAATGCAGTACCCAAAACAACAGCAGACCCTTTATTAACATCTGCTCCAGCCTTAATTAATTCTTCAACAATATCAATACTATTTATCAAAAGCGCGATAATCAAAGCGGTTCTACCTTTAGGATCCTGTTTATTAACATCTGCTCCTGCTTTAATCAGTGCTTTTACCACATCAGCATGATTGCTTTTTGCCGCTATCATCAATACAGTAGTGCCTTGACGATCTGCCTTATTAACATCAGCCCCTGCAGCAAGCATTCTATTAACAGCTGCTACATTACCTGCCTTAGCGGCTTGATGCAAAGAGGCAAACTTAGCCGCTGCGGCTTCTTTTGATTCTCTTTCTTTTTCCTCGAGTGCCTCAGCAGCATCTGTAAAACTTAAACCCAAAACTAGAGCTAATAATAAACGGTAGATTTTCTTCATCTCTTTCTCCTTTTTTCTTAAAAATAACCAAAACTAAACTTATATTTTAATTACGTGTCTTTACTCTTTCTTGTAAACTTTTCCAGACAACCAACTGCACAAGCTACCAACACATCTACTAACTGGAGCGGTAGCATCTTCCACTCCTTCTTTCCTTTTTTCTTGTCCTGGTTGCGCAGATTCTTGTTGCTCTCTGACTGCTTTTTCTGTCTCTTTTTTTTCTTTAGCTGCACGCGCCTTAGAGTGTTGCCCAAAAGGAGCTTCCACATACTCCGCTACCAATCCCCTCAGAGCCGCTGGCATACCCTGCATAACATCACCTAATACCTCAGGCTCAGATTTCAGCTTATGATTAAGAGCACGACTTAAATCCCTTTCTTTCACTGCCTCTTCAATAACTTTTTTCATAGTATGGTCTGCTATATCTAATGCAGATTTGCCTTTACTGTTTTTTTTGAGCGGATCAGCTCCAGCAAAAATAAGCATTCTTACCATATCTCCACGGTCATGCTTTTGGACCACTATAATCAATGCGGTAAAAGTCAAAGGATTCGCCAGATTCTCCTTGTCAGGATCTGCTCCAGCCTTAATCAGTGCGTTAACCACAGCACCATGCCCTTCTGTTGCCGCTATCATCAATGGGGTCAACCCACTATCAGTAGTGACTACCTTATTCACATCTGCTCTAGCCTTAATCAATGTGTCAACCACAGCAACGTCGCCACGTCTCGCCGCTATCATCAATAGAGTCACCCCCTTAGGATCCATTTTATTAACGTCTGCTCCAGCCTGAATTAGTGTTTCCATTACAGAAACATGTCCTCCTGCCACCGCTAGCATCAATGCGGTCTTACCTTGATTATTCTGTTTATCAACCTCTGCTCCAGCATTAATCAATGCATCAACTATAGCACCATAGCCCTTTCCCGCCGCTACCATCAATGGGCTATACCCATAACTATGTACCGCATTAAGATCAACACTCCCCGAAGCCAGCATTTTATTAACAGTTTTAGTGTTGCCATTGCGTACCGCTGCGATGAAAGCATCTGTATCTGAAACTGTTTGCTCTTCTGCTGCAGTCAAAGAATAATGTGTGTCTCCTAAGCTCAACAATCCCATAACAATTAAACCATATATTTTCTTCATCTCTTTCTCCTTATATCTATTTTTATATCTATTTTTTGTAGCTATCTATTCACCTTTTTATAGCTATTTATTTACTGAGCAGCTTATTACTCAGCAGCTGCTGAATTATCCCTATCGTCGCCATCTGCCCCTGCCCTACCCCTCTCTTGCATTTCTCGAGCCAACAGCGCATCAGCTTCTTCTTGTTGTCGTTTTTCTTGAGCAGCGATTCTTTGTGCCACCATTACATCTAATTCTTCTTGTTGTTGTCTGGTGAGTTGTTGTCTTACTTGCGCAACTTCTTCAGTCTCTTTCGTGTCTTTTTGCTCTTCTTGCGCAACTGCCACAGCTTCTTCTTGTTGTTCTCTGGCAGCTCCTTCTCTCACTGGTTTTTCTGTAGCTGCACGTGCCGAGCGTCCCCCGAAAACAGTACCCTTAAATCGCCCCAAAAGCCCTGGTTTTTTCTCAGCCTTAGCTTTCAGTTTAGGCTTCAAGGCCTGGCTTGTCTCTTTTTCTATCAGCGCTTCTGTAATAACATTTTTCATAGTAGCATCCGCTATTTTCCATGCATCTTTGTTTTCACTATTTTTTTGACGCGGATCTGCTCCGGCCTTAATCAAGACTTCCACCACAGCACCATGACCCTCTTCCACCGCTATAATCAATGCAGTCAATCCCAATGGATTCACTTTATTAACCTTTGCTCCGGCCTTAATCAGTGCTTCCACCATACCAGCATGGCCCAGTCTTGCTGCTATCATCAATGCGGTATCATAATAATTATCCACTTCGTTAACCCTTGCTCCAGCCCTAATCAGTGCTTCAACCACAGCAACATGGCCTTGTTCGGCCGCTAGCATCAATGAAGTCAGACCATCTTTATCTCCCGCATTAACATCAACCACCGCCATAGCTAGAATTTTATTAACAGCTTTCATATCGCCCTTCAAAGCTGCTGCCCTCAAAGCAGCTGTAGCTGAATCATCTGCTGCTACAGCATCCTGACCGTTGCCACGACATCCTAAATAGTCCATTACTAATCCCGCAGAATCTCTACATATATGCAAACCCAACACCTCAGTATCAGCTTTCAGTTTACGATTCAAGGCATCGCGTATCTTATTTTCACGATTCGCGGCATCCCTTCTCTTTTTTTCTTCTAGTGCTCCTGTAATAACTTTTTTCATATCATCATTCGCTATGCTCCATGCTGATTTGCCTCTACTATTTTTTTTACCACGAGGATCAGCTCCGGCAAAAATAAGTGTTCTTACTATTTCACCATCAGCTTCACGCTGTCGTGAGGCAATTTTTACTGCTAACATCAATGGGGTCATATCAAAATCACACGTATCAAATTCAATGTATCTTTTATCAATATCTGCACCTGCCCTAATCAGTGCTTTAACCATAGCAACATGACTCTGTCCCACCGCCCACATCAATGGGGTCACAGGAAAAAAACCAGCTAACTGATCAATATCAGCCCCTGCAGCAAGCATTCTATTAACAGCTGCAACGTTGCCTGCTTGAGCTGCTTCATGCAAAGAAGCAAACTCAACCACCGCGGCTTCTTTTGATTCTCTTTCTTTTTCCTCTTCCCCTCTACCCGCTTCGCTCGCAAACGAATACTCTGTAAAACTTAAACCCAACAATCCCATAAAAATAAAAATACATACTTTCTTTGCCTCTTTACTCTTCATAACCGTATCCTCCATAAAAATTACGCAACTAAAATATCAGTTTCTATCTTTAACTATAACAAAAAAATACAAATAGAATCAATAAAAGAGTTGTGAGCCTTTGACGGCCGCTCGTAAACCATCTATCTTGAGTAAGAGAAACAAGAGAAGCTAGAGAATGCAATCAAGGCACAACAAGAACAGATGTTTGCCTTTAACCAGAGAAAAAAATCATGAAATATACACAAAAAACAGCCTTGCACGTGGGCATATACGGCATCAAACCATATAGTATTAGCACCATCTCTCTATTGGCACTACTTCTGGGCATACCCCATTCAGCATTACACACACAGACACTAGACACACAGACTTATACCAACTACCAGCAAACAGTACCTAAACATTTCTTGCAAAAATGCCCCCCGCACCAAGAATATAACCCGCAATCATTTGAGCATGAATATATATGCGATGCACAAGAACTTGCCCAACAGTTCAGCACAAGCTTGGGAAGCGACAAAGAATATTTTTTAATTGGGGCTTCAACCTCTGAACATCAATGCAGCCAAAAGTGTACCCCCACTATCTGTGACTGGTCTCGCTTTGCCCATAAAAAAAAATTAAAACAGCCAACAGACCATCATTATTCAGGTAATTTTTGGGATAACTATAAAACATACATAGATCAACTTAAAAATAAAGTCGGCATAAACACACTCCGCATTTCAATAGAATGGCCACTTGTGCAGCCAGAAAATCATACACAGTTTGATACTCAAACCCTAGATCATTACGCTGATGTGGTTGCCTATCTTATCAAAAAAGACATTACCCCTATTATCTGCTTTCATCACTATACAAGCCCCTGCTGGTTTGCCGATAGAGGCGGCTTTGAAAAAAGAAAAAATTGCGCCTATTTTGCCCACTACTGCGCACAAACATATCAATACATAACTGAACATCTTGCATCGCAACCATCTATTTACCAGCAATGGATTGAGCTCACTGAAAATAAACGTGGTATTTTATGGGCAACATTTAACTCTCCTGAAGGAGTTGCTTTTAAAGGCTATCGCCAACAAGAAGGCCCCCCTGCCACTAATGATAAAAATGGCCTCTATTGGGTAAGCCATGTACTCAAAAACATTTTTGAAAGCCACGTACAAGCATATCAATACATAAAAAGCATTGCCCAAAAAGTTGAGTATACGCCCGATCCACAGATAGGTTTTTTAAAAAACATTACCCAATTTGACCCCGCTCCCAACCTGCCTCCCTTCATAAAACAGATAACGCAATTAGGCTGTGCAATAGCCAACGACCTTAACAACGAATGTATCTATAGCTTTTTTACCAATGGCACCTTTTGCACAAAAACTCCTTTTACCACCGCATCTAGCTATAATGAACTTGCACCTCAATCACTCGACTGGATAGGGCTCAATTACTATTCACATCAGCAAATGCGTCTTTTTAGTCGCGTAATTGCGCAAGAAAATGACGAAAATGCCACTGACAACATAAACTATAGAATCTACCCTCATGGCTTATTTCGAGCTTTAGCCGAAATTAATGACCGTATCGCTTCACCTCTGGCTATACCCATTTATGTAACTGAAAATGGCATCGCCACGCAAGACCATACAAAAAGAAATACCTTTTATAAAAATTACTTACATGAACTACTCAGAGCTATACAACATGGTATTCCGGTACATGGGTATCTTACCTGGACTGCTTTTGATAATTATGAGTGGCCAAAAACAAAAACAGAGTCTCATAAAAATCAAAGTGATAATCGGTACTATGGGCTCACTACAGTATCTTTAGACGGGAAAGAACTAACACTCAAACCAGGCGCCGAGTATTTTAAAACATTTGCCACATCGTTAGTATCCGCGTAAATTATAGAAATACTACAAAAAGAGAGCTTTGAACTTCAAAACACTGAGCTCTCAGGTAAATCTATAATTTATAAAGGTGATTTATTCCATGCTTATACCAAAAAAACAAAAATTAATGCTCCTACTTGCACTAATAACTTCTAGCTCTATTACTAAAACAGGTATTTTAAGTGAAACAGCACAGGCCATAGAAGAATCATATCAACAAGCCCATGACATACTTAATAAACGCTACACACAGTTAACCAAAACGTTACGCCCACAACCAAATCAATGGGATTGGAACACTATAGATCTAAAAAAACAAACATTTCCGGCTCCTTTTTTTTGGGTCACCCAAGCACCATTAAAATCCGCTCCTTGCGATACTATTACTAAAAAAAAACAGGCTGGGGCCACCATGTATACGGTGAACATTGAATGGAGCCTGGTAGAACCGACAGAAAACAAATTCGACCAGAATGCATTAGATACGTATGCTGCTATCTGCAAAGAACTTACTGACAATAATATTACCCCACTAATAACCCTTTTTGACACTGCTGCACCAAGCTGGTTTGCCGAAAAAAAAGGATTTTTATCATACAAAAACATCTCTCTTTTTGTGCGATTTGCTCAAAAAGTATTTGCGCACCTAGGCTCATACCCTGCCTACTGGTTACCACTTATGCAGCCAAATAAGTATGCAGCAGAACTACATACAAACGATTTTGCTAACATGGTCAACACGCTTGAACATATGCTGATTGCCCATCGCGACACCTATAAAGCACTTAAAAAAATGCCCCATGGCAATAAGAGGCACATTGGTATTTCAAAAAATATGGATACCATAGAACCTTGGAATAAATTCAATCCATCACATATAAGAAAAGCACATAAGTTGAACCAAGCAGTCCATGATTCATTTTATAACTTTATAAATACGGGCATTATGGACATACATTTCTTTGAAATAACCAAAGAAGACTTTACCCATAGCACATCTCATTCATTTGATTTTATTGGTATCACCTATAATACCCCTCATTATATAGATGGTAATTATGTTGACCAGAGAGACTCTGCAGATATCAGTACCTACTCAGAAGGCCTGTATCAAGCCATCAAAACAGTAACTCAAAAAATTAACAAAAAAGCACCTATTATCGTACTCAATAGCACCTGTGTTGACAAAAATGGCAATGCCGATATCGCAATAGGCAATAAAACGCTGTTTGTGCTTGACAAAGCTCGCACCGAAGGCTGCAAAGTTATCGGCTATCCTCTACTCTCTGTACGCCCTTAATATTCACTATAAACATTAGATACTATAAAAAGAGCGATTAATTGAGCCTGGAAGATTTTTTTATTTTTTGCCAAAATCCCCTTAGCAAATAGAAATTTTGTGCTATACTATATCGAAGGAATAGGCAAAATTTATAATTAACCTTATATACTGTGGCGATGTAAAATGAAAAAAACATTCAATACTCTCTTTAAAAAAACACCAAATATCCTCTTTTTACTTGTATACACACTCAGCGTGTTTGCATGCGTAAATACCTATGCAGCCGATGAAAGCGATACTTTTTTTACTGATTACACAACATATAAAAAATCAGAAAAAGTAGGATTGCTAGCACACATAAAGAGCTTGAAAAAAGGGGATATTATTCGAGGCGAACAGTTTTATTTTAGTGATAAATCACTCTGCACAGCCCTTGAAAATGCTTTGGAAAAAGGGGTTATAGTATCTTTAAATCTTGAAAAAAAAATTCCCTGCAATAAAAAAATGGCTTTAGATCTTCAAAAAAAAGCAAAACAATATACATGTGAAAAAAACCTAACAATAAAATTTTTAAAAAAACAACATGCCAAAATATGGTTATTCGAGACTAAAAAAAGAAACGCACCGTCAATTCCTAGAAAAAAACTACCAAACCCATCTGAAAAAAATCTAACAATAAGCTTTTTAAAAAAACAATATGCCAAAACATGGTTATTCGCACCTAAAAAAAGCAAAACACCATCAACTCCTAGAAAAAAAACATCAAACCCAAAAGAGCTTGTATCTCAATACAGGTCAGATATAAGTTCGGCAAACGCATCAAACAGAGCTCATAACAACTTTGAAATCATGGCCAGCAGAAGCGAAGCTGAAATACACGATCAACTTGCTGATTTCATTGAAAACCCACCAGCAACCCCAACAAAAAAAACTAAAAAAGCTATAATAGAGATAACCCCCCCTAAACCGCACGTGTTCCACAGCTATCAAACAGAACTTAATGCTTCACGTATTGCACGCATTCAATCAGCAATCAGAGAAAAAAACACACATCCATATACAAAAGTAGCAATAGAAATGTGTACCATGAACATCAATGACCCTGCGACAATTGATGCCCTTGGCAAGGCGGCTCAAACCGGGATAGATGTTAATCTGTATTTAGATAAAGATGCAATATCTGCTGGGCACAAAATTGAAGCATTAACACTATTATCCAGACAAAATGTTCATATTTTTATATTTGATGCTCAAAACTCACAAGCTGCTATTATGCATTCAAAAGGATTCTTACGCTCCATTGAAGATAAGAACTTCTTGGAAATATCAACCGCTAATGCAACAGGCACAGGGGATTGCGAACGTAATCACTCTTTCTATGAACCTAATCCAAGCCATGAAGATGTAGCGGAATTTCACGCACACCTGGCAAAAATTAAACACGCGAGTACTCCATTTAATGAGATTGATTTAAAGAAAGCGTTAGAAGCCCGTAAAAAAAGAAAGACTCCTAGCAAAAAAAGAAAGCGTACTGAAGAAGAAAAAGACGAAGAAAAACCAGCCTCGACAAAAAAAAGCACATTGGCTAACAGATAAGTTTTAGATACGATCAGCTACTGCTTGAACTTCAAGTTTTGCAATCAAAAGACGGACTGGTAAAGAATTCATAGCCGGGTTATTTCTGTTAGAATCAGTAACCGTATATTCTGTATGCCCATTAGGCCTTTGATGCAATACAACACTTATCCAGTGGCCATTCGTGCCCATACGAACACAACCCTGATCATTCACATTTTCCTGCATGTTGCCCAACACAAAGCCATGAACATAATCAATGGGTGGCAGCTGCGCAGCTGCTAAAGCGCGACCATCCCTAATAGGTCCAAAATTAACGCCAACATTAAATGCTTCTTCATCATTCATACGTAAAAAAGCTATATTATCTACTATAGTAATCGATTGATCTGGGTTAAAACCGGGCGCTGATATTCGATGATTATCACCCTCATCTGGACGCAAACGATTAATTTCTTGAATATCCAACATATCACTTCCCTGCCCTGGCTGCTGCCGGCCAGCATTAACTATAGCACGCCATGGAGCCTCTTGATTGCCAATTAAAGCATCAACACTCGCTACTCGATCCACCTGGCCGTCAAGACGAGCCTGTATATCTGCATGACCCTGCCGCACCCCATCAACCATGATAATGGCATTACGCAAAGCATGATATGCACAACTGGACCCTTCTTGTTCAGGAACTTCAATTTGCCTTAAAAAAACAGTGTCTGCTAAAGGGTTATGGTTGCGGCCGTTACAAACAGAGCGCCCAACATTAATACGATCATGCAATAACCAGCCACCCCCCAGAAATGCGACCACCACGTCAACCCTGTTTTTATAAAGCAGGTACGCACATCCAGCTGCCAATGCCAGCTTGACTCCTTTTTCCAAACCCCTATTCTTTATTAAAAAATGAGCACACTGGCTGATTTGTTGTGCGCACAGCTTCTTTTTATTCTTATACCAAGTCACCAAAGCTGCTTTGGGTGAAGCTAAAAAAGCCTGTTTATGATCCTGACTTACCTGTATGGGGCTTTTGACAAGAGGTGCTTGAATGGAATATACTCTAGAAGTTATGTTAAGCACCAAAAGAAGACAAAAAATAATTTTCTTCATGATCTACCTTTCTAAAAGTAATAAAAAACAACCGATAAATCATATATATATCCCTTAGAATAGCACTAAACAAGAAAACTTTCCACCCACCATTTACTCCTTAGTTTTTTGTGCTATAATAAAAAAGATGTTTAATTGTTTGTTTTTTTATCGAAGGTTTCTCTATTATGATGAATATTTATCTTGGAAATATTTCCTACAATGCTACTGAAGACAGCATCAAAAAGCTTTTTGAGCAATTTGGACGTGTTTCTGGCGTTAAAATTATTATGGATAAATTCACTGGCAAATCTAAAGGTTTTGCTTTTGTTGAAATGGAAAATCGTGAAGAAGGCTTAAGAGCTATTAATGAGCTTGATGGCAAAGATTTCCTTGGCAGAAACATTAAAGTGAATGAAGCTCGTCCTCGTGAAGAACGTCCTACAAGACGCTCTTACTAAGATTTAGTAAAAATTCAACAAAAAAGCCGCACTTATAAACAGTGCGGCTTTTTTGTTGTTCAACTTTTATTTTTAATACGAGATGCCACCCTTAAGCCATATACCCCACTGGCTAACCCCATTATCATTTTGAAAGCATGATTGTGCCAACTCAGCCATACCACCTACCCCTATATAAGGAGTACATTCAGTACAATCACGCCATGCATAGTTAACGTGGGTAAAAACTTTATGGGTAATTGCTCGTTCATTAAGACCCGAACACATATTGATATCACTATCTTTTAAAAACAAGGCCGGATCTGAACCATTCACCGGTTCAAGGCCTATTTCCAGTATGTTCGCATCTACTCCATTTAACTGATCAAACTGATCTGGGGTTGAGGTATTCACGTTACCCAGTGCTGCTTTCTTATTATTTACATTATCATTGGTATATTGAGCACCTGGCACAAAATTACCTGTACCCTGTCCGGCGTGAATCGTGGCCTGACTTTGTGTCGCATTTAAAGCGAGCACATAGGGATTATCCCCATTATTAAGCCCATACAGCTGCGCATCACCCTTTACCCCAAACCTATCTGATTCTAACCGTTGGCAACGGCTCCCTTTTTCTTTGCTGCGCCCCCAAAAGTTATAGCCAAGATCAAATTCAGCATTATTGTGTTGATAGGCACATTTGATGACTATATCAGCCTGCACACCAATGCTCACCTTGGTATCAAATGTGGTATAGTTAATGGCTGGCACTAGCCGACGCTGATATTGAGTTTCTGCTGGTTTGTTAACCCCCGCCTCTCCATTAAAAAAAAGATTCTGAGATGGTGATCCATTATCGGTCAGTAACATATAGCGACTGCCCGCACCATTGGAAGTTAAGTCAAATGAACGTTTTTGCATGGCGCTACACAAATGAGTAATGTTTGCATCAACATAAACCGCACATGTGCGGTTTTCATTATTACTGCACCATAGATCAACATGACTCGTAAACCCCATACCTATTTCCCAATGCCCTCCATTTCCCACCATCGGCTCAAAAAGAAATTCAGCCTCTGAAGGGTTACCTATCGGAGCCACCAAACGTACTGCTACCCCAGCGTGATACCAATCTGAAAGACAAAAATTCCACCCAATGGCACATTGCAAATCAGAAGCACGAACAAGCTCCTGCCGACCAAAAATCTTACCAAATTGCAGCGGATAACTCATATCACCAAATACGGTCTTACCCTGCAATGCTTCTGTTACTGTTTTTGGCACTTGAGCCCAGGCAATACGATCAGAGCTCAAGTAACCAGCAGGATAAGCTGCTGCTGGTGCTTTAAAGGGAGCCGCCCCAACAGGGGGGGTGATTATTTCTTGTGCATTAAACGGCGTACCCTGACTTACTATTCTTTCAGACAAATTCAAATCCCATTTTGAGTGCACTATCGGCATATGAATACGATAATATAAACCAGGCAGCAATTCATCAAGACCGTGATACCAGTCAAAATCCATCATGAAATTCGTAATTAATGGAGTAAAGCAGATACGGCTCTTAAAGTTTTGCGGTAACCCAAAATAATCGGCTAAAATGTCTCTGTGCGAGCGATCTTTCACCCCACTCCCTGAAAACACCAAATTTGAGCCCCCAAATAATATCTGGGCCATTTTATCAGGATGCGATGACCGCTGATATTTAGCAGCTAAAGAAAATACCGTATAACAGCAGTCTCTCGTGGCGCGATTAATCTCCTGCTGCCACCCAACAAGCTCCCCAGCAGCATCAACACTTTGTGAGCGAGTGCCCAAAAAAGTCTTTTGCCCAAACCCCCATACCCTTGTGCCACTTATTACTATGATACCCAGCACCACCAAGCCAATAGAGCGCTTATTCATACCATTCCCCTCATTATTACATTATTATTAACTATGTATGGCTACACCTAAAATACGTATCTAGCCTACCTAAAATAAAAACGTCAAAGCAATACTCTTACCATAGATCCCGATTAATAACGCAAAAAAATCAAGCATAGAAATAAAACTAGACATAAAATATAGCACATATATACTAATAGTAACAAGTTAAAAATTATATATTTATTAATCAAATGGAGACTGTTATGAAAACTATACTAATCCGGACTCTTTTACTCACTAGCTTGATAGGCTGCACAAGCCCCTACCTTATGGCTGCTAAGAAAAAACAAGTAACCGCCAAGAAAACCAAATTAGACAAAAACCTTGAACTGCTGATGAAAGCTTGGCAACAGAAGCCAAAACCTAATTATCACGAAATTCAGTCAATTTCCCTAAGCGATAGCGATTTTAGAACCTTTTTTGAAGCCGTCGAAAATAATAATATAAAATTAATCAAATCGATGTTAAGAGAAAAGCCAATGCTCGCTTTTATGGGATATACAAACGAAACCGAGCAAGACCCAACTAAAAAGCTTAACTATTCAACTGCTCTTATTTTGGCGGCAGAACACCAAACAGCAGACACTTTAACTGCCCTATTAAATATCCCATCTATTGATGCAAATATTAATCTACAAAAAGAAAGCGGTGAAACCGCACTAATGATGGCCGCAGGTTCAGGAAACAAGAATAAAGTAACACTACTTCTTGAAAAGAATGCTGATAGCGAGATCAAAAATATACAGGGCGCTACCGCTCTCATGATAGCTATTATTCAAAACCATAAAGAAATATTTGATATTCTACTGCCGCTATGCAAAGACATACATGCTAAAACAAGAAATGGGCAAACAATTCTTTCTATTGCAAAACAACACTCAAAGAACAAGTATATGACAGAAAAAATAATACAAGCTGGTGCACGGGATGAAACGGATGACAGTAGCAGCGATATAGATTCAGATGAAGATGATGCTGTTAGCTTGTGGCGGCAGGAAAAAGCAGCCGCAAAAGAAAAATCTGCCCAAAGAAACAGAGCGCCTCAAAAACTATGCTGCACTCTATGCAACCATGAAAACAACCCTACAAACTTAACGTGTGAATCATGTGGCTCAGACAAAAGCTATTTTGTTCCAGCACAACCGCGCGAAAGCGAAATACATACACAACCAATCGAGCTAGAACGAGAAATACTCCCTAGAACAATGCCACTTACTTGTACAGAAAAAGAAGCCGAAGAAAAAAAAGACGAAAAACGAGAAATGCTGGGCAATCAAGAAGCTCCTGTTGCCACTATGGACAAAAAGAAAGAAAAAGAACCTAAAGTAAAAAAAGATATTAAAAAGTCTAAACCAAAAACCTGCATTGCATGCGGCAACATACAGCCTCGAAAAACAAAAGAATGTATGACTGAAGCTTCTACTAACCAAACACATTTATTGTTTAGATTATGTGGAGGTTGCCCAAAAAGCCAAAAAGCCTATTATTGCAGCACACTATGCCAACACAACGATTGGAATACGCATAAAGAAACATGTGCTCGTTTAGATAAAGATCAAAAAGACGACTCAGAGAGTGTTGATTAATGCAACAACCAATAGCTTTTTAAGTTAAAACTATATAATTATCAATAAAATGGAGACTGCTATGAAAACTATACTAATACGTACTCTTTTAGTCGCCTCACCCAGAGTTACAAACAAAGAATAAGGGATTTATTAGAGATTATTAAATAACGCAAATTAATATCCCCTACAGAAAAAATTTCTTCTTGAGTACCACATTATTTACTGTATGATTTAGCTTTAAGATTGTGATATACTACTTTATAAGTGATGGTACTTTTAAAAGAGCATACAATAATGAAAATAAAACGAAATAAAGGCTTTTTTTCTATATCTGCTGTAGCAAAAATGTTTTCTGTTCATCAGCAAACAATACGCTTATATGAAAAACAGGGCCTTGTTACCCCTGAACGATCAGCGGGCAACACGCGTCTTTTTTCAGAAGGGGATATTGATAGGTTAGAAGAAATTATCTATCTTACCAATGAGCTTGGCATAAATCTTGCAGGCGTAGAAATGGTGCTGAAACTAAAAAAACAGGTAAGCAAGATGCAAAAAGAGATGAATGATCTTTTTGAAAAGACCCAGAAAAATCTTGATGAACATGCACAACATTCAAAACGAACCATTCAAGAGAGCGCTACTAAGCTTATGCGTATTAAAAATGCAAGCAAAACTAGTAACATAAAACCAATTAATCAAGATACTACCAAAAATGAAACGCCTCATGTAAACTGGGAAGTGGAATACGAAGAATAAACAGTATGATATGTATCTAACCTAAATAAAGGATACCCCATGATTTTAAATCAAATAAAAACCGTTATTCTCTTGGCCGCCATGAGTGGCTTATTATTATCTATTGGTAGCCTTATAGGTGGGTATCACGGAGTACAAATTGCTTTTATTATGGCACTTGTAATGAATGGTGTGATGTACTTTTACTCTGACCGCATAGTACTTTCTATGTATAAAGCGCAACCTCTTGATAAAAATACCTACCCATGGGTATATGATATAGTTTCTGAACTTGCACGCACCATGCAGATACCAATGCCACAGTTATGGTTAATCCCAACACAAATGGCAAATGCATTTGCAACAGGGCGCAATCCAAGCCATGCTTCTGTAGCGGTAACTTCTGGCATTATGAGTTTACTTAATAAAGATGAACTACGTGGTGTATTGGCACATGAATTGGCTCATGTTAAAAATCGTGACATTTTAATAACCACTATGGCCGCAACCTTAGCTGCTGCAATCGGTTATTTAGCGCATATGCTACAGTACGCTGCTTTTTGGGGTTCAATGAGTAATGATCGCGACAAAAAAGGAAATCCACTTTTTATGATTCTTGTCGCCATTTTAATGCCTATCGCCGCAACTCTTTTACAGCTTGCGTTATCTCGATCTAGAGAATATTTAGCTGATGAAACAGGAGCCTGTACTTCACGAGATCCGCTTGCTCTTGCCGACGCCCTAGAAAAATTAAACAGCAGCATTGCACATGAACATTTACGCAATGACGACACACAAAAAGCAAGTACCGCATCTTTATTTATTGTCCATCCTTTTACCAGCAATGGATTTGTGAATTTATTTTCAACTCATCCACCAATGCAAGAAAGAATAAAACGTTTACGCGCTCAGTTTAAAAATATGCGTTCATAGAAAAAACCACCCTATACAAAAAGGAACATGCCATGATAGATAATGGAGATTTCTTTAACAAAAATCACAGTGGTCAATTTACTATATCGTATGAGTTGCTCTGCTTATTACGTTGGATAGTAGAACATGATACGAACGGCCTTAAAAATATAGTAACTACCGCCATGAGAGATGGCTTACACACTGAATTACAAAAAATAGACACTATTAGCGATCTTAATCTTACGGCATCGGGAATAGAAGAAACAGTAAGCGATTTTGCCAAAATCCTTGAACTGTTATTGCTTGATGCAATGGATGAGGAAATGGTACGTAAAGCAGAGCAAAAAAAACTTATGACCGATATCAATAAAATTGATGTCACGCTCTGCGATGATGACACGGTACGAATAAGTCTTGAAAAAACAACAACTAAAATTGAACATAACCCTAAAGTTAACCCCAAAGAACAGTTGTATAAAGAGATTTTAAAGCAATGGCAACCTCAGAATAAAAAACTTTTTAATTAAAACAATTTTTACATTTTTAAAAAATATAAAAACTTTAAAAAATACACAAGAGACTGACTACGATTCTTATTTCGCAGCCAGTCTCTTGTGTATTATAAGCTATCTCATCATGGTTAGCATACACAGAATAGATGTTGCATGTTAAAAAAAAACGTGCTAAATATGCGCGTGGGACTCTATTGCTTTTACACTTGATCTAGATATCCCTTTTGCCACCATTACAGCTGCCCTCTCACAACCCTTCTTTCACCATTCAATATACCCCCTACAATAGCGCTCTTGCAGCGATAGAAAACTATGTGCAACACAATGAAAACTCTGGAGTCTTATTATTTTTTTAGGCCCAAAAAAAATCAATAAGATTTTAAAAAAAACTATTACAATATGCATTTTTAATCAATAATTAAAAAAAATTATTACAAATGGTTGCTTTTTGATGTTTCTTAATGCTATTCTAAATAGTAAGAAGTAACTTAAAGTATTTAAATATATATAATGTATAAAAAAAGGGACTATATCATGAACAAAAAAATACTCTTCTCTGTCATCCTACTATTGGGATCAATACCAATACCAATTTCTTCAGCAGAAGCAATGGATGACGAATTACCTCCTGTAAAAAATGACAAACTTCGCTTAACGAGAGGCCCTCAAATCTATAATCAGCGACCACTAACACAAAAAGAATTACTTAAAAGAGAAATCGAGCATGCCCGTAGCATGGCGCGTCTCATTGAAGCCGGCACACTAAAAAATCCTGATTTTTCCGCGGTCTACTATAAAGACAAAGCTAATCGATTAGAAAGGGAATTAAATCAACTAGGTTAATAGCATTAGTAAATAACAGAATGCTCTATCTTTATCAGTAGCATCTCTTGAAGACTTAGTGGGTGCTTACGCACATTCTGTGGGTATAGAAAATGAGCAGTTATGCGCATTAATACAAGAGTAAATCATAAAAAATAGAACATGAGTAGAACACAACTAGATACGCACATTAAGTAAAATCATACAAAAATAAGCAACATAAAAAAATAGAGTGGATGCGATAAAGTGCCCCACTCTATTTTTTTATGTAAACCTATCTCACCCCATTCCCTATCTTACGCCGACGCAGCCCCTTATTTTCCCCAAAAACACCCTTTTCTATCGATACCAGCTGACAAGTTAATAATGATGTGGTATAAACGTATAGTTAACAACTAATTCGCACAGAGCAATCCACCTAAAACAAGTAAATGGAAAGTTTATACTATGAAAACTAGCAAATATCTTATTATCGCTCTTGTATTGGCTACAGCCTTAGAGCCGGTTAGTGTATATGCAATGTATCAGGATCAAGAACATAAAGAGGCTGTAGCTGCTCAGGAACTTACTTCTGAACAAGCGAATAGAGCATTATTGGATGCTCTATTTAATGACAGCATAGATGATCTAAATAAGGCAATCGCATCAGGAGTAAATGTTAATCAAGCACATGGATGCAATACGCCATTATTGCTTGCTGTTAGTTACATGAACAATGCTGAAATAGTACGTATATTAGTCTCAGCTGGCGCACATGTTAATCAAGCAGATAAATATGACTATTATACCCCATTGTTGCAGGCTACTTACCAAGGCAATGCTGAAATAGTACGCATATTGATCGCAGCTGGTGCACATGTTAATCAAAAACCTAGCAATGGTATAACCTCATTGTCGCAGGCTGCTTGCCAAGGCAATGCTGAAATAGTAAAAATACTCGTCTTTAATGGAGCAATCCTATCTGGCTCACTGTTTAAACCTTGCGATTTGGGAGATATGAAAGCAGTTATTAAACAAACGCGAAAAGCTCGAAAAAAAACACTCCAAGCTTTCGCTAAACAAAAACAATTAGAACATGTTTTAAATAATATATCAAAACTTCCTGTTGCCACCGTTCGCAAACTATGCTGCGATTATGCTGCCCCCTATTGTCAAGATCCATTGTTACAGCAAATGATTGATCTCATAAGAATCCAACATAATCAACAATCTAGTAATGCGCCGCGTAAAACAGTACGCAATCGCGCTACTTGTGTAGTGCTCTAGTAATATGTAAAGACGGATACTAAATAGAAAAATCACGTATTAAAAAAACCGCATGCTGTTAACGCTTGCCGCAGTTCAAACATAGGCAAACCAATAAGTCCCGAATGGGATCCCTGTATTGATTGTAAAAATTGTGAACCACATTCTTCAACTGCAACCGCTCCTGCAGCTTGTAGTCCTATTGAATTATCAAGATACCAGTCTATTAAATTGTCGGGAATAAAAAAGGTATAATCAACCTGCACACACTCTGTGTGGCTCATTTTAATATGCCACTCATTATTCTGCCATACATACTTATTTAAATAAAAAGCAGTACACAAACGTGAACCCATTCTGCCCCGTTTAATCTGAGCAATTGCATCAGCACGGTCAATTGGTTTACCCAAAATAAAACCATCAGTTTTATCTTGCGACAATGTATCTGCTGTTAACACAAAGCAAAACTCACCTTCAACTGTTCCCGCTGGCAGCACTACATGGTGCATCTTATATTCTGCAATGTTTTGCACCAAAGTGGCTAAAGGTAAAGACCAATCACACTGTGCTTCATCAGCAGTTTGTTCTATGACGGTAAAAGGAATTAATGCCTGAGTTAAAAGCATTTTACGTGAAGGAGATTTTGATGCAAGAAAAAGGGTATATGGCATAATGTATTTTACGATTAATGGCTGGGGCGGAAGGATTCGAACCTCCGTATGACTGGACCAAAACCAGTTGCCTTACCGCTTGGCTACGCCCCAAACTAATGTTATTCTCTGTTGAACAAAAATAATAGTTGCTACTATTCTTGTGTTTCTGCTGTTGGGACATCTTCTCCGAGTTTAATAACACGATCAAACTCTTCAATTATGCCCTGTTCAATCTTAGTACGCATTTCAACATTAAGCGGATGTACTATATCTCTAAAGGAACCATCTTTACGCTTTCGAGAAGGCATAGAAACAAACAAACCTTTTTGTCCTTCTATAACTTTCAAATCTCGAATTATAAAACAATTATCAAAAACTACAGTTGCATAGGCTTTTAAACGCCCACCATCCCTGGTTGGGAAAACCTTTATCTCCGTTATTTCCATGGATGCACCTTTAGAGACAATAACTATCTCTGCTTTAATTACTCATACTACTCTCACACGGTAATCAAAGATAAATTTAAAGATAACGTTGTCTTTTGTCAAACTTTTTCTTTTTTTTGATATACTCCGCTCTTTATAAGATATCTGTACGAGATGCAACTCGTAATCGTGCTGATCGAGCAGAAGCATTAACTGCTAACTCTTCATCTTGCGCAACCACTACTTTCTTTGTCAAAACATCTAACCGTCCCGCTTGCGATTCATCATGAAAAAAAGATTTTACCACTCGATCTTCAAGTGAATGAAAGCTAATACACACCAAGCGCCCTTGAGGACTCAACGCGCCAACACTTCCTGCTAAAAACGCTTCTATGTTATCCAACTCTTTATTCACATACATACGCAACGCCTGAAACACTCGTGTTGCGGGATGTATCGAATGACTAGACTGTTTTGGCACTGCTTTTACCACAAGTGCTGCCAACTGAGTGGTGGTTGTTATTGCCTTCTTTTTACGCTCTACTAACAACAACTCAACAATCTGTTTGGCATACCGTTCTTCACCCAATTGCCAAAAAATTTCACGCAGTTTTTCTGGTGATCCGGTATTGATTACTTCTTGTGCCGTAATGTGATAATGCGATCTTGACATACGCATATCAAGCGGCGTATCACGGTATATTGAAAATCCTGGTTGTTCCATAATTTGAATTTGCGATGTACCAAAATCAGCCAATATACCATTTAGTTTTTTGATGCGTTCTTTTTTTACAATTTTATATAAATGAGAAAAAGAACCCCACACCAATCGCAATCTATCCCCAAATTCTTCTTGCAGGGGTAAGCCATATGTATCTAATGAAGAGTTATCCCAATCAATTGCTATAACAGAACAAGTCGGTTCCGCTTCTAAAATTGCCCGTGTATGTCCCCCAGATCCAAATGTCGCATCTATATATACGCCACCCGGCTGTAGATTCAGATACGTCAACACTTCCTTAACTAAAACCGGCTTATGATATAATATAACGCCTTGCACTTCTTCAGACATAATGCCAACCCCATTTATAGCTCTTCTAAAAAGCTTATACTTATAATCCACCAAGCTGTATGCGCTTGGCAGCAAATTTTTCTACTAAATTACTTAATCCTACCGCATTAGACCCTTTTACCAAAACAGCCACTTCCTGATTATCTATAGCTTTTTCAAGACACTCAACAGCCTGCTCCCATGAACTAACTAAATCAACAACTAAACCAACTGGTGCTGTTTTTTTTGTCCACTTAACTAAATCACCCACAAGAATAACTTTATCAAGCGATGGTGTTTTACGTAAAAACCGTCCTAATTGCCGATGCCAAAATGGTGAATCAACACCTAATTCCAACATATCTCCCAGTATAGCAACTTTTGGCGCTTTTGTTTTAATTTCTTGAAATGCAAGCAATGCTGCCTTCATGCTTTCTGGATTAGCATTATAACAATCATCAATAAGAACCCCTTTATGATCAGCTAATGCACGCTGTTCAAAGCGTCTATTGACCACCAATGATTGCTGGATACCTTCCACAATAAGTTCAACCGGAATATTCAACAAATGCGCCGCTGATGCTGCTGCCAAAGAGTTAAAAATAACACCTGCATGTGATTGCTTGATATCAATCTGATATTTTTTTTGATACATTTTCAATATAAAACTTATATGTGCACCAGAAATAGATATCTTGCGCGCTTGCACTTGATTGGTTGTTTTTGAACCAAATTTAAGTACCGGATGCCGGTATGAAACATGTGCCAATACTGGCTGATCGCCATTAACAATACCAATACTTTTTTCAGTGAAATATGAAAAGAGTGATCGTTTTTCAAGAGCAATATCAGAAAGAGAACCCAACCCTTCCATGTGAGCATGGCCAATGTTGGTAATTAATGCATAGGTTGGACGCAAAAGATCTGCTATTCTTTCCATTTCTCCTCGCTTATTAATGCCCACCTCAAAAAGAGCTCCCTCATGCTCATGGCCTAAGCGCAATATATTAATAGCTACACCAATGAGCGTATTTTGATTACCCTGTGAAGAAAGATACTTTTTACCAGCTAATCCAACGATATGCGTCAAAAGCTCTTTTGTTGACGTTTTACCCACAGAACCGGTAATCGCCAAAACAGGATAAGAAAATTGAGCCCGCCAAGCTCGAGCCAAAGTAATAAGAGCATCTAATGGTTCTGGCACAGAAAGAACAAACTTGTCTTTCAATAATTTTTTATCACATGCATCTATTACGCCCTGTTGATCATGCGCAACAATAACACCTGATGCGCCATTGCGTAATGCAGACTCAACAAAAGAGTGTCCATTTACTTTTTCACCAGGCAGCGCTATAAAAATATCTCCTGGCTTTACCCCACGTGAATCAACTGCAAAAGTTGGGTTTTGTGGACAAGTTCCATATAAAATCGATACGCCAGATAATGTTTCTTGTATAAAATGTGTGTCAAACGGCATCGATAATTCCTCTGTTTAATTAAAATACACTACTACTGCTGCCTTGCTATAAAAACATCTTAACTCTGGAAGAAAAATGTCTTTTTTTTAAGCATTTGTCAAGCAAGAAATTCTATTACTTCATGAAAACTATTTTATAACACGGCGAGTCTTGCTACCATCTGTTGGCATTATCCGACCAGTTGACTCAAGCTGATCAATAATGCGTGCAGAACGATTATACCCTATTTTAAACTTTCGTTGTAGTGATGAAATAGATAAAGATT
Organism: Candidatus Babelota bacterium; assembly: GCA_026388985.1. Classification (GTDB taxonomy): domain Bacteria; phylum Babelota; class Babeliae; order Babelales; family Vermiphilaceae; genus JAPLIS01. The sequence goes on along the minus strand of JAPLIS010000002.1, from coordinate 62,630 downwards.
CAATTTCATCCAAAAAATGCAAAACTTCTCCATATAATGCATCATCTTTTGCATCCAAGCTCTCTTGGCCCTTGGCTAATTCAGTATGTATATCAAAATAATTGACCGTGCTCTCACTCCTGATATGCCCTGTTACCTGGGCAATTTCTGCATCAGATACATACGCCCCATGCACTCGCCTTAATGTTGCTGTTGTTGAATCTAAAAAAAGCATATCGCCGCGTCCCAGTAATTTATCAGCGCCACCACAATCCAAAATGGTACGTGAGTCAATACGAGATGTCACTCGAAAAGATATTCTGCTGGGAAAATTAACTTTTATGACTCCCGTTATAACATCAACTGATGGCCGTTGCGTTGCCACAATAAGATGAATGCCTGCTGCGCGCGCCATCTGCGTGATACGTGCAATAGAATCTTCAACTTCACGTCCTACCGTAATCATTAAATCAGCAAGCTCATCAATCATAACCACTATAAATGGCATACGCTCAACGTTACCCGTTTCATCGCACTGCGCGTTATAATCAAAAATATTACGCGCACCACATGCAGCCATTTTTTCATACCGTTCATCCATCTGCCTTGCTACCCATTTTAATACCGGAGCAGCCATTTTTGTATTGGTAATAATCGGAAACAACAAATGGGCAATATCTTCATAAGCAGTAAATTCTAGACGTTTAGGATCTATTAAAATAAGCTTTAATTCATCCGGCGTACGTGCGCATAATAAACTGATAAGCATTGCATTCAGCCCCACCGATTTACCCGATCCAGTTGAACCAGCAACCAATAGATGTGGCATACGGACAAGGTCAACAATCACGGTATTGCCAACAGTATCCTGCCCCAAAATCAATGGCAAATGACCGCTATGCTTTGTATACTCACGAGAATGAATCGTGTCTGCCAATAACACATCAACACGCTTAGCATTCGCTACTTCAAAACCAACAACAGCGCGTCCGGGAATAGGTGCCAGAATACGGATACTGAGCGCTTTTAAGGCCATAGCTAGATCATCTTCAAGAGCTATAATTTTACTTAATTTTGCATCGATATGTGGTTCATATTCAAACAAAGTAACCACAGGACCACGCTTAATGGCAACTATGGTTCCCTTAATCCCAAATCTTTCTAATTTCTCTTGCAACAACCGAGCCCGCGCTTCAAGTTCTTGTGTTAATGCGCTATCACTTTTTTCTGGCGCCCCTTTAATAAAAAATGATATCGGTGGCAATACATATTTTACGGGCTGCTTATCAACCATAGGTGCAACCTCACTAGAAACGTGACCTGATAGAGGTGCTGCTTTAACAACTGTTTCTGCTCCAGCTATTTCGTCTGTGAGTATGCTATCTGTAACCGGTGCCGCACTCTGTGCAGGAATAAATGCTGCATTCTTTTGCATGCGACCCAGCTTACTTTCGAGACTATCAGCACCATAAGCCCCATCAGGAGCCATAAGTGCTGTGCCTTCAAATGCGGTGCCATCAAGCAGTGTTCCTATAAATCTATAACTCATTAAACATGGCTTACGCATATAACCAAACACCGTACATGCCCCATAGTTAATACGTGAAAAAAGCTGATGTTTACGTACAAAAAAACAGCAAAAACGTACTGCCTTTATAACACCACGCACTGACCCCATAAAAGAAAATCTACATACAATAATTAAACACATATACAACAGGACATGGGCGCACACCATTCCCCCAACATAATCACATAACTGATACAACAGAGACATAAAACGTATACCAATCAGACCGCCAGTAAAATTACTCTGCGCCATATCAATCTGATACATGCTACATAAACAAGCGCTGACTATAAGTAATCCAACCCCTGCACATACCCTATCCCATTCATAGATAAGTGAGCTCTTTTTTATCAACATATACACACCGCCCATCAGTAACCCACACACTAAAAACGCTGCTGCTCCAAATAGATATAACAGTACTGCAGCACACTGCGCCCCCACCATACCACACCAATTGTGTGTATCGGCAATGGGACGTGTGCTGTAGTGAATAAACGAACAATCGTGCGCATTATATGAATACAAAGAACAGGCGATAAATACTGCTATGCCAAGTAACCCTACCGCTTTAATTTCATTCATATATGATTTGTGTGTGTATTGTGGCCGCAACATCGGTTTCCCCTTTATGTTTTTATTGCTTTTCTTGGTTATTTTAGCCCTGGCAACTGTGGGTTGTTTTAGATTTTTTTCGGCTGCTTTTAAAGATAAGTATAAAAAAACAGGCTGCATAACAGCAAGAGAATAGAGTACATGAAAAGAGTATTTGAGCATGGCTATCTTTTCTTAGTGAGCTTTACTAAGAAAAGATAATGAGCTATCCTTTCTTAGCAAAGCTCACTAAGAAAGGATAATAATCTATTTTTAGTGGTATAAAAAAGCAATTATCAGTCTGACAAGGGCTGCGCCCCCTCTTCCAGAATAGTTATATATTTTCGATATACATACACCCTGTCCCGCCGTTTACCGCTTATTTCTTCCAAAATACCGATATCCACCATCTTGTTGATAGCTGCCCTGACTGTTGGCGGTGTCATCCCTAGCTCTTGTCTCAACTGCTTTACAGATATTTGTGGCAATGTTTTCAAATACTCCATAATCTGTAGACAAGAAAATTGTGCTCGACCTAAAGATGCTATACTGGCACGATCACTTTCAAATAATCTATTTATTTTTTGCGCCGTATTTAATGCCTGCTTAGCTGAATACACAACACCTTTTAAAAAAAATTCAAGCCACTTTTCCCACGCACCATGCAATCTAACTTGTTGCAATAGGTCATAATAGACCCCTCTATTTTCTTTTAAATAAAGACTTATATACAAAATCGGCTCATTAAGAATACCATTTTCGCACATCATCAAAATAATTAACAATCGCCCTAATCTGCCATTACCATCTAAAAATGGGTGAATCGTTTCAAACTGTACATGAGCAAGTCCCGCTTTAATCAAAATAGGCAACCTATCATCATGTAAAAATTTTTCAAAATCAGAAAGGCACTCCTTCATATGTTCAACAGAAGGTGGTACATATAAAGCATTTTCAGGCTTTGATCCTCCTATCCAATTTTGAGTTCGCCTAAATTCACCGGGATATTTTCCCAATCCTCTCTTGCCAGATAACAATATGGCATGTATTTCTCGGAGTAAACGTAATGATAACGGAAAATTGTTTTTCAGCCGTTCCAGCCCATGATTAATCGCCTTAACATAATTAGATACTTCTTCAACATCGCTTAATGACACTTCTGGCTTTTGATCATGCTCAAAAAGAATAAGATCAGAAAAAGAACTTTGCGTACCTTCAATTTGACTTGAAAGCAATGCTTCTTTACGAACATACATGTACATAAAAAGAGCAGTATTGGGAATAGACTTGGTCACACTATTTAATTCTGCCAAAGCCTGTGTGGCTTTCTCCAAATGGGGATAAAGCTGCTGCAAGTCTATAGGTGGCTCAGGGGGCAATAGAGGAGGCACGTAGGCCTTAAATGAGCCCTCTAATACTTTTTGAGTAACATAAGTGCCAATACGTTTTTTCATAATTATCTTTGCTAGAATGGTATAGTATAAAATAATGGTACAAAGCTATCTTTTCTTAGTCAACAGTTAAAAGAAAAGATAGCACTCTATCTTTTCTTAGTGCAACTCACTAAGAAAAGATAATAATCTATTTTCTTGGTATAAAAAGAGATAATAAGATACAGACAATCAGATACATATCGCAAGCAATGCAAGTGCTGCCACATACCAACTAAACTGCCAGAATGTGTTATTGTAGGCACACCGTGCAGCATAACAGAATGCGCCATAACCAAGTACTGTTGCACCAACAATAACAAGTAACACTTGACCACCTGTAAGCAGTGAAAATAAAACCTGTTCACGTGCAAGATTATACACCCCCTGCGCACTGGCAGCAACCATCAATGGCCAAAAAATCATCCACGTAACCGCTAAACCTTTACGCGCATCAAACCCACACCATCTACTTGCTACATACACAATGGCAAAGCGAGAAATACCTGGCAGAAGAGCTAATCCCTGCACACAGCCGAGCACTAACGCTGACCTATAATCAAACACACGGCCACCCTTAAGCGCACACCATTTAAGAGAATACAGCAAGCCAACAGTAATTAATAATCCATACCCTAAAGGCACAGAAAAGGGATACACTTTAAACAGATAAAAAAAACAGACTGTTACTGTGTCGGCTATACCAGACAACACTAGTAACTTAAGTATAATAAAAAAACAACGCCGCCAGTTATGTAATAAAAAAAAACATTGTGGATAGAAAAAAAGTGCTACAATTATTGCGGTTAAGCCATGAAGCATATGATCTATTGCTGCTATATGATGCCCATACTGGCTCATAAATAGCACATACTGATCACTATAATAGCCACCCAACAGAGTTGCAATTGTACCCGCAACCATGAGATGCGTTGAGCTACTAACCGGAAGACTCTCTACCACCACCTGAATGATAATAAAAATATAAAAATAGACCATGGAGAGCTCGCTTAAGTGGTGTAATTTAACGCAAAACTGCACACAGAAGGTCCTGCATACATTTTTTTCTTTACTTTTCAAAATTCAAACAGATATAGTATACCTAGATTATAAACGAAGAGAAAAAATAAGAAAAAAGTAACCATATAAAAATTAAAATAAAAATCAAAAAAACAAGGAGGATAATACGCAAAAAAAGCTACCTTATATATATAAACTATAGCTGTGCATAATAATTGTATAGATAATGATTATTGTCTTTAAAGGAGTAGAAATTATGAAACGAATGGAAAAAAAATTTCTTTCACTTGCGCTTCTTATCAGTGCATGTGCATTACAAGCGGCTTCAGTACCAGCCCCCGTTGTGTCTCAATTAAAAATCCGCCCACAAAGCTTAAATGGTGCGCGCAAAGTAGCTGGTGAAGCTCCTAACCGTACCCATTTAACAGACAAAGATGAATGGTACTCTTATTTTTCAATAACTCCTGAATACCAAAAAAGTTTTCGTGCAAGCAACATCGCCCAATCATTATTTGGTGATGCATTAATCAACACAGCAGGAGCAACTACTGGCAGAAACAACTGTAATGATAAATGTGCACAAACGGTACTGGTTCAAGGTTCTGACCTTCCAGATCGCAATGAAAAGGCATGGGTTGCTCAAAACTTCTACCTGCCAAATGACTTTGATGGTGCATTAACGTTCAAACCAACTATTTCTAATTTCGTACTAGATTTCAACTTCTATGGCGGGTTGGACATGTGTGTTAAAGGCATGTATTTCAGAGTGTATGCACCGTTTGTACATACAAAATGGAATTTGAACATGACCGAAACAGTAAAAAACGCTGGTACTAACTTCCAAGATTCAGACTTCACTACAGCAACTGAGTTCTTTGCGGGTAAAACCCCACCTGACCGGACACTTAAAGGTGGCGCAACTGATGCTGACAATATAAACGTGATTCGTAATCCGTTGCTTGTTCAAAAAATGAACGGTTCAGTAACACAAGAAGGTAACTGCGAATCAAAATGCAGCAATGGCGCAACAAAAAATGGCTTTGGTGAAATCCGTGGAGAATTTGGCTGGGATTTCTTACGCTGCGATAATTACCACCTTGGTTTTTATGCTGCTGCAGCTGCACCAACAGGTACAAAACCTAAAGCATGCTTATTGTTTGAACCTATTGTTGGCAACAATAAACATTGGGAACTTGGTGCTGGTTTCACTGGTCACTGGGCAACAGCGATATGCGGAAATGAAAACCACAACATCGGTGTGTATGCTGACATGGTGGTAACTCACTTGTTTAAAGCAAAAGAACACCGCGTATTTGACCTTAAAGGTAAACCATTAAGCAGATATATGCTTGCCGCTAAAATGGATGCTGAAGTTACTAATGGCTTAGTTGGCACACCTGCTGTACCAGCTCTTCAAGCAAACACTCAATTTGCTAACGTATACACTCCTATTGCTAACTTAACAGCACAAGATGTAAATGTCAGCGTTGGTGCACAAGTTGATTTAACTGCATGGTTGAACTACAACGGATGTGGTTTTAACGTTGATCTTGGGTATAACCTCTGGTTACAAACATGTGAAAAAATTGCCTGTGCTTCTAAATGTGGCCCTGCTTTACGTGGTGCGGCAAATACATGGGTAATCGCTGGTGATTCAGTACCTTATGGTATCACAGAAAACATCATAAATCCAAATGGTAGTACTGTATTCTATCCATTATCATTCTCTCAAAGCGAAGCAACTCTAAACTCTGCCCCAGATGAAGGACTGACTCAGAACTTTGGTGTTGACAATGATCAACCTGCACTAGCTGGTGCGACACCATTAAACAGCCCGTTAAACACTGCGGCCACAACTCCGAAACCGATCAACCTTTCTAATCCACCTGTTTACTTAACTGAAGCCCTTATAAACAACGACCAAACAAGCAAAGCAATGTCACACAAAGTCTTTGCTAACGTTGGTTACACATGGGACGATGCGTGCTGGTCACCTTCACTTAACATAGGCGGAGAAGCTGAGTTTGGTTCTAGCAGAAAATGCGAAGATAAATGCCCTACAACAACAACTAAAAAAGCTGATTGTTCTGACTGCTTAAAAAGCGCTGTATCTCAATGGGGAGTATGGGCTAAAGTGGGTCTAGCATTTAACTAATTAGTTACGTAACAAAAAAAAGGCTCGGGACTTACCACCGAGCCTTTTTTGTTGCATACTTTTTAACTCCCGTTATATACTTCTAGCAGCATACTAGTATAAGCAGCACACCAGACTAACGATACAAAATAATAACGTGGGCTAACACAACTTAAAAAAGGAAGCGGTACCATGAACTATACAAAATTATCTTTAATCGCAGTAAGTTTATTGAGTGTTTTTTGTGCCACACAACCAACCTGTAATGCACAGACATCCTGCATTGCACCCTACTATTCAATCCGCTCACAGGGTGCTTATGAATCCCGTCATTGGGCCGGATTATATGATGTACTTAATAACCCTGAACGGTGCCGTCCGTATGGTATTTTTATTGTCAACACCGACTACAGCCGATCATGTAATGCTGACACTATTGCACAGAATCTTTTAGGCTCTGGGGGCAGTTCTGGCATCACTATTTCGGGGAGCCGCGTTGCCAACCGTGGCCCACGCGACCTATTAGCTGACTACTTTTATTTACCCAATGATTTTAAAAGTACTATCTCCTGTGCACCGATTATTGATAATTTTTTAGTTGATTTAAGCTACATTATCAACCTGAATCAGTGGGCTCATGGCACCTATTTTACACTCCATGCACCGATAGTACACACGCGCTTTGATTTTCGCCTGCAAGAAACGGTGCTTAACAGAGGCGTTAATGCACAGCCTGCTGGCATACTAACACCGGCAGAACTAAATAGAGGGCAATTACTTGAAGATTTTACTTCTTACGCACAGGGAAATTTAGTACAGCCAGACACACAAACCTTCGCAGATCAAAAGTATCTGACTGTCTTTCAGCAACTCAAAAAAGCCCAAATAAGCCCAATACGCAAAAAAGAGACCGGCATAGCCGATATTCGGATGGCCTTTGGCTGGAACTGGACTCAAAATGATTACCATGTTGGCATTAATCTGCAAGCAGCCGCTCCAGCAGGCAATCGCCCTGAAGGGATATTCTTACTCGAACCGATTATTGGTGATGGGCATCATTGGGAATTAGGAACTAACATAAATGGTCATTATGACCTGTGGAAAAGCTGTGATGAAACAGCAAAAATTGGTGTCTATGCACAGATAAACCTAAGCCATCTTTTTAATTCCGAACAGTTCCGAACCTTTGATTTAAAAAATAGCCCGCTCAGCCGTTACATGCTGGCACAAAAACTTGATACGCCAGTTAATAACAACTTACAAGGAGGTGCTCAAAATGCGAGCATACCCCCAACCTATCAATTCAAGCAAGAGTTCGCCCCTATTGCCAACTTAAGCAACATTCGCGTTAACGTATCTTCTGCATTGCAAGCTGATATCATCGTAAACCTACATATGCAAAGCAATAGATATAGTTTTGACCTGGGTTATAACTTCTGGGGACGTACCGCCGACCAAATCAGTGTACTGGGAACTAACGAACTTGATAATAATAAAAGCTGGGCATTAAAAGGTGATGCGCAAGTATTTGGTTTTGCTGCTGATAGCACTAACTCAATAGCGATCCCTAATCCTCCTACTCCCCCTACACAAAAAGTCACCTTTCCTCTTATAGTCAATCAGCCAGTTCCCCTTTCGGCCACCCAAAGCAATGCCACCATTTATCATGGTACCAACTTACCCGCAACAGGTGCGCCTACCCTAGAAACATTTAATCGTGGTAGAGAAAATAATGGTATAAATAGTCCGCAACCAGCATGGGCCGGTGCACAGCCGGTGGCTATCGATGCGCTTCCCGTTCTTGCTCTTGCAGCAGATAACACATTGCAAGTCCTCGCCCCACCAGCGGTAATTCAGCTTAATACGTTGCCTAATGGTGACACCCAAATAAATACCTCAATACAACCAAAATTATTGCAACTAACCGATTTAAATATCTGTGGCGGTAAAACAAAAGGAGAAACCAGCAGTATTTTTGCTCACTTTCATTATACGGGATGCGATCTACAGTGCCTCACCCCATCAATTGGCATCGGTGGACAAGCTGAGTTTGCCCATAATGATACAAAAAACAGCACCAATGATGGGATAAATACGGCACTCAGCCAATGGCATGTATGGCTGAAAGTTGGTTTTGCTTTTAAATAACGTGAGTGCGATTTAAGAAAATTAAAAATAAAGCTGCATTAAAAGTGAGCCATCAGTAAAATGCGAAACAAGTAGTTTAAAACTATCTGTTAACAATCGATATTTTTATATGCTTGTGCAGCTATAATAAATCTATCCATTGCTGTTTTATACGTATCATGATTAGCATCTGCTGCTTCAATACAATCAAAACCAGCTGTTTGAACATCTCTCATCGTAGCGTCTAGTTCTATTTTTTGCATGTCAGTTCTTAGATCAAATTCTGGATTATACAATTGTACCTGTAAAGCAGCCTGAATAGTATTTCCTACCGCTTTACTCGTGATATCTTTTAACTGCTTTTCTGCTATCGCAACTATTTCTGATTGTTCGCTTGGCGGACAATTAACCATATCAAGTCGTAATTGATCAAATCGTCGACACATAAGTTGTTCTTCTTGAGTTGGCTGTCTAAAAGCAAATACATCTACTAATGCACGCGCCTTTGCCGAGATCTCTTCATGTTTAGATTTAAATTTCATCTGTACCAGCTCATTAGGTGTGAGCTTTAGTGTATGTGCTAAAATTTCCTTGGCAGCATCAAGATCAATTAATTTCTTTTTGCCAGCCTGCCTAGAAAGCTCATCTCTAAAAAAAACACATTGTTCTGGAGACAGAGGCCGTAAAGAACCCCATATAAATCTTAATACTTGAGCAACCGGCATTTCTTGAGGCACACCAGAAACACACTGCCGCCCTAGCCTTACATCATTAAAAGTAACCTGCGTACTGCTATCTTTCTTCATTGCCTGCGCACTAACTCCACTTAATAGCACCATTGAAATTAATATATTTTTCATAAAAACCCCTTACATAAATAATTATACTGTTTTTTAATACAATTTAAGGATAACAGATTATTTTAATATAAAAACCGCCTCTCTCTTGCCCGCTACCCCTCAACTTACCTCTATATCTGATGACAGATAAGTAAATTTTCAAATAGCAAAGATTGACTTTATTTTTAATACATGTATAGTTACATAAGAGATTATTTTAAAATATACATGGAGACTTATCATGAAAAAAGTACTTATTACGCTCCTTATTACCAGTGCAGCACTACAAACAGGAACACATCTTATAGCCATGAACGTTCAGGCAGAAGCAACAGTCTGTTGCTCTGTATGTACGTTTGAAAACAAATACACATCTGTTAATTGTGAAGTATGTGAAACATCTCTAGCTCAGGTAAAAAAAGAAATTAACAATGCTCGAGAAGAAAGAGAACGCAAACAACTTCAAGCAGCCATAGAAGCGAGTATTGCATTAGATTTAGCAAAAAAACAAGAAGAAGCAGATCTCGCATTGGCACTTGATTTTCAAAAACAAGAAGAAAAAGCCGCTCAAGACGCAGCAAGTATTGCGGCAATACAAGCGTTACAAGAAGAAGATCAAAAACAAGAAGCTGCTGACCATCCTGACCATGATGCAAGTTTTGCACTTGCCATGGCCTTAGAGCAAGAAGCACAACAACTTGACTGGCAACCGGCACAACTGGATAACACACCATTAAGTCCTGCAGAACTCAAAACCCTCAATATTATAATGCTAACACCCGTAAGGCAAGCTTTTGGTAGTGCCACGTGTGGAGGCCATGCAGTGGTGAATGCTTTACTTATTAATAAGGCTTTAGAAAAAGGTTTGCCAGTATCTGCCAATTTACAAGGGCCCGAACAAAAAACACAATTTTCACAAGCAACTGCATATTACAAGCAACAAACAAAGAGCAAACAACAGAGCATGCAAAATATGCAATCAGGCGAAATAGAACATATGGCCAAACACCTGGGTGTACATAACGTATTTGTTATTGATAAAGACCCAACCTTAATGTCATTAAACACGGTGACAGATAGGCTCAAAGAGCTATCAGTTAACGCTGGAGTTGCCCACTTTATTTTTAATACTGGTGGCCATTGGATACTCTTTTCAGTAATTAAAGATAATCTAGATAGCCTGCAACTGTATTATACTGATTCGATACCTAAAGCATATATTCCAAAAGTGTTACATCCGTATATTCGACTCGTCAAAAACAATTTTGAACACCTGTCTGGCCCCGCTGATGCAGCCGCGGCTGAACCAGCTCAAGCGCCAGGGTGCATACTGCTATAAAACAGAACATATGCCATCTTGAATACAAAAATATGAGGGATATATGAACATACTAATACAAAGCAGTACAAAAAAATCTCACATAAGTTCAGCCATCTTAGCTCTACTCATTATGGCAAATGCCAGCGCACCAGTAAAATGTGCGCAACCAAAAGATAAAGAAACCAAACAATCTGTTGGCATACTGGCAACTGTCAAAAAGAATATATACGCAACCAAAAAAGCTCTCTGGCACAAAAGAGAGCTTTTTGCCAACTGTGCAGCTGCTTGCTTTATTATATATGGCATAGTTAAAGCGCTTTCTAATCCTGCTGAACATGAAATATCACCAACTGGATCACCACCTGCGCAACCGAGAGCAGTAGTCGGACCGGGAAACTCACAAGCAGCCAGACCCGCTTTATCTCAAGCACAAGCACGCCGACATGAAGCTGCATTGTTAGCACGTACGCAAAGAGAACGGCGCGATGCTGAACGGCAATCGGCAGCACGTCAAGCTGAACGGGCAGCGTTACGAAATAATCGAACCCCTTTACCTGTTCGCGCAGCAGCACCAGCAGTACGTACCCATAGACAACTAGCCCCACAACGCACACTCACATACACGCAAATACCGGTAGTTCGTCAGCAGCATGGTGACTGTGGTTTACATGCTATTGCCAATGCGGCAAGCGTCAATGAATGCATTAATCGTCGCCAACCAGTAGAAGCACGCCGCATTCAAGAATATAATCCTCCCTTTTATAACCAGGGCGCGCAAACGCTTGGGCTTATTAACGCGCTGAGCAACAGTAACATTATGGCCTTAGCACAAAGAGATTTTCGCATGAATAATTGCTGATTAATTGATAGAGCTAGTGGCTCTTGCCATACCACAAGCCAATCTCTCTACGATCTTGAACAAGGCATTGTTCACCCTGGTGGGCCAGCATCTAATAATGCCTCAATACACAATATGATTGATCAACTGAAACGTTCTGATTCAGGAGCGGTACACTTTATAAGTGGCATTAACGGTAACCATTGGATACTGGTATCACTCATAAAAGAACGGCGCAATAATCAATGCTATATTGGATATATGGATTCAAATAACACACCCCTAGCAAGCCAACCCGATGCATTAAACTGTATCAATTTTATTCGTGATAATTATGGCAATCTCTTACTTTCATAATTCACAAAAACAAAAAAAACTATCCCTGCACTCTTTTTATTTGTCTAAAATTGTATACATGCTAGATTTATTGCATCTAAATCAATGTACTATTACTATCTGGGAGTTTTTAATGAAGTACACAACAAAGCCATCTATTATCGCAACACTTTTTATCATACTCAATTGTATCCCGGGTTGCTCTAGCGCATCAGACAAAAAAGAAAGTACCGTAAAATCACATACAACCGAAAAACAGGTAACAACTCAGATGAACGTGCACATTATTGTCGGCAGTACACGAATTACAAAAACTGGCCTTAAAATAGCTCAAAACATCAAAGCAATGGTAGATAAACGATCTGAGATCAATGCGGAGATTGTTGATATTGCAAGCTACAACCTACCCTTTTATGTAGATGAAGTTGCCCCTGCCAATCGCAAAGGAGAAGTAACCGATCCCGCATTTAAAAACTGGTCAGATACAATAAAAAAAGCAGATGGCTATATTATTGTTTCGCCTGTATACAATGATGGATACACAGCTCCTTTAAAAAATGCATTAGATTGCCTGTATAAAGAATGGAATAATAAACCGGTCGCTTTTATTGGCTACTCAGGAGGCCCTAATGGCGGCGCGGGAATGATTGCGCAATTGCGTCAAGTTGTCCGTGAATTACGCATGATCCCGATTGCAGCTGATATCAAAATTCCATTTTCATGGAAAGCGTTTAATGAAAATGGGGGATTAGTTAATGCAGATACTATCGAAAAAGAACTCACTCTCGTTATTGATCAGTTGCTTGAGGCACAAAGTAAAAAAGTTGCTCAGACACAGTAAAATGGCTCTCGCGCAACCTCCCCCTTCTGATTCTTACACAAAACAAATAGAAAATAAATTCAAGCTTTGTATTAAAATTAAATACAAAGCTTGAATTTATTTTAAACCATGTTATAATTAGAGTATGGCATATTATAAACTATTGTTATTTACAAAATCGAGAAATAGTACTATGAATATCAAAAAATTACACACGGCATTACTTTTGCTGGGCACTATAAGTAGCGGCCAACAGCTTTTTTGTGCAGCAGAATCTCATTTTCAGGCTGCTCTACGAGCTAGTATTGCAAGCGAACAGCAAGAAAAACATAACCAAAAAGCGTTGAAACAAGGAATGAAGGCCAGTAAGCTACGTGCACAAGAAGATAAAGAGATGGCTGCCATGCTTGAAGCCAGCAGGCAATCGGCTGCACGTGAAGCTGAAGCGCGTGAAGCTCTCCTTAGAAAACAACAATCCAGCCCTGCACAAGCCGAGCCTCGCAGACAACACCCTGTTGCTGCTCACGCTGCCCCCGCACAAGATAATAGAGTAGAAGCGTGTTGCACATGTCAGGTTGAAAGAGCGTATACAGGAAACAAAAACATGTTCATAACTGATAATATAAATAGATGCACCGTATGTGACAACAACACTTTTATAGTAATTGAATCACAAGCAGCTCAACGGCAAGAACCTGGACTGAGTCGCGCAGAATTAGCAGCTCTTAACGTACACGTTGCTCTTGAACCACAACAAGAGGGTGCCACCTGTGGCCTTTATGCAATGGCAAATGCTGCTACTTTTAATCAAGTACTGAATCAAAGTATACGTGTGCCTGGCAAAAAACTTGATCTAGCTTCAGTAGAAACTGCTTATCAATCAGCAGCAATGAAACATAACGTTGAAAATGCGACCAGATGGTGTCAACGCACAATAAAACCAGGTAGCGCGCGCATGAGACCTGAAGACAATCTTAATGCAGGCAACCTAGAATCACTTGCGCGAGAATTGGACATACAAAATATCACTATTATAGAAGGTGCTAACGGACTACTCCAAGCAAGCGAGATTATTAATCGAGCTATACACCATATTCAAAGAATAAAACAGCCGATGGCACAGCATTTTGTTTGCAATCTTACCGGTGGCCACTGGACACTCATTTCATTAGTAAGGCCAAAACCAAACGCTAACATAGACATTTTCTATGTTGACTCTATAACCAAAAGCAGAGAAAACATCGATAAACCATCTCTAGCTCCTTATTTACGACACATAGGAACGCAACTAGGTCTATTAAAATAAACCTCTAGTGCACAGATACAAAAGCAACAAAAAAGCTCATGAGTAAAACCATGGGCTTTTTTTGTTGCATCTGCACTCTTTTTTTACCTATGCTGTTGGTACTGGTGATTATGGCACATACTAAAAAGGAGAGCTCATGAACATAACAAACAAAGTACGTATACTCATTGTAAGCATTTTCACCGTCAATATGAGTACTGCCCATGTTATTGAAGGGGTATCTTTTTTAAGCCCCCGATCACAAAGTACCAACTATGCCCGGGACATTGCCGGCATGACTCGTTACCGTACAACTGAAGATAATACCACCTCTCAACATTATATAAATATTACTCCCTACTATTCCCATTCTGTAAAAGGCAAAAGAATGGCTGATGCGCTCTTTGGTAGAGATATTCTTACCATAACAGGGAGCGAAGTTGAAAACCGCCAAGAAGAAGACCTGCTGGCTGATTACTTCGGCCTATCACCCGCATTTGAAAGTAGTGTGAAAATAAAACCGCATATTCAAAATGCTTTGGTGATATTTAATACCCACTTTACTTTTGACACCTATCTTGCCGGCTTATATTTTGACATGATAGCTCCTGTTGGCCTCACGCAATGGCATATGGAACTTGATGAGCTGGTTATTGCGAGCGGATCAGATGTACCTTTTCCTGAAAAATATATGGCCCAAAATGCGGTTCAAGCTCCTATCACCCACTTTAAACAAGCTCTCACCGGCGATGTACGCTTTGGACAAATGCAAGACCCAATAGCTTTTGGTAAAATAGCTCCATGTCCTCTTTCACAAAAAGGAGCTAGTGATATTATTATGGCTCTTGGGTGGCATTGCATACAAAATGAACGTGGTCATTTCGGGATTAATCTACGCACCGCAATACCTACGGGCACACGCCCAACAAGTGAATTCTTTTTTGAACCACTGCTTGGTAATGGCAAACATGCTGAATTAGGAGTTGGCTTTGATGGCCATTTAGTTCTCTGGGAAAAAGATGGCACACAAGAAGTGTCTCTGTATGGTGGCGCAAACATAACACATTTATTTAACGCACGGCAAAGACGCTCTTTTGATTTAAAAGATAATAGGCCACTGAGTAGATACATGTTACTTAAAGAATTTGATCAGGATGGTAACTATATAAATCAACTTACGCCAGTCATTAACCATACAACACTGCCATGCCATGTACGCATGGATATCCAGGCAGATATTCTCTTTATGCTTGACTATACAGGCAAAAACTATTCATTTAATCTTGGCTATAGTGGATTTATACGTAGTAAAGAAAAAATATGTTTAAGTGGTTGTGGCATTCCTGAAAACAGATTTGGCTTAAAAGGTATTCAAAATGTAACCACTGACCTGGGAGATCCAAGCACTAAAACGCAAAGCTTGGCAACTATTTTTGGCAACTCTCTTGACCAACAAAGCATAGTTGCTGACCCGCAATCACCTGTTTTTATCGGCACACAAAACATTAATGTACGTTCAGCAGCCAGCCCACGAATAATACTCAATAAATTGTTTACCCACTTTGGGTATACAAGCCTGAAACATACCCATTGCCAACCCTTTTTTGGTATTGGCGGAGAGGTCGAGTTTGAAGGTATAAATCCACGCAATAGAACACAATCCGTGCATGATACACTTGCTATATGGGGCATCTGGCTTAAAGGGGGAATTGCGCTATAAACCTTTCAGCGTGCTTATATAATCCAGAACCTCTTGCACGTTTGTTAGGTGCTCAGCTTTTTCATCATCTATTTCAATGCCAAACTGTTCTTCTAATTTAAGAATAATTTCTACCATTGCTAAAGAATCAGCTCCAAGATCTTGCAATGTAGAAGAAACGTGTATCCTGCCTTTTTCAATATGTAAGGTTGCTGCAATAATATCTACAATTGTATGAAATGTTTCTTGTTGTTCGACTGATATCATCCTGTTATCCTATTTATTGTCCTATGCCAGTATCTGTATGAGAATTAAGCATATTCCTGATTGTATCAATATCTGCACTCTTATTAACTGAAACTACCTTTTTTTCTGGATACATACCGGTAATTATACCACTCAACTGTGTGCCTGGACCAACCTCAATAATTATATCTGATTCGACACATGATTCCATAATTTTATCCCATCTAACCGGGCTATTAATATGTTCAATAACATGATGCTTAACTGCCATGCCTTGCACAATGGGATTGCCATCAGAGCAGCTCAGCAAAGGCACAGCTAAGTCTTTAAAATCCACTTTTTCTAAATACATCTTAAATTGATCCGCAACCCCATTAAAAAGAGGTGAATGCAAGCCCAATTCAACACTGGTATTATGCGTCTTTGCATGTGCATGTTGAGCAACCATTTTTTTCACTTTATCAACCGCTATCATGCTGCCTGAAATAATATGATCTACTTTTGTACAATAAAGCGCAATGGACACATACTCACCTTCAACTCCTGCTGTGGCACACATTGCCGATAGTTCTTGCGTTAAAATACCCGAAACAAACATGGCGTGAATATCTGAGTCATTAAGCACATCTTGATAAAAGCCACTCAGCTTATTGAGCAAATACAAACCATCCGGAAAGCTAATACCATCTGCCGCAAATAATGCGGTATACTCACCATGATTGTAGCCAGCCACCATATCAAACGGAATCTGCGCATCTTTTAATAAAGCACAAATAGCACTACCTACTAAAAAAAGCGCTGTATTGGCATTGCCCATCTTACTTAATTCCATATCAGATGAAGCAAAGCACAACTTAGTAAAATTAATATCCAAACAACTTGAAGCTAGTTCAAAATATTCTTGCACTATTCGACTGTCATTGTAAAATTCTTTTCCCATACCAACAAATTGACTGCCATATCCGGGAAAAAGTACCGCTACTTTCATACATACTCCTTTTTTTTAGAGCGCTTTATTCTGCAGATTATCATACAATATCTGCATTCTTCTTACTGATTCTTGTTTGCCGAGTATCAACAACAACTCAAAAACACCGGGACCAGAGCTACTTCCCTGCAATGCAATACGTATTGGTTGCGCGAGTTGTACTAATTTTAACCCATGCCTATGCGCTAAATGCTTGACCACATGCTTTACCTGTTCTAAATCAAACTGAACACAGTCCGTATAACTCACTATAAGCTCTTTAAGATACTGTTCTGTTTCAGGAGCAATCCAAGCTACTAAATCTTGAGCATTGTACTCTAAAGGCCCCTCACATACTAATAACACCATATCCATAAGTTCTTTAACCATATGAGCACGCTCTTTATACAAATCTATGATCGCATATAATTGCTGCCTATTGGTAGCATGATATTTTTTAAGTTTCTCCTGCGCTCTTGTATCTAAACAGCTAAGAGCATAGGTATACAGATCTGCAGCTGCCATCTTACGCATATAAACCGCATTAACCCATTGCAATTTTGCTGCATCAAATATGGCGCCCTTTTTGCCCACATGATCCAGTGAAAAATAACTAACAAGTTCGGCACTACTAAAAATTTCCTGATCACCATGTGCCCAACCCAAACGTGCCAAATAGTTTAAAAGAGCTTCTGGCAGATACCCCTCTTTTTTATAATCAAGAACTGAAGTTGCTGCATCACGTTTACTTAATTTATCTCCACCGGGCCCCAAAATTAATGAAACATGAGCAAATTGTGGTACAGAATAACCACATGCTTCATACAACAAAATCTGCTTTGGCGTATTAATAAGATGTTCTTGTGCACGAATAATATGGGTAATATCCATAAAAGCATCATCGGCAACCACCACAAAATTATACATGGGCCTGCCATCAGAGCGAGCGATAATAAAATCATCAAGCTGATTGATATGAAAAGAAACGCGACCACAAATAAGATCTTCAAATACAACTTCTTGACGATCAACTGGCAATGCAAAACGAACCACAGAGGGAACATCCTGCGGGTGATTTTTTAACGAACGGCACAAACCATCATACTTTACAAAGGCATCACCTGGATTATTCTTTTCATAGCGAGCAACAACCTGCTCTGGCGTGCAATAACAACGATATGCTTTACCAGAGGCAAGCAATGTCTCTATAATTTTTGTGTGCTCGGCTATACGCTCAGACTGAATAACAATAGGTTCATCAGAAACTATGCCAACCCACGCAAATGCATCTAAAATAGATTCAGTATATTCCTGTTTTGAGCGTTCTAAATCGGTATCTTCAATACGTAATAAAAAAACACCCTTATAGTGACGCGCAAATAACCAATTAAAAAGAGCGGTACGTAAACTACCAATATGTAAATGACCAGTAGGAGAAGGAGCAAAGCGAACACGAACAGAAGCTTGTTTCATCTTTATGCCACAATCTGTTTAATCAATAGCTCTGCTTGGTTAGCCCATGGACTTACTGCTCGAGGATCTTTACTTGTATTTTCCAAGCTAATTAATTCTTCTAAAACAGTACGTGCTTGAGATAGATTATTTTTATACAGATAATAACGACCTAAGTAATAAAGAGCTTCATCTCGTTGCTGATTCTCTTTATTATTCGCTAGTTCAACAAGTTTTTTTTCCAGTTCATCGGTAGAACGGTTTTCTGCCTCTGCTACATCAAGCCCCATCAATACACTTTTAAGCGCATAGGTATAATAAAAAGGATTAGTATGAGACATCAAACTCACCGCACGGTCCATTGCTTTTGATGCTTCAGCTAACTTGTTATCTTTTAACAAAGCTTGCGCTTGATAGGCAACAAAAAAAGGCGCCAATGAGGTATTTGCATACTCATTCGCACCTTCTTCAAAAATTCCTGCTACCATATTCCAATTATGACTACCCGGCTTTTCCTGAGCAGCATTTATATAATGCACCATCTCATCTGAAAATCGTCGCTGTGCAGCTTGTGCTCGATGTAAGGAATATGCTCGATACCCAACAAAACATCCAGACAATAAAACTCCCACGCCTGCTATTTGTAAAACATACAGCATAGGCTTACTTACAAAACCTTTATGCACAAAAAATTTATTACTTACGTCAAACATATTGTTTAGCGCCATTATCTTAAACTCCGTATAATAAAATATAAATACGTTTAACACTCTTCATAGGGAAAAATGATTTTCCAAGAAGAACCGTAACATACTTGTGCAAAAAGATAAAGAAGCATAATGAGTTAGTCGTTATTTACTGCGCTCGGGTTTTTTTCTGCTTGATTAGCCATTTTTGCTTGACGTACATGTGCACGGTCAACTAAACGATCATCTTTAGTGCGTAACACTTTTACCCCTTTGTAAAAGCCACAGCCTTTACATGCTTGATGGGTAGCTATTGGTGCTTTGCAGTTCAAGCATCCGGTAATAGATTGAACTTTCATTCCTTTATTAGCAAAACGGCTATCACGCCGCGCTCTGGAGCGCTTACGCTTAGGTACTGGCATCGTAAATCCTTGTATAAATCAATATAATTTTTAGGGTATTTTTGTATCTATAACCCATTTCACTTAAAAAGATACCGCACTATCACAAAAAAAGCAAAATACGTTCACTATTTTTCCGCTTTTACAAAGATACTTATTTCTCCTTTAATAATATTTAAGAAGTTAAAGGCACATTACCCACCTAACAAAAAATCCTCATAAACGTTATTTTTTAGTGAAACTTGAAAATATTCTGCAATAGTCTTGCAAAATAGCTATTAGGCTCTTAAAAAGAGTTACCAAGCCCCACGTTTTCCCCACTAACAAGAACCGCAAAGCCGATCAAATCTCTACCATTATGCTAATTTAACATCAGATATTAAATTAGCATAATGGTCCGCAAAAACATAGTGTTTGACTTTTTTTCACCTGCCCTGCCAGAGCCACCCCCAATGGGGCCCTTATTCAAAAAGCACTGGTACGCATAAAAAAAGTTACCCATAAAAAAGTTACTCATAGAAAAAAAAGCCAAGCATATGGGCACTACTTCACACTTATTTCAAAAAACATGCTATACTGACCTTATATACTGTTACCCACTCAGCAAAAAAGCGAGCCCAATTCATGATAAAAAATAAAAATAGATTGCTTGTGTTATTGATACTATTGCTTGCAAACATGACACCGAGCTTTGCCGCTTCCATCAAAAAACCAATACAATCAAGCCTATTTACACAAGTAACACACCTTATATTACGACCAATACAGGATTTACTGAAATCCATTGGATTCAAAAACCAGCATACACTAGCTCAAAAAAATAATAACATTAGAAACTATAGCCCTGAAGACAGCGCTGCTTTATCAGAAATTGCACTCCAACACATACCTCAGCTAGTAAACATAACTCGCGACGCTGCTGACTTTAAAGGCATGCAAACAAAAGAAATCTATCAACTCGCCTTAACCCATCAGATACTTCCCGCCTTTACAGATCCTGGATTTACCACACAAGTATATTGCATTGATGGAGTCGCTGTTGGCTTTATAAGTTATACAATTTTTAGCGCATCTGAATCATGGCATCAATACACCATCCATGACTATTGCCCCAATGCTCTCTATGCAGAAATTACCTGTCTTGCTGTACATAATAAGTACCAAAAAAAGGGTATTGGAAGCGCTCTTTTACAAGCAGCGCTCAATGACTGCTCTGCGCGATCAGTACGAAATATAACCCTGCTAACAACAGACGATATCAAAAACAATATCCCCTTATCTCGCTTCTATCATGCATTTGGCTTTAAAATTATACGTTCATCTTCAGAAACAACTGACACCAAATGGTGTAAAAATTGAATCTTCAATCTCTATTAAAAACCATACCAAAAATATAAAATGGTATACTATAGTGTAAGTATGTTTGGATTTTGACCATGAAACCATTTATTATATTTGGATTTTAACCATACATAATAAAAATCACTCCAATTTACGGTGCATCCGACTCGCTTTCTAAGCCGGCAAGAATCTTTTGTCGTGCCTTTTTATGAGCTCGCATACGCGAATAAATCCCCTTATGTGGCGCACACAGCAATACCCCCACAAAAAAGACACCACTCATGGTTGCTATAGCCCCCGCAATAGAAATATCACTTATATAAGCCCACGTATAGCCACTTATTGCCGATGTGCATGCAACAACAAGACTCATACTTATCATGTGCTCTAACGTATCGGTTAATAAATAGGCGGTAGCTGCCGGTGTAATGGTTAAAGCTACAACCACAATTGATCCCACTATATCAAACGCTCCCACCACGGTGATACTTGTCAGTAACATGAGAGTGTAGTGGAAAAATGAAGGATTAACGCCTAACACCTGTGCACTTTCTTGATCAAATGCAACCATTTTTAACTCTTTATAGCATAAGCCAATAAATAAACTATTCGCTATAACAATACATGTCAGCAACCAGAGAGCATAGGGCCCACAATCATGGCCTCCTATACATAATCTATTAAAGGGAGCAAATGCAATTTCTCCCAATAACACCATATCTGTATCTATATGTATATTACGCGCATACACATGTATAAGAATTACTCCCCCGGCAAAAAAAAGAGGAAACACTAACCCTATGGCGGTGTCTTTTTTAACTCGATTGGTATTAATTAAGAGCTCGGTGCATACCACCGTAAGCATACCTGCCAGAGTTGCGCCTATTAACAATAGTGGTGAATCAAGCCTATGTACCAACAAAAACATAATAATAATGCCTGGTAATAGCGCGTGGCTAATAGCATCACTCATAAGAGCCACGCCTCGCAATACAAGAAATACCCCCGGCAATGTGGCAGCGCATGAAACAAGTATCGCGATACATAAAATATATACCTGAAACAGTGTCATGATATTTTTCCCCTCAATGCTCTTATTTTTGCACGCCCCCACGCATATAACCTATTACCATATGACGCTCCTGCCAATGATATAAAGGCTATACCACTTGCCACCACCACAATCATGGGCCCGGTAGGCATACCTGGTATAGAGCTGCTGAAAAACACTCCTACCACACCTGAAAATGCCCCAAAAAAACCAGAAAGCAGTGCCATAGCACGCGCAGAAGATGTCCATTGACGCGCTGCTGCCGCTGGCGCTATCAGCATAGTACTCATAAGAATAACCCCCACCGATTGCAGTCCAACCACAATAGCAAGCAATAACATGCTAGAAAGAAGAAGGGTAAGGGTCTTCTGCCCAAAACCGATAGCTTGCACATACAAAGGGTCAAATGAATACGCTATAAGCTCTTTCCAAAAAAGTTTTATGCAAAACAAAACAGACACGCTCACTGCCGCTATAGCATATAATTCGGTATACAACAACGTTGAAACGTTACCAAATAAAAATTTATTAAGTACTGATTGATTAGAAATAGGCTGTTTTTGAATTACAGTTAATAATACCAACCCAAGACCAAAAAAAATTGAAAGAACCATCCCCTGCGCCGCATCTTTTTTGAGACGTGTTTGTGTGGTAACCAACGTTACCAACACCATACCAATCGCACCAGAAAACGCTCCCCCCACAAGTAATATCAGTTGACTTTTGCTATGTGTTATTAAAAAGGCGAGTGCTATTCCTGGTAGCGCTGCATGTGAAATGGCATCACCCAAAAGGCTTTGTCCCCGCAATAATACAAACACCCCCAGCACGCCTGCCAGTAAACCAACCATGCTAATTCCTGCCAGCACCACTAGTAATGTATAATCTAACGCCATACTAGACTATCCTTCTCTTGCGCTGGCCCACTGTACCGACCCCCATAGGCACGTTGCAAACATGCAGGGGTAATTATCTGATCAACAGAACCCTGGGCTAGCACTTGGACATTTAACAGCAGGGCGCTTTCAAAATAGGCACGTACCGTGTGCAAATCATGATGGACAACGAGAACCGTTTTACCATGCCGAGTCAGTTCTTGCAATATACACACCAATGTATGTTCTGTTGCTCCATCAATATTAACAAACGGCTCATCAAGTAAATATAATTCTGCTTGTTGGGCCAAAGCACGGGCAAAAAATACCCGTTGCTGCTGACCACCAGAAAGCTGACCAATTGGCTTATATGCATGCGCTTGCAAATCAACCTGCTCAAGCGCTTCTAATACACACCGCTTATCTTCTGCCCCTGGCCTGCGCAACCAACCCAACTTACCATACCGCCCCATCATAACCACATCATAGACGTTAATGGGGAAATCCCAGTCAACACTCATGCGTTGTGGCACATAAGCAACCTTGTTTCGCTGTTGGTTAAGGGTGCTACCAAAAATAGAAATAGTGCCCGCAATTGGCTGCAATAAGCCTAAAATAGATTTCATAAAAGTGGTTTTGCCCGCTCCATTAGGACCAATTATAGCAAGTAATGATCCAACAGGAACTTCAACTGATACGCTATGCAATGCGACGGTATCTTGATACATAACCGTTACATTTTTTACCGACACTGCTGATACTACACTGTTCATTTTAAGCCTTTAATATACCTGTATATTTAATTACCATTCCCATCACATTTCAACTACTGCTTACTGATACAGTATACATATACTCCTATATATAGGTATCATGAATGTAATTGCAATACACAAAAGAAAAAACTACCCTGCATCCCCAAGCGCACGCACCAACGCATCAACATTATGCTTAATCATACTAATATACGTATCAGCACCACTTGCCGCATCCCCCAGCGCATCTGAATACAACTCATCACCAACTGCCACCTGCTTGCCCCGCGCATTCACCGCATCTTTAACAGCCTGAATTGTCCGCTGCGGTATAAGTGATTCAAGAAAAAGAGCTGGTACATTATTGGCAATAATAACATCAACAACCCGGCGAATATCATGCGTGCTAATCTCTGAATCAGTACTAATACCCTGCAAACCAACCACCTCAAAACCATACGCCTGACCAAAATAACTAAACGCATCATGGGCAGTAATTAAAATACGCTGCTTTAGTGGCACCAAGGCCACTTGAGTGCGAATATACGCATCAAGATCATCTAAATCTGTTAGGTATGCATCCGCATTTGTTTCATATACTTTTTTATTAACAGAATCTTTTGCTGCCAATGCATTACCAACACAAGCTGCTGCATACCGCCACAACCTCACCTCATGCCATACATGCGGATCACAGACCGATTCACCTTCAACTCTACGTAAAAAATCTTTTGGAATATCTTCTGAAACATTTACCATATCTGTCACGTCACAATTCATCTGCTCAAACACTGAGGCCATTTTACCCTCTAAGTGCAAGCCATGATAAAAAATAATATCAGCTTGCGCTAATTTATGCATATCAGATTCTCGTGCCCGATATGAGTGTGGATCAACACCGGGGCCCATTAACGCATCAACACATACACAATCTCCCCCTATACGTGCAACCATATCTGCTACTATCCCCGTGGTACATACAACATATAATCGTCCCGGTTGACGGATAGTTTTATGTGGTAAAAAAATAAGCACACAGAGTGACAGTAATGCAATGCTACTAAAAATAACTAATGCCCCAAAGGGGTAGCGAATGTACTTATGAGCCACTATAAAACCCCCTATATTAAAATGTTACTACAATGCGCCTCCACGAGCAGATAGAATAGTAAGTGTACAAAGCAAACAACCATCAAACAAGAATAAGCTCTTTGGTGCCCAATAAAATGCAATCAAAAAATAGACAATCAACAGTTTTGGTTATGCTTTTTTAATCTCAACATCTATTAATGTGAAAACAGAAAAAGCCCTCCGATATGAGGAAGGCTTTTTACCATTATCACTACTGATGACAGACCATTTATTCTTTTAAGGAGCCTCTACTGCTTGAGCAGCAACTACTGCATCTGGCTGAAGTTGTGGTAGTTTTTTGCGATTCTCTTCTGTTAAATAATCATACGCTGTTTTATCTTGATCACTACTATTGAGTATATTTTTATCAGCACCGGCTTTGAGAAGTAATTCTATAATTTTTATCGATTCTTTTTGCGCAGCTACCATGAGAGGAGTCATGCCACTATTATTTTTAGCATTTAAATCAATTTTTTTACCTTTTAATACTGGATCACTCCTATTATCGAATTCTTTATTAGGATCTATTAAAAGATAAACAGCATGCTCATTTTTCTCTTTTGCTGCACAATGCAAAGCATTATCGCCAGCTTCATTTTTATAATTAAGATCAACAATCCTACTTAATGTCATAAACTCCATTATCTCCTTTATTTCTAAAGAAGGCATACTCGCTAAAGCGAAAAACTCTTGATTAGCTGCCAAGTCTGACTGAAGTTCTGGTAGACCTGCGCGATTGGCATCTGCTAAATAATCATACGCTGTTTTATTACCATCACTATCATTGCGTATATTTTTATCAGCACCGGCTTTGAGAAGTAATTTTATCAATTCTATCCAGTTATGTTCTGCTGCTATCATCAATGGAGTCTTGCCACTATTATTTTTAGCATTTATATCAATTTTATCGTCTTGACGTTTAACTATATCCAACTGAAAAAGTAAATAATTAGTAATAGCTTTATTACCTACTCTGGCTGCACAATGAAGAGCATTATCGCCGGCTGAATTTTTATAATTAAGATCAACTGTTTTACTTAAGCCTATAAATGGACCACTAACTGCTTGTAAAGAGGATGCTAATTCTAAAAACTTCTCATTCTGAACGTTAAAAGCCTCTTCATCTGCTTTAGATGCAAACACATATTTTTTTATGCCAGTTTTTACATAAATTCCGGATAATTTTGCTGATCTAAGGCTGGTGTTCATATCAATAACAACGTTAGTCCATCTTTCTTTCTTATCTTCTTTATTCAACGCCTTCAGATCTTTTATTATTATTTTTTTTGTATCCCCATAAGCTATATCAGCCGTAAAATCTTTAAGGCTAAATGGTGCCCCATAATAGGTGAGTTCTGCCAACGTATGCGTTACTTCTCCTGGCAATAAAGATACAAAAGGAGGTATTTTTTTAACACTTTCATCAATAACAATAGGAAATTTAATTGTATCAGTCGCTAGAAGTATTGCTTTAGGATCATGCATTTGACCATCAGCACCTTTATATTGTTTAATTAAAAACGGCTTTTTGCGTGTGCTAGCCATAACATTGCCAATACGAATCACTGCTTTATTAATATCAGTAATGGGAAACCATGCGGGTGAATTGACAGGACGCATCTGAGGCATGCTCCCTATTTCGTCATTCCAAAGAGCCCGAATAGGTCTTTTGATCATTGGAAATAGATAGCCAAGAGCTACAGGATAGTTAATTGATTCTTTTTGAGCTTCCTTAATAAATTCGTCATATTTTATTTCTGAATCTATACCTCCGCCTACTTTAAACTCAATATTACCACGATAAGTTGGTGCATCTGTTGTCGCGCCCGTTACAATGGTAAATGGATAACTTCTAGTGCCGCCAATACCAACGTCAACTGTTTTTTTTAATTCACTAAAAACCTGTTCTGCATTATAGCCAGCTCCATAGCATGAGCTATACACCAACAGCTTTGTCTTAATTTTTTTGCTCAAATAATCTAACAATTTCTGAAATGGTGATTGATTAGTTTTTTTATCAGCCACCAAAGATATACCAGCAATTGAATCTCCATAGCCTCCATGACCGGCTAAATAAATAACCCAGTTAGGTATCGTACCTGAATTATCTTGATACTCTGTGATAGGTACAAATAAATGATTTTTCGCTAAAGCATCGATAAACTGCTGCTCCACGAATTCTACTTCTATGTGTTGCTGATCAATTTGTTTTGCTTGCTCATACCTTAACATAAAATAGCTTTGCAAAGAATTTTTATCTGAATTCTTAAGAGGCTCTAGGTGATTAATCTTTAAGCCAAGGCTATATTCAACGGGTTCAAGTAATGGACTCGGATTAGTCTCAACAATAGCAATACTCGCTTGATCATCTTGCTTAAAATATTTTTTTGGTATTAATAAAAAAAGATTAGAACGCACTCGCCTGGCAACCCACTTGCGGGAATCAAAAATAGCATTAAAATCTGCAATCAATGGTTCTGCTGTGTTGCGGTGCATACCGTCACTAGTAAAAATCGAACTCAATAACGACCCTGATGTTAAAATAGGTCCAGCCTCCTGGTATAACGTAGCTATTAACTGTCCTGTTGTTGACGATGATGTTTTACTATTAATTTCACTATCATCTAAAAATACCAGTAAACTGCGAGTGTTTGGGTCAATGCCCTTATCAGCAGCCTCTTTTTTCTCTTCTTGCCCATCATTGCCAGCTTGACTATCTGTTTGTTGTACTGCATTTGCAATAATACTACTCACAAAATCTTGGCTTGCTTTACCGTCAACACGCTCTTGCTGGAACTGCTTATCTCTTTGCTGATTCTCTCTTTGTGCCTGCACTAAAGCTTCTTCTGCTTGTTGAATTGGCGGTGCTTCTGGAATAGCTTGAGCGGCACTTTCAGCTTCTGCCTCTTTTTTTTCTTCTTGCTCTATTATTACAGGCTCAACCAATAATTTTTTCTCTTCTGCCGAATATAGCAACACTGAACACATAAAACTAACAGTTACCATTAATACCGCTATTCTCTTATTCATGACTTTCTCCATTCGCTTTATTGCTTAAAAAAATTATACCACAATTAAAATATATCAAAATTTCAAATAGAAAGTAAACAAGTTGGTTTTTAGCACAAGTATATACCCTTGTATAGGGCACACACTTTGATTTATGCTCTATCTGATATGTATAAAAAAAACCTAACAATCAATACAGAATGGGTACCGTATGGCGCACAAAAAATCATTAATGCTGATTCTTTTAATATTTAGTTGTTTAGCAACACCGTTTTTTCTACACAATTTTTTTCTACATAAATGGCTACACGCAAAAAGCTTAACGCCCAGCTCTTGTAAATCGCACGTATCTGATAGTTGGTACCCTACTCAAAAAGACACATTATTATCTTTACTCGATTCTCTTGACGCACAGGCAAAACAGAGATTTTCAGCAGACATCTCATCTAAAAACATACGCGCGATTATAGTCCCCCATGCTAGTTATTATTTTTCAGGAGATGTTGCGGCCGCTGCCTATAGACTACTGCCATCATCAATACGCAGAGTTATCCTACTGACACCTTCACACAGCAGCGCTTTTTCTGGCATAACACTACCTACCTGTACCACTTATCAATTACCAATAGGTTCAATACCTATTGATACACAAGCCCTCACTCAACTAGCAAAACACCCACTTTTTACTTACAATAATTCCGTATACCTAGAAGAGCATTCTCTTGAAATACAACTCCCCATACTGTATTATTATCTGCCCAATGCTACTATTGTGCCTCTTATGGTTGGCACACTATCAGTTAATCAAATATACGAAATAGCGGACACACTTTCTCACCTTATTGATGCCACAACAGCGGTTATAGTGAGCTCTGATTTTACCCATTATGGGCCCCGTTTTAAGTATGAACCATTTGCCGACAATCAGCAGCTACGCATCAAACAACTTGATTCCGGCGCTATACAAGCAATTCAAAAAAGCTCGGTACATCAATATATTTCTTACATAGAACGTACTGGTGCAACTATTTGCGGCCGCATGCCTATAGCCATACTAATGGCATTACTAGAAAAAAACTTATTCGGCCCTATTGAAACGCATCTACTGGCGTATAAAACATCATCTAACCAAACAAATACTGCTGCTGATAGTGTTAGCTACACAAGCCTGGTATTTAGCACAAAAAAAAATATCTCACCAACTCCAAAAGAGCTGCTCACTGACTATGAAAAATCTGAGCTACTCACCGTTGCCAGATCAGCACTAGAAAATATATTTACGCACAAAACTCCTGAACAACTACTGTATCCTATTCTGACCAATGCCAACACTACTCCCTGCGGAGCATTTGTTACTTTATACAAACATGGAGTTTTGCGAGGCTGTATTGGCCGTACCGTTTCTGATGAACCTTTATATAAAACAATTATTGCAATGACAAAAGCAGCAGCACAAGAAGATTCACGTTTTAAGCCAGTGACACATGATGAACTAACCGATATAACTATTTCAATTTCTGTGTTAACACAACCAAAAAATGTTACCAGCTACCATGATATTAGTATTGGCACGCATGGCATTATATTAAAAAATGGTTCTCATAGTGCTGTTTTTTTACCCAAAGTTGCCACTGAATTTAAATGGGATTTACCCAAAACTCTTTCTGAATTAAGCATAAAAGCAGGACTGCCTTCTGATGCATGGCAAAATAAGGATACTTTGTATAGTGTTTTTGAAAGTATTGATTTTGCGGGAAAAAAGTAATTATATAGCTCCCTAAAACGAGTACGATAAAACAGACTAAAAGTCTTGTACGAAAACTGTTTACTTTCTATTTGAAATTTTTATATAATTAGAGTATAGAAATTATTAAATAAAAAAGGAATAACCATGAAAAAAAGTCTCTGCTTACAATTTCAGATGTTTTTTGTGTTTATTGGCAGCATTATGAGCTTTTCCGGGGCGATAATGCACGCAGCGCAATTAGAAGTTAAAGAAGCAGCAGCTGAGATGGTTGTTCCCAGTGCGCCAACAGCCCCTTCACCAAAAGAAGTTAAAAACCAACTTAAGCAATCTCAGCACGTTCCTAGCTTTGTAAGCAGCCTTATTAGAGAAGCTGCTCGACCTATCCCAGAAAAATCGGACATTGTAACCGCTCAAGAAGAAGAAAAAAAAGAGGCTGCTGATCAAGGTGAAGCTGTTGATCTAAGTAGGCGAACATTGTTGATATTTAATGATAATGATGAAATTCATAGGGATGATAAAAACCCATTTGTGACTTGCCAGGCTGTTGTTGCATTATCACAAAAAGCTGGGCCAATTCTTATAACGGGTGCACTCTTGAGCCATATTTTTAATAGAGATAGCAACCATACACAAAACACAAAAGATATACTCCAAGCTTTTTATACAGACTTTGATGCAACAGAATGGCTTATCTATCGCTTGAATTCATTGCATACATTTTTTTTATTAATTCCCCAAAAAGACTTAAAGTCTATGTCTGATTTTAATATAAAAGACACATGGGTTAAAATTAATTGTACAAAACAAGATAGTTTGCAAGCATACTTTACTGATGAAAACAAAAAAGAATATGAATATTTTAAAAACAGTGCACAAAACCCAAACCTATCACAAGATTTTCTTAGTGTATTTAAACAATTATTTTCGAACAAAATAAATAAAACTCATTGGGTTATCTATCTTATTGGACATGGTGATTATGGAAAATCTATCGCTGGATTATCAATTAATGGAGAAAAGTCTGAATTTAAACAATTATTAGATGTTTTAGATAAAAAAATAAAAACAAAGCTGTTTGTTTATAACTCATGCTATGCAGCAGGCTTTAATGCAAATCAAGTATATGGGGAACTAAAATATATTTCTGATATGGGTGCACAATCACAACAGCCAATTCTAGCACATGCAAGGCCAACACAAAACATTCATACCTATCCATTTACTATTGTTACTGCAGCAACTACAGATGCAGTTACAGCCACCAGGCTACCTGAAATTAGATACATTTATCCAGATCGAAAAGATA
Organism: Candidatus Babelota bacterium; assembly: GCA_026388985.1. Lineage (GTDB taxonomy): Bacteria > Babelota > Babeliae > Babelales > Vermiphilaceae > JAPLIS01. The sequence continues at coordinate 31,671 of JAPLIS010000002.1, read as the reverse complement.
CATTTGGAATACTAAGTTCAAACACAAGGTATGACCTATTTATTCATGAAACTCAAAAAGAACCCATTAACTACCCTGTAGCACTTGGCTACCTATTCCCATTAATTACAGGACCTGCTCGTTTTAATGAAGAAATAACAAGTATCCCTCAAATACGCCCTGCCAATTCACCCGCATGGTTTCCCCTTGTTGATTATGATAAAGCAGTGATTCGCATAGGTAACGTTATGGCTAAAACGAGAGTTTTGCCTTTAAAAATAAAGCTATATACAAATGCTTACGGAAATAAGCACGATCCAAAAGCGATATTATTAGCAACTGAAAATGTGCCTTTTCCTATTGAAATTGATGCAAATATTCAACATATACCACCAGTTATATCATTGATTCCTGGTGAAGCAACACATAGATTTAAATTAATAACTCAACAAAATCATTCTTTAGACGATTTTATTCAAAAAACAGGATCTGTTGAATATGGAGCACACAAAACATTTGATATCAGCACTAGTAATGGAGCACTCTGTATTTTCACTAAAAATGGAGTATTTAATCTGTTTCAAGGCTCTCTAGAAAAGTATAAAATACAAGAAACTTTATTTGAAGGAGCTGATGAAGGAGATGCTACAATGGTACACAAAGCTCTTGCTTCTGGCATTGATCCCAATACTATTCTTACAACACCCCTTCGCTATCAAGATGACATTGGCCGTACGGCATTGCATATTGCAGCAGATCAGGGATCAACAGAAAATAAAGGCCATGCAGAGGTTATACGCATTCTTGTACAAAGAGGCGCAGACATAAACGGTAAAGATTCAGAGGGAAATGCACCGCTACATTATGCTGCAGGTAGAAGTCAGATAGGCGCTGTGAATGAACTAATTAAACAAAAAGCTATGATTAATATAAAAAACAACTATGGAGATACACCTCTGCATAATGTCACTAAAAGGCTTATAGAACAGGAAGGCGATGAAAATAATTTTAATAAAGCTAAAAATGTTATACAGCTATTGATTGATGCAAAAGCTGATACAACAATCAAAAATAAGAATGAAAAAACAGCAATTGATATGTTAAAAGATGCTGATGTTATATGTGCCTGTGCCAGAACAATAGATGAAGCTTTCTTGTTTAAAGGTGCTCTTGACGGAGATGCGGCAATGGTACAAAGAGCGCTTGATTCTGGCGTTAAGCCAAATACTATGCTTACCATGCCTATTGGCTCTGAATCTGATAGTGAACGTACTGGATTACACATTGCAGCAGATCGATCAACAGAAAATGAGGGCCACGCAGAGGTTATACGCATTCTTCTAGAAAAAGGAGCTGCCATAAATAGTAAAGATTCAGAGGGAAATACACCACTACATAAAGCTATTGGAAGGCTTATACAAGAGCAAGGCGATAAAGCTCGTTTTAATAAAGCTAAGAATGCTATACAGCTATTGATTGGTGCAAAAGCTGATACAGCCATCAAAAATAATGATGGGAAAACAGCACTTGATATGTTAAAAGAAGCTGGCATTAATTCTCCTGCAATAACCCAAGCAATCGATATGTTTCCCAAACCAACTGTTGCTTCTGGTACAGATGAGCAACAAGAAACTAAAGAGGCTGAAGAAGCTGCGCAAGCGAGACAATAATAGCGACTATAAAATATAGAAATTATTAAATAAAAAAGGAATAATCATGAAAAAGAGTCTATGTTCACAATTTAAGATGTTTTTTGTATCTCTTGCGAGCATTCTTATCTTTTCTGGGGCAATAATGCATGCAGCTGAATTAGAAGTTAAAGAAGCAGCAGCTGAGATGGTTGCTCCCAGGGCCCCTATAGCCCCTTCACCAGAAGACGTTAAAAACCAACTTAAGCAATCTCAGCGCGTTCCTAGCTTTGTAAGCAGCCTTATTAGAGAAGCTGCTCGACCTATCCCAGAAGAACCGCAAATTCAACCCGCTCAAGAAGAAGAAAAAAAAGAGGCTGAAGAAGAAAATACTGAATTAGCCCTAAAACAACTTAAATTAGACCAGGGTATTGACCCTAATACTCGTAGCTTACTGGTATTTTTAGATGATGCTGAAATTGTCAGGGCAGATCAAAATAGCACTATTACCGAATCCGCTATAACTGCATTAATGCAACAAGCAGGACCCATATTAATAACGGGTGCATTATTGAGCCATATTTTTAATAGAGATAGTAACTACCATGAAGACAAAAAAGATATACTCCCACTTTTTTATAGAAACTTTGATGCACAACAATGGTATATCTATCGTTTGAATACATTTTTTTTATTAATTCCCGGCAAAGAATTCAGGTATATAGATAATTTTAATAAAAAAAACACATGGGTTACTATTTATCCTAAAACAAAAGATACATTGCAAAAATACTTTGCATATGAAAACAAAAAAGAATATGAATATTTTAAACACAGTGCACAAAACCCAAAACTATCGCACGATTTTCTTACTGTATTTGAAAGCTTGTTTCATCAAAAACCTACAAAAAAAATGAATCAAAAAGAAGAAAACGAATACTCTATGCAAGAATCTAATTGGGTTATATATCTTACTGGACATGGTAATTATGGAAAATCTATCGCTGGATTATCAATTAATGGAGAAAAATCTGAATTTAAACAACTATTAGATTTTTTAAATAAAAAAATAAAAACAAAGCTGTTTGTTTATAACTCATGCTATGCAGCAGGCTTTAATGCAAATCAAGTATATGGGGAACTAAAATATATTTCTGATATGGGTGCACAATCACAACAGCCTGTTCTTGTTGAAAAAGCACATGCAAGGCCAATACAAGACATTCGCACCTATCCATTTACTATTGTTACTGCATCAACTACAGATGCACTTACATACATCAGGCTACTTAGAACAAATGATTTTGGATGGCTAGATTCAGACATAAAGTATTATACATTTATTAACGAAACTCAAAAAAAATCCATTAACTACCCTGTAGCACTTGGCTATCTATTCCCATTAATTACTGGACCTGCTAGTTTTAATGCAGAAATAGCAACTATTCCTCAAATACGCCCTGCCAATTCACCCGCGTGGTTTCCCCTTGTTGATTATGATAAAGCAGTGATTCGCATAGGTAACGTTATGGCTTATACCAAAGAGAAAAATAAAGATTCTCTTATAATAAGGGAATATAAAGATGCTCAGGGAAATAAGCATGATCCAAAAGCGATATTATTAGCAACTAAAAATGTGCCTTTTGCTATTGAAATTGATGCAAATATTGAAGATATACCACCAGTTATATCATTGATTCCTGGTGAAGCAACACATATATTTAAATTAATAACTCAACCAGATCATTCTTTAGACGATTTTATTCAAAAAACAGGATCTGTTGAATATGGAGCACAAAAAACATTTGATATCAGCACTAACAATGGAGCACTCTGTATTTTCACTAAAAACGGTCTATTTAATCTGTTTAAAGGCTCTCTAAAAGAGCATAAAAGAAAAGTAAAAAAAGAAAAAACCTCTTTATTTCAAGGAGCTCTTAACGGAGATGCTACAATGGTACAAGAAGCTCTTGATTCTGGTGTTGATCCCAATACTATTCTTACAACACCCCTTCGCTATCAAGAAGACATTGGCCTTACGGCATTGCATATTGCAGCAGATCAGGGATCAACAGAAAATAAAGGCCATGCTCATGTTATACGCATTCTTGTAGAAAGAGGCGCAGACATAAACGGTAAAGATTCAGAGAGAAATACACCGCTACATAAAGCTGCAGGTAGAAGTCAGATAGGCGCTATACAAGAACTGATTAAACAAAAAGCTATGATTAATATAAAAAATAACTATGGAGATACACCTCTACATAATGCTGTTGGAAGGCTTATAAGAGAAGATGGAGATGAAGATCATTTTAATAAAGCTAAGAATGTTATACAGCTATTGATTGATGCAGGAGCAGATACAACTATCAAAAACAATGAAAAAGAAACAGCACTTGAAATGCTAAAAGAAAAAGAACTAAACTCTTTAATAGATATTAAAGAGTTTAGTTCTTTTTAAGCGCTTAAAAAGAATTATTTATCTTACATACTTTTTATTCTGCAGCTGCTGATTCTATGCTACGCAATAATTGTGGCGGGAGCGGCATCAAAGGATAAAGTGTTTTTAAACAGTTATCTTCATCCACACATCCCCGAATCAACATATGTTCACCTGTTTGTAAAGGCACAATAGTATCTATTATTCGTGATTGATTGCTACGTTTCTCTTCACGATGTCCAAAAGAAGCAATACCATTCATAAAAAGATCTAAGAAGTCTTCAAATACTTTACCTTCTGTACAATACTCAAAAGGAAACACCCCTTTAGCTCCCGGAACCTTCACTTTCTGCCATTCAGCCATTATGTGTTTATTCTTGTGCCACCATATTGTAGCTTCTTGCACAAAAGAATCTAAGCGATACAAAACCTCTTTAATTTTTTCTTCTGCCTGATTCTGATCCCTATTCTCGGGTTCTGAACTATGGTATACCTTATTTATCTCTTTAAGGGTATCAAGATTCTGAATAATGACTTCTATGATTCCTTCCTGAAATGATACAATGGAGTCTGGTGCACTCAGCTCTTTTGTTGTTGAATCAAGACTAATGAGTCTAATTTGATCTTCATCAATATCCGCTTTGAGCTTTGCGACTAGATCGTCATGTGAAACTACTCGAGCCCAACCCATTGTATCAAGAACTGTTTTCTTCTTCCCAACCAGCTGCTTATACTCATTATTCAATGACTCATAATAGTTGACTTTATCTCGCAGATTAATCAGTTCTTTACTTTTTAATGCAATTGCTTCAGACAAATGTCCTTTTGCTTGCGTACTGTTAAAATCATTTTTATTTTTTAAATTTATTAATTGATCATATAAAAAACTCAATCTCGCAAAAAAATCATTGGCTTTGAGATCTACTGACTGAATATTTTTGACCTCTTGCTGAATACACTTAAGTTCTTGCGCCTTTTCTACTAATAATGGCAGGTTACTAGTCTGCTCTTCATCTTCTTCAACTTCTTCAGATTCATCAAAATCAGACTCAAAGGGAGACAATGGCCTGAAGGGTCTCCCTTCTTGGTCTATCTGCTGCGCTATTGTTGCTAAAGATTCATCTACATACTGAATTGCTTCTTCTAATCCAGCCAAAGGTGGTTGGTTCTCACCAAGCAGTTGATTAATAGCATTGCGCTTTTCATTAACCGTTTGCAAAAATAAGTCCTGTTGTTCTTTAAGTTTTTTTTCTGAGAGCTTTATTCTTGCTGATTTATCAGATATAGCCTTCAAAGATAAAGCCTTATAATATCTATCATCATCTTTAACCTCAAAAGCACAGGTAGCTGAATGCCAGTGATGTGCCCTATTAATAAAACCACTGAGCTCTGCTTGTTGATTATGATCAAATGGTATCTGAATAAAACCAGAAATCCACGGTTGATTATCCTTACATCTATCTGCAAATGAACTCAGAGAGCCTAAAAAACCAGGAATATTTAATGTTGCATCTTTAAAGCAATCTTGTGTGTATTTTTCTATATGTGGCTTTAGAAAATCTTTAATCGCTTGTTTTTCTGCTTTAGATTGGAAAAAATTACATAAGATAGGTTTTATAGAATCATAGCACCACATACCTTCATTGTGGTGTGCTCTGGGTGTTACTACTACATCACACGATTTCCTACTGGTATCAATTAATGCTTGTGTATGAAAAGCACCACAACCACATTGATGTCCCAAATGGCCTCCAACAAATTTCTTGGTGTTGTGATTATAATGACCTTGTAAATGGCATACCAATCCTGGAGAACGTGCATCTTTAAGATCATTGAGTAACGTTAAAGCATAGGCAACAGATGCTCCTTTAGTAGCTAAATCAAGCAACTTCTTACGTTTCTCCATCTTATAAAAATTTAACCTCTTGTCCTGACTCAACCAATTGGCTGCTATGCTTACATCTATTGTTGGTGCTCGAGGAATAATAGTTTTAACCTGTTCTGCTGCAGGAAAAATAAAAACGACGTGCTGAGTAACCAGCATACTAAATAGTATTTTTTTTATACTATAATTCACAATAACCTCCATAATGCTTATAAAAAAAAGAAAACATACAAATAAAAGATACACGACTATTAAAAAATGTAAACAATAAAATAATGATTTTTTCTATTAGTTATTATTAAAGTTAAGGGTTACCGATCAAAGTCTCCACTTATTGGCTCCTATGAAAATCTATGCTAGAGCAAAGCACATATACTTATCCGCCCAACTAAAAACTTTAAAACTGGCAACAATACCCTGTATCAGCAATCTATTACAAGATCAAGGCCCGGATACCATAAAAGTAGTTATCTAAAAAGAGAACAATTAATTACGCGTGAAGATTGAACAAACCATCCACTGACCAGCAAAATTTTGCTGAATTAAACCATCTAATTGCAAATCAAACAATAAGTGCTGCGCATCAGCACATGCAATAGCACACTGTTGTGCCACTTCATCAGTTGAACATGGCTTTGTGCATAGATTTAAAATACGTGATTCGATACTATCGGAGGGATAACGTAAAGCAGGCACTGGTGCCTTTTGAGTTAATTCTGTAGTTGATGCAGCTTTGGCTTCAGAAACACTTTCAGGCTGCTTTTTAAATACTATTTCTTGCTGCTGCATAACAGGAGCAACAGAGATATCTCCCAATTCAGTAAGAATATCCTGCACATTAGCGGCCACAGCGGCCCCTTGTTGCAATAATGCATGGCACCCAACACTCAGGGGATTATCAATCATACCGGGTACAGCAAACACTGTTCTACCCTGATCTAACGCATACTGAGCCGTGATAGATGCACCACTTTTATATGCTGCTTGTGCCACAATACAGCCAGAACTTAAGCCAGCAATAATTCTATTGCGTGCCGGAAAGTTACCGGGCATAGGTTCAACAGTTAAAGGAAAAGAACTTATCAGTGTTCCACCACTAGCAACAATCTGTTCAAATAAAGCTCTATTGCTCATTGGATAAGGACGCAATAATCCTGAACCAAGAACAGCAACCGTTTTGCCCCCGGCCTGTAGCGTTGCTTGATGCGCCATACTATCAGCACCAAGAGCTCCACCACTAATAATTGACCACCCATGAGCTACCAGTGAAGGTACAAATGATTCAATAACCCGCTTGGCATATGCATCAGCAGCCCGTGAACCGACAATGGCTACATTTTTTGCATGTGTGGCTGGTGCAGCACCCTTAAAATACAACACCGATGGCGGCTGATTAATATGCTTTAACAATACAGGATATGAATCATCATATACTGTTACCCAGTCAATGCCATTGAGTTGAATATACGTTAATTCTTTCTCTAATAAATAGGTAGCCGCTAGACCATCAACCACTAAAGATGCGCTTTTTGGCGATAAACCCATCATGAGCCAATCTGCATTCGTAAAAGAATACAGATCGTCCCATAAATAACTATCTGGCTTATGTTTGATAATATGAGAGCTGACTGCAGGCCCAACACCTTCAATTAATGCAAGGTGCAAAACAAAAAGACGTTGCTGTAACTGCTCAGATGTCAATACCATGCTATTTACCATACTAGTCTTTTACTACTATCAACACTGTTTTAAAATTCAAAAAAAGAATTTTGATCTAATTCTGTTTCTTGATCTACTTCTTCTTCTATTCCATCTTCTATTTCTTCTTCTATTTCTTCATCTATGTCTAAGAAAGCAGCCATTTTTTGCACAGTAGGTTTTTGGACCACATCTCCTGCATCTGACAGAGACTCTTGTTCCCCATTGCCATGTTCTTCGAATGCTGCAATAGAAGACAATTTTTGCCCATCATCAAGTTTAATTAAACGTACTCCCTTAGCTTGACGACCCATAGTACGTACTTCGCTGCCTGGTAATCGAATAATTTTACCCGCTTGATCGATCAGTAAAATATCTGACTCTTTACGCACAATAGTTAAACCAACAACAAGTCCGTTACGTTTATCTGTTGGAATGGTACGCACACCAACACCACCTCTATGGGCAACTCTGAAATCATCAAAGGATACTTTTTTGCCATAACCATTATCAGTAGCAAACAGAATATCTCCTTCTTGTCCACTGATAACTTCCATGCCAACAACAATGTCGTTCTTTTTTAAACGGATACCAATAACACCACTTGCCTGGCGACCCATTTCACGAACCTCTTGTTCATTAAACCTAATTCCCTGCCCTTTGGCGGTTGCAATAATAATAGAATCTTGCCCTGTACTTAAAGCACAGAATACCAATTCATCTCCTTCACGTAAGGTTACTGCTCGAATACCCGTTGTGCGAATGTTGGCAAAGTCATCAGCATTTGTACGCTTAATAATACCTTGATTAGTCAACATAACTATGCACTTACCGGTTAAATCACGCGTGCATAACAACTTAACTACACGTTCACCATCTTGAAGAGATAACAAATTAATAATGGCACGGCCACGGGCTGTACGGGAAGCTTCAGGAATTTCAAACACATTTAAGCTATAAATACGGCCTAAGTTAGTAAAAAAGAGCAATATGTCATGAGTCATAGTTACAAATAAATCTTGCACCCAATCATCAGTGCCTTCTAGCGTTACCATGCCCATTTTACCCTTGCCACCGCGATGTTGCGCGCCATAAATAGAAAGCGGTACTCGTTTGACATACCCTTTGGTGGTTAAAGTCACCACCACATCTTCATCAGGAATAAGATCAGCTTCAGTTAAAATATCAATAGCGCCTTCTATGCGTGATTTACGTGCATCACCATACGTCTGTTTAATATCTTCAAGTTCCTGAACAATCTCTTGCTTTAATACAGCTTCATCTTCAAGAATAGATTTTAACTTAAGAATAAATAATCTAATTTCTTCCATTTCTGCATAGATTTTATCTTGCTCAAGCCCGGTAAGTCTTTGCAAACGCATTTCTAAAATAGCTTTAGCCTGTTCGGCAGTAAGCAAGAACCGTTTATTTAATGCTGAAATTGCCTCGAGCGTTTCTTGTGATTTTTTAATAATAGCAACAACTTCATCAATATTTTGCAAGCCGATAATAAAGCCAGCTAATAAATGCTCACGAGCGTATGCTTTTTTAAGGTCAAACTGAGTACGCTTATATACAATCTGTTTACGATGATATAAAAATTCATCCAACATTTGACGCAACGTGAATACAATAGGGCGATTATCAAGCAATGCAAGCATTAAAAATGAAATCGATGATTGCATCGGTGTATGTTTAAAAAGCTGATTTAATACAACACTTGGCATTTCCCCACGCTTAAGTTCAATCACCAAACGCATACCACGTCTATCAGATTCATCTCTAATATTTGAAATACCATCAACAATTTTATTTTTAACCAAATCGGCAATTTTTATAATAAGATCAGCTTTGTTAACCTGATAAGGCAACTCGGTTACTATAAGAGCTGAGCCTTTTTTTGTTTCTTCAATATCAACAACAGCACGTACTATAACATTACCACGGCCCGTTCTATATGCCTTAACAATCCCCGCACGGCCACAAATTATACCGCCAGTTGGAAAATCTGGTGCCGGTATAATACGAAACAGTTCATCTTCTGAAAGCTCATTGTTTTTAAGTATGGCAAGACATGCTTCAATAACTTCTGTTAAATTGTGTGGCGGTAAAGCAGTGGCCATACCAACAGCAATACCAGCAGTACCATTTATTAATAAATTTGGTATACGGCTAGGTAACAGTACAGGCTCTATCGTTGATTCATCAAAATTCGGTGCAAATTGTACAGTATCTTTTTCTATATCAGCCAAAAGGCATTGGGAAATTTTTGCCATACGGACTTCAGTATAACGGGCTGCAGCTGCGTTATCACCATCTACAGAACCCCAGTTACCTTGTCCATCAAGCAATGGATATCGTTTTAAAAAATCTTGCACCATACCAACCATAGAATTGTATACTGCCAGATCTCCATGTGGATGAAATTTACCTAATACTTCCCCCACTACACGCATCGACTTGTGATAGGGCTTATTGTAATGAAATCCAATTTGGTGCATAGCATATAAAATACGCCGATGTACCGGCTTTAATCCATCACGAACATCAGGAATAGCACGGCTCACAATGACAGACATTGCGTAATCGAGAAATGCCCCTTTTAATTCTTCTTCTATTAAGACAGGCTTAATACGAACCTTAGTGTCATTTTTACCATTGATTGGTTCCATTGAGCGCTTCCTTTATTCAAACTGGTATTTATTGGCGTCTTTTATACTTTAAGATATGCGTTAACAAAATCATTGTAACGCGAAATGCTCAATAAAACAAGAATGAGCCTTAAAAATCAGTTACCTTTAGATACAAAACAGTGAGCGCATACATGGCCGCACCAAAGCTGTTTTATATGGTATGTAAAAAACTACAGCATACCATTTTTGATAGCAGCATAATCAATATGCCCTATTAAATCTTGGGCATGTAAGTTTTTTTTATCCGCTTCATTAAATTGCTTAGTAATTATACCATCTTCCAAAACCCAAATCTTGTTGCCGATGCTTAGCGCAATAAGAGGGTCATGAGTAATCAACAATGTGGTAACTTTATGAGTATGGGTAAATTGATACGCCAATGTAAGCAACTTGGTTGCTGCTTGCGGATCAAGTGCAGCCGTTGGCTCATCGAGCAATAACAATTTTGGAATATCTAGAGTAGACATGATAAAAGCAATAAGTTGCTGTTGGCCACCGGACAATGAGTTCATTCGCTGTTGCACAATAAATGTTGTATCAGTATCTAACGGTTTTAATAATGCTTCAATTTGTTGTGCATTACAACCACTCATACCATTTACTAATCCGACTGTGCGCCTACCATAGTGCGCCATGGCTAGATTTTGCGCTACGGTCATTGAACCAACAGAGTTTAAGTGTGGATTTTGAAACAAGCGTGTCACCATCGATGCACGTTGCGTCTCAGAATAACTAGTTACATCAGTACCATCAATAATAACATGTCCCGATGCAGGAGCAACTTTACCAGAAATAAGATCAAAAAACGTACTTTTACCGGCACCATTTGCACCGACAATAACAATAAAATCACCCCCATTAACCGTGCATGATAGATTTTTTAATACGTTTTTAGTACCAAAATTAACCGTAACATTTTTTATATTTAACATGATTTTAACCTTGTTGCGTACGCATACTATTTTTTAGCATAATAAGTATCACAATTAATACAGCTGTTACTAATTTATTCCAGTCCTGATCAATATTAAGTTCAAATGTTGCAGCAATGAGTGCTTGATAGATAACTGAACCAAGAATAAGGACAAAACCAAACTGCTTACTAAATGCTTCTGCCACTATAAGAGCAGCAATGCCAAGAATTAAAACCCCCATACTTGCCCAAATTGAAAAATAACCAAGATACTGTACAAACAATGCACCACTTAATGCTGCCAACGTATTAGATATAATAAGACCTAGTATAATATACCCATCTACAGACTTGCCTATATTAAGAAGCATTTGTGGATTATCACCAACTGCTTGCAATAAAAAACCAACCTGCGTTTGCAGCAACCATTTTACCAATAAAAATACTAATCCAACAAAAAAAATAAGTATCATGAGAACGCCATAAGAAGAATCGGCAAAAGAAGAAAAAATAGTTGGCTTACCATGCAAAGGCACATTTGCCCCAGCAATTTTAAGAACAAAAGAAAAAGAGGCGGTAGTTAACACTATACCACTGATCAAATTATTCAAGCGTAACTTAGTATACAACAAACCAGTCGCAAGCCCTGACACTATGCCTATACATACTGCTCCCAAAAAACCATATAACGGATTAAAACCATAGACAATAGCTTGAGCACTCAATGCGCCACCAAGACCAAAAGCTCCTTCAACTGCTAAGTTATCAAAATTAATAATACGCGAAGCTATATACACACCCGCTACCACAAGAGCAAAAATTAAACCTCGCTCTAGAATTCCTTGCAATAATGCAATCATACATACCCCTTGCTGTATTTTTTACTCAACCATTACGCTGTTATTTTGTAATGCTTCTGGCACTACGAGCCCAAGCGCATGCAATCTTTTTTTATTAATATATATGGCCTGCGAATGGGCTTGTTCTACAGGCATTTCATAGGGATTTTTGGCTCCTATTAATACCTGATATGCCATCTGGGCTGTCTGCTTACCACTATCTTTATAATCAACACCTCGGGATGCAAGGGCACCATAAGAAACAAGCGTATTATCACTCACAATAAGTGGTTTTTTATTTTTATCAGCTAACGACGCAATCAAACTTATAGTCAGTGCAACCATACCATCAGTAGGAGTAAGCAATACATCCGATTTCATACAGGCAATCTGTACAGCAGTCGGCAAATCAGATTCACTACTAATACCAAAATCAATAACTGAAAGAGTATGTTTTTCCAACTCTGAACGAAGCTGTTTTACCAAAAAAACAGAGTTGATTTCGCCATTATTATATAACAAGCCCACTTTTGTAGCTGTAGGAACTAACGCAATCAACATATCAATAACCCGGGCAACATCTATAGAATCTTTAGTACCTGTAACATTAGTTGTTGCATGCATCAAACCAAGTGAATCTGGATCGGTAACTGCAGCGATAAAAATCGGTTTATTTTTTTCTACTGTTGCTAGTGCTTGCGCTGCTGGTGTAGCAATAGCAAGAACGGCATCTATTTTTTGATCATTATGAAATTGTTGCGCAATAGTATGAATATTGGCAGTAGAACCTTCCCCATTGCGAACAATAAAAGCAACATCTGAATGAGTACTTTTTGTAAGCTCTTCCATAAAGCCTTCACGGACTGCATCAAGTGCTGGGTGCGATGCTGTTTGCAAAATACCAATGGTAAAACGAGCCTGCTTGCTGCTCTTATTATCATCTACAGAGGTAAAATGCTTAAAAAGAATAACTCCACCTATAAAAGCGCACACCCCACCAATAAATAGTTTACTTCTGTTCATCTTTTATCCTTATCTCTTTTAATGCATCAAGGCCGCATGTGGTAATTGTATCTCTCATGGGAAACATACTATTTCCCGAAAAAATAAGCTATACAAGATCAAGCTTATTTTTGGGAATACTGTGCCGCACATTGACAGGCTAAAGTGGTTTTACCCACCTGCCGCGCCCCTAAAATGGCACAAATCGGCTGAATTCTTAAATGCTGCACTATTTGATCTAAATACTGGGTTATTTGCATAATTTCTCCATGAAAATGTGGCAACACAGTCCAATAGTACCTGGAGAATTATGTCAAAGCAAGACTTTTACTGTTCTGGTTTACACAAGAGCGCTACTAATCATATATGTGGAGCGAGGCTTCTGCCCCCCCCCTTTTTACCACTATTTCCCCGATTTGTTGTTTATTTTATCTTTTTGCTGGCACCCAAAAGAGCCTCTCAGAGGATTACCGTAAATTATTTGTGTAAATCAGAAAGTCGAGTTACACTTTTACACAGAATATGAAGCGCCATAGCACAAAGGAATTTCCATGTTTATTAAAAGAAACTTAAAAGACTCTTTAATTAACTATGCAACAAAGTTTCCCGTTGTAGCGGTTATCGGTCCACGCCAAGCTGGCAAAACAACATTAACCAAAAAAACGTTCCCTAATCACACCTATTTTTCATTAGAAAATCCTGACACCTTAGACATTATTCGTCTTGACCCCAGAGATTTTCTGGAAAAAGATTATGGATCGGCTGGCATTATTTTGGATGAATTTCAAAATGAACCACAACTACTTTCTTATATTCAGGGTATTGTAGATAACAACCGCAGACCGGGGTATTTTATTTTAACCGGATCACATAACTTCCTCATGAATCAGGCTATTAGCCAATCGCTCGCGGGCCGAGTGGCACTTTTAACTTTGCTACCACTTTCTCTTCAGGAATTAAAACAAAGCAATCAACTCACGCAAAACATAGATGAGGCAGTGTTTCAGGGAGGATATCCAGACATTTTTGCACGCCACCTTCACCCAACAGAATTTTACCCTCAATACACCAAAACATATGTAGAACGTGACATACGGCAATTAATTAATGTCGGCAGCTTAACTGATTTTCAGCGCTTTATGCGCTTATGTGCTGGCCGCATTGGCCAATTACTAAACATTTCTTCACTGGCTGATGATTGCAATGTAAGCGTACCAACAATCAAGTCCTGGCTTTCTATTTTAGAAGCAAGCTATATTGTTTTTTTATTGCAGCCTCATTTTAATAATTACAGCAAAAGACTTATTAAATCACCAAAGCTCTATTTTTATGATACGGGACTCGCGTGCTGGCTCCTTAAAATAACATCAACAGAACAACTTAACAGTCATTACTTACGCGGTGGCCTGGTTGAATCTATGATTATTTCAGAGTTTTACAAGGGCTTTTATAATCAAGCGCAAGAGCCAAGCGTTTATTTTTGGCGCGATAGCCATGGCCGAGAAATTGATTGTTTACTCGATTACGGAACCGATCTTATTCCGATCGAAATTAAGTCAGGAAAAACAATACAAAAAAGTTTTTTTGATGGTCTACATTATTGGTGCGAGCTAGCAAACATTGATCCATCTCAAGGATACGTGATATACGCAGGGACAGAATCTCATAAACGGTCAGTGGGATCAACCATAAGCTGGCAAGACGCTGGTACAATTATTCGCTAACAGACAGAATGGATAAACAGCAAGCGGGTATAATTTTTACACCCGCTTGCTGTTCTGAATTGTACTTAGATATCTGTGTATTTTTCTATTTAGTGTCTATCTTACTCAAGCTCTTTCTAACAGCTGCGCAACAACAGAACCTTCTTGCTTGCGCCGTTCAATTCTATTTTTTACAACCTGCTGTCTCATACATCTGCGCAATTGCTCATCATGTACTCCTGCAAGTGGATCTATATACTCTCCAACTAAGGCTTTAAGAACATCTGGCAAAAACAGAGATAACGGTACATCTTCCAATAACCAATCTTGATTACCTATAGCGCGTCGTGCTTCTTTGGCTTGCAGAATCACGGCTTTCATAGATTCAGACACAGCATTACTATAATTAAAAGGCATTCTTGATCCATGAAAAGCAAGTATTTTTGCCATTTTAGAATGGCGATTTGCCGCAGCCATAAATAATATGTTATCAGCCTGATTAGGATCTGCGCTCGCCTCAAGCAACATGAGCGCTATTTCAGTATGACCGTTCTGGCTCGCCAATAATAAAGGGGCCGAGGCATTGCGATCAACTTTATTAACATCAGCACCAGCTGCGATTAATATGCTTGCTATTTCAGCATTGCCATTGCAAGCTGTCCAACATAAAGAGATATAACCATCCGCATTTACCTGATTAACATCTGCATGAGCTGCGACTAATATGCGTACTATTTCAGCCTTGCCTTTGTAAGCAGCCCAATACAATGGGGTCCAGCCATTTGCATCGGGTTTATTCACCTGTGCACCAGACCTGAGTGCTGTATGTATACGTTTCATCTGATTAGACCTTATGGCCGCACATAATTGTATATTTGCTTGGTCAACCGCTGCCTCTTGAGCCTCTTTTTCATGATCCATTGCATACAAACTCGCAGACCCAAGCGTTATCACCAATGCAGTAGCAATAACAAAACAGTTAATAGTCTTCATACTATACACTTTCACTTTATATATTGTGCGGACTTTTTTACATAAGCAACGCTCTACGAATTGTTTACTACATATCAATCTATAAATAATTATACATGTATCAGTACATAAAAACCTCATTTCTGTAAGAATTGCAAAAACCATACTTTGGCATACACTAACTAAAGAACATCTTACATTCACCTTCATATACTATTTGGCACCATGGATATAAAAAAAATTGATCTTAAAAATTTTCCACCAGAACACATTCGTAACTTTTCTATAATAGCCCACATTGATCACGGCAAATCAACGCTGTGCGACCGCATGCTTGAAATTACAGGAACTATTACCGAGCGTATGAAAAAAGAGCAGTTTCTTGATAAACTGCAGGTAGAAAAAGAACGTGGTATTACCGTAAAAGCACAAACTGCTTCTATGTTTTATGAATATAAAGGTATCACCTACTTACTCAATCTTATTGATACTCCTGGACATGTTGACTTTAGCTATGAAGTTTCCCGTTCTTTATATGCATGCCAAGGAGCACTTCTGTTAGTTGATGCAGCACAAGGGGTTCAAGCACAAACTATTGCTAATTTTTATCTCGCCTTTGAACAAGATTTAGTTATTGTGCCAGTTCTTAACAAAATAGATTTGCCAAATGCAGACATTGAACGCATTACCAACCAAATGACCTCTGTCTTTGATTTTAAAGCAGATGAAATTATTCATGCTTCTGCAAAAGCTGGCATAGGAATTTCTGAAATTTTTGCAGCAATTATAGAAAAAATGCCTGCTCCCACCACCAATGCAACTGCGCCATTAAAAGCACTTTTATTTGATTCATGGTTTGATGAATACCGTGGCATTATCTGTTTAATAGCAATTCATGATGGTGTGATAAAAAAAGGTGAAATGATACAACTTGCGCAAGCAAATGTTACCTATGAAGTTCTTGAAGTGGGCCTTATGTATCCTGAACCAACACCAACGGGGATACTTTATTCTGGACAAGTTGGGTATCTTATAACCGGCATGAAAACAATCCATGAAGCGCGTATTGGCGACACAGTACATAGTGCTAAAAAACCGGTTACCCCCTTTCCTGGCTTTAAACCTGCAAAACCAATGGTATTTGCCGGTATCTATCCGGTTGATAGCGAAGATTTCGAACCACTGCAATATTCAATAGAAAAATTAACGCTCAACGACGCCAGCGTTACTGTTGAGAAAAAAACATCAATTGCTCTTGGCCTTGGATTTCGCTGTGGCTTTTTAGGCTTACTTCACATGGATGTATTTAAAGAGCGACTTGAACAAGAATATAATCTTTCAGTTATCGCTACCGCACCGAGCGTATTATTTCGAGTCCTCTTAAAGGGTAAGGGGGAAATGCTAGATATTGAAAACCCTTCTGATTTTCCTGAACCTAACCGCATAGAAACAATATTTGAACCCATGATAGATGCTACTATTATTGTTCCTGGGCAGTATGTTGGTAATTTAATTACTTTATGCGAACAAAAACGAGGCGTTCAAAAAGACCTCAATTACATAGATGAATTTCGTGTTATTTTAAAATATCGTTTACCGCTGAATGAAGTGGCTACCGATTTTTATGATGAACTCAAATCATTAAGCTCTGGCTATGCAAGCTTTGATTATGATATAGCTGAATTTGAACCTGCTGATTTGGTAAAAATGGATATTTTGCTTAATGGCAAGCCCGTAGATGCACTTTCTACTATAGTACATAGAGATAAATCTTTTTATCTGGGCAGAGACATGACAGCCAAGCTTAAAAAGGCAATCCATCGCCAATTATTTGAAGTAATTATACAAGCAGCTATTGGTGCAAAAATTATTTCGCGTGATCGCGTTGCACCATTACGTAAAGATGTAACTGCTAAATGCTACGGCGGGGATATCTCACGTAAACGCAAGCTCCTTGAAAAACAAAAAGAAGGTAAAAAACGTATGAAAAACGTAGGTAACGTTGAAGTACCTCAAGATGCGTTTTTATCTATTTTGAAAAAATAACGAGTTCTCTTTTTGTTTAATGCAGAAAAAATAAAAACCCAGATACATTCATGCACATACTAGGCTGAATCTATCTGGGTTTTTATAGTATATTATTTGTACAAATTAAAGAATATGACTTTGTAGCAGCTTTGGACCCAAAAATAAATTGAATATCTCACGCCCTTTATACGTACCTGGAGCAATAAACTCTTTATTTATAGAAACAGGAAATAACCTTTTCAATAAATTCAATACTGTACATGAATCTTTATGTTGTTCATTTCTGCATAGCTGCATTAATAATGCGGGAGAATACTGAGTGGGTTGTGCAACCTCAATATCTTTATCTAGATCAATCAACAAACGGACTGCCGTTTGTCCTTCTTTATTCTTATGATATAAACCCGCGCCAGCAACTGGAAACGCGTCTATTAACTTATCAACAAAAGCTATATGTCCCGCTTGTACTGCCATAAAAACAGGCGTTTCTTCTTTTTCATTTAAAGTATTAACAATATTAAAATCACTGTTTACTAGCGGAAAAGCAACCGTATTGACTTTTATATTTTTATGATACCTCTTATAAAGAGTATCAATAAAATCAGTATTTCCGTCTAATGCTGCTTGATGCAATTGCTCCTTGCATTGTTCTGGCGTTAATGGCGGTGGTGTCTTATCAAATAATACGCTCATACTTTCCACTATATCTATTCTACCGAGCTCTCTAGCTATATCGATGGCACTAGGAGTACCTGCATGAGGATTCGCCCCTTGTATTATAAGTTTCATGACAACATAATAACGTTTAGCATGTAACGCTTGTTGCAACTGCCCCTCTAAAGAAAATGGTTCTACTTGCACCGCTTGTTTTTCTGGGTATTTTTCTTCTTCTGCTGCCTGCACGGCTTGTACAGACTGTACCTCCCTAGTTTTAAAAGGAAAAGTCCCATTACCCGTTGATCCCTGATCCATTGCTCCTATACCTAATGGTATACAAAAAAAGCCTCCCGCTATAAAAAAATAGAGTCTTTTAACATTCATAAACATTTCTTTCTTAATATACTTACTTTTATATAGATAAAAACATAAACAATCTGTCAATGTTGATATTACAATATTGTAAAAAATTGTCAATATTAACCAAAAAGCAACAAATACTTGCCTCTTTTAACCACCCAATCTATGCTTAAAACAATAGGCTATAGACTAAACAAAAAAGAAAACCTGGTACACTTAGGGCATTTTCATGAAAAAGCAGTATCTACTGATTGGCATTATGAGTGCTCTTTCACTATCATTCCCTCTAAAATCAACCATAATTTCAGCAGCTTTATTAACATTAGCTGCCTCTAACCAACCCGCTAAAGAATCAAAAGAATCTGAAAAAACGGTGGCTATTTTAGGGGATCGCCACTGCTACTTTGAAATAGAAAACTTAGAACGAGAAGATCTTAAAAATGACAAAAGCCACAAACAATTAATACTTGAACTGCTAAAAAAAATGGCTGGCGATAGCCAAAAAACAGCAGTATTAATAGAATCGCATCCCGATAATCCTATTGCGTATCAAGACATACATGATAAAACAGCACAATCAGGTTATTGTGGTATTTTTGTTGATTTACCCGCAATCGCGCACAAAAAAAAATATCAAGATAACAATCTCTCATTTATCCCTTTTGACTTACGCTCCTTAACTTTTTGCAAGCCGGTACAATTTATACAAAACATAGAAGATGTTATATCAGGTGGATGGCATAACAGATATACCCTCAGCACGATATCTTCACCGGAACTTAATACTAAGTTACCATTTTTTAAAAAAATACTTTTAAGCAAAACAACCATTAAAGAGTATAGAGATTCACTAACAACAGTAGTTGCGCAAACACAAAAAACTACCAAGGCTGATCAGATTGCTGATTTAGCCCAACAAGCCCATACTTTATTAGAAAAATACAAACAAACCAGCTTAATAGATGCTGTTTTTTTTGAAAAAATAACAACTGACTTACCTGGTTTTCATCAATTAATGAGCACTCTTTTTTGCCCACTCAGCAGCCTGATTGGACACGCTTCTCTTGAAGCATGCATGCAACATAACCTTTCTCGGTTTGATAAAATACTGATCATCACTGGCCAATCTCATTACGTTGATGCATGTGAATTACTGCAAAAACAAGGTGGTTTTAGTCTCGCATTATTAGAAGGGCCACAAGAACAATTACACAATGTACACCCCCTTGCTATTCCTGCAGGTGAAAACAAAAGACTAGAAACTATTATGAACGCACTATATCAAGCAAAAATTAATAGACAATTAGAGTGCCCAAGTGCCGATGCACATGGTCAAACTCTTTGCTTTGCCTGCCATGAAAATGCGGGGTCAATGCAATGTGGACGTTGTAAAAAAGCAAAATACTGCTCTGTAGAATGTCAAAAAGCTGATTGGAAAACTCATAAAGCTCAATGCAACAAATAAAACACTCTTGCCTCTTTTGCCTGCCTAATCTATGCTTAAAACAATAGGATATACACTAAACAAAAGAGAAAAATCAGGAAAATATATGGAACAAAAAATAGCCACAATAATCGATATTGATCATATATTTTCTGGCAATATTTTTATTTTTCATGCTTTTGACATTGGAGATGATATACATCTTGACAATGTCAGTAAATTGCGAGCAGTTAACACTATTCCTCTACCCTTCCCCAAGCATTTTAAAAATTATCACATACCCCTCACTATTGAATTGCCTCATCCTCACGCAAGCAATAAAAATATAGGATGCAAAATTCATAACTTTGGGGCTATATCTATCACGTATAAAATACCCTTTGCTGACACATTATCTAATCTTCGCGAACAATTTAACGAAATTCACAACCAATACCAAGAACAAAGCATTATTGATGCCCGATCAATCTATAAAAAAATAGAATCAGAAGTAAGCAAAGCTCGCTTTTTTCAGACACATACTTCATATATGGTTATGCAAATTAACCCAATTCCTGATAAAATCGACGTACAAGAATTAAAAAAAATGTTTGGAGGCATTATTGTTTCAACATTACGCTTTGAGCAAGTCGCTTTATCAGAGGAACAAAAAAATGAAATTTTAGATGACGGAATCGGTTATTTTCGCGGTGATTTGATAGTCATAGACACTGAAACTGCTTTTATTTACGACAAACAATATGAAGAAATTTTAGATTTTTTTGAATTTGCCAACGTACAACTTGTTGAATTACAATACTTTGACCGCCTCCTCGATCAACGGTTAAATACTATTTATGAAGGTGAAGGGCGTAACCCTTCTTGGCGATCATATCTCCCTTTTCTTAATATGACGAGCAGTGACCCTATTGAACTACTCGGCAAACTTAAAGTGGATATTTCTGTTATAACTGAACGGCTAGAAAGCAGCATCAAAGTAGTAGGTGAACCCTATTTTTCTGAACTATATGAACTATTGGTTGAAAAACTTGACCTGGGCAATTGGCGTAGCGGCATTGACCGCAAGCTATCTATTATTCACGACATTCAAAGCACCTACCAACATCGCATCGATATTATCCGTGAAGATATCCTTTCAGTGCTTGTTATCGTTTTAATTTTAATAGAGGTGATCATAGGGATATTAAAATAAAGATAGCACTCTGAACGTATCTAGCCTCACACCACACCACGCTCACAAAAAACATCTTATTTTTTGCCTCTATGTTTATTGTTGGGGCATTTTTATTTTTTTAAAAAAAAGTTATTATTATAACAATAAGGCTTTTTTAACGCTACTTTTAATAACAAAGAAAGGTTTCTATATGAAAAAAACCCTCGTTTTTTTTATTTTTTTGGCACTCACACCTCTTGCACTCTTTTGCGCAAGTAAGCCTTCAACAAAAGAACGGCTCCAAGCAAAATTGAAGGCGGGCAATCCCCGATTTACCAATGAACGCATAGAGGCTGAAAAAGCACACCAGAATGTCAATAAAGTCTTTGAAATAATAGAAACAGAAAAAAACCCTACTCGAGCTCTTGATAAACTTAAGCCACTATTGAGGCAACATAAAACTCTCTTTAATGATCTCAATGATGGCAGAAGATATCACGACCAAGAAGGTTGTTTTTGTATGCCTCCATTAATTAAAGCTATTTACTATAAGCGAAATGAAATTGTATGCTGGCTGATTGAAAACGGTATTGATGTTAATACATTAGGCACTGGTGGCATATCTCCTTTGTTTATGGCTATTACACAACAAAATGCCAAGCTAGTTGCACTGCTTCTTAAAAATAACGCTACAATACATACAGTAACATTTATTCCAGAAAAAAATGAAATTCAAACGCCATTAATGACTGCTTTTGATAGCGGCACTGTTGCAAGCTCAGCAGAAGTAAAACTTGATATAGCCTTGCAACTTATTAAAGCTGGTGCTGATATTAATCGAAAAAACAATGCTGGCAATACCTTATTACACAAAGCTGTTGCTGCCCATGATCTTTCCACGGTTGCATTACTTTTAAAAGCTGGTGCTGATATTACTACCACCAACGAGCGGGGAGAGACCTCTTTGAGCACCTGTTTACGAAAAATCAATGACTGCGATCGTATTCTGCAGATAGAATCTACTCATCCCTATTTCACACAACGCGCTCAGAGTCTACATGCAATATCCGCATTAATACAACAAAAAGCTGATCAAAAACCTGAACCATTAGCAATGATTATGCCTCTTGATATACAGCCAACACCGTGTAATCAAGAAGAAACTCAAGCACAAAATCAAAAACAAACTCAAGAACAAAAAGAGTCTGTTAAAGACAGAAGCCCTGAAAAAAATATTCACGCCCAAAAAGAAACAAAAAATACAGAAAAAGCATACAAAAAAATGCTTCAAAATAGTGCTCGCAGAGAACGTAAGGCAGCACGAGAGCTTGCTCAAAAACAAAAAGAACAAGAATTAGAGAAAGCACCTGTTCAAACAGTTGACCAAGAACCAGTATCAACACCTGTAGATAGTAATCAAGCATTGTGCATGGCTGATATCAACACTATAGTTGATGAACAAGCACGTATACTCGTTAAGCACGATCAGTTTTATAACAGATCACTTTTACAAAATATATTAAAACCTGAATATAAAGACTCATTATCTGCGCATAAACGCATAGAGGATCTCTTTTTGATAGACCCTATACATCCAACATATATTCCTGAAGGGGAGTATACGTTACCTGAATTTATATTAGCGATGGATCCTAACACTAAGTAATCATACAAGAAACAAAAGTAACCATTTAATAAAAGATCCCTGCCTCTTGGCAGGGATCTTTTATTAAAAACAATATATTATAAAAAAATATCTTATAAATATCTTAATCTTACAAAAAATTAATTACCGAGCAACACTTACTTTTGCTGGCCGAATTACTTCTTGCTTGAACATATAACCATTTTCTAACACATCAACAATAGCTCCTGAAGAATGCTTAGCCGAATCAACTTGAACAATTGCTTCATGCTTTTCAGGATTAAACGTAGAAATATCGGCAATTGGCTCAACACCAGTAGATGCTAACATTTTAAGCAATGCTTTATGAATCATGATAAAACCAGCAACCGATTGATTATCGATGCCTGATTTAGCAACTTCTTGTACAGCTCTATCAAAATTATCAACAATAGGTAATAATTTTTTAAGGATATCTACTTGTGCAGCTGTTGACCACTGTACACGCTCTTTATCTACACGTTGTCTAAAATTTTGCATATCAGCCAATAAATGAGTGTACTTGTCTTTTGCATCAATCAGTTCTTGGCAGCAGTCATCTATTGCGTGATCATCACCATCTACATCACATTCTACATCTTGCGTATCTTCTTGCTCTTGGTTTCTATCCACAAAATCATATTGATTTTCGTGACCAGAACAACACTCTTTTTTTATTTTTTTTTCGTTACACATGCTATAATACCCTACATTAATATACACTTATATATCTCACTAATTAGTATACCATTACTCAAATAATCGGCAATAAAGGAATAACACGGTGAAGAATAACAAAAAATACTGCTTTATATATAAAGCTTTAATCTTAGTAACCCTAGGGTCTCTTAATCTTGAAGCTCTTGACAATGCCCACTTTTATCGCGCAACCCGTTTTTTTGCCGAACCACGATTTGAAAAACCGGGCCTTATTTCATTCGATATTGAAGCTGGTGGCGGACGTACAAGTACCGGTTTTAACAAATACGGGCAAAAGGTGAATGTATTAAATATATATGGCCCCTACAACATGCATCAACTGGGCGTACATGTACCCCTTAAAGACGCTGCACATCCTTTAGACCAGATTATTCAAGACCTAACACAACTTCCTGCCACTGGCAATGAAGGAACCCTCTCTTTTGATGGCACCTTTAGCACCATAGAGCTTAACGCTACGTATACGCACAATCTTAATCACGGCCTGTTTATACAAGCCCATGTACCCATCAGAAAGTTACAATTAGAGCCCTTATGCATGACTGATTTAACTCCTCAAGAAGGTTCTTTTAATAAAAACACACCTGAATGGGTTGCCTTTTTAAACTCTTTTGAGCAGATACTATCACGATACACTCTATCGCAAAAGCCGCTTAATGGTACCCATGCTGGCGATGTAAGCATCATGCTAGGATGGGCCCTGAATTATCAAGACACTAGAGTCCTTGACTTTGTAGATGTTACCCTCAAAGGGGGCGTGCTGGTGCCTACAGGTAAAGCAAAAAACCAACATGAACTCTTTTCCCTTCCCTATGGCTATAATAAACACTGGGGTATCCCCCTTTCAGCAGATGCTGCTATTGGGTGCTATGAATGGTTATCTATCGGCGCCCATCTTGAGGTATTACCTTTTTTTAAAAGATCCTATGACCTCAGAATGAAAACTGCCATGCGCCAAAGTGGTCTTATTAAGCTTGCTCATGGATGCGCTACTGTTGATGCAGGCACCCTATGGATAAGTGGCACTTATATCAAAGCAGACCATCTTTGTCGTCGTCTTTCTCTGCTTACCGGTTACTCATATGCACACAAAAATGCTGATCATATTGTTCCAGCAGATCCTAGCATCTTTGATTCTTTCGTCGTTAATAGTGATCCAGAACTTCAAAGCTGGCGTATGCATACCATACATATATTCATAGAATATGATTTTACCAAAGAAAATCATGTATGTGGGCCGCGATTAGGCTTTTTTGCCAATATTCCCGTAAGCGGCAAGCGTATATTTAAATCATCTTTAGAAAATGTATCTTTTGGATTGGAAATAGCACTATAATAGCCCGCTTGGTCGCACAGCAGTATCTCCTGATGTACGCAAGTATATATCACTTTTTAATGCGAGCGTACTACGCACTCGTGCCAACATATGCTGCATACATGCAATACGATCGCTATCAGCATGATCAGTATTGTGATGGTGATCCGCCGTAAGTACTTTGTCCCTTAACAGCTCACATTCTGATGCAATTTTTTCCAGTATACGGGTCAGGTAGAGAACATCTTGCCCATACAATTCACGATTGTCCTGATCTAACCGCTCAAGGCAAAAATCTGCATATGCCAACCGCCCCACCATCGCATCTAATGCAACATACAAAGAGCCACCAACATCTAGAGCACTCTCATCTCTGATCATCGCACGCATATCTCCCCACATATACATAGATGCATCAACTGCCTTTTTAAACCATGTATCTTGCACAGGACTATCAAATGAAAGTATCATTGTTTTGTGTACTAATTGGGCACACACGTCATGAGCATACACTAAACTGATACACCAAAAACCTACAATACCTATCTTACCTATCTTATGCCTATTCATTGCTAACCCCCTATCTTTAAAAACGGTTATCTTACTCGTATCTAATTATAGTAACTATTGCATATTTATTTTCTTATAGTCAATAATATTCGCAACATTCATAAGAAAAGCACATAAAAAAAGCAGCCTGGAAAAACCAAACTGCTTTTACCAAACTGCTTTTAATAGTAATAACTATTCAAAAATGTCAGTTACTAAAAAGGCAAATCATCTTCAAATGGTGGCTCATCTTTAAAGTTCATTTCGCCCCCAACAAACTGCTCTTGCGCTGCTGCTTGAGAAGCTGATCTTGATTGCTCAGCTGGTCTTACTCGTCTAACCGGTTCAGCTGATTTAACAGCACGCCCTTTAATCTGATCAATCTGACTCAACAAATCTCTTTCTAGCGCACTTTGCGGTTCTTGTTTTTTGCTTGATGATTGCTCATAACCAGCATTTTCTAAGCCTTCGATATCAGTAGCCCCTGCTCCTGAGCCCAAAAACACCACACGATCAGCAACCACAGAATGTTTTGAACGCGATTGCCCCGCCTGATCTTCCCATGAATCAAGCTTTAAGCGACCTTCTATTAAAACTGAACGTCCTTTTTGTAAATATTGACGGCAACTTTCCGCCTGCACACCCCAAACATCAACATCAATATAGCACACTTCTTGTACCAAGTTGCCTGTTTGGCGATTTTTAAACTGACGATTAGTGGCCAAACCAAGGCGACACACAGGTTGCCCTGATGAAAGTTGTTTGTAATCGGGATCCCTGGTAAGATTGCCCACTAATACAATGCGATTATACCCAGCCATTGTAGATCCTTTTCATAAAATTACATTAAATATAAAAACTAACCTTTTTCATCATACCAGAAAAATGATGTTTGCTAAATTATACCGATAAATCCGGCAAAAATTCATTTTTTAACTCTTTACTAAAGAGCCTGTACATTTTTTGTCTGTTCTGCCAGCTTGCTATTAATCTCTTTTAAGTATGCGCACATTTCAGTAACCTGCTTATGCATTTTAAGCAACTTTTCCTTATCTGCCGATTCTATAAAAGCAGCTTTATCTCCCTGAAAAAAACCACAGAGATGTTTCATACCTAGTTCTTGCATGGTGGCCACCTGTTTTAATAGTAACGGCAACTCATGAAGCATATCAGCTATGTCGCAACAGCATGCTTCTTGCACTTTAGAACGAGAGAGCTCTTTAGGCTTTTCCTGTTTTTTGACTACAAATTGATTAGCAACCATACAACAAAAAGAACCAAGAGCCAACACAAGCACCGTTTTTTTTATATGTTTTGTATAGTGTTTTATATGTTTTGTATAGTATATATTCATGCCTAGCACACCCCTTTTATATACTCTTTTTTTTTATATACTTTTTTTTATTTATTTTTTCTTAATAACATACCTATATAGGCATACTGCACCAATGATCCCAACACCATCACCATAACCACTCCCAACATCACCACATATGTTTTAAGAGGCATCCAATCAAAAAAATAACAAGCAAAAAGCCAGCCTATAAAGCACATTTGTATAGCAGTACTCATTTTACTAAACCGAGTGGGCTCTATCTTGATATACCCATACCGCATATACAAGCATATAACACCTGTTAACAATGCTACTTCTTTAATAAATACTAAAAACGCAAACCAACGGGGCACCACAAATACGGGATTATTAATGCAAGCAAGCGTAAAAAAAGATGCTACAATTACTATTTTATCTGCAACCGGATCTAAACAAGCTCCCAATAATGTTTGTTCATTACGCCATCGGGCCAAACTCCCATCACACGTATCAGTTAATGCGGCAATAAAAAAACACCACAAGGCAAAGCCCCACCACCCTTTAACCATAAATAATACCAAAAAGGGTGTTAAAAAAACACGCAATAACGTAAAAAGGGTCGAAATAGTTATTTTTTTTTCACGCGCCGGTAATTTTTTAAAAAAATCGATATTAATCTTCACGTGCACCCATCAGCTCATCATCAACCATATTATTCTGTTTTATCACTCCGCCACCAATACATATGCCACTATCATCGTAGAGTACCGCAAACTGCCCGGCCGCAATTCCCTGGTCACGTTGCGCCAACGTTATATGAGCCTCATTGTTGTCTTTTAACACCATCCACGCATCACACAACTGTGGCCCATGTCGCATTTTAACCTGCACATGTCCATTAATCGGCACCTGAGAAATCCAATTACATTCTTCAATAGTAAACGTATCCCGCTGCTTATCGGGTTCATAATAATGCCGCGAAAGATAGACACAATTGCGAGCCATATCTTTAGCAATTACATACCATGGTCCACCTGCCAAGCCAAGCCCCTGACGCTGGCCGATAGTATAAAACCAGGCACCCCCATGTTCACCAAGAACGGTATGTGTTTCAAATTCAATCATATCTCCTGAGCGCTCACCCAGGTAATGCTTAATAAAATCTTTAAACTTTAATTTACCCAAAAAACAGATACCTTGACTGTCTTTACGGTCTTTATTGCATAAATCAAACTGATTAGCTAAGTCACGCACTTCACTTTTATGCAAATGCCCCAGCGGAAAAAGAATTCGTTTTAACTGTTCTTGGCTTAATTGTGATAAAAAATAGGACTGATCTTTGATGGGATCCGGCGCCCGCTTTAAGCAAAAACGTCCTTCATCTTCAAACACCTGAGCATAATGCCCCGTAGCTATTTTTTCAAAACTATCATCAATAGCCTTAAAAAACATACCGAACTTAATACGTTTATTGCAGAGCATATCAGGATTAGGTGTTCTACCTCCCTTTACCGAAGCAATGGTATAACTGACAACCTGCTCATGATACTCTTTTTGCAGAGGGATTATTTCTAGCGGTACGCCAGCCTGGGCACATACAGCGCGCGCGTAGGCAAGATCCTCTTCCCATGGGCACTCACCAAGATAGGTTAACTCATCTTCAAGCCAAATTTTAAGATAAAAAGCAGTGACGTCATGACCCTGTTGCTGCAATAGCCGCAAAGCAACTGAACTATCAACCCCACCTGACACTAATACTGCTACTTTCACACGCTATCCATTTAAGTAAAATTAAGTACCTATATAATAGGCAACTATAATCACATATAAAAATCTACTATAAAAAAACTATTCCCTCATAAACAATACCTATTTAATAAGCATGGCTGAATAACTAAGTATAGCAGGATAATAGCCTAGCGGTAAGAATATGTTACTTGTTTTGTATGTTTATTTTTCTTGCTTACTATCTATTTTCTAGTTGCGCTTTACTATTGCACTACACAAACAGCATCAGGTTTTTGATCATGTTTTATTCTTACTAGATCAACCACCTGCTGCAAAAATGGATCTTGGCAGTAAGGGGCAGCATAATCGCAGCATAATGCGTGAACGGCGGCAACAGGAAAGCTGGGTAAGCTTTTCAAACCACGTTTTAATTGCTCTTGTTCAGCGACAGCTTGTAGTAATTCTTTGCGAGCTTCTTGCGCTTGTTCAATAATTGGTCGCATTTCTCTAGGTTCACGGCCAGATGGTATTGCTCCACTAAAGACAAGTATTTTTGCTGTTTCAGTATGGCCTTCTTTGATAGCCAATGATAACGGGTTCTCTCCACGGTGATTAGCCTTATTAACTTCTGCTTTTGCTCCAAGTAACATTATTGCTATTTCAGTATGGCCATTTTGGCTAGCCATTAACAATGGGGTCGCGTCACATTGATCAGGTTTATTAACTTCTGCTTTGGCTTCAAGTAACATTGTTGCTATTTCAGTATGGCCATTTTGGCTAGCTCCTATTAATGGGGTCTCTCCACAATTACTAGCCTTATCAACTTTTGCATTAGCCTCAAGTAGCATTCTTGCTATTTCAGTATGGCCATTTTGGCTAGCCATTAATAATGGGGTTGAGTCACTTCGACGAGACTTATCAACTTCTGCTTTCGCTCCAAGTAACATTGCCACTATTTCAGTATGGCCATTTCTGCTAGCCATGAATAATGAAGTCTGTCCATAATACTTATCTTGATCAACATCTGCTTGAGCTTCAAGTAACATTGCCACTATTCCAGTATAACCTTTATTGCTAGCTACTCCTAACGGGGTCACTCCATCTTTACTAGCCTTATCAATTTTTGCGTTAGCCTCAACTAGCATTCTTGCTATTTCAGTATGGCCATTTTGGCTAGCTAATAATAACGGGGTCGCGTCACTTCGACGACGAGCCTTATCAACTTCTGCTTTCGCTCCAAGTAACATTGCCACTATTTCAGTATGGTCATTTTGGCTAGCCATTAATAATGCGGTCTGCCCATGATAATACCTATCTTTATCAACTTCTGCTTTTGCTTCAAGTAACATTGCCACTATTTTAGCATGCCCATTTTGGCTAGCTAAAAATAACGAAGTTTGGCCATCTTGATCAGTCACATTAACGTTTGCTCCAATACCCACCGCTTTAATTGCGCCATTCAAATTTCCACTGCGAGCGGCTGCTAGCAGTGCCTCATTCGCTTCCTGCAATCGAGCTTCTGCTAGACGAGACTGTCCAGGGCCCGCATGCACATTTACGACCGGCCCTAAAGTAGTAGCCAATGCAGTAACGGCAATAAGATATTTGATAGTTTTCATACTCTAAACCTTCCATTTATTTTGTTTTTATGACTCGTACTATTATTTGTTTTTATAGCTCACACTATACGAACAGAGTTGGCGCACTTTATTACACCAACTCTGTTCTTTATGTTACGTGTCTTGTCTATTTATTTTTCTTGCTTACTACCTATTTTCTTCTTGCCTTTTCTAGCAGTTGCGCAGCTGCAGCACTTTCTTGCGCCTGCCGATCCGTTCTGTTTTTTACAACCTGCTCTCTCATAAGTCTGCGTAATTGCTCATCATGTACCCCTGCAAGTGGATCTATATAGCCTCCAACTAAGTCTTCAAGAACTTTTGGTAAAAACTCAGATAATGGCACATCTTCCAATAACCAATCTTGATTGGCAACAGTGCGTCGCGCTTCTTGCACTTGGTCAATAATTGCTTTCATAGCTATAGACTCACGGCCAGATGATATTGCTCCATTAAAGACGAGTATTTTTGCTGTTTCAGCATGGCCTTCTTGGCTAGCTAGCAATAATGGGGTCGCGCCACGTTGATTAGCTTTATCAACTTCTGCTTTAGCGCCAAGTAACATTGTTGCTATTTCAGTATGCCCTTGATGGCTAGCTAGTAATAATGGGGTCACTCCCTGACGATCAGCTTTATCAATTTCTGCTTTAGCTCCAAGTAATATGTTTACTATATCGATATGCCCCTGTCCGCTAGCTTGTAATAATGGGGTCCATCCTTTGTGGTTAGCTTTTTCGACTTCTGCTTGAGCTCCAAGTAATATTTTTACTATTTCAGTGTGGCCGTTTTGGCTAGCCATGAATAATGGGGTTGCTCCCTCGCAATCAGCTGTATCAATTTCTGCTTTAGCATTAAGTAATATTTTTACTATTTCAGTATGACCTTCTTGGCTAGCCATGAATAATGGGGTCGCTGCATTTTGAGTAGCCTTATCAACTTCTGCGTTAGCTCCAAGCAACCAGCGTGCTATGTCGATATGCCCTTGGTGGCTAGCTATTAATAACGGGGTCTGTCCACTTTGACCAGCCACATTAACGTTTGCTCCAGCACCCACCGCTTCAATTGCGTCAGTAAGATTTCCACTTTCAGCCGCCATTAACAGTGCCTCATTTGCTGCCTGTAATCGAGCAGCTTTATCGTATTCTTCTCTCTGTAATCGAGCAGCTTTCTCGCGTCCTTCTCTTTGCATCTCCCATAGATCACCGGCTAGACGTGACTGTCCAGGGCCTGCTTGCACATTCACCACTGGCCCTAAGGCAGTAGCCAATGCAGTAACTACACTAAAATATTTGATTATTTTCATACTCTAAACCTTCCATTTACTTATATATTTATTTTTCTTGCTTACTGTCTATTTTCTGCTTGCGCTTT